>NZ_JAZDCW010000006.1:0-465356 GCF_036323765.1 Streptomyces solitudinis
TGTCGCTGCGCGGCCAGAGCGGCTCGCTGACAACCCGAAGAACTCTACGTACGGCTCCTGCCACTGTCAACTCGCGGGTGGAGGCGCCCGTCAGTCCAGGTGTGAGGCCACCCGGTCCAGGAGGCGGGTGAGGAGGTCGCCGAGGTGCGTGCGTTCGTCGGTGCTGAGGTCCTGGAGCAGGAACTCCTCGAACGCGGACGCCTGGCGCATCACCTGGAGCCACTTCTCCCGGCCCTCGTCGGTGAGCCCGATGATGACGCGGACCCGGTTCTCCTCGTCCCGTTCCCTCGTGACGAGGCCAGCTTCCACCATGCGGTCGACGCGGTGCGTCATGGCTGCCGGGGTGAGCCCGAGGTGCTTGGCGATGGTGCCCGGCCACAGCTGGTACGGCGTCCCCGCCATGACCAGTTCCTTGAGCACCTCCCACTCGGCCCCGCTGAGTCCGAGGGTGGCGAGCTGGCGCCCGTACGCCACGCTCATGCGCCGGTCCAGGCGGTTGAGCGCGTTGACCACCCGTTCCACCTGCGGGTCGAGATCGCGGTACTCGCGCTGGTAGATCGCGATCTGCTCGTCCAGGGACGGCTGTGGGTCGGCCATGGGCGGGAGTATGCCACGCAGCCGATTAGCTCTGAAGACTTGCCCTGTGTAGTCTTTAGCGTTGAAGTTTAGCTTCGAAGTCTTCACATCTGAGTTATCAGGGCTGTCGCCCTGCGACGACCGAGGAAGGTGAGTGTGACCACCGAGACCGGCGGGACCCTGCGGCGCATCCAGCTCGGCAACGCGCTGAGCGCGTTCGGCAGCGGCTTCACCGTGCCCTACCTGTTCCTCTACGTGGCCGACGTGCGCGGCCTCGGGGCGGGCACGGCCGGGGCCGTGCTGGCGGCGTTCGCCGCCGCCGCACTGCTCGTCCTGCCCCTGGTGGGGCGGGTCATCGACCGGCACGGGCCGATGCCCGTCGCCCTGGCCGGTGCGGCGGCCGCCGCCCTCGGCGCGCTCAGCCTGGGGCTGGCCGGGAACGCGCCGCACGTCCTGTGCTCCGCGGCCGTGATGGGCGCGGGCATCGCGGTACTGCAGCCGTCGCTGGCGACGATGATCGTCTGGTGCTCGACGACCGCGACCCGGTCCCGGGCCTTCGCCACGCAGTTCTTCCTGAACAACCTGGGCATGGGCGTCGGCGGGCTGCTGGGCGGCCAGATCGTCGACGAGCACGCGCCGTCCAGCTTCGCGGTGCTGTTCGCCGTCGAGGCCGTGATGTTCCTCGCGCTCGCGGCGGTCCTGCTCACCGTCCGGCTGCCCCGGTGCGCCGGTGCGGAGCAGCCCGGGCCCGCAGCCCCCTCGCGGCCCCGGGCCGACGGCGGCGGGCGGAGCCTGGCGTCGGACCGGTCGATGGTGATGCTGTGCGTCCTGGGCTTCGTGCTGTTCTTCGCGTGCTACGGCCAGTTCGAGTCGGGGCTCGCGGCGTACGGGGTCGAGGTGAGCGGCGTCTCGACGTCCACGCTGGGTTTCGCCCTGTTCGCCAACACGGCGGTGATCGTGCTCGCCCAGTTCGTGGTGCTGCGGCTGGTCGAGGGGCGGCGGCGCAGCCGGGTGATCGCGCTGGTCGGCCTGGTGTGGACGGCGGGGTGGCTGGCGGCCGGTGCGTCCGGGCTCGTCCCGCACGCGCAGGCGGTGGCCACGGCGCTCTTCGTCACGACGTACGCGCTGTTCGGCCTGGGCGAGGCGATGCTGTCACCGACCGTCGCCCCGCTGGTGGCGGATCTGGCGCCCGCGGGCATGGTCGGCCGGTACAACTCGGCCTTCGCCCTGGTGAAGCAGCTCGGAGTGGCCGTCGGCCCGGCGGTCGGGGGGCTGATGGCGGCCCAGGGCGCCTACGCGGCCTACGTCGTCCTGCTGGTGGTGTGCTCGCTCGGCATCACGGCGCTGGCGCTGCGGCTGGGCGGGCGGCTGTCGCCGGTCCAGGACAATCCGGCGCTGCGGCGCACGGCCCGCGCGGCGGAAGGCCCGGCGGCCGGACCGGCCGGAGTGCCGGATGGTGGGCCGGACGCCGGGCGGGTGACCGTCGCGGCGTGACCGGCCGCCGTCAGACGGGACCGGGGACGGGGCGGTGGCCCGGCAGGGCGAACTCGCACCAGACCGCCTTCCCCCCGCCCGGGGTGCGGCGGGAGCCCCAGGAGCTCGCGATGGTGGCCACGATGGAGATGCCGCGGCCCGACTCGTCCGCCGGTTCGGCCCTGCGCCGCCGCGGCAGGTGGTCGTCGCCGTCCGTGACCTCCACGATGAGCCGGCGGTCCGTGCGGCGCAGGCGCAGGCGCATCGGCGGCACGCCGTGCTGGAGCGAGTTGGCGACCAGCTCGCTGGCGGCGAGGACGCCGAGGTCGTGCAGCTCGCGCGGGAAGCGCCAGGACGTCAGGACCCCGGAGGCGAAGGCGCGGGCACGCGGCGCGGCCTCCACGCCGCCGAGCAGGTCGAGTGCCGCGTTGTGGAACAGCTCCGCGTCGGGCCCCTCGCGGCTCGGGTGCTGGAGGACGAGGAGGGCGACGTCGTCGTCGTGCTCGGCGGTGATGCCGAGGGCGCGCAGCAGCCGGTCGCACATGACGTCCGGCGAGCCGGTGGCTCCGGCGAAGGCGCGTGCGAGCGTGGCGACGCCCTCGTCGATGTCGGCGTCGCGGCGTTCGACGAGGCCGTCGGTGTAGAGGACGGCGGTCGAGCCCTCGGGGAAGGGGAGGGTGCCGGAGGTGTGCAGCCAGCCGCCGGTGCCCAGCGGCGGGCCCGTCGGCTCCTCGGCGCGGTGGACGGTGCCTTCGGCGTCCCGGACGAGGACGGGCAGGTGCCCGGCGGAGGCGTAGCTGAGGCGGCCCTCGCTCGGGTCGTGGACGGCGTAGACGCAGGTGGCGATCTGGCTGGCGTCGATCTCGGCGGCGAGCCCGTCCAGCAGTTGCAGCACCTCGTGCGGCGGCAGGTCGAGGCGGGCGTAGGCGCGGACGGCGGTGCGCAGCTGGCCCATGACGGCCGCGGCCCGCACACCGCGGCCCATCACGTCTCCGATGACGAGGGCGGTGCGGCCCGCGCCGAGGGTGATCACGTCGTACCAGTCGCCGCCGACGGCGGCCTCGGTGCCGCCGGGGCGGTAGGTGGCGGCCACCCGGAGGTCGTCCGGCTGTTCCAGCTCCTGCGGCAGCAGGCTGCGCTGGAGGGTGACGGCGGCCTCGCGCTGGCGGGCCTCACTGGCGCGGAGCCGTTCGGCGGCCTCGACCTGGTCGGTGACGTCGGCGGCGAAGACGAGCACGCCGCGCTCCTGCGGCGCCGTCCGGGCGGCCCGGACGGCGCCGCCGCGTGCGCCGGTGCCGCGCGCCGGGGCGGTGCGTCCGTCCGGCCCGCACGCGCCGGAGAGTTCGACCGGTGTGCAGGTGAACGTGTAGTAGCTGTGCCTGGTGCGTCCGGGGACGCGCCGTGCCTTGACGGTACGGGGCTTGCCGCTGCGCAGGACCTGGTCCATCAGCGGGAGCAGGCCCAGCTCGACCAGCTCGGGCAGTGACTCGCGGGCCGGGGTGCCGGTGCGGCGCGGGCCGAAGACGCCGGCGTACGCGGTGTTGACGTACGCGATGCGGTGTTCGGGGCCCTGCACGAGGGCGACGAGTGCGGGGACCTGGCCGAGCAGGTCGTCCACGGACAGGGCGTCGAGGCTGCGGACGGCCGCCGCCGGGTGCCCGGACGCGTCGGTGCCCGCCGCGTCGGTCAGCTCACCACGGGCAGGCGGCACCTCCCGGCCCCCGGCTCCGGTGGCGGGCACGGAGTCGGCGGACCGTCCGGCCCGCGCGACGGCGTTACGTCGCTGCGTGCCGGGCAGGCGGGCGCTCCAGCGCGTGAAGTTCACTGCGGTTCAGGTCCGGTTTCTGCTGGGTCGGGCAGGGTCTCGGCTCGCACGGCGCCGGTGGCGGACCGTTTCGGGCCGCTCGCGGGACCGGGCGCTTGGTCGGCGGTCGGGGTCGGGGGCGCGGGATCGGTGCTGCTGGTGCGGGGGCACTGGTGCCGGGGGCGCCGGCGCCGGGGTGCTGGAGTGCGGGTGTTGCTGTGCTGGTGCTGTGCTGCGTGCTGATGCTGTGCTGGCGTGCTGGCTCGGTACTGCTCCGGGGCGTGCTGCCGGTCGGCGTCGGCCGCGGGGCCGCGACGGTCCATGATGGCCCATGGGCGGTCACCCAGTGAGGCCGTTGACCCACCCATCGTCACATGCGCGGTGTGGCCGTCGGCGACGACACCGTCAGTGCTTGCCCTGGCGGTGACCGTCACCTGCGGCGATCTCGAACTCCGCCCGGGGGTGTTCCAGCGAGCCGAGGGAGACGATCTCCCTCTTGAAGAATCCGGCCAGGGTCCACTCGGCCAGGACACGGGCCTTGCGGTTGAACGTGGGCACGCGGCTGAGGTGGTAGACGCGGTGCATGAACCAGGCGGGGTAACCCTTGAGCCTGCGACCGTATACGCGGGCGACGCCCTTGTGGAGACCGAGTGAGGCGACGGAACCGGCGTAGGCGTGGCGGTACTCCGTCAGCGGTCGGCCGTGCAGGGTGGCGGCGACGTTGTCGGCGAGCACCCGGGCCTGGCGGACGGCGTGCTGGGCGTTGGGGGCGCATTCGGCGCCGGGCTCCTCGGCGGTGAGGTCCGGGACGGCGGCGGCGTCGCCCGCCGCCCAGGCGTGCTCGGCGTCCTCGATCCGCAGCGTCGCGGCGCAGCGCAGCCGTCCCCGCTCGTTCCTGGCCAGGTCGGTGGCGGCGAGGACGGGGTGGGGCTTGACCCCGGCCGTCCACACCAGGGTGCGGCACGGCAGGCGGGTGCCGTTGCTCAGCACGGCGACGCGGTTCTCGCAGCTCTCCAGGCGGGTGTCGAGGCGGACGTCGATGTTGCGGGCGCGCAGTTCCCGGACGGCGTACCCGCCCATCTCCTCGCCGACCTCGGGCAGGATGCGGCCGGTCGCCTCGACGAGTACCCACTTCATGTCCTGGGGCCGGAGGTTGTGGTAGTACCGGCAGGCGTAGCGGGCCATGTCCTCCAGCTCGGCCAGCGCCTCCACGCCCGCGTAGCCGCCGCCGACGAAGACGAAGGTGAGGGCGGCGTCGCGGATCTCGGGGTTGCGGGTGGAGGAGGCGATGTCGAGCTGTTCGAGCACGTGGTTGCGCAGTCCGATGGCCTCCTCGACGGTCTTGAAGCCGATGCCGAAGTCGGCGAGGCCCGGGATGGGGAGGGTGCGGGAGACGGAGCCGGGGGCGAGGACGAGTTCGTCGTACCGCATGTCGAGGGGCCCGCCGCGCTCGTCGGCGGTGGCGATGGTTTCGACCGTCGCGGTGCGCCGGGCGTGGTCGACGGACGTGGCCTCCCCGACGACGATGCGGCAGTGCGGCAGCACCCGGCGCAGCGGGACGACGACGTGGCGGGGCGAGATGGAGCCGGCGCCCGCCTCGGGGAGGAACGGCTGGTAGGTCATGTAGGGCTCGGGGCTGACGACGGTGATCTCCACTCCGCCGTGCCCTTCGCGCGCCGCCTTCAGCTCCTGCCTCAGTCTCTTCTGCAAGCGCAGCGCGGTGTACATGCCGACGTAGCCGCCGCCGACCACCAGAACGCGCACCGGTTCCTTCGTCACCTTGGGCCCCTGTCCATGCGTCACCCGTCCATGACGCACCCCCGGACACGGGTTTGTCCACAGGGCTGCCAAATCGTATGACCGGTCCAGGACAGGCATCCGTCCGCCCCGCTGAGGCGTCGCGGGTGAGAGAAGTGCAGGTCAGCGGGGCGGGAACGGGCGTGTGTGGGGGCGGCTGACCGGACCGGGGCGGGGGTACTCCGATCGGGCGGGGGTCGCCGCGAAGGGTGCTCTTCTCACGTGACCAGGGGTCAACTATGTTCGTAGACGGCTGGAGTGAGGCGGGGAGATGGCCGGAACTCCGGCGTCCACGAGGGGAGTCTCCGGGGGGAGACAGTCATGGCCGGGGGGAACACGTATGCGCATGCAGACCATTCACGGTACGCAGGATTCACATGCTGCCCAGGGGGCGACCGCCGTCGTCCCGGTCGGGGATGTGAGTGACGAGGGCTCGGGCGCGGGGATCGGCACAGAGGACTCCGGTCCGGCGCGGCCGGGCGGGGCGGGAACGGGCGGCGCCGGTCTGGCGGGGGGTCCGGCGGGGAGAGCGACGCCGCTGCGGGTCGATGCCCAGCGGAACCTGGAGCACGTGCTGCGTGCGGCCCGCGAGGTCTTCGGCGAGCTGGGGTACGGGGCTCCGATGGAGGACGTGGCACGCCGTGCCCGGGTGGGGGTGGGCACCGTGTACCGCCGCTTCCCCAGCAAGGACGTGCTGGTCAAGCGCATAGCACAGGAGGAGACGGCTCGCCTCACCGAGCAGGCCAGGACGGCCCTGCGGCAGGAGGACGAGCCGTGGTCGGCGCTGGAGCGTTTCCTGCGCACCTCGGTGGAGTCGGGAGCGGGACGGCTGCTGCCGCCGGAGATACTGCGCGCCGATGGCGGTCCGGGGGAAGCGGAGGCTGACGGGACGGCCGGGGCGGACGTGGACGCCGGGCTGCGGCGCGTGCCGCAGCAGCGCCGGCCCGGGCAGGCACTGGCGGAGGTGGCGGAGCCGGCGGGGTTCGCCGACGCCGCCGGGGGCGCGGCCGGTGGGGTGGCGGCCGGTGCGCCGGAACTGCGGCTGGTCGGAGGCGATGCGGCGTCCGGCGAGGTCATACCCGAGGGCGGGGCGTCCGGGGAACTGCTGACGGTCGTCGGTCAGCTCGTGGGCCGCGCGGGACGGGCCGGGGAACTGCGTGCCGACGTGACGGTCGCGGACGTGCTGCTCGTCATCGCCACGGCGGCGCCCTCGCTGCCGGACGCGAAGCAGCAGGAGCAGGCGTCGCAGCGCCTGCTGGAGATCCTGCTGGAAGGTCTGCGCTCGCGTCCGGGCGTCTGACGGCGGCGGACGGCCAGGGGCCTTTGGTGGCGCCCGTGCGCGCCCGGCAGGGCGGGGCCGTTCGCGTGGCCCCGGTAGCTCAGGTGTACGCATCTGGCCCGGTCGGGTGATTGCCCCGTACGGGCCGGGCACGGCGCACGCGGGCATGCCACGCTGACCCGGTGTCGCGTCGGGACCGGTCTACGGGGGCTGCCGCCATGGGCGTTGAGGGGCGCGGGGTGCCGCCTGGGGCTGACGGCCCCCGGGGGGAGGAAGTGCGCGCACCGGTGTCCGGGGGACCGGCGCCGGTGCCGCCGCTGCCGGGAGCCCGGGTGCCGGATCAGGGCGGGCCCGCCGCGCGGCGCGCGGTCCCGGGGGCGCGTGAGACGGTCCCGGAACAGCGCAGCGGCGGCGCCGGGCCGAGCGGCGGCCGGGAGGAGCGGCGCGCGGGAGGGGGCGCCGGGGAGCAGACCGGCGGGGACGAGGGCGGCGGGGAGCGCGTCAGCGACACGGAGCTGGTGTCCCGCATGCGCAGTGGGGACGCCGGGGCGTACGACGAGATCTTCCGCCGCCACGCCCCGGCCGTGCGCCGGTACGCCCGGAGCTGCTGCCGGGACGCGGACACCGCCGACGACCTCACCAACGAGGTCTTCGTCCGAACGCTCCAGGCGGTACAGAGCGGAAAGGGCCCGCAGACGGCGGTGCGGGCCTACCTGCTGACGTCGGTGCGGCACGCGGCGGCGGCCTGGGCCCGTACGGCACGGCGGGAACAGCTCGTCGACGACTTCGCGGCGTTCGCCGTCGCCGCGGCCGGGGGGCGGGAGGCGGCGGCCGAGGAGACGCTGGACTTCGGGGCCGAGGTGCGGGCCATACACGACGCCGAGCACTCCATGGTGGTGCGGGCCTTCCGCACACTGCCGGAACGCTGGCAGACGGTCCTGTGGCACACGGCGGTGGAGGAGGCGTCACCGCGGGAGGTGGCCCCGCTCCTGGGGCTGACGGCCAACGCGACGGCGGTGCTGGCGCACCGCGCCCGGGAGGGGCTGAAGCAGGCGTACCTCCAGGCCCATGTCAGCCGGTCGCTGACGGACGCCGACGGCTGTGCCCGTTACGCGGACCGGCTCGGCGCCTTCGCCCGGGGCGGTCTGCGGGCCCGGGCCGAGCGGGGGTTGCGCAAGCACCTGGAGCAGTGCGCCCGCTGCCGTACGGCGGCGTGGGAACTCCGCGACGTCAACGCTCGGCTGCGGGCGCTGCTGCCGACGGCGGTCATCGGGTGGGCCGCCGGGTCCTACGCGGCGAAGGGGGTCGCGGGGGCGGCCGGGGCGGCGGCGGGAGCGGCTGCCGGAGGGTCCGTCATCCCCGGCGGGTCCGGGCCGGGGGGTGCCGCTGCCGAAGGGCTCGGGGCGTCGGTGAAGGCCGGTGTGACGGTGAGCGCGGTGACCGCGGCGGCGGCCGCCCTCGCGCTGGCCCTGGCGTTGTCCGGGAGTTTGCAGGAGGAGGCGCCCGCCCCGCCGCAGGCCCGTCCCTCGGCGGCTCCCGGAGGCCCGGCGCCGTCGGAGCCGCCGGTGGCGGGCCCGGCGCGTCCGCAGCCGTCTGCCGGGTCTGACGTGCCCGCTCCGGAGCCCGGGCCCGGGCGGGAACCGGCCCCCTCGGCGCCGCCCGCGTCCGTCCCGCAGCCTGCGTCCAAACCACCGTCCGGGTCCGTGCCGCAGCCCGGGTCCGTGCCGTCGGCCACGACACCGCCGGTGCCGGGCCCGGCACCGGTCAGCCCCACGGCCGGGCCGGAACCGGCGCCGGACGTGCCCGAGCCGCCCGTCCCCCCGGCGCCGCCGCCGGCGCCCGGCGGGTACCGGGTGGCCGCACTGCCGTGGGACGTGCGGGGCGCGGGCGACGGTCCCGTCGTGCAGCTGGCCGGGAGCAGCCCGGTGTGGCAGCGCTCGGGGCTGCGGATCGGTGGCCGGACGTACGCGCACGGCATCACCGTCCAGGCGCCCTCGTCCGTGCGGATCGAGCTGAACCGTGAGTGCGTGGCGTACGAGGCGCTCGCCGGGGTGGACGACCTGACGCTCGGGCTCGGCGCGGTGCGGTTCGCGGTGTTCGGCGACGGGCGGCAGCTGTGGCGCTCCGGCGTGGTGCGCGGTGGGGAGCCGCCGGTGCCCGTGGCGGTACCGCTGACCGGGGTGCGGACGCTGCGGCTCGTGGTGGAGCCGCACACCGCCTTCGGCGCCGTGGCGCAGGCGGACTGGGCGGAGTCGGTGGTCCGCTGCCGCTGACCGGGCCACCGCCCCGCCCCGGGGCCGGGCGCCCCTGGGCCGGGCGGGTCCGGGCAAGGGGGGCCCGGACAGGTCAGGGCAGGTCGCCCGGGGCGCCCGGTCCGACCGCGACCGGACGGGGCGGCACCCCGCCGGAGACGGCACGGCTGCGCGGGGCGCAGGAACCCGTCCAGCTCGTGCCGCGCCGCTGGAACAGCCGGCGCAGCCACAGCTCGGTGGCGACCAGTTCGGCGATGCCGTCCAGCGGCAGCACGTCGCCCTGGACGGCGGAACTCAGCGCGCCCCGCACGACGCGCGCGTCCACCAGTCCGGCTTCGGCGAGCAGCGGGGCGGCGAAGAGTCCGGACAGTTCGTCGGCGTAGGTCCGCAGTCCGGCCCGGACGGCGGCGGTGTGGGCCGCGTGCGTGGTCGCGCCCCATCCGGGCGGCAGTGCGTGGATTCCGGCCCCGGCGAGCACGGTGCGCAGGACGGCGGCGCGGGCGCCGGGCCGTACCCGCAGGGCCTCCGGCAGCTCCCGGGCGGCCCGGACGACCTGGTTGTCCAGGAACGGGGCGTGCAGGCGCTGGCCCCGGACGGCGGCGGCCCGTTCGAGCACCCGGTAGTCGGCGGCCTGCCGGGCGAGGGCGGCGCGGGCCCGCTGGACGCCGGGGCGTTCTCCGTAGCCGGTGCCCGTCCGCAGCGCCGCGCTCTCCAGACGAACCGATACTTCGGCCAGCGCTTCCCCGGTCAGCCAGCGCGCGGCGGGGCCGGGGCGGCACCAGGCCAGGGCGGCGAGGGAGGCGTCCAGCGCGCCGTAGGGGTCCCCGCCCGTGCCCGGTGCGGTGAAGTCCCGCTCGCGCAGCCGCCGGGCGGCGGCTGCGACGCCGTCGCGCTGCGAGGTGCGGGCGAGCCGCCGGGCGGCGCGGTAGACGGCGAACGGCACGAGCACGGAGCGGCCGCGCGGGGCGTTCTCCGCCATGGCGAGCGCGGCGGCCGGACGCAGCAGGTGCCGCCTGCGGCGGTCGAGAAGCAGGTCGGCGAGGCGGGCCGGGTGGGCGTCCAGGACGTGCCGGGCGCCGTAGCCGGTGAGGTGGTCGGCGCTGCCCGCGGCGAGCCGCGCCCGGCTGCGGGCCACGGTGACGAGCGCGGGGCCCGGTTCGTCGGTGAGCGGCACGGCGTCCGGGTCGGCCAGTTCGGCGTAGGGCAGCGCCTCCTCCTCGGCGGCGACCACGACGTGCTGGAGCCGCGGGTCCTCGGCGACGGCGTGGGCGCGCTCCAGTTCCGCCTGCCGGTCCGCGTCCGCCGCGGTGGCCAGGTCGTTGAGGGTGACGGCGAGGAGGCGCTGGCCCGCGGCCGTTCCGGGGGCGCCGACGATGGTGCCGGGCACGCCGGGCAGCCCGGCGGCGAGCAGGGCGAGGGTGGCGGAGGCGGCGCCTCCGGAGAGGTCGGCGCCCACGCCGGGCGCCGGGCTGCCACGCCGTCCCCGTCGCGCGTCGGGCCCCATGCCCGGGACGGGTCCGGGGTCGCGTCCGTCGGCTCCGTAGCCGGGGCCGTCCGGGTGGCCGCCGCCCGCGGGGTGGCCGGTGCCGTCGCCCGAGGGGCCGCCGTACGCGCCGTAGCCCCCGTTCGCGCCGTGTCCGTACGCGTCGCGCCCGTACGCGTCGCGCCCGTCGTACGTGCCGTGCCCCTCGTCGGCGCCGTACTCCCCGGCCTGTCCGGGCACGAACACGGTCCCGTCCCGGCCGTACCCGCCGTCGTGGCCGTACCCGCCGTCCCGGCCGTACCCGCCGTGCCCGCCGTCTCCGGCGCCGTGCGGCACGCCGGGTCCGTACGCGGCGGACGGGTCCGGTTCCGGCATGTGGCGCGGGGCGGCGAGCCGTACCCGCACCGCGTCGAGGAGGGCGTCGCGCACTCCGGCCACGGCGGTGTCGGCGTCCGCCGGGAGGGCGGCGACGACGGTGGGCGCGGTCGGTTCGTAGCTGGCGATCTCGCGGGAGCCGCCCTCGCGCAGGATCAGGGCGTGTCCGGGCGGGACCCGGTGGACGCCGGTGTAGGGGGTGCTGTCGCCCAGGGCCTCGGGTGCCTCGGGCGCGGCGAGCAGAGCGCCGAGGTGGCCGACGTCGAGCTGGGCCTCGACGAGGTCCGCGAGGGTGAGGGCCGCCGTGGCGTAGGCGGTGCCCCCGGCGAAGGGGGTGTGGAAGACGGGCCGGGCACCGGCCAGGTCGGTGGTGACGGCGACGCGGCGGCCGACGCGGGCGACGGCGGTGTACGAGCCGGGCCAGGCCGTCAGGTGGCGCAGGGCGCCGCCGCGGGCGGCGGACAGGCCGACGCGGAGCTGTTCGTCGCTGGCTCCGCAGCAGCCGAACACGGCGAGGCGGGCCTCGGGGCCGGCGTCCACGACGCGGATCTCGTCGGGCCGCCAGTCGCCGACGGCCCACAGCGGATCGGGGTCGCTCCACAGCGCCTGCCCGCCCACGGGGTGCAGGGTGCGGCCGGACAGGCCGCCGGGAAACCGCGCCCGGCCCGCCGCGGTGCTGCTCCACCCCACCAACCACCGCATCGCCGCCGCCTTCCGCCCTCGGGCCCGCCCTGGGCCGGGCGTCGCTCACCGGGCTCGTGCCCGTCCTGGGGTGGGAGATCCGCGCCCGTGCGCCCGTGGGTCCGTGTCCGAACCCGCGGGGATCGTGCCCGCCCCCCGGGGTCCGCGTCCGCAGCCCGGGGGACCGTCCGGTCCCCCGGGGATACGGCAGCGCCCTGGGGCCGCGTGCCGGTCCGCGCGGGTGCGTGCTCGCCGCTCCTCGCCCGTCACTCCCGTTTCGGCAATCGCCTGGCCCCATGCTGCCACGTGCGGGCCGCGCGGGCGGTGTGCGGGGCACGGGGGCGTGGGCGTGTTCGTGCGTGAGTGATCCCGCACCGCGCGGCGTTCAAACAGCGAAATCCGGCCAACTTGCCTACATCGAAAGACACTTGGCGGCGGACGGACCGGCGGAGCCGACGGCGTGCGTGCCGGCTACACGCACCGCGGCGGGGACAGCCCGGGCGGCGGCGCTCCCCTGCGCCCAGGAGCGCGTGGAGGTCCGGGAGGCACGGACTCCTCCCGGACCTGTCCGCCGCCCGCGGGGATTGGGGCGGCGGCATTCCCCCAGCCCACTGGTTCGCGTGCAGCGGGCCGACCCACGCGAGTCCCATCGAAACGCCTCCGCCACGCACCGCACAGAGCGCACGGACGGGCGCACGGCCACACGGCCGGGGCACGTGCGGTGCGGGCGCGGCGGCACCGCCCCACGTCCCCCCGCGCAACGGGCAATATCACGAACGCACTCGTGTACGGGGAGGAATCCCGCCAACCGGGAAGCGGGCCCTTAACGGTCAGGATGCGGCGAACTACTCTGGGTTCACGAATGCCCCGAGCATGTTCCGGGTGCGGCGGGGCGGGCGTCGGTTGTGTCAGGGGTGCCATGTCCAGGGAGCCACGCGGACCGAACGAGAAGCTCGGGACCGTTCTCGCCCTCGCGGGAATCAGCAACGCGGGGCTCGCCCGCCGGGTCAACGACCTGGGAGCGCAGCGCGGTTTGTCACTTCGGTACGACAAGACGTCGGTGGCGCGGTGGGTGTCGAAGGGCATGGTGCCGCAGGGCGCGGCGCCGCATCTGATCGCGGCCGCGATCGGCAGCAAGCTGGGACGCCCCGTGCCGCTGCACGAGATCGGCCTCGCGGACGCCGATCCGGCGCCCGAGATCGGCTTGTCCTTCCCGCGCGATGTGGGTGCGGCTGTGAAGTCCGCAACGGATCTCTACCGGCTGGATCTCGCCGGTCGCCGTGGGAACGGCAGCGTGTGGCAGTCCCTGGCGGGCTCCTTCGCGGTGAGCGCCTATGCAACGCCCGCCTCCCGCTGGCTGATCAGTCCGGCCGACAGCTCGGTCGCCAGGGACGTCCGCGCCGACGCGCAGGGCACCCGGGTCTACGGACTGTCCGCGTCCGCACCCGTGCGGGTCGGCCACAGCGACGTCGCCAAGCTCCGCGAGGCCGCCGAGGAGTCCCGGCGCTGGGATTCCAAGTACGGCGGCGGTGACTGGCGTTCGTCCATGGTGCCGGAGTGCCTGCGCGTGGACGCCACCCCGCTGCTGCTCGGCGCGTACTCGGACGAGGTCGGGCGCGCCCTCTTCGGCGCGACGGCCGAACTGACCCGGCTCGCCGGGTGGATGGCGTTCGACACCGGCCAGCAGGAAGCCGCCCAGCGCTACTACATCCAGGCCCTCCGGCTGGCCCGCGCCGCGGCCGACGTGCCGCTGGGCGGCTACGTGCTGGCGTCCATGTCGCTCCAGGCCACCTACCGCGGCTTCGCCGACGAGGGCGTGGACCTCGCGCAGGCGGCCCTCGAACGGAACCGCTCGGTGGCCACGGCCCGCGTCATGAGCTTCTTCCACCTCGTGGAGGCCCGCGCGCACGCCAAGGCCGACGACGCACCGGCCTGCGGGGCGGCGCTCGCGGCGGCCGAGAGCTGGCTGGAGCGCTCCCGGGACGGTGACGCGGACCCGTCCTGGCTCGACTTCTACTCCTACGACCGCCTCGCCGCCGACGCCGCCGAGTGCTACCGGGACCTGCGCGCCCCGCGCCAGGTGCGCCGCTTCACCGAGCAGGCGCTGTCCAGGCCCACCGAGGAGTTCGTGCGCTCGCACGGGCTGCGGCTGCTCGTCTCGGCGGTGGCCGAGCTGGAGTCGGGCAACCTGGACGCGGCGTGCGCCGTCGGGACGCGGGCGGTGGAGGTGGCGGGCCGCATATCGTCCGCCCGCACCACCGAGTACGTCCGCGACCTGCTGCACCGCATGGAACCGTACGGGGACAACCCGCGCGTGGTGGAGTTCCGCGAGCGCGCCCGCCCGTTACTGGCGGCACCCGCGTGAGGCACGGCGGGCCGGACGGCCACCGCACGGCACCGGCACAACCGGCCCTGGCCCTGGCACCAGCACCAGCACCGGACACCCGGCGGGTGAGGTGCGCCGCTGTGCGATGTCAGTGCCGCCACCCATGATGGACGGTGTGGTGCCCTCGAACGACGGCCGGACGGCCCCTTCCTCCCCGCCCAGCCCCGGCGGCCCAGGCGGGCCGCGCCCGCCGTACGACTGCGACGTGCTGGTGGTCGGCGGCGGGATCGTCGGCCTGTCCACGGCGTACGCGCTCACCCGCGCCCGTCCCGGCACCCGGGTCGTGGTGCTGGAGAAGGAAGCGGGCGTGGCCCGGCACCAGACGGGGCGCAACAGCGGTGTCATCCACAGCGGGATCTACTACCGGCCGGGTTCGCTGAAGGCCCGTCTCGCGGCCCAGGGCGCGGCGGAGACGGTGAAGTTCTGCGCCGAGCACGGCATCGCGCACGAGGTGACGGGGAAGCTCATCGTCGCCACCGAGCGCTCGGAGCTGCCCCGGCTGCACGCCCTGGCCCAGCGCGGCCGGCACAACGGCATTCCGCTGCGCGAGCTCGGCCCCGCCCAGCTCGCCGCCCTGGAGCCGCACGTGGCGGGCCAAGCGGCGATCCACGTGGCGACGACCGGCGTCTGCGACTACTCCGCCGTCACCCGCACGCTCGCCCGGCTCGCCTGCGACGCCGGCGCGCGGGTGCTGTGCGGCGAGCGCGTCACCGCCGTCGACCGCAGGGCGGGGCGGGGCGTCGCCGTCCGCACCGGCACCGGCACCGTCCTGCGCGCCCGCGCCCTGGTCAACTGCGCGGGCCTGCGCTCCGACGAGGTGGCCCGGCTCGCCGGGGACGAGCCGCCGGCCCGGATCGTCCCCTTCCGCGGGGAGTACTACACGCTGGCCCCGCACCGCGCGCACCTGGTGCGGGGCCTGGTGTACCCGGTGCCGGAGCCCGCCTTCCCCTTCCTCGGCGTCCACCTGACCCGCGGCATCGACGGCAGCGTGCACATCGGCCCCAACGCCGTCCCCGCGGCGGCCCGCGAGGGCTACGGCTGGCGGACGGTGCGCCCCCGGGAGCTGTCCGCCACCCTGGCCTGGCCCGGTGCGTGGCGCATCGCCGGCCGGCACTGGCGGTACGGCGCGGGCGAGCTGCACCGCTCGGTGTCGAAGCGGGCGTTCACCGACGCCGTCCGCCGGCTGCTGCCCGCCGTCACCCCAAGGGACCTGCGGCCGGCCCCGGCCGGGGTGCGGGCCCAGGCGGTGCTGCGCGACGGGACGCTGGTGGACGACTTCCTCATCACCGAGGCGCCGCACACCGTGCACGTGCTGAACGCGCCCTCCCCCGCCGCCACGGCCGCCCTGCCCATCGGCCGGGAGATCGCCGGACGCGTCCTGGCCGGCCTCGGCCGGTAACATCGCGGCACTGTGTCCGAGAACGTGCCCGGGGAGCGCCCGGCCTCCCCTCCCCCGTCCCCGCCCGACGGCCCCCGGCGGCCGATGTTCCCGCCAGGCGCCGGGCCGGCGGCCGACCCGGCCGGCTCCCACCACGACCGGCGCATCCGCAGCTTCCAGCCCCGCCGCAGCCGGGTCACCCAGGCGCAGCGCGACGCCCTGGAGCGGCTGTGGCCCGCCTGGGGCCTGGACGTGGACGGCCTGCGCGTCCTGGACCTGCCCGCCCTGTTCGACACCCTCCCCCCGGACGCCCCGGTGGTGCTGGAGGTCGGGTTCGGCATGGGCGAGGCGACGGCGCGGATGGCCGCGGCCGAACCGGGCACCGCGCTCCTCGCCGTGGACGTCCACACCCCCGGCCAGGGCAACCTGCTGCGGCTGGCGGAACAGCACGGCCTCACCAACGTGCGCGTCGCCAACGGGGACGCGGTCATCCTCCTGGAGAAGATGCTCCCCGCGGCGTCCCTGGCCGGGCTGCGCCTCTACTTCCCCGACCCCTGGCCGAAGAAGCGGCACCACAAGCGCCGCATCCTCCAGCCGGCCTTCCTCGACCTGGCCGCCGTCCCGCTCGCCCCGGGCGCCCTGGTGCACTGCGCCACGGACTGGGAGCCCTACGCCGAGCAGATGCTCGCCGTCCTCACCGCCCACCCGGCGTTCGAGAACACCCAGCCGGACGGCGGCTTCGCGCCCCGGCCCGCCGTGCGGCCGCTGACCCGCTTCGAGGGGCAGGGCCTGGACAAGGGCCACACCGTGCGCGACCTGCTCTTCCGCCGAGTCGCCGGCTGAGGGCGGCGGAAATCGCCCTTCCGCGTCCGCCGTGGTGAATTAGGGTTCAACGAGTGCGCCCACAAGCCCCCGGGGAGGTCCCCGCGCTCCCACCGACGGCCCCCGCCGCGCCACCGGCCCCGGCCGGGTCACCGGCACCCCCCGCGATGCCGGTGCCGCCCGCGGAGTGGCGCTACGCGCCGCGCCGGGCGCCGTGGTGGCACAGCCGCACCCTGCGGGCCGTCGCCATCGGCATCCTGCTCGCGCTGTGCGGCCTGACGATCCTGGCGATCGTCCGCGAGCAGACCGGCACCGAGGGCTTCCTCATCGGCCTCGCCCTGTCCGTCCTGCCCGTGCCGCTCCTCATCGCCGCGTTCCGCTGGGTGGACAGCGTCGAACCGTCCCCGTGGCGGGCCATCGCCTTCGCGTTCGCCTGGGGGGCGTGCGCGGCGACCCTGGTGGCGGTCATCGCCAACGGCTTCACGGCGGAGTGGCTGGTCACGAGCGTCGTCGCGAACGGCGACATCGACCTGGTGGGCGCCACCTTCGTCGCCCCCGTCGTCGAGGAGCTGGCGAAGGCGGCCGCCGTGCTGCTCCTGTTCCTCCACCGCCGCCGCTTCTTCAGCGGCGTGGTGGACGGCATCGTCACCGCGGGCGTCACCGCCGCGGGCTTCGCGTTCACCGAGAACATCCTCTACCTGGGCACCGCCTACGCCGACGACCAGATCCTGTCCGACGGCGTCGCCACGACCGCCCAGACGTTCTTCGCGCGGATCGTGATGTCGCCGTTCGCGCACCCGCTGTTCACCGCGCTGACGGGCATCGGCTTCGGCATCGCCGCCGCGCTCCCACCGCGCCGCCGGGTCCTGCGCGTCGCCCTGCCCCTGCTCGGCCTGCTCACGTCCATGGTGCTGCACGCCCTGTGGAACGGGTCGGCCTCCCAGCGGGGCCTGCACTTCCTGCTCGTCTACGCCCTGTTCATGGTCCCCGTGCTGGCCACCCTGATCTGGCTGGCGGTGTGGTCCCGCCAGAAGGAGCTGCGCACGGTCCGCGACACCCTGCACGCGTACGCCGCGCAGGGCTGGATCAACGCCGCCGAGCCCTGGACGCTCGGCTCCATGCACGCCCGCTCCCAGGCCCGCGCCCTCGCCCGCCGCACCCACGGCAAACCCGGCGCCCAGGCCGTCTCCGAGTACCACGCGGCGGCCACGTCCCTGGCCCTGCTGCGGGCCCGCGCCGAACGCGGCGCACCTGCTCCGGACTTCGCGGCCCGCGAGCAGGAACTGCTCTACCACCTGCTGACCCGCCGCCCCCTGGCCAGCCCGCCCACCACCGCCGCCACCCCCCACCGCCCCCACCCGCACTACCCCTATCCGTTTCCCGCACAGCATCCGGGTGTCCGGCGCTAGCCTGCCGGACCCTCCGCCGAGAGCTGTCCGGCCTGCCGGATCTGCCGCAGCGCTGCTTCGAGATGGTCCCGGGACGGCAGGTGGACCCTGCCGTACGTGGTGGCGGCGCCCAGCTCGATGGGGAGGAAGTGCAGCGCGGGACGGACGTCGGCCAGCAGCTGTTCGGTCCTGACCTTCCGTCCCTCCCGGTCACCCCGACGGAACTCCGCGTTGCCGACGCGCAGGCTGAGCACCGTCCTGCCCGCCCACGCGTCTGCCCGGAAGAGAGCGTCGGCCACCGGATGCACTTCCAGACCGATGCCCCTCGACCGCAGCGACACGACGGTGTAGACCTCCCGCAGGAAACCGTAGTAGGCGTTCCCCACGCGCCAGCGCATCGCAGCACGAGCCTGGTCGCGCGGCACCCCCTTAAGCTGCTCCGCCTCAAGCTTGTGCTTGGCCGGGTCTCCCAGCATCCGCCGCCCCAGCTCGTCTTCCAAGGCGAAGTCCCGGAACTGTCCGTACGTCGGGAGCCTTCCGGTCCGTTCCATGCAGACGTGGAAGGTGTGGGCGAAGGCGAACGCCGGGTGCCAGTCGACAATGCCCCTGACGCTCTCACCCGCGCTGCGCTGGACTGTCCCCAGCGCGTGCTCTGTCCGTTCGCACACCCGTGTGACGTCTTCAGGCGTCAGCGTGTAGACGACCTGTGACCGGTGCCGCCGCAGCACGGGTACGACATCGCGCCGTCTTTCGTCCCGGAGCCACGAGTCATAGGTGTCCCGCGTGCTCCCAGCCGTGCAGAACCGCTGAAGCACCGCCTCTAAGTCAGTCACACGCTCCCCCTTGGGGTAACCACTGCTTCATCCGGTGTCACGGGCAGGCTACGAACCGGCTCTGACACCGGACACCGGACTCCCCCACGCCGTACCAGCACCAGCGGCTACCGTCGGACTGGCCCACGGGCGAGCCGGGGCGCGCAGGGGGAAGTGAGGGTTCTGATGGCGGAGGACGGCTCCGAGGACGCCACCTTGTTCACCACCGACGCCACCGCGGCTGCCAGGATCGCCGCAGGACAGCTGCCTGACCCGGAGCTGGCGGCTGTCGAGACACAGCTGCGTCAGCTCGATCCGGAGGGGACCAGGTTCGGCGCCGTCCTGAGGGACACCATCGACCAGCTGCTCAACGGGGAGGTCACAGGGCGCTACGACTGGAAGACCCTGTACAAGACCGAGAAGACGCATGCCGGAACGCTCGTGGAGATCAACGTGCAGCGGGAGTTCGGATTCGCTGACGGCGCTCTCATGGACTACCGGATCGCCGGTGTCGAGGTGGACTGCAAGTACTCCCAGCAGTTCGGCGGCTGGATGATCCCGCCCGAGGCGGTCGGCCACGTCTGCCTGCTGCTGTGGGCGGATGACTACAAGAGCCGCTGGAGCGCCGGCCTGCTGCGGATACGACGGGAGTGGCTGAACCACGGCAACAACCGGGACCTCAAGCTGACGGTGAAAGCGGCCCACCGGAGCGAGATCCGGTGGCTCTGGAAGGACTCCGAGCTGCCGCAGAACGTGCTCCTGCACATGGATCCGGGTGACCGGTCCGCCGTCTTCGCCCCGTCCTCAGGCCAGGCTCGTGTCAATGAGCTGTTCCGCAGGGCACAGAACCGCCGGATAGGCCGCAACGTCGTCCGGACGGTCGCCCAGCAGAAGGACTACATGAAGCGTGTGCGTGGCAACGGCGGAGCCCGGACGGCCCTGCGCCAGGAGGGCATTCTGATCTTCGGAGACTACGCGAGTCACCGGGACGCCGCCGCAGCGCTCAACATCGCCGTACCGCGCGAAGGCGAGTTCGTCAGCGTGCGGGTCGTGCAAGCAGCGCAGGAGCAGCGGAACCAGCCCCACGTCACGCTGGACGGACGATCCTGGGTGCGCGCGGAGCCGGACGCCCCGGTGGAGCGGGCGCCCGAGCTGCCCAAGCACACGCGGTGAGAGCGACACGCCAAGTGGGGCATCGGTTATCCTCCAGCACCATGTCAGCACCCTTCGCCACGGCACACCTCGGACAGCGCAAGCCCGGCGGAGAAGCGTCAGTGGACGCACTGACGGGCAGGAACGCGGAACACCCCATCGTCTGGGCCGGGGGCGCCGGACAGCAGCGCCTCCTTCCCCATGACGGGCTGGCTGCCCCGCTGGTGAAGTGGTGACCATGGCGGGGACGGGAACCACTGATGGGGCAGCCGCCGGCTGGGAGCCGCCCGAGGGCTCCTGGGCGTCCTCCGCCGCGCGGCGGAGGAACATGCAGGCCATCCGCAGCCGGGACACCAGACCGGAAAAGGTGATCCGGCAGCTCGTGCACGCGCACGGCCTGCGCTACCGCGTGGCGGCCCGGCCGCTGCCCGGCGTCCGGAGGACCGCGGACCTCGTGTTCCGTCCGGCCAGAGTCGCCGTCTTCGTCGACGGTTGCTACTGGCACGGCTGCCCCGAGCACTACGTCGCCCCGAGGACGAACCCGGGGTACTGGTCGGAGAAGATCACGAAGAACGTGGCACGCGACCGGGACACCGACCAGCGGCTCACTCAGGCGGGCTGGACCGTGCTGAGGTTCTGGGAGCACGAGTCACCGGACGACTGTGCTCTCCAGATCGTGCACACGGTCACCGAATCGCGCGCCCAGCGTCGTCCCGGGAATGTCGAATAGCGTGCAGTGCTCCTCGGGGTGCGGCGGGAGCTCCAGCGTACTGGGGGTGTGCGTCCCCTTCTCCAGCGCCAGGGCGATCTGCTGTCCGATCGCTCTTGCGACGGGGGGCGGAAAGGCGTTTCCGACCTGACGGTAAGCAGCGGTCTTGCGGCCGGAGAACTTCCAGTCGGCGGGGAAGCCCTGCACGAGTGCGGCTTGCGACACAGTGAGCTTGGGGCCGATGGGCACGCCTTCGCGGTCCCTGGCATACAGGTCCCGCTCCGGGTCCTTCATCTCGTGTGGCTCGTTGGCGACCCCCATGGCGTCCACACCGAGTTTCCGCCACGCTGACTTCGCACGTGTCGGCCCCAGGTCCGCGCCGCCGTGTTTCTTCGACCCGCCGACCAGAGTCGGAGCAATGCCGCCCCGTGCCTTGGCGGAC
The DNA here is from genome assembly GCF_036323765.1 of Streptomyces solitudinis. Lineage (NCBI taxonomy): Bacteria > Bacillati > Actinomycetota > Actinomycetes > Kitasatosporales > Streptomycetaceae > Streptomyces > Streptomyces solitudinis. The sequence continues at coordinate 20,810 of NZ_JAZDCW010000006.1, forward strand.
CAGCGGTCGTACGCCTTCCGCCCCTCGGGAGAGTCACCGAAGCGCCGCTTCATCGACTCGTGGAGAGCGTCGTACACCGTGACCATCTCGACGTCCCCCGGGTCGGGCCAGGAGAAGTGCCCGGCGAACTCAGGACGCATCGCGACGAGGATGGCGCGGGGCCTGAGCTGCGGAACGCCGTAGTCACAGGCTTCGATCACCTCCCACCCGCAGATCACGTACCCGGCCTCGGTGAGCCTGCGCCGGATGACCTCGTCCCGGTACCTGCGGAACTTGTCGGGAGGCTGAAGAAGTCCGCGCACATTCTCGATCATCACGGCTCTGGGCTTGAGGTAGTCCACGAGGTCGAGCATGACGGGGAAGAGGTCTCGCTCGTCGTTCTCCCCCAGTTGCAGGCCAGCCGAGGAGAACGGGGGGCAGGGCACCCCGCCAGCGAGCAGGCCCAGTTCTCCCTCCTTGAGGCCGAGCACAGCAGGGTCGAACTGGTTGAGATCCTCCTGGAGGATCTCGCAGTCCCCCCAGCCGGCTTCCTCGGTCACGTTGAGCCTCAGCGTGTCACACGCGCTGCCGTCGATCTCGATCAGTGCGAGGTGCTGGAATCCTGCCTGGTGCAGCCCTACGGCCTGCCCTCCGGCACCGGCACAGATCTCCACTGAGGTCAGCGTTGAGTCCGTGCTGCTCATGCACCCTCCTTGCGGGTTTTGCCAGCGGACGCCGGTCTACGTCCACAGTTACAGAGGGTGACACCGGCCACTGACACTGCTGTGGTCCCTCGTGTCCACCGTCGCCTCATGCAGCGCTTTCAGCCCCCTGTGGCTTAGCACGGAAGTCTCTCCCGAGTGCGTCGGCCGCCCTCGGAACGCGGTCAGTGACCGCGGCGCTGTCCACCTGTGAGGCTACTCGGCGAGAAGGCGTGCCCGGGGCCGGGGGCGGGGAAGACCGGGGCGCCGCGCGGACTCCACGGCTGCCGGCGGTCGGCTCCTCGTCTCACGTCTCCCGGCGCGGCGGGCGTCCGAGGTGGGGCGCGTTCCGGGTGGGGGCGGGGCGTCGGGTGGTGGCGTGAGCGCGGGGCGGGGGCGGGCAGGCCGACGGCCCTGGTGTCGGGGGGTGGGTCACCAGGGCCGCCGGGGTCGGTGACCGGCCGGGCAGCGTCCCCGGCCGGTCGGCGTCAGATGTTCTGGCCCTTGGACCGCAGCCAGGTGAGCGGGTCGACCGGGTCGCCGCCGCCGGGGCGGACCTCCATGTGGAGGTGCGGCCCGGAGGAGTTGCCGGTGGAGCCGACGCGTCCGATGACGTCGCCGGTGGTGACCTGGCCGCTGGTGCGCGTCATCGAGGACAGGTGGCAGTACCAGACCTCGGTGCCGTCCGCCAGCTCCAGCACGATGCGGTAGCCGTAGGAGCCGGCCCAGCCCGCCTCCTTGATGGTGCCGGTGTGGACGGCCTTCAGCGGGGTGCCGGTGGGCGCGGCGAAGTCCTGGCCGGTGTGGTTGCTGGCCCACATCGCACCGGAGTCGCCGAAGCTGGACGTCAGCTGGTAGCCGCTGAGCGGGAGGGTGTAGCTGGCGGCGAGCTTGCGCAGCCGCTCCTCCTCCGCCTTGCGCTGGCGCTCCTCCTCCAGCTTGCGCTGGCGCTCCTCCTCCGCCTTCCGCTCGGCCTCGGCCGTTTCGGCGGCGGCGTCGGCGGCCTCGGACGCGGCGGCGGCCTCCGCGGCCTCGCGCACCTCGCGCTCGGCGGCGGACTGCTGGTGGTCGGCCTGCTGGAGGATGCGGGCGCGCAGCGCCTCACCGGCGTCGGTCTGCCCGGCGGCGGTGTCCTCGGCGGTCAGCGCGGCCTGGGTGAGCGGCGCGGCGACGGGCTCGGGGGCGGCCTCGGCGGCCTCACCGAGCAGGGCCTCGGCGACGGGTATGTCCCCGGCGAGGGTGGCCAGGTCCGGCACGGACAGCGGGGCCTTCGTCTTGGCCTGCGCGGTGGCCATGCCACCCGCGCCGATCGCGGCGACCATGCCGACGCCGAGGACGGCGCCGCTGCGTGCCATGCCGGAGCGCTGCTTGGCCACGCGGTGGCGTCCGCGCACGGGGCGCACGGTCTCTTCGGTGGGGTTCCACTCGTTCCACGTGTCCCCGGCGGACGGCCCGTAGACCTCGTACTGGGCGTGCGGAACCTCGGGGGCAGACCTGCTCGACGCCACGGAGGCGTTCTCCTTTCCTTCCTTCTCGCCTACCGGGTTAGCTGACGGGTTCGGAGCAGGAAGGTCTCCTACGGGCCCGGAGGCCCGATTCACCCCAAGGAAGTGGTTCCCCGGTTCCTTCGGTGCGTTGGTGCAGTTGTGGTGCAGCTGTGTTTGCCCGTTGACGCACCGTCAGGATTCGGCCAAGGCGCACGGTGCCGCCATGGTGGCGGCGGTGACGACCGCGCTGCGTTATCGAACGTTAATAGACGACGGGCTCATATTCCAAGCCCTGACGGGAACAAGACCCCGCCGCCACCAGGATGTTCGCCGCACGCGAGGACGAACCCGGGCATTCGGCCCGAGGAAAGGGTTGCCCTTCCGGGCCAGATCGTGGCCAAGTTGTCATCTGAGGCGTTCCGCGTCGTCACGGAAGGTGACGGCTAGCAGGGCCAGGTCGTCGGTCGGCCCGTCCTCCGTGTAGGCGGCCAGGTCCGCCAGCAGCGCGTCCAGCAGCTTCTCCGGGCCGGAACCCGACCAGCCGCCTACCCGGAGCCGCCGGGGCAGGTCGTAGAAGACGCCGCGCGGATCGCGGGCCTCCGTGAGCCCGTCGGTGTGGATGAGCAGCGTGGCGTCGTGCGGGAAGACGGTCTCGTGCGCCACGGCGTCCTCACCGTCCCGTGCGGGCAGGTCGGCGAGCCCCAGCGGCAGCGCCGGGCACGGCGGCTCCAGCAGGCGGACGCCGCCGTCCGCTGTGAGCAGCACCGGCGGCGGGTGGCCCCGGTTGACCAGGCGGAGCCGACCGTCGTCCGACACCTCGGCGAGCACGGCGGTGGTGAACCCCTCGCGTTCGTCGAGCGTGCCCTCCCGGCGGCGTCCCTCCCGTTCCAGGGCACGGTCCAGCCGGACGGCGACCGCCTCCAGGGAGGGCTCCCGTTCGGCGGCCTCGCGGAAGGCGCCGAGCACGATGGCGACGGCGCTGACCGCGTCCAGGCCCTTGCCGCGCACGTCACCCACGAGCAGCCGTACGCCGTGCGGGGTGTCCTGCACCGCGTAGAGGTCGCCGCCGATGCTGGCCTCGGTGTGGGCGGCCTGGTAGCGGGCGGCGATCTCCAGCGGGCCGAGCCGCCGCTCGGGCGGTGGCAGCAGCGCGACCTGGGCGGCCTCGGCGACGTCGCGGGCGGAGGCCAGTTGCGCCGCGCCCCGGCGCACGACACGGTTCAGTCCCACGGCCAGGAGGGCCACGGTGGCGACGGTGGTCGCCCGGAGCACCCCCTCGAACAGGGCGAGGCTCTCGCGCACGTGGACGAGCCAGATGAACGTCGCGGAGGCGAGCAGCCCGGTGAGGGCCGTGGCCCGGGTGGAGTAGAGCGGGGCCGCGACCAGCGGTGCGGCGGCGAAGGCGGCCCCGAAGACGATGTCGGCCGGATAGACGTACTGCGAGACGGTGGCGGCGGCCAGCAGGGCGGGGGGCAGCAGCAGGGCGATCCGCCGGGCGGCGCCGGGCTCCTCCAGCCCGCCGGACGCCCGTCCGCCGGGCGTGTGCGCGGGACCGGACGCCCGCGCGGGACCGGACGCACCCGGCGGGCGGGCGCCCGCCGTCTCCCGGGGCGCCGCCCGCGTCCGCCACCGTGCTCGCCTGCCCACGCGTCCACTGTGGCCGCCCTGCCGCGCACCGGGCGACCCGGGCCGGGCCATTCGGCGCAAGGCCCCCGCGCGCCCGGCAGCCGCCCGCGCGGGGGCGGGACGCGCGCAGGCCCGGAGCCGGGTGGCTCCGGGCCTGCGCGACGGCGGGCTGGGGCGGCGGCCGCCGGCCCGCCCCGCCGTGGGACGGACGCCGTGGGACGGGGCGGGCCGTGCGCCTGACGGCGACCGCGGACGGTCAGCGGCGGGCGTGGCGGCCGCGGCCGCGCGGCGCGGGCGACGGCGCCGGGGCGGCCGGACGGCCTGCGGCCGGGCCGTCGGCCTCGGACAGCGCCTCGACGACCTCCTGGGCCGCGTTGCGCTTGCCCTCCCGCCGGGCCCGCCAGAACTCGATGATGATGGGGACGACGGACAGGAACACGATGCCGATCAGGATCGGCTCGATGTTGTCGCGGACGAAGGCGATCTGGCCCAGCAGCGCGCCGAGCAGCGTCACGCCCGCGCCCCACAGCACGCCGCCGATGATGTTGTAGGTGACGAACGTGCGGTACGTCATGTTGCTGACGCCCGCGATGATCGGGGTGAACGTCCGCACGATGGGCACGAAGCGGGCGAGGACGAGCGACTTCGGGCCGTGCTTCTCGAAGAACTCGTGCGCCTTGGCGACGTTCTCCTGTTTGAAGAATCGGGAGTCGGGCCGCCGGAACAGCGCGGGGCCGACCTTCCGCCCGAACAGGTAACCGACCTGGTCGCCCGCCACGGCGGCGATCACGATCAGGACGCACACGAGCCACAGCGGGTAGTGCAGGTACTGGTCGGTGGCGACGAGCAGGCCGGTGGTGAACAGGAGGGAGTCGCCGGGCAGGAAGAACCCGATCAGCAGGCCGGACTCCGCGAAGACGATGGCGAGGATGCCCAGCAGGCCGAACGTGGCGATCAGGTAGTCGGGGTCGAGCCAGCTCGGTCCGAGCGCGAGTGGAGTCACTGATCAGTTTCCTCGGTCAGAGCGCGCGTACGCGCCGGGGTACGGGGGGCGGGAGGCGGCACGCGCGGGGCAGCCGCCGCCCCGGGCCTCCCGGCGGCCGGTACCGTGCTTGCGCGGCGGCGGGTGTCAGGCGGTGGGCCGCTGCTCGGCCTTCCCTCCGACGGGCTCCGTCGCGGCGACGGTGGCCGGCGGCGCGGTGGCCTTGGCGGGCCCGGTGGCGGTTCCGGGGGACGCGGGGGTCTTGGGGGCAACGGACGGGACGGCCGCGTCGTTCCGCGTCGCCCGGCCCTCGGCCTTGCGGACGCGTGCGGAGTGGCCGAGGCCGCGGGCGAGGACGGGCGGCTTCTGCGGACCGCGCGCCGGGGGCGCGACGGCGAGCAGCAGCAGGTGCGACGACGACCGTGTGGTGGCCAGCACTGCCGCCCCCTTTCCCAGCGGGCCCGCGCCTTTCGGCGGGCATCGGCATCCACTATGCCCCAAGCCCCCGGCGGCCGGGCTCCCCGCCCCGTCCCCGGGGCCCTTCCCGGCTGTTCCTTACCGGGACATGCCCCCGGGGGGCCTCCCCCGTGCGGCCCCGGCGGTCCGCCCCGGTCCGCCGCGCGGGGGCCGGGCGCGACACCCCGCGCGCGGCGGACGTGTACCGCGCATCCCCGGACGTATCGTCAGATGAAGTGACTGACAGGAAATTTCGCCGGACTCCCGAGGAAGGAAGTGCCGCCCGTGCCGAGTGAGCCGGACCGAACGAGCGCACCCGGGGCGCCGCGCGAACCCGACCGGACCGGTACGCCCGGCGCGTCCGGCCCGCCGGACAGCCGCGCGGCGCACCTGGGCGCGGCGCACCTGGGCGCAGTGGACCGCGCCGTGCGCGTGCTGGAGGCCGCCGACCGGGCCGGCGGGCGCATGCGCACCGACCGGCACCGCGGCTTCCTGCTCGATGACGGCTTCCAGGTGTCCAACACCTCCCACCCGCAGGTCAGACGGCGCCTGCACCTGCGCGCCCTGCGGCTGCGGCCCTTCACCCCCGGCGTGCTCGTGCAGACCGAGCGCGGTGCGCGCCGCGCTGGCCGACGTCCACGGCACGGACACCGGCGGCTGGGAGCACGTGGCGTCGCGCACGGTTTCCGAGGCGCTGCCCGTCATGGTGCCGCCCCGGCCGCTGAGCCGCACGACGCGCGTCGGCCCCGGCCGGTACGTCTGCGGCGACCACCGGGCCACGGGCCCGGTGCAGGGCGCCCTGGCCTCCGGGGCGCGGGCGGCGCGGGAGGTGCTCGCCGACGTCCCGTGACCGGGCCCCTTGCACACCTCGGAGCGCCCGCCAGCCCCGCACGAGTGAACACTGCGACACCTGTTCCCACTTGGCCGCGAGGGCGTTAGGTTGCCCTGCGACGCGTCCGCAACCCGGACACGGCACGTCCCACGTCGAACAGCGGTCGCAGCCCGGCCCGTTCGACCCGCACGTCCCCCGGGCCCGCGCGGACCGCCGCGGTCCGCTCGCGCCCGGACCTGCCCGGCCGCCCCTGCCGAACCCATCGGAAGGACCGTCAGTGCACCGTTCACCCACCAGTACCAGACGCCGTACCGTCGCCGCGCTCGCCGCGACGGCCGTGGCCACGCCCCTGCTGCTCGCCGCCGGGACCGCCCCCGCCGCCGCCAAGCAGGACCCGGCGGACCGCGGGGAGAAGCTGGCCCGGCACCTCGTGCAGCGGACCACCGGCGACGGCGCCCTGCGCCACATGCGGGTCTTCCAGGCCATCGCCGACGCGAACGACGGCAACCGCGCCGCCGGCTCGCGCGGCTACGACCTGTCCGCCCGGTACGCGGGCCTGCTGCTCCGCGCGGCCGGGTACAAGGTGACGTACCAGGACTTCGACTTCACCTACCGCGAGACCGTCGCCGAGAACCTGACGCAGCTCACACCCGAGCGGCGCGAGATCCCGCTGCGGCTCATGACGTACACCCCGAGCACGCCCGAGGGCGGCATCGAGGCGGCCGTCACCGAGGTCCCGGTGGACGAGGACGCCACCACCGGCTGCACCGCCGACGACTACGCCTCCGGCGACTTCACCGGCCGCATCGCCCTCATCCAGCGCGGCGGCTGCGCGTTCGCCGAGAAGCAGACGGCGGCGGCCGAGGCGGGCGCGATCGGCGCCGTCGTCTACAACAACACCGAGGGGGAGCTGAACGGCACGCTCGGCGACCCTGACGTCGGCGTCATCCCCACCGCCGGCCTCTCCCAGGCGGACGGCCAGGCGCTGTCGGCGGCGGTGGCGGCCGGGGAGGTGACCGTCAACCTGGAGGTCATCGAGTTCCAGGAGGAGCGCACCACGTCCAATGTCATCGCCGAGACGCGCGGGGGCGACCCGGACAACGTGGTGATGGTCGGCGCCCACCTCGACTCCGTCGCGGACGGGCCGGGCATCAACGACAACGCCTCCGGTTCCGCCGGGGTGCTGGAGACGGCCCTCCAGTACGCCAAGGCCACCAAGCAGTGGCACCGGGGCCACCCGAAGCAGCCGGCCAACAAGGTGCGCTTCGCGCTGTGGAGCGCCGAGGAACTCGGACTGCTGGGCGCCGAGCACTACGTGGGCGAGCTGTCCGAGGCCGAGCGGGAGCGCATCGCGCTCTACCTCAACTTCGACATGATCGCCTCGCCCAACTACGGCCTGTTCGTCTACGACGGCGACGACTCCGACGGCGTGGGCGAGGGCCCGGGCCCGGAGGGCTCGGCGCAGATCGAGCACGGGATCAGCGAGTTCATCCGCTCGCGGGGCGAGGAGCCGCGCGGCACGGACTTCTCCGGGCGCTCGGACTACGGCCCCTTCATCGCCGTCGGCATCCCCTCGGGCGGCACCTTCACCGGCGCGGAGGGCGTGAAGACGCCGGAGCAGGTCGCCCTGTGGGGCGGCGAGGCCGGGACGGCGTACGACGCCTGCTACCACCAGGCGTGCGACGACATCCGCAACGTCAGCAAGAAGGCGCTGGACGTCAACGTACGGGTGATCGCGGACGCGGTCGGCCGCTACGCCTGGAACACCTCCTCGCTGTGGGACGAGGTGCCGTTCGTGCCCTCCGGCGCGGGCGCCGACACCGACGGCGGTCACGACCACGGCCACGGCGGCGCGACGGAGTAGCCCCTTTCCCTCACCGGTTGCCCGCCGGGCGCCGGGCCGGTTCCCGGTCCGGCGCCCGGCGGGTGGGTGCGCGCGGACCCGGGGCGCGTGCGGGCGCCCGCACGCGCCCCGGCGAAAGCTGCGCCGCGCGCCGCGCGCCCGGTAGGCTTTCCGTGTGATCTTCAAGCGCATCGGAAACGGCCGGCCGTACCCGGACCACGGCAGGGACAGCACCCGCCAGTGGGCGGACGTCGCCCCGCGTCCGGTCCGCCTCGACCAGCTCGTCACCACCAAGGGGCAGCTCGACCTGGAGACGCTCCTCGCGGAGGACTCGACGTTCTACGGCGACCTGTTCGCGCACGTCGTGAAGTGGCAGGGCGACCTCTACCTGGAGGACGGGCTGCACCGGGCCGTGCGGGCGGCGCTCCAGCAGCGCCAGGTGCTGCACGCCCGGGTGCTGGAGCTGGGCTGACGGCCCTCCCGCCGCCGGTCCCGGGAGCCGCCGGACGCGCGTCCCGCCGTCCGCCGGTCCCTTTTCCGCAGCGTTGTGATCCTTTCGGGGACCGCCCCGCACCTCTCAGCTCATCAGCCAGTACGCACATCGGTGTGACGGCGATACCCTGCGCTCATGAGCATGCTGACGCCCCCCGGCATGGGCGGCAAGTACCGCATCACGGGTGACCGCTACCCGCGCATGCGGCCGCGTCGCGGCCGCCGCCGGATGGTGCTGGGCGCCGTCGGCGCCATCACGGCGCTCGGCCTGCTGTCCTTCGGGGCGGTCCAGCTCCTCTCCGGCCGGGGGGAGTCCGTCACCACGGCGGCGCACACGGCGCCCTGCACCGCCGGGCCGGAGCAGCGGCCGGTCTCCGGGCAGCAGGCCGAGCCGGTCCGGCCGCCGGAACCGGCGGCCGTCACCGTCAACGTCTACAACGCCACCCAGCGCACCGGCCTGGCCAGGAAGACGGCCGACGAGCTGGGCGAGCGCGGCTTCACCATCGGCGCCGTCGAGAACGCGCCGCCGGAGCTGGACGGGAAGGTCCGCGCGGCGGGCCTGCTCGTCGCCGCCCCCGAACTGGCGGAGTCCGGCACCCTCGCGCTGCTCGGCGCCCACCTGGCGGACGCGGAGCCGCGCACGGACGCCGCACGCCGGGGCGAGGCGGCCGAGAGCGTGGACCTCGTCCTCGGGGACGCCTACCGGGCGCTGGCCCGACCGCAGGCGGCGGCCCGCACGCTGACGGCGCTGGCCAGCCCCTCGCCGAGCCCGAGCCCGTCCGGCTGCTGACTCCGGGCCCGTCGGGCGGCCGGTGCCGCCGGACGCACCGGGACGCACCGGCGGGTGCGGCCCCGCGGCCGGGGCCGTTTCTGAGGCCGGGTCAGCCCGCCGTGCCGTACATCCGGTCACCGGCGTCGCCCAGACCCGGCACGATGTAGCCGTTCTCGTTCAGGCGCTCGTCCACGGCGGCGGTCACGACCGTCACCGGGGTGCCGGCCAGTTCGCGCTCCATGAGGTCCACGCCCTCGGGGGCGGCGAGCAGGCACAGCGCGGTCACGTCGTCGGCGCCGCGCGCGATCAGCTCCCGGATCGCGGCGACCAGCGTGCCGCCGGTGGCCAGCATCGGGTCCAGCACGTAGACCTGCCGCCCGGACAGCTCCTCGGGCATGCGCGTGGCGTACGTGGACGCCTGGAGGGTCTCCTCGTCGCGGATCATGCCCAGGAAGCCGACCTCGGCCGTCGGCAGGAGCCGCACCATGCCGTCCAGCATGCCGAGCCCCGCGCGCAGGATCGGCACGACCAGCGGGCGCGGCCGGGACAGCCGCACTCCGGTCGTGCGCGTGACGGGCGTGGCGATGTCGACCTGCTCGGTGCGCACGTCCCGGGTGGCCTCGTACGCGAGCAGGGTCACCAGCTCGTCGGCGAGGCGCCGGAAGGTGGGCGAATCGGTGCGCTGGTCGCGCAGGGTGGTCAGTTTGTGCGCCACCAGCGGGTGGTCGACGACGTGGGTCCGCATGCCCCCGACCCTACCGGTGGCATGAAACAGGTGTTCCGGGGAAAGTGATGGCATACGCGGAGGTGAGGCCGAAATGTCCGAAGCGCAGTACGACGCGCAGTACGACGCCAGGTCCCGTTCCCGGGGTGCCGTCCACCGGGGTGCCGCTCAGCGCGGCGCCGCACGGCACGGCCATGTCGAGCGGAACCACCCGGAACCGGCTCCCTACGAGAGCGCCCCCGACCCGGAACGGCTGCGCAGGCGGGCCCTGTTCCTGCGCGAGCTGAGCGAGGCGAAGGCCCTGCGCGACCGGGTCAAGCCCCGCAGGGCGCGGGCCGCCCGGATGCGCGAGCAGATGCGGATGCGCACGTTCCGCTGGTGAGACCGCCGCCGTCCGCGGCCCCGCCGCCCGGGGCGAGCGGACGGACGACCGACAAACACCTGCCCGACGCACGCCCGAAGACTCCTCCAGGAGCCCTGGTTTCTGTCACGATTCCGAGTGAGCGGGGCGCCGCCCCACTTGAGCACTCGGGAACACCGGAAACCAGTGGGAGAGTCACGGTGTACTTCGCCGCACTGCTCGCTCGTACCGAAGAGGGTTGGGTAGCGAGCGACACGGACCTCGACGACGTGGAGACCCTGGCCGATCTGGCCGACCTCGCCCGCGAGGCGTCGGCCGACGACGACACGGTCCTGGTCTGCATCGAACAGGAAGGCGCCTGGTTCGGCATCGTCCGGGTGGACGGTGAGGAGGACCCCCGGATCTTCGTCTCCAGCGCCGCGGCGGCGCAGCGCAGCGCGTACGGGGAGATCCTGCTCACCGACGAACTCCTCGGGCGGGAGCCGAAGGCCGCGGACGACCTCGACAGCCTCACCGACCTCGACGGCACCGAGGACGGGGAGCCGGCCCCGGACGGCGACGAGCCGGGGCCGGGCTCCGACGCCGTCCCGGAGGGGCCGGTCGGCGACGCGGAGCTGCTGGCCGACATCGGGGTCGAGGAGAAGGAGGTGCTGTCCCTGTCCGCCGACGACGCGCTCGGGGAGATCGCGGACGCGCTCGGCTGCGCGGAACTGCTGGAGGCGGTCCGGTGACCGGCGCCTGAGCGGCGACACTGGACCGCATGGCGCCCAGCACCCCCGTCCCGCCCCCGCCCCCGCACCGTGACCCGCCGCAGGACCCGCTCCGGGGCCCCTGGCGCCCCGCCATGCGGACCGCCCTGTCCGAGGCCGCCCGCGCCCCGGACACCGGTGACGTGCCGGTGGGCGCGGTGGTGCTGGGCCCGGACGGGTCGGTGCTGGGCCGGGGCCGCAACGAGCGCGAGGCCACCGGGGACCCGACCGCCCACGCGGAGGTCCTGGCGCTGCGCGCCGCCGCCGGGACGCGCGGCGCGTGGCGCCTGGGCGGCTGCACCCTCGTCGTGACCCTGGAGCCGTGCACGATGTGCGCGGGCGCGCTCGTGCTGGCCCGGGTGGACCGCGTCGTCTACGGCGCCCGCGACCCGAAGGCGGGTGCCGCCGGCTCCCTGTGGGACGTCGTCCGCGACCGCCGCCTCAACCACCGCCCCGAGGTCGTCCCCGGCGTCCTGGCGGCGGAGTGCGGCGCCCTCCTGACGGACTTCTTCCGCGGCCGCCCGGACACCGATTTCGGTCCGCGGCGGGGGGTGGGCTAAACTCCGTCCCGGTAGCGTGTCCGAGCGGCCGAAGGAGCTCGCCTCGAAAGCGAGTGAGGGGGCAACTCCTCCGTGGGTTCAAATCCCACCGCTACCGCTGTGATCGCCGAAGGGCCGGACCGACAGGTCCGGCCCTTCGGCGTGGGCGTTAGACTCGCGCGACTGCGTGCAGGGGAGGCGGCGCAGCGGGGACGCTGGAGGGGCGGCACGTGCAGATAAAGAAGGTCCTGACGACCATCCTCGTCGTCTTCGTGCTGTACACGATCGTGACGTCGCCCGAGCGGGCCGCCGAGCTGGTGGGGGTGGGCTTCCAGGGGGTCAGCGACGCCGCGGGCGGCGTGGGCGACTTCATGACCGAGCTGATCGGCTGACACTGGTCCGAACGGCCCTCTGGGCGGCGCCCGCGAAGGGCCGTTCGGTTGCACGCTGAACCAACACGGATTTTCCCGGTGCTTGCACACGGTCATGGCAAATTGTGATGCTATGACCGCTTTCGCCGGGAGAGGGACCGTGAAGGGGTGGTGCGAAGAATGGCGGCGACTCAGGCCGGCGAGAGCCGCAGCGCGAGGACGAGGGCGCTGACCCAGGTTCTCTTCGAACAGCTCGCCGCGCAGTCGCCGGGCACTCCGGAGCACCGCAGGGTCCGCAGCGCGCTGATCGAGGCCAACATCCCGCTCGTGCGCTACGTCGCCGCGCGCTTCCGGCACCGCAACGAGCCGATGGAGGACGTCGTCCAGGTCGGCACGATCGGCCTGATCAACGCCATCGACCGCTTCGACCCGGAGCGCGGCGTGCAGTTCCCGACCTTCGCCATGCCCACGATCATCGGGGAGATCCGCCGGTACTTCCGGGACAACGTGCGCACCGTCCACGTCCCGCGGCGGCTGCACGAGATGTGGGCGCAGGTGAGCGCGGCGGGCGAGGACCTGACCGTGCTGTACGGGCGCAATCCGACCACGGCGGAGATCGCGGGGCGGCTCGGTGTCGGCGAGGAGGAGGTGCTGGCCTGCATGGAGGCGGGCCGCGCCTACCGGGCGACGTCCCTGGAGGCCGCGCAGGAGCGGGACGACGGGATGCCCGGGCTCATCGACCGGCTCGGCTACGAGGACCCGGCGCTGGCCGGGGTCGAGCACCGCGATCTCGTGCGCCACCTGCTCGTGCAGTTGCCCGAGCGTGAGCAGCGGATTCTGCTCCTGCGGTACTACGGGAACCTGACGCAGTCCCAGATCAGTGCGGAGCTGGGGGTGTCGCAGATGCACGTGTCCCGTTTGCTGTCGCGGAGCTTCGCCCGTCTGCGTGCCGCAAACACCATCGACGCCTAATCAGTTCGAGCGACACACGACCGGGTTGCGCACACATGGAGCTGTGCTGTTTTATCGACATGGCGCTACGTCGTGTTGCTGACTTGTGACATTCTGCAAGAACCGCGTTTGCCGTGGCCGTGCCGCCGGTATTGAGCTGGGGGTGCACCCTCGCCTGCGAGGGGGCCGCTGCGACCCGTCCGCGACCTCAAGGGGGTGGCATGTCCGTAGAACTGGGCAGCTCCAAGGTGCTCACCGACGTCATCGGCACTGACGCCGAGGCCGGCACGTCGGCCGAGGCACCCGGCGACGCCGGGCTTCCGCCGGACGTCACCGCGCTCGACACCCGGACCCTGTCCCGCTCCCTGTTCCTGCGGCTGGCGGCGCTCGCGCAGGACAGCCCGGAGCGGGCCTACGTCCGGGACACCCTGATCGAGCTGAACCTGCCGCTGGTGCGTTACGCGGCAGCCCGCTTCCGCAGCCGCAACGAGCCGATGGAGGACATCGTCCAGGTCGGCACGATCGGCCTCATCAAGGCCATCGACCGCTTCGACTGCGAACGCGGCGTGGAGTTCCCCACGTTCGCGATGCCGACCGTCGTCGGCGAGATCAAGCGCTTCTTCCGGGACACCTCCTGGTCGGTGCGCGTGCCGCGGCGGCTCCAGGAGCTGCGGCTGGCGCTCACGAAGGCCAGCGACGAGCTGTCGCAGCAGCTCGACCGCTCCCCCACCGTGGCCGAGCTGGCCGTCTGCCTCGGGGTCTCCGAGGAGGACGTGGTGGACGGGCTCGCGGTCGGCAACGCCTACACCGCCAGCTCGCTGGACTCCCCGTCGCTGGAGGAGGACGGCGGCGAGGGTTCGCTCGCGGACCGCCTCGGCTACGAGGACACCGCCCTGGAGGGCGTGGAGTACCGGGAGTCGCTCAAGCCGCTGCTGGCGCGGCTGCCCGCGCGCGAGCGGCAGATCATCATGCTGCGGTTCTTCGCCAACATGACGCAGTCGCAGATCGGCGAGGAGGTCGGCATCTCGCAGATGCACGTCTCGCGGCTGCTGACCCGCACCCTGGCCCAGCTCCGCGACGGGCTGATCTCCGAGGAGTGAGGCGGCGCGGTGACGCCCAGACGCGGGCGTCACCGCAGCCGGGCGTCACCGCGCACCAGCGTCACCCGCACCCGGGCGTCTCCGCACGCCGGGCAAGGCGGTGCCGTGGCGCCGGGCTCAGGAAGCTGCGGGCTCCGGAGCACCGGGCTCCGGAGCGGCGGGTGCCGGGCGGGTCAGAAGGCGAGCCAGGCGACGGCCGCGATGACCAGGACGGCCACGACGACGCCTGCGATCAGCCCGACGCGCGGGCCCTTGGCGGCCGCGGCCGGGGCGGCGGGACGCTCGGGCGCGCCCTCGTCGACGAAGGCGCGGAACATCTGGGTGCTGCCCGCCGGGTCGTGCTGGCCCTCGGGGCCCTGCGGCGCTTGGGGGTGGTGTGCCATACGCGTGACCTTAGCGAACCGGCGGCCCGCGTTCCACGCCCGGGAGCTTTAAGGATTGTTTGCCTCACGTGCCCCGGTTTCCGCTTGGACCGGTCCGGCCTCCGCCCCTACAGTTGCTTAGAGCAACGAACTATGGAGGACGTGTATGGCGGCGCCGACGGATACGGCCCACGCGGAGATACCCAGGGGCGCGGGCACCGGCGGCCGGGTGCCCGGGGCGCCCGGCCCCACCGGTGCGCCCACGATGACCCACCGGCAGATCATGGAGGCGCTGTCCGGGCTGCTGCTCGGCATGTTCGTCGCCATCCTGTCGTCCACGGTGGTCTCCAACGCGCTGCCGCAGATCGTCTCCGACCTCGGTGGCGGTCAGAGCGCCTACACCTGGGTCGTCACGGCCTCCCTGCTGACCATGACCGCCTCCACCCCGCTGTGGGGCAAGCTCGCCGACCTCGTCAGCAAGAAGGCGCTCGTCCAGACCGCCATCGTCGTCTTCGTGCTGGCCTCGGCGGGCGCCGGACTGTCGCAGTCCACGGGGACGCTGATCGCCTTCCGCGCCGTGCAGGGCCTCGGCATGGGCGGCCTGGTGGCACTCGCCCAGACGATCCTGGCCGCGATGGTCTCCCCGCGCGAACGCGGTCGCTACAGCGGCTACTTCGGGGCCACCTTCGCCGTGGCGACGGTCGGCGGGCCGCTGCTGGGCGGCATCCTCACCGACACCCCGGGGCTCGGCTGGCGCTGGTGCTTCTACGTCGGCGTGCCCTTCGCGGTCATCGCGCTGATCGTCCTCCAGAAGACGCTGCGGCTGCCCGTGGTGCGCCGCGAGGGCGTGAAGGTCGACTGGCGGGGCGCGGTGCTGATCAGCGCGGCCGTCTCGCTGCTGCTCATCTGGGTCACGCTGGCCGGGAAGAACTACCCGTGGCTGTCCTGGCAGACGGCCGTCATGACCAGCGGCTCGGTGCTGCTGGCCCTGGCCTTCGTCGCCGTGGAGTCCAGGGCGCCCGAACCGATCATCCCGCTGCGGCTGTTCCGCAACCGGACGATCACGCTCACCGCGCTGGCGTCCATGTTCGTCGGCATCGCGATGTTCGGCGCGACGGTCTTCCTCAGCCAGTACTTCCAGCTCGCGCGCGGCCAGTCCCCGACCATGTCCGGCGTCATGACCATCCCGATGATCGCGGGCCTCTTCCTGTCCTCCACCGCCTCTGGCCTGATCATCACCCGCACCGGGCGCTGGAAGGCGTGGCTGGTGACGGGCGCGGTCCTGGTCACGGCGGGGATCGGGCTGCTGGGCACCATGCGCCACGACACCCCGTACTGGCGGGTCGCGCTCTTCATGGCGCTGCTGGGCCTCGGCATCGGCATGATGATGCAGAACCTGGTGCTGGCCACGCAGAACCAGGTCTCCGTCGCCGACCTCGGCACCGCCAGCTCCACGGTCACCTTCTTCCGCTCCCTGGGCGGCGCGGTGGGCGTCTCGGTGATGGGCGCGGTGCTCTCCGAGCGCATCACGCGCTACATGGCCGACGGCATGGCCCGCGCCGGGATCTCCCACGGCGGTCCGACGGGCGGCGGCGGCTCCGCCATCCCGGACCTGGACGCGCTGCCCGGCCCGGTGCGCGCCGTCGTGGAGAGCGCCTACGGGCACGGCATCGCCGACGTCTACCTCTACGCGACGCCCGTCGCCGCCGTCGCGCTGGTGCTGGTGCTGTGCGTGCGCGAGGTGCCGCTGAAGACGGCGTCGGCCCTGGAGTCGCCCGCTGCGAAGTCCTGAGCCGGGGATCGGGGCCGTAGCCCCGGGCTCCCCGGACCGCCGCACTCACGGCCGTCACCGCCCCGCGTCAGCGGCGGCGGTGACGGCCGCGGCGCGTCCGGGGACGGCGGTGACGGCCCCGTCCGCCGCTGCGGGACGGCCGGGGCGCCGCGGACGGCGCCGGGGCGCGCCGGGCGCGGCGCAGCAGGAGGCAGGCGAGCAGGCCGCCCGCGAGGACGGCTGCCGCGCCCGCGTACTGGCCGGTGCGCACGCCGTCCGCGAAGGCGTCCGCCACCGCCGCCCGGTCCGCCGCGCCGGGTGCGGCGGCGAGCGCGTCGGGCAGGGAGTGCGCGCCGACGGCCGCGGGCAGGAGCAGCGCGGTGAACCGGGAGCTGAGCACGGCGACGCCCAGGCTGTTCCCGAACTCGGCGAGCGTGCCGTTGACGCCCGCGCCCACGCCCGCCCGTTCCCGCGGGACGGCCGACATCAGGGCGTTGGCCATCGTGGGCAGGGCGAGGGCCACACCGGTCCCGATGACGACGAGCCCGGCGGCCACGGGCCCGTACCCGTCGCTGCCCCAGCGGGCCACCACCGCGAGCCCGGTGGCGAGCAGGCCCATGCCGAGCAGGACGGTCACCGGGGCGCCCAGCCGGGCGGCGGTGCGCCCTTCCTGCGGCGCGGCGCCGGGCCGCTGAACGCCAGGTGCGGGGGTCCCGGGGACGCACCGGTGAAACCGCCGGTCGCCGCGCGGGCCGGGCGAGGGGCGTGCGCGTGTCCACGGCTCCGGGCGGCCGGGGCCCGGCCGGGGGCGCGGCGACGACATGGCGACGCGGTGGCACCGTGACGCGGTGACGCGGTGACGCGGTGACGCGGTGACGCGGTGACGCGGTGACGCGGTGACGCGGTGACGCGGTGACGCGGTGACGCGGTGACGCGGTGACGCGGGCTGGATCCCGGGTACGCGGCGGGTGTTTCCGGCCTTTCGGGACCGGGGCGCGAGCGGCTCGGCTCTGTCGGTCGGCACCGCGGGAAAGCGGGTCGTCGCAGGCCACGCGCGGCTCGGCGCAGTCACTTCACGCCACTGGTTGAATACGCAAAGCTTCTTGTTCTGTTCGGTCGATGTGCATCTGGTGAAGGTTCTCGACAGACTCCGGACCGTAGAACCGCACGCCAACGAACAATTCCGAGCGGAAGGAAGCACACCATGCGGATCACCGCGAAGCTGGCCACGGGCGTCCTGTTAACAGCAGCCGCGTTCGTGCCGCTGGGCGGCGCCGCCCAGGCCGCGCCCGCCACCCCGGGCCCCGGCCCCCTCGGGCCCACGGCCCTCACGCTGACCGTCGCCCAGGGCGACAGCGCCGCCACCACGGTCCCCGAACGGGCCGTGACGCTCACCTGTGCCCCGCAACCCGGCGGTACGCACCCGGACGCCGCCGCGGCCTGCCGCCAGCTCCGGGCGGCGGAGGGGGACTTCGGCAGCCTCAACGACCCGGACGGGACGTTCTGCCCCATGCACTACGACCCGGTCGTCGTCACCGCCCAGGGCGTGTGGGACGGCCGCCGCGTCTCCCACGAGCACACCTACGGCAACGCGTGCGTGAAGAACGCGGAAGGCGGGGCCGTCTTCGCCTTCTGAGTACCGCACGCACGCTCCAGAACGTCCCGCGCAGCCTCCCCGCGGCGGGACGCTTCCGGGGGCGGTCCGGAGGCTCCCCCGCTCTCCGTGGCCGCCCCCGGTCCGTCTGTTCCGCGCCGCCGCGGGGCGGTTCAGTCGAAGACGTACGTGGTGCCGAGGACCGCCGCGTGTTCGAGGACGTCCTCCAGCGGATCGTCGATCTGCCCCGTCGAGACGAGCGCCACCCGCGGCGCGTTGTGCGAGCCGCTGTGCGTCTCGTCCGCGGAGGCGGCCCCTGCGGGCAGGAAGAGGGCCAGCGCCAGGGCTCCCAGCACGGTCATTCTGATCTTCATGGCGTTCTTCGTCCTGCCGTCTCGTCGGATACTGCTTCGACCTGCTTATCCACCCACACGGCCCATAGGTCACGGCGACCCCGGCAGCACCATCCGAACCGGTGTCGCACCCACGGATCAGAGGTCCTCGCGCACCCAGCCGCCCCGGTCCGGCCAGTACCCGTACTGCGGGTGCCCGCCGGCGCCGCTGGTGCGGAAGGGGCGCCCGGCGTCGTCGATGCGGAGCGTGCCGGTGCGGCCCCCGGCGGACCACTCCAGCTCCAGGTACCACGCGCAGTCGCACCCGGCCGTCGTCGCGTTGACGCGCAGGACCTGCGGCTCCGCCCTGGACACCCGGAAGGGGAACCGCTCGGCGGGGAGCACCCGCCCCGTCTCACCGCCCGCGTCGTACCCGTCGACCGGACGGGTCAGCGGCCGGCCGGCGTCCAGGTCCACGGCGAAGTGAGCGGGCGTGAGGGCGCCGCCGCAGCCGTGGTCCATCGCATAGGACGGCCACGGCAGCGGCGTGCGCCGCTCGGCCACCCGGACGTGCAGGTCCAGCAGGACGACCGGGGTGGCGCCGGTGCCCTGCACGGTGACCTCCAGGTTCGTGCGGCCGCCGTGCACCGCGCCCAGCTCCGCCGCCCACGCGCGGGCGTCCTGCCCGGCGGGCGGCGGCGGCACGTCGGCGGGACCGGCGACACCGGGGTCCACGAGGTACCGGTGGCCGCACTCGGCCTGCCACACGTGGGACCGGGCCGTCACGGTCAGCGGCGCGGAACCGGGCCGCGGGGGCTCGGCGGAACCGGAGGCGCGGGCGGTGCCCTCCGGCGGCGCCGGGACGGGCCGCGGCGCCTGCGGAACGGCGGGCTGCGGGGAGCGGGAGGCCGGTGCGGAACCGGACGCGGACGGGGAACCGGAACCGTCCGCCGAGGGGCTGCCGGGGTCCTGCGGAACCTGCGGCCGCGCGGCGGGACCGGGCGGCTCGGCGGACGGCGGTGCCGTGCCGCCGCCCCGGACCAGGGCCAGCATCACGGGCGCCAGGAACAGGGCCAGCGCGACGACCACGGCCACCACAGCGGGCCGCCGGAACCGGACGTGCGCCGGTGCGCGGGAACCGGCGGGGGCCGGGGCCGGGCCCGGTGCTGGCTCCGGGTCCGGGTCCGGTGCCGGTGCCAGGTCCGGAACTGGCTCCGGGTCCGGGTCCGCGCCGATGGCCGGTTCTGGACCGGCCGCCGCCTCCGGTGCCACCGCCTCCGCACCGGCCGCCTCCGCACCGGCCGCCTCCCCCGGACCGGCCGCCGTCCCGGCTCCGGCCGTGGGGCCGGCCCCGGCCGGAGGGGCGGCGGCCGGAGGGCGTTCCGCCCGGTCCGCCCGGTCCGCCCGGCGGGCGTCCGCGAGGAGCCACCGCCGGTGCAGCTCCACCAGTTCCTCCGGGCCCGCCCCGCACAGCCGCGCGATCCGCTCCACCGGCGCGTAGGCCACCGGCACGGCGGCACCGTGGCAGTACCGGTGCAGCGTGGACGTGCTCATGTGCAGGCGCTGCGCGAGATACCCGTAGCTGCGTCCCGAACGCTCCTTCAGCTCGCGCAGGTACGCCGCGAACGCGGCCGTCTCCCTGGGCTCGCCCACCACGTGCATCCCCGCCGTTCCGCTGCCGACCGCCGTCCGGTGCCCTTCCGGCCGTCCCCGCCCGGCACCGCTGGCCCCCCGGGTGCCCCTCACCCGCCGTTCCCGGCGTTCCGGCGTTCCGGGCGGGCGTTCCAGGGCGGTGCCGTTTCCGCAGGCCAGCGTACTCCCCGGCGTTCCGGCGTCCCGGATGTCCGGCGGCCGGACGTCCGGCCGCCGGGGGCCGGGCAAGACTGTCGGCGGGGCCCCCGACGATGACCAGCCACGATCCAGGAGTTGCCCGATGCGCCAGACCATGCGCCGTGCCCGTGCCCGTGCCCGTACCCGTACCAGTGCCGTGCGGATCGCCGCCGCCACCGTCGCCGCCACCACCGCGGCCGGTGTCGCCGCCGCCCTCGCCGGGGCGGGACCCGCCCAGGCGACGGCCACCGCGGTTCCGTCCACATCCGGCTCCGCGTCCGGCTCCGCGTCCACGTCCGCCGCACCGTCCGCCCACGAGCTGCTGGAGGCCGGGGACCTGCCGCGTGCCCGGACCCCGTGGGTCGCCGGTCCGGTCACCGAGGGCGCCGGCGGCCAGCGGTTCTGCGTGGACGGTCTCGTGCCCGACACCGGCGCCGTGCACCGCGACTTCCACACCGACCTGGAGACCTCGGCCTTCCAGGTCGTGTACCGGGCCGCGAACGAGCGCGAGGCCCGCCAGCTGACCGCCCGGCTCCGGGCGGCGGTGGAGAACTGCGCCGACGAGCTCGCCGAGCAGTACCCGGAGGCGTCCGTCTCCGAGCGTGACTACGGCCGCGTGCACGGCATCGAGACGGCCTTCCCCGAGTCCAGCCTCAACGTGAACCTGCTCGGTGTCGCCCGGGAGGGCGCGTTCGTCACCGTCGTGCAGTGGGGTCAGATGGGCACTCTGGAGACCGCGCCGGTGCGCGGCTTCAAGAAGACGCTGCGGACGGCCGAGACCAGGCTCCGCTGACGGGGCGGCCGCGCGCGGCGGGCCCCGGTACGGGGGCCGGGGCCCGCCCGCGCGAGCCGGTCGCGTCCGCCACCGCCCGTGCCCGCCACCCGGGCCCGCGCCGCCCGTGCCCGCCACCGGGGCTGCCGCTCACGCCCACCACTGGTCGTACGCCAGCTTGGTGACGAGCGCGACGACGACGGTCAGCAGGACGACGCGGACGAAGCCGCTGCCGCGCCGGAGCGCCATGCGCGCCCCGAGCGCGGCACCGCCGAGGTTGAACAGCGCCAGCAGCGGCGCGAGCTGCCACAGGACGGTGCCCTGCGCGCCGAACATGGCGAGCGCGCCCAGGTTCGTCCCCACGTTGACGACCTTCGCCGTCGCCGAACTCGTCACCATGTCCATGTTGAGCAGGGCGACGAACGCGATGACGAGGAACGTCCCGGTGCCGGGGCCGAGCAGCCCGTCGTAGAAGCCGATGCCGACCCCGGCTACGAGCATCGCCGCGAGCACGCGCCGCCGCGTCACCGGGCCGCTGGGCGCGGTGCCGAAGCGGGGCTTGAGGACGACGAAGGCCGCCACGGCGAGCAGCAGCACCATGATGAGCGGGCGCAGCACCGCGCTGTTCACCCCGGCGGCGAAGAAGGCCCCGCCGACGGAGGACAGGGCGGCGAGCACCCCCAGTCTGGCCGCCAGCCGCACGTCCACCGGTGCCTTGCGCGCGTACGTCACCGCCGCCGCTCCCGTGCCGACGACCGCCACCGCCTTGTTGGTGCCGAGCGCGTAGGCGGGCGGCAGGTGCGGGAAGGCGATGAGCAGCGCCGGGAGCTGGAGCAGTCCGCCGCCGCCGACCACCGCGTCCACCCAGCCCGCGAGGGCGGCGGCGACGCAGAGCAGCACCACGGTGGTGAGCGCTATGTCCCCCAGGTCAGCCATGGCCCGTCATGACCGTCATGGGCCGTCCTCCTTACGTCGGGGACGATCCTACGCGCGGCTCCGGACCGCCCCGCGCCCCGCCCGGATGACGGACGCGGCCGCCGGGCCCGGCGGCCCGCCCCGGGCGTCAGACCCGTTGCAGCGCGTCCTTGGTGACCTCGGCGACGCTCGTCAGCCCGCTGAGCCCGAGCGTCAGGTCGAACTCGGCGATGATGTCGGCCACCGCGTCCCGGGCGCCCTCCGCACCGGCGAGCGCCAGCCCGTACAGGTGCGGGCGTCCGACCGTGACGGCGTCCGCGCCGAGGGCCAGCGCCTTGAAGACGTCCGCGCCGCTGCGGATCCCGCTGTCCAGCAGCAGCTTCACCCGCCCGGCGACGGCCGGGGCGATGCCGGTGAGGGCGTCCAGCGCGGCGATGCTGCCGTCCACCTGCCGCCCGCCGTGGTTGGAGACGACGATGCCGTCCACGCCCGCGTCCACCGCGCGGCGCGCGTCGTCCGGGTGCAGCACGCCCTTGAGCAGCACGGGCAGGTCGGTGCGCGCGCGCAGGGTGGCGAGGTCGTCCCAGCTCAGGGACGGCCGGGAGTAGACGTCGAGGAACGTCTCGACGGCGGCGCGGGGTTCGGGCGAGCGGAGGTTGGCGAGCAGCCCGCCGGGGAAGCGGCGGCTCATCGAGACGAGCGCCTTCACCGCGTCGAGCGTGACGGTGACGTCCGGCTTCGTGCCCGAGGCCCGCGCGGCGGCGATCCGCTCGCGCACGAGGTCGCGGAACCGCGCGTCGGAGGTGTACTGGGCGATGCCCTGCCCCCGGGCGAACGGCAGCGAGCCGAGGTTGAGGTCCATGGGGCGCCAGCCCAGCATCGTCGTGTCCAGGGTGACGACGACGGCGTCCGCGCGGATGGCCGCCGCCCGGCGCAGCAGGCTGTCCACGAGCGCGTCGTCGGAACTCCAGTACAGCTGGAACCAGCGCGGCGCGTCACCCATGACGGCCGCGCACTCCTCCATGGGGGCGCAGCCCTGGCTGGAGAGGACGTACGGCACGCCGAGCGCGGCGGCGGCCCGCGCGACGGCCACGTCCGCCTCCGGGTGGACGAGTCCGGCCGCGCCGACCGGGGCGAACAGCACCGGGGCGGGCAGGCGCCGCCCGAACAGCTCCACACCCAGGTCCCGGCGGGAGACGTCGCGCAGCATGCGCGGCACGATGGCCCAGCGGTCGAACGCGGCCCGGTTGGCGCGCATCGTCGCGCCGCCCCCGGCGCCCCCGGCCGCGTACGCCCAGGCCCGTGCCGGCAGCTTCCGCCGCGCCCGGCGCTCCAGCGTGGCGAAGTCAGTGGGGACGCGGGGCCTGCGCCCGAGGACGCCCGCCCGGTAGATGTCGTTCTGCCGGGCACGGCCGAAGCCGCCCGGGGTGCTCGGTGCCGCCGGTTCGGTCATGCCCGCACGCTAAGGCGGCGGCGTGCCACAGTGCACTGTGACCGATCCCAAGAACGCGCCGATCACCTTCGGGAGCACCACGGTCCACCGGCACCTGGCGGCGCACGCCCCTGACCTGGCCGTGCGGGTCGTGGACGAGCTGGCCGGGCAGCTCCCGGCGTACGCCGCGCTGCCGCTGGAGGAGCTGCGCAGCGACATCGTCCGCGTCGCGCAGCAGTCCATCCGGGCGTTCGTGGACGTGCTGCGCAGCGGCGAGCCCCCCGACGAGCGGCAGCTCGCCGGGCTGCGCGAGTCGGCGGCCCGGCGCGCCGAGGAGGGGCTGCCGCTCGACGCCGTGATCAGCGCCTACCACCTGGGCGCGCGGGTCTGCATGGACGAGGTGTCCCCGCTGGCCGGTCCGGGCGACCTGGCCGCCGTGCTGACCGTCCACCGGCTGCTGCTCCAGTACCTCCAGCGCGTCACGGCGGCGGGCGTGGCCGGGTACGTCCAGGAGCGGCAGACGGCGTTCGGCGAGGAGCACTCGGCCCGCCAGGCGCTGCTGGACGCGCTGCTGGACGCCGTGCCCGCGCAGGACGCCGCCGACCGCGCCGGTCTGCGGCTGCCCGCCTGCTACCTGGTGCTCAGCCTGTCCGTGGCCGCGCACCGGGACGAGCGGACGCCGGGCGTGGACCCGGCCGTCGCCGGGCGGCGCAAGCTGCGGCGGCTGCGCGTGGAGCTGGAGCGGCACGTGCGCGGGACGGTGCTGTCGTCGCTGTCGGTGGACGGCGGCCTGGTGCTGGTGCCCGCCGAAGGTCCGCCCGGCGACGTCCCGGCCCGGACGTGGGCGTGGCTGGACGGGGTCCTGGAGCACGCCGCCCGGGTGTGCGGCGCCTCCGTCACGGCCGGAGCCGTCGCCTCCGGTCCCGACGCGGTCGCGGACGCGGCCCGGCTGGCGGCGGACGTCCGGAAGGTCGCGGCGGCCTCGGGGCGTCCGCCCGGCACGTACCGGCTGGCCGACGTCCTGCTGGAGTACCAGCTGACCCGCCCCGGGCCCGCGCTGGACCAGCTCGCCGCCCTCGTCGCACCGCTCGCCGGGCGGCCCGAGCTGCTGGCCACGCTGCGCGCGTACCTGGCGCACGGCATGGACCGCCGGGGCACGGCGCGGAGCCTGCGCGTGCACCCGAACACGCTGGACTACCGGCTGCGCCGGGTCACGGAGCTGACCGGCCTCGACGCCGCCCGGCCGGCCGACGCGGCCCGCGTGCGCGCGGCCCTGGCGGCCTACGACGCGGTGGGCGGCGGGCGGGGCGACGCGGACGGGACGTGACGCCGCACGGGCGTGACGCGGACGGGACGTGACGCCGCACGGGCGTGACGCGGACGGGGACGGTGACGTGACGCCGTACGGGGCGGGACGCGTACGGGGCTGGGCGGGTCGCGGGGCGCGCCGGGCGCGCCGGGGCGCGGGCGGGCGTGCGGAGCGCGGGGGCGTGCGGGACCGGCGCGGCGGGAGGGGAAGCGGGGGCACGGCCCGGGGGCGGGTTCGTGACGCGTCACAAAAGCCGCGGCCGGACTTTGGCCGCCGCACCAGGTGCCCCGGGCCGAGGCGCCGCCATCCTTGACCCAGCTCGTGTTACCTACGGGTAACAGGTCCGTCGGCCCGCGTCCCGTCCCGCCCCGGCGCCTGCCTCCCGTGCCCGACCGAGCCGCACCACCCGTCGGCCTCGCCGCCGCCGGGCGCCCCCTCCGCCGCGCGCCGGGCACCGGACCGGCACCCGAGCCAAGGAGCCGCGTTCATGAAAGGGACCCCCCACTCCCGAAGAGGCCGCACCACCGCGTGCGCCGTCGCGGCGGCCCTGCTGGCGGGCACCGCCTCGGCCGCCGTGCCCGCCGCGCACGCCGTCCCGGCGCCGTCCGCCGTCCACGCCCCCGCCGCCGCCCCCCACTCCCCGGCCACCTCCCGCGTCGCCGCCGACGGCCTCCCCACCGAGCTGCGGTTCGTCGACATTCCCGGCCACGCGGGCGTGCGGCTGGCCGCCAACGTCGTCGCGCCCCGGGACGACGGGCGCCGCCACCCGGCGATCGTGCTGCCCACGAGCTGGGCCATGCCGCAGGTGGAGTACCTGGCGCAGGCGCGGCAGCTCGCCGCCCAGGGCTACGTCGTCGTCTCCTACAACGTCCGGGGCTTCTGGCAGTCCGGCGGGGAGATCGAGGTGGGCGGCCCCGCCGACGTCGCCGACGCCTCGAAGGTCATCGACTGGACGCTGGAGCACACCGCCGCCGATCCGGCCCGCGTCGGCATGGCGGGCATCTCCTACGGCGCGGGCATCTCGCTGCTGGCCTCCGCATTCGACGATCGCGTCCGGGCCGTCGCCGCGATGAGCGGCTGGGCGGACCTCGTCGGCTCGCTCTACTCGGGGCGCACCCAGCACACCCAGTCCACCGCCGTGCTCACCGGCCTCGGTCACCTCACCGGGCGGCCCAGCGACGAGACGGCCGCGATGATGCGGGCCATGCTCAGCGGCGACCTGGAGCACGAGGCCGACCTGATCGCGTGGGGCGCGGAGCGCTCGGCGTCCAGCCACGTCGACCGGATCAACGCCAACGGCGCGGCGGTCATGCTGGCCAACGCCTGGGGCGACTCCATCTTCCCGCCCAACCAGTACGCCGACTTCTACGAGAAGCTGACCGGCCCCAAGCGCCTCGAACTGCGCCCGGGCGACCACGCCACCGCCGAGGCCACCGGACTGCTCGGCCTGCCCAACGACGTCTGGACGAACACCCGGCGCTGGTTCGACCACCACCTGCGCGGCGTCGCCAACGGCATCGACGCCGAGCCGCCCGTGCGGCTCAAGCCCCGCAGCGACGCGGCATACGAGGGCTACACCGACTGGGCCGCCGTGCCCGCCCGCACCGAACGGCTGGTCTTCGACGACCCCGAGCGGATCTGGCCGAACGCCGGATCGGGGGCGAACGGCGGCGTGGCGATGCTCTCCAGCACCCTGGACCAGTTCCTCCAGCTCCCGCCCACGGCGTCCGTCCCGCTGCTGCCGCGCACCCGCGCGGCCGTGTGGCAGACCGGCCGCTACCAGGCCGGACAGCGCATCCGGGGCACGGTGACGCTCACCACCACCGTCACCAGCAACCGGTCCAGCGGCACGGCCATCGCCCACCTCTACGACGTCGGCCCGCTCGGCATCGGCAAGCTCATCACCCACGCCCCCGCGACCTTCCACGACCGCACCCCGGGCGAGCCCTTCACGCTCGACGCGGAGCTGTTCTCCACCGCGTACGACCTGCCCGCCGGACACCGCCTCGCCCTCGTCATCGACGGCGCCGACCTGCTCTACACCGACCACAACTCCGCCTTCCAGGAGGTGGAGTTCACCGATACGCGGCTGACCGTCCCGCTGCGCTGACGGCCCCCGGCGTGCTCCGGGGCCTCACCTGGCCGACGCCCCGGGGCACGTCGGCGGCGTCGGCACTTCCCCGAGTCATGTGCCAGCCTCATGTGCCAACCGTCATGTGCCGGGCGAACTATAGGCCCGGCGACGGATGCGCGGAGCAATACCGCGAAAGTCCTCCGAACGAGTGGCACGCACCGTAATTTCACCCTCACCTCCGGTTCCGCGAGGGGCGCTGGAGGACCTGGGGAGGAGATGCGGCGTGCCCGGAATCGACGAGTGCCTGCTCGAAGCCATGGGGCTGCCCGGCGCACGCGGCGCGGCGGTGGTCGACTGGACCAGCGGGCTGGCCCTCGGCACGATCGGCGAGGCCGCCTCCGGCGACCACGAGACCACAGCCGCCGAGACGGCCGAACTCGCCCGCATGGCCGCCGAGCACGCCGCCTTCGGCGCCGCCGACGCCCCGGACACCGGCGCGTCGCCCGTCGAGGACGTCATCGTCACCTCGCACAGCGGCTACCACCTGCTGCGCTACGTCGAGACGGCCTTCGACAGCAGCGTCTTCGTGCACCTGTGGCTGGACCGGCACCAGGGCAACCTCGCCCTCGCCCGATTACGGCTCACCCAGCTCGCCGGCGCCCTGGTGCTCAGCTGATCATGGGCATGCCGCTCGCCACCCTGCTCGGCCAGCTCGCCGCCGACCGCGCGAGCGGCGCCGTGCTGTGCACCGCGGGCACCCTCTACCTCGCCCACGGGAACGTCGTGCACGCCGACAGCCCCGCCGCCCCCGGCGTCGAACTGCTCCTCACCCGCGCGGGACGGCTCGACGAGCGGAGCTGGCAGCAGGCCCTGCACGCCGGAGGAGCCGGTGGCCGCCCGGGAGCCACCGGCGGCGGCACCGTGGCCGGTGCCCTCGTCGAAGGCGGCCACCTCACCCGCGGCGAACTCGAGATCTGCCACCTCTCCGCCCTCTTCGACGCCGCCTGGTTCGTCCTCGCGGACAGCGGGGCCCCCGCCCGCTTCCGCGCGGGGGCGCGGCACTGGCTCGGCCCGGTGCGCCCCGTCGCCGTCCCCGCCCTGCGCCGCGAACTGCACCGCCGCGCCGGGGTCCTGGACCGGCTCTGGCCCTACCCGCAGGTGGACATCACCCCGCTGCGCCCCGCCCCCGCCCGGACCGCCCCGGCCGCCGGACCACCGCTCCCGCCCCCCGCGCCCCTCACCCCCCGGCAGCGGGACGTGCTCCGGCTCGCCGACGGCTCGCGCACCCCCGCCGACGTCGCCGCCGCCCTGGGCCGTCCCGTCTTCCGCGTCCTGCTGGACGTCCGCAGGCTGGCCGCCGCCGGGGTCGTCGAGACCCCCCGCACCCCGCCCGGCCCCGCGCCGCCCCGCCGGACACCGACGCCCCCGCCGGGGCCCGCACCGCCCGGCCACATCCCCGAGGCCCCGGACATCGCGACCCTGCGCCGCATCCGTGACGCACTGGAGGCACACCTGTGAGCCCATGGCCCACCCGCCCGGCACCCCGCACGCCGTCATGAGGCGCGCGCTGCGACAGCGCGCCGGAAGGAGACCGCCGATGGCCGCCGAACCCGCGATGGCCGCCGAACCCGACGCCGACGTGCTTGAGGAGCTGCGCCGCCTGCGGGCCCGCGCCCCGCAGATCACCGGCGCGCTCGCCGCCAGCGTCGACGGGCTCGTGCTGGCCGGGGACACCGGAACCGTGGACGGCGAGTCCCTGGCCGCCCTCACGGCGGCGGCGCTCGGCGTCGCCCTGCGCCTGTCGGACGCCGCCGCCCAGGGCGGTTTCCACGAACTCGTCGTGCGCAGCGAGCACGGCTACGTGGCCACCTACGCGGCCGGCCGCAGCGCCGTCCTCACCGTCCTGGCCGAACCGCGCAGCAACGTCGGCCGCATCCACCTCGAAGCCCGGCGCGCCGGGGCCCGCGTCGGCACCCTCGTCGACGCCGCCCAGGACCGCCGCGCCCCGCGCCCCCGCCCGCAGCAGCCCTGACCACAGCCCCCCGGACACCCCTCTCCACCGGAAGGACCCCACCACCATGGCCAACACCGAGACCGCGCTCAAAGAGGCGATGACCTCCATCGACGGCGTCATCGGCGTCGCCCTCGTCGACTACGGCAGCGGCATGGCACTCGGCACCCTCGGCGGCGGCAAGGAACTGGACCTCGGCGTCGCCGCCGCGGGGAACACCGACGTCGTCCGCGCCAAGGTGCGCACGATGGAACACCTGGGCCTGACCGACGAGATCGAGGACATCCTCATCACCCTCGGCTCCCAGTACCACCTGATACGGCTGCTGCGGGCCCGCGGCAACAAGGGCCTGTTCCTCTACCTCGCGCTCGACCGCAACCGGGCCAACCTGGCGATGGCCCGCCACCAGCTCCGCCGGATCGAAGCCGAGCTGGAGGTCTGACGGCCGGGCACCACGCGCGGGGAACGGTCGGCGAACTGGCGGCACGCGGACCGGAGACGGCACGCCAGGACGCGGGAACGCTGCGGGTACGCATGGGAGTACCGGTGGCGGCATGACCGAAGGGCTACGAACCGTACCCCCGCCGAGGGGTGTGCCGCTGTAGCCTCGGCCTCCCCTGCCACCCCCGGCCCGCTGCACACACGTCCTCGCCACCGTCCCCTGACGCCGGAGTCCCCGCGGGGTCTTCGCCCCCCGGCGGCCGGGAAGCCGTCCGGTGTTCCCGCACACAGCCCCGGGGGTACCGTCCTCATGTCGAAGTCACGAACGGAGGCACGAGTTGCCGTACCGCACTGACGTCCCGCCGGACCCCGAGAGCAACGGCCAGCGCCTCGCCGCGCTCCGCAAACGCCGCCGATGGACACAGGAACGCCTCGCCCGCGAGACCGGCTACTCGCTGTCGGCGGTGAAGGGATTCGAGCAGGGCCGCCGCAGTCTCGACAGGGGTTCCGTCATCCTCGCGTTCAGCCGCGCGCTCGACTGCCATCCCACCGAGATCACCGGTCAGCCCTTCGCGCCCGCCGACCGGAACGCCCAGGACGCCGCTCTCGCCGTCGCGGCCGTCCACCGCGCCCTGCTCCGGCACGGGCGCCCCGCCCGGCCGACCGACCAGGAAGCCGCCGCCGTGGACGTGACGGACCTGCGGACGCGCGTGGAAGCCGCGAACGCCCTACGGCAGGGCGCCGACCTCTCCCGTACCGCCGAGCTGCTGCCCGCGCTGCTCCGCGACCTCCAGGTCGCCGCCGAGGTGTGCACCGGACAGGACCGCCTCACGGCCTACGACCTGCTCGCGTCCGGCTACGAGTGCGCCATGCAGTACCTCTACAAGCTGGGTCGCTCCTCCGCCGCCACCCTGGCGACCGAACGGGTGGTGTGGGCGGCCGAGCGCACCGAGGACCCCATGCGGTTGCTGTCGGCGCGCTGGTACGAGGCCGGTGAGTACCTGGCGATCGGTGAACACCAGGACGCGGCCGACGTCATCGACGGCGCGCTCGTCGACCTCGGCACACCGCGCACGCCCGAGGCCCTGTCGCTGGCGGGAGCCTTCCACCTGAAGGCGGCCCTCAACACCGCGCGAGCCGGTGACGGCACATCGGCGCAGCGGCACCTGCTCAAAGCTCGGCAGGCAGCCGAGCAGTTGGGCGAGGACCGCAACGACTACCAGCTCCAGTTCGGGCCGACGAACGCGGCGATCTGGTCCGTCAGCCTGCCGGTGGAGATGGGCCGGGGCCGGGACGCCGTCCGCGCCGCCGAACACGTCAGCGGAGACCTCCCGCAGGGCTACGCGGCCGAGCGCAGGTCCCAGCACTGGATCGATGTGGGCCGGGGGCACTGGTACAACGGGCAGCGTGACGAAGCCCTGGCGGCGTTCCTGACAGCGGAGGCGATCGCGCCGTCAACGACGCGCATGCACCCGGGCGTCCGGGAGACGGTGCGCACGATGATCCGTACCCAGCGGCG
Source organism: Streptomyces solitudinis (assembly GCF_036323765.1). Lineage (NCBI taxonomy): Bacteria > Bacillati > Actinomycetota > Actinomycetes > Kitasatosporales > Streptomycetaceae > Streptomyces > Streptomyces solitudinis. Next base: position 51,137 of record NZ_JAZDCW010000006.1, read on the forward strand.
CGGGAACCTGCTGGAACTGGGGATGCGGGTAGGCGCCCTGTAGGGCTACGTTCTGTATTCCTACCGCTACTTGAGCACCCCTACGTTCGGTGACAGAACGATCACCGAACCTGGGAGCCGCCGTGTCGCACTCTTCCTCCGTCCCCTGGTCCCCGCCGTCCGGCGGGGAGCCGGTCCTGCTGCCCGCCGGACGGTGGTGGGACGCCGTCCGGGTGCCTGCCGGGCTCGGCCCCGCCGTCCTCGCGGCCCTCGGTGAACGCACCGGGGCGGTCATGGAGGACGCCACCCACCGCGTCTGGACCTGGCTCGTGGAACCCGGCGCCGCCACCGCCTGGCCGCACCTGGAGGGCGTCTACGTCTTCACCAGCGGACTGAGCATTCCCGTCCCGCCCGCCGGAGTGACGACCGGCCCGCTGCGCTGGCTCGTCCTCCCGGCCACCACAGCACTGACCGAACCGGAACCGCTGCTTAGGGCACTCACCGCCGCCTGGGACGCGGACGCCCACTGCCGGACCGGCCGGGGCGGTGAACCGGTGAGCGGGCTGCGGTGTGACGGCTGCGGTACGGGCGAGGCCGTGACCGTCAGCTTCATCGAGTCCCCGTCCGGGCCGGGCTGGCGGCGGCAGATGTGCCCCGTGTGCCTGGCCGTCGAGAACCTTCCGCCGGTCTGCTGCACCACCTGCGGCACCCCCAGCGACGACCTCCACCTCCGCAGCGCCCGCCTCGCCTCCGCGGCCCCGGTCACGTCCGTGTGGGAATGCCCGCCCTGCTGGTACGGGACGGGGGCCGCGTGACGGTTCCGCCCGCCGTGCGCATCCGACGTCTGCTGATCACCAGCCGGACCGTGTGCGTCTGCCGCCCGGCCCCGCCCCGCACCGTGGCGGTGGCGGACGAACACCGCGCGCTCGTACGGCGGTACGTCGCCCGGCTACCCCTGCACGACGGCCTGCCGCCCACACCCGCCGGATGCGGACCATGGTGATCCGCAGAATGGCGACCGCCCCCCTGACGCCCCGGCAGCGGGCGGCGGACCTGGCGTGGGGCGATCTCCTGCGACACGGCCGCCGCTGCCCTGCCTGCCGCACCCGCGGCGGCGCTACCTGCCCGGTCAGCCACGCCCTCTACACCGCCTGGCAGGCCACCCGCATTCCCGGAGCACCGCCACCGGGCGGGCCGCCCTACGAACGCATCCCGCGCACCGGCCTCACCGACGCGCAGATCCGCGCCGAGGCCTGCGTCCACTGCGGCACGCCGCTCGGCCCCGACGCCGTCGAAGCGCCCCCACAACGCCAGCGCTGGCACGGCGACATCAGCTTCTGGTTCCCCAGGGCCTGCCCCCGGTGCCGTCCGGGCCCCGCCACCTGACCACCCCTGGCCCAAGAGCTAAACGGCCTCTCTCGGCTGAACTTCTTCGTGACCCCGCGTGACGCACCGCCTCATCGGGCATTGACCCGGCGGCAGGGAGATCAGCACCCGGAAACGGAAGGACAGACATGGGCAAGCACGGTGACGGCAAGGGCGGGGCCGAGGGCGACAAGAAGCAGTCCCCGAAAGAGTCCGACGGCCAGTGGCCCCCGCCGGGGAGGTGACGCCATGAGCGATCCGAAGCGCCTGGTCGACATCCTCGACGATCTCGGCGCGCTGACACCCGAATGGCGTCCTGCGGTCACGGCCGTGGACCGGGGCCTCTTCGTGACCGCCACCTACCGCCACGGCAACCGGGTCGTCAGCCGGGCCGACGAGCCGGAGACGTGGGCCAGGTACGTCTACGGTGACCTGGCCCTGACGACCCAGACCAACGACGGAGCGGACACCAGTGAGGGCCCGGCGACGCCCACCTCCTCGACGTCGATGCCCTCGCTCATGCTGGAAATGCTGGACCTGCTCCGCGTCACCGAGGGCCACCGCGTCGCGGAGATCGGCACGGGCACCGGCTACAACGCCGCATGGCTCGCGCACCGGCTCGGTGACGCGAACGTGGCCACGATCGAGACCGACCCGGCCCTCGCCGCCCGGGCACGCACCAACCTCGCCGCCGCCGGGCAGCACCCCGCCGTGGTGTGCGGCGACGGACTCGCCGGCATCCCCGAGCACGCCCCCTTCGACCGGCTCATCTGCACCTGCGCGGTGCAGAGGGTGCCGTACGCGTGGATCGAGCAGACCCCCGCCGGTCGCATCGTCACTCCGTGGGGCACCGGCTTCTTCTCCGCCTCCTTCGCCGTCCTCGACGTGGCCGACGGCGTCGCGCGGGGCCGGTTCACCGGCCGACCGGCCTTCATGTGGGTCCGCCAGCAGCGACCCGGCCGCGGCTACCTGGCCGACCACATCAGCGCGCCGAAGGCAGCGGAGAGCCGCACCGGCATCCACCCGGAAACCCTGTACTGGGACCTCGACCAGCGGTTCGCCGTGTCCCTCCAGCTCTCCGCCACCTGGCCGCTCCTGGTGGAAGCCGAGGACGGCAGCCGGGAGTCGACCCTGTGGGTCCTGTCCGACGACCGGCAGACCTGGGCCTCGGTGGACTACGTCCCCGGACACAAGACCTTCCACGTCGAACAGGGCGGCCCGCGCCGGTTGTGGGACGAGGTCGAAGCCGCGCACGCGCGATGGACGGACGCGGGCTCACCACCCCGCGACCGCTTCGGCCTCACCGTCGACCCCACGGGCCAGTCCGTCTGGCTCGACGGCCTGGACATCCCCTTCCCGCCGACCTGACACGAGAAAGCCGGGCAACCCGCGTGCGCCGCGATCGCGCCCACGGCCGCGCCCCGTCTGCCACGATGTCCGATGACGACAACAGCCAACGGCAAAGAACAGGCAAAGTCCCTCTAACACCGCAGGTCAGAAAGCGTCTTCCCCGCCCAGGCGGGGGTGTTCCGTCGGTGACGTGTTTGTGCCGCACTATGCGCACGTCTTCCCCGCGCAGGCGGGGTGTTCCGAACAGTGCTCGGCCGTAGGCGTGAACGATGCGATGCTTCCTGCACGACATGAGACGTCTCCGGTCGGGATCGGAGCGGCACGGCCAGGCGAAACTCCGCAGATCCGGGCCCGGGCATCCGGCCGGACCCGCCAGGATGGGGCGGTGACCACCACTGCGGACCTCTGGTTCCACTACGGCCGCATCCGCGCTGAGCGCGACCGCGCCGTCCCTGACACCTTCCGCTGGAGCTGGACCCAGGACTCCGGCCCCGGCCCGGAAGTGCTCGGGGATCTGGGCGGACGGGTCATCGGCGACCTCGGCGCCGGGGCCGCCCGGCACGCCGCCCACCTGGCCACTCACCACGAAACCGGCCGGGTCATCGCCGTAGACGCCTCACCCGCGCAGTACGCCATGGCCACCGACCTGTACGGCCACCTCGCACCCCGGCTCCGCCTCGTCCGGTCCGATGTCGTGGAGCACCTGCACACCATGGTCGGTGCCTACGACGTGCTCTACAGCGTCTTCGGCGCCCTCGACTTCACCCAGCCACGGAAACTGCTGCCAGCGGTGTGCGCCGCGCTGCGGCCAGGTGGACGGCTGGTGTTCTCCACGCTCGCCCACTACTTGAGCGGCGCGCCCGGCCAGCCCGACGTCACAGCTGCCGACGTCCCCGCGAGAACCCCCGACGGCAAGGCGACCACGATGCGTCGCTGGGTCCTCCAGGAACACGTGTGGACCAAGCTCCTCGACGAGGCCGGATTCACTGGGATCAGTACCGATGTACTGCCGCTCACGGGGGACGTCCCACGCGCCGCCGACACCCTGCTGGTAACGGCCTTCCGCCAGGCGCCCTGACTCGGGGCGGGGACGCAGCGGACCGCTCGTCCTCATGTCAGCATGTCCCGGTGACGAGTACAGCGCAAGGCAAAGAAAAGGCAAAGCCTCTCTAACGCCCCAGGTCAGAAAGAGTCTTCCCCGCGCAGGCGGGGGTGCTCCTTCAGTCGGCGTCCGGCTGACGCAGGAGCTGGTGTCTTCCCCGCGCAGGCGGGGGTGGTCCGCTGACGGCGTACAGGTCGGTGAGGCCGGACACGTCTTCCCCGCGCAGGCGGGGTTTTTGGGTTCGGCCGTTCGTGCGGGGTTGTCCGTGCGGGCGGCTGGTTCCGGTGCCGGGGTTCCCCGCGGGGTCAGGTTCCGGGGGAGGGCGGCTGGTCGTCGGTGGTGCCGGGCCAGGTGGACGGGTTCCACAGGCCCGAGCGGTTCAGGGACTGGGCGCAGTGCAGGTAGATCTCCTCGATCTCCACGAGCAGGGCGAGCGCGGGGCGTCGGCCCGCCGAGGCCATGGCGTCGAAGAAGGGGGCGTCGGTGAGGATGCGGGAGCGGCCGTTGATCCGCAGGACGTCCCGGCTGCCGGGTATGAGGTAGAGCAGTCCGGTGCGGGGGTTCTCCAGGATGTTGTGCAGGCTGTCACCGCGCCGGTTCCCGGGGCGTTCCGGCAGGGCGACCGTCCGGGTGTTGACGACGTGGGTGAAGCCGGGGGCGTCGCCGCGCGGGGAGACGTCGCAGGCGCCCCGCGCGTCGGACGTGGCGAGCAGGCAGAACGGGGAGCGGGCCAGGACGTCCGTGTCGTTCTCGGTGAGCTGGTCGTGCACCTTGTCGAACACGATCTGCCAGGGTTCGCCGAGTAGTTCGCGCAGTTCGGCGGCCGATCGCAGCTCGGTGCAGCCGTCGAGGGGCGCGGCCGTGGTGGTGCCGGTGGTCTTGGGCAGCATCGGGGTCCCCGGTGGGTCGAAGGTGCGGAGGGGCGGGACGCGCGTCCGGCGTGCCCGCGGTGGCCGGTGTCTCAGTGGCGCGCGGTGCTCCCCGCGTCGGCGGGCTCCGGCGACCGTTCCGCCGGTCGCGGAGAGGCCCCCGCCTCCGACGCCGCCGCCTCCGGTGACGGCTCCGGGGGTGCCGTGACGTGGTGCCGTCCGATGGGCAGCATCAGCGGGCGGCCCGAGACGGGGTCCTCGACGATGCGGCTGTCGAGGCCGAACACCGCGCGCACGGTGTCCTCCGTGAGCACTTCCTCCGGGGGTCCGGCGGCGTGGAGGCGGCCTGCGGCGAGGGCGACGATGTGGTCGGCGTACCGGGCGGCGAGGTTGAGGTCGTGCAGCACCATGACGACCGTCGTGCCGCGTGTGCGGTTCAGGTCCGTCAGCAGGTCGAGCACCTCGATCTGGTGGCTCACGTCGAGGAAGGTGGTGGGTTCGTCGAGGAGCAGCAGGTCGGTCTGCTGGGCGAGCGCCATCGCGATCCACACCCGCTGGCGCTGGCCCCCGGACAGCTCGTCCACGGCCCGGTCGGCGAGCGGGGTGGTGGCCGTGACCTCCAGGGCCGCCGCGACGGCCGCGTCGTCGTCCGCGTTCCAGCGGGAGAACACGCCCTGGTGCGGATGGCGTCCCCGGCCGACGAGGTCGGCGACGGTGATGCCCTCGGGGGCGACCGGGGACTGCGGCAGCAGGCCGAGGGTGCGCGCCAGTTGCTTCGCGGGCATCCGGTGCACCTCCTGGCCGTCCAGGACCACCCGGCCCGTGCGCGGTGCGAGGAGCCGGGACATCGAGCGCAGCAGCGTCGACTTGCCGCAGGCGTTCGCGCCGACGATGGCGGTGACCTGCCCGGGCGGCACGGTCACGTCGAGCGAGTCGATGACGGTGCGGTTGCCGTAGGCGAGGCTGAGGCGTTCGGCCGCCAGAGAGTGGGTCGTGGTCACAGGGAGCTCCCCGCCCGGTTGGTTCGGATGATGAGGTACACGAGGTACGGCGCGCCGAGCACGCCGGTGACGACGCCGACCGGGTAGCGCATGCCGAGGGCGAACTGGCCGGTGAAGTCGGCGACGAGGACGAGCAGGGCGCCGACGAGTCCGGCCGGTACCAGGAGCGAGCCGCCCGGCCCGGTGATCCGGGCCGCGATGGGTCCGGCCAGGAACGCGACGAACGCGATGGGCCCGGCCGCGGCCGTGGCGAACGCGATCAGGCCGACGGCGGCGACGATCACGGTGATGCGGGTGCGTTCGACGTGGACGCCCAGGGCCGAGGCGGTGTCGTCGCCGAGCCGTACCGCGGACAGGTTCCGGGCCTGGGACAGCAGTACGGGGCAGAGCACCGCCAGCGCCACGAGGGCGGGCAGCGTCCGGTCCCAGGTGCTGCCGTTGAGGCTGCCGGTGAGCCAGCGCATGGCTTCCTGGAGGTCCCACTCGGCGGCCTGGGACAGGACGTAGGCGATGACGCTGTCCAGGATCGCGGCCATGCCGATGCCGATGAGGATAAGCCGCGTGCCGACGACGCCGTCCTTGAACGCGAGCGTGTAGACCAGCAGCGCCACGGCGAGGGCGGCGGCGATGGCGACGACGGACACCTGCGTCCCGCCCAGGGAGAACACGACGATGGCGACGGCGGCGGCAGCGCTGGCGCCCGCGCTGATGCCGATGACGTCCGGGCTGGCCAGCGGGTTGCGCAGCATCGTCTGGAAGGTGACGCCGGCCAGGCCGAAGCTGGCTCCGGCCACCACGGCGAGCACCGCCCGGGGCAGGCGCAGCCGTCCGACCGTGAAGGACGCCCCGGGCACCTGCTCGCCCATCACCACGCGGACGACGTCGTCGAGCGGGTAGAAGGTGTGCCCGGCCATCAGGGTCACGGCGAATGCGGCGGCCACGAGCAGGGCGAGCACGAGACTGACCACGCGCCGCCTGCGGGCCCGCCGCACGCGGCCGCGGGCGACGTCCGCCCCGCGGGCGGGCCGGGTGAGGATGTCGGCACTCACAGGGCGCGCACCTTCTGCCGTCGGACGATCCAGATGAAGAACGGGGCGCCGAGCAGCGCCGTGATGATGCCCACGTCCACTTCCGCCGGGCGGGCGACCACGCGTCCCAGCACGTCGGCGGCGGTGAGCAGTGCCGCGCCGAGCAGCGCGGTGAAGGGGAGCAGCCAGCGGTGGTCGACGCCGACCAGGAGACGGCAGGTGTGCGGGACGACGAGGCCGACGAACCCGATCGGCCCGGCGACGGCGGTGGCCGCGCCGCACAGCACCACGGCGCCGAGGGCGGCCACGCCCCGGGCCACGGCGACGCGTTCGCCCAGCCCGGCGGCGAGTTCGTCGCCCAGGGCGAGGGAGTTGAGGGCCCGCGCCGACAGCAGGCAGATCGCGAAGCCGGCGGCGAAGAAGGGCAGTACCTGTCCGATGCGCTCGAACGACGCGCCGCCCACGCCGCCGATCTGCCACAGCCGGAAGCCGCCGGCGATGTCGTTGCGGGGCAGGACGACGGCGGTGACCAGGGAGGCGAACGCGGCGGAGGTGGCGGCTCCGGCGAGGGCGAGCTTCAGCGGTGTGGCACCGCCGCGCCCCAGGGTGCCGACGGTGTGGACGAACACCGCGGCGAGGGCGGCGCCCGTCATGGCGACCCAGATGTAGCCGGTCGGTGAGGAGAGCCCGAAGTAGGCGACGGCGGTGACGACGGCCAGGGAGGCGCCCATGTTGACGCCGAGGATGCCGGGGTCGCCCAGCGGGTTGCGGGTCACGCCCTGCATGACGCCGCCCGCCAGGCCCAGCGCCGCGCCGATCGCCACGGCGAGCAGGGTGCGCGGGATGCGCTTGGTGACGGCCGCCTGCTCCAGGGTGCCGTCGGCGCCGCCGAGTCCGGCCCAGACGTCGGACCAGCCGACGGTGCGCGAGCCGAAGGCGAGGGACGCGGCCATGAGCGCGGCCAGGACCAGCACCGCGCCCAGGAACCAGAGCGTGCGGACGCCTGCCGGACGCCGCACGGGGGCGGCGTCCGGCAGGGGTCGGGTGACGGTCGGCGTCATCCGACCTTGTCCGCGGCCTCGGCGAGGGCTGCGGCGTACTCGTCCAGCACCCACGAGAGCGACAGCGGCGTCGGGTTGGCGGCGGTGGCGAGCGGCGTGCTGCCGGGCAGCAGGTACACCGAGCCGCGCTCGACGGCGGGGATCTTCGAGAGCAGCGGGTCCTTGCGCAGCGTTTCGAGCAGCTCGCCCGTCTCGTCGCCGTACCCGGTGATGATGTCCACGTCGTTGAAGGCGTCGATCTGTTCGGCGCTCCTGGTCAGCGCGAACTTGTCGGTGCCCTTGGAGGCTTCCGCGACGCTGCCGGGGATCGTCAGTCCGAGGTCCTCGAAGAAGAGGGTCCGCGTGTCGTGGGCCGTGTAGAAGCCGACCTCGCTGACGTCGTTGGGGTCGATGTGCGTCATGAACATCGCCGACTTGCCCTTGAGCTGGGGGTACTTGGCGGCGGTCCGGGCGATCTCGGCCTCGAGGTCGCCGACGAGCTCCTCGCCCTCGTCGGCCATGCCGATGGCCTGGCTGTTGGTGCGGACGATCTCGCGCCAGGGCGTCGCCCAGGGCGCGTCCGGGTAGGCCACGACGGGGGCGATCTCGCTGAGGGTGGCGTAGTCCTCCGGGGTGAGCCCGGAGTAGGCGGCCAGGATGACGTCGGGCTTGGTGTCGGCCACGGCCTCGAAGTCGATGCCGTCGTTCTCGTCGAAGAGGACGGGCGTCTCGGCGCCGAGTTCCTCCAGCTTCTCCTCGACCCAGGGCAGCACGCCGTCGCCGTCGTCGTCGCCGAAGTTCGCGGCGGCCATGCCGACCGGGACCACGCCGAGGGCGAGCGGCACCTCGTGGTTGGCCCAGTTCACGGTGGCGACGCGCTCGGGCTTCTCGGGGATGGTCGTCGTGCCGAGGGCGTGCTCGACGGTGAGCGGGAAGGCCGTCGACGAGCTGTTGTCCTGCTCGGGGGCCGTCTCCTTGCCCTCGTCGTCGGCGGCGGACGGACCGCCGCAGGCCGCGAGGGTCACCAGGGCGGCTGCCGCGGTGAGCAGCCGGAGGCGATGTGAACGCATATCTCGATACCCCACTTGTCGGAAATGCCAGAGGTGCCGGTTCTCGCACGCCTGGTTTCCCGGGTTGCCGTCGTGGAGGTGCACCGCGCTGTTCGCAAGCACTTAGGTAAGGCTTGCCTTCGCCTCGCACCTTAAAAGAGTGACACGCGATGTCGCAATCGACCCTTTGAGACAGGTGGTGTCGTGATCGGGACACCGGAGCGGGTGCGTGGCCAGTCCGGCGGAGGCGACGGTGGCTCAGATCCGTTCCCTGGTCGGGGCTTTGCGGCGCGCACCGCCCCGGGGCGGCATCGGCCGGCCCCCGGGGAGACCCCCGGCAGGCGCCGGAAAACTCACACGACGGCCGACGACATTCCGGACGGTCCGGACGGCCTGGGAGGGTTCGGGGGCTCTCAGGGCGCCCGGAACGTCCCCGGCGTCAGCCCCGTCGTCCGCCGGAAGGCCGCCCCGAACGCGCTCGCGGACCGGTAGCCGACCTCCTCCGCCACCGCCTCCACCTCCCAGCCCCGGGTGAGGAGTGCCACAGCGTGCTGCGCCCTGACCGAGGCGACCCAGCGCGCGAAGCTGGTCCCCGTCTCCGCGGTGAAGGCGCGCGTGATCGTCCGGGCGCTCACGCCCAGCTCCGCCGCCCAGTCCGTGAGCGTCCGCTGGTCGCCCGGCCTGTCGCGCAGCGCCGACACGATCGGCCGCAGCAGCGCTGAGGTGGGCACCTGCACGAGCAGTTCGCGCGGCGACGGCTTGAGCACGTCCAGCACCATCGCCCCGGTGGTCGCCTGGGAGGCCGGGGAGAGATCCGCCTCGCCGAGGCGTTCCAGCAGCAGCCGCAGCAGCGGGGTGATCTCGACCGCCACCGGGGTGTCGGAGATGGACGGCGTGGTGTGGAAGCCGAAGAAGCCCGCCCGGAACCACGTCCCGGCGACCGCCGAGCCCGAGTGCAGCACGCCCGCGGGCATCCACAGGCCCAGCGCGGGCGTGATCGTCCACACGCGGGAGCCGACCACGGCCGTGGACACGCCCCGCTCGTTCCACAGCAGTTCGTGGAACGGGTGCGAGTGCTCGCCCTACGTGGTGTCGCAGGCGACGACCTCGTCGTAACCGGCGATGGAGAAGGGCGTCTCCATCGCGCCCGCCGCGACGACCGGCAGCGAACGGGTCTCCCGGGGTGAGCGGGCCTCCCGGCGCGTCCGCGCTTCCCGGAGTGTCCGCGCCCCGGTGTCCGCAGCGGAACGGGCGGCGGGGACGGCGGCGGACGGGCGCGGGGCCACAGACATGCCCTCACCCTAGGGCGTGCCCCACCGCGCACGACGGGCCCGGTCCCCGGCGTGCGCGGTCCCGGGTGACGTGCGCGGCCCCGGGTGAGGTGCACGGCCGAAAACGCCTTCGGGCGGGAAACTCCCGCTTCCGCCCGTGGACGCGGTCGCGGACGGGCATGCTCGGACACTCAGGTCCCGGCGACCGTAAGGAAGACGATGGGGATGACGTGGCGCGCGGAGTTCGGCGCCGTGCACGAGGGGCGGCCGGGCGCCGTCCTGCCGGACGGAAGCGAACCGGCGCCGGTCTACTACGACGTGGGCAGCGGCCCCCACGTACCAAGCACCACCGACTGGTACGCCTACGACGGCACCCTGGGCGCGCCGCTGGCCTCGCACCTGCGGGCGGCGTGCGCGTGCGGCTGGCGGGGAGAGGAACGCTACGCGCTGGACTGGGAGCAGGTGGCCGAGAGCGGACCGCGGCTCGCGGACGTGTCCGGGCCGCAGGACGACTGGGAGCAGCACGTCGCGGACGTGCGGGCCCGGACGGCCGCGCTGCCCGCCGGGCTGGAGACCCTGCTGGCGCAGGTGCACGACCAGGTGATGGCGCTGGCCGACGAGGCGCCGCTCGCCGCCCTGAAGGCCGTGGCCACGCTGGAGCGCACGACGAAGGACGCGGCACACCGGGCGGCCTTCGCGGTCGAGGCGGACGGGTTCGGCTGGGAGGAGGTGGGAACGGCCCTCGGCGTGCCCGCACGCACCGCCCGTTCCCGGCTCCTCGGCTACTCCTTCCGCACCTGACCGCCGGGCCCCCGCCCCCGCGGCACCCACCGCTGCCCCGGCAACGCCCTCGCCCGGATGCAGGTCGCAGCCCTCGTTGAGGCCCTGGCCGCGCTGGAGCACCCGCCACGCCTGACCGTCCCGCCCGACCGGCTGCCCTGGCGCACGGACGTGGCCTTCCGCATCCCGGAGGCCGTCCCCGTCACCTGGTGAGCCGCGCCATGCCCCGGCGCACTGCGCCCCGGGGAAGGCGTGGCGCGCGGGCCGGGCGGTGCGGAGCGCTGGCGGCGGGCTGGCTCAGCGCCGCTAGCCGCGGACCCAGACGGTACCGCGGGCCTCGTACTCCATCATGGCCTCGATGTCGTTCGCCGCCTCCGCGCCCAGTTCGCGCCGGACCAGCCAGAGCGCCAGTTCCAATCCGGAAGTGACGCCGCTGGCCGTCACCAGGTCCCCGTCGTCGACCACACGGGCGTTCTTGAGCACGCCGCCCTGGCCCTCCAGGTCGGCCCGGACGCGGTGATGGGTGGTGCAGGGGCGGCCACGGGTGAGACCGGCGGCGGACAGCAGCATCACCCCCGTGCACAGGGCACTGACCGTCAGGCCCCGGCGGGCGGCGTCCGCCAGGGCCCCGGGCAGGGTGCCGCGGCGGATCTCGGCCCCGACGCCTGGGTCGTCCGGGCGTGTGTACCCGCCGCCGGGGACGACCAGGAGGTCCGCCTCGCGCGGGGCCCAGCCGTGCTCGACGCGGACCCGCGTCCCGTACGTGGCCCGGACGGTCGTGGGGCCGGTGACGGAGACGTAGCGCACCTCGACGGGCCGGTCGGTGAAGTACCCGGCGGCGGAGAACACCTCGTAGGGGGCGGCGAAGTCCAGCTCCTCGACCCCGTCGAAGAGGACGACGTGGACGCGGAACGGGCCAGTGCGCGGACGGCCGGGAGGAGCGGCGGCGGACGAGGGGGCCGCGAGCCCCGTCATGGCTCCGGCGGCGCCGAGGGGCCCTGTCCGGTAACACAGGTCTCACCGGCACGGGGGGCGTGGTCGGATCGGCCGAGTACATGGCCCCGGAACGCCTGCGCGATCAGCCCGCCGGACCGGCCAGCGATTTGTTCTCCCTCGGGGTCACCCTGTGCTTCCTCGCCTCCGGTCAGACTCCCTTCGCCCGCGGGGACCTCACGGCCACCGCGTTCGCCGTCGCCTTCGAACCGCCCTCCGCCCACGTCCCCGGTCCGCTGGGCGACGTCATCGAGCAGTTGCTGGACAAGGACCCGGCCATGCGCCCGTCCGGAGCACACCTCGCGGACGCGCTGCGAGCGATCGTCGACGGCGCTCCCCGGGCGGCGCAGGCGACCCTGCGGCAGCCGGTGCCGCCCGCGCGCGAACCGGCACCGCACGGCTACGGGGATGATCGCCGTGGCGGTGCTCCTCACCGGAGCGGGCGTCACGTGATCGGGCGGACAGCTCCTAGCCCCGGCTCACGGAGACGGATTCACTGGCCCAGGCCCGTCGCTAGATCACCGAGGGCGCCGACTCCCTCCCCCTCCAGCCGGCCCTGACCGCCGCCGACGTCCTCGTGCGACTCCGCGCCGACCAGCCCGTGCCGATCGTCGCCTGCTCTACCTCCGGCGAGTGGGCCGCCCTCCACGCCCTCGGTCCAGCCGGGGGCGAGTACCTCGGCGTCTGTCCGCGACAGTACGGCGCGACAGGATCAGCGACCTCGGCGTGCTGCCATACACTCGAACTATCGAGGTCAGAGCGCCGGTCGCACTCTCTGCGAACAGCGCCGCTCAACTCTTACGCTCCGTCACCATCGGAAGTGAGACAGAGCCGAACGTTTGACAGACCCTTCCGAGGAAGCGGCGGGAGACCCCTGAGGACGCGGCGGAGGACACCTCCGCTCACGCATCACTCGCGCGGGAGCCGGAAACTGAAGCAGCGCCCGAGTCGGCCGAGGCCGATACGGACGCTGCGTAGCAGGTCAGAGGCGGTTCACTCCTCCCTGCGGGAGTAGGCCGTGTGGGACTCGAACCCACAACCAATGGATTAAAAGTCCACTGCTCTGCCAATTGAGCTAACGGCCCGGGTGTACTGGACCGAGCATAGCGGGACGTGGGCGTGAGGGCCGAACGGGTACCGAGCGTGCCGCGGGTCCCGGGGCCTGGCCCCGGGACCCGCGTGCGCGTCAGCCGTTGTGCTTCCAGCGCGGCTTGTCGGTGCGGCGGCCGAAGGAGCGGTTGCCGCTGGGGGCGGCACCGCGGTGGTCGTCGCGGCGGCCGTAGGGACGGCGGTCGTCGTCGCGGCGGTCGCGGTTGAACGGACGGTCGTCGGAGCGGCGGTCGTAGGAGCGGGCCGGGCGGTCGTCGCGGCGGAAGCCGCGGTCACCGCGGTCGGCACCGGTGCGGTGGTCGTCGCGGCGGCCGTAGGGACGGCGGTCGTCACTCCGGTCGCGGAACGGGCGGTCCGAGCCCCGGTCGTCGCGGCGGTCGCGGTTGAACGGACGGTCGTCCGAACGGCGGTCGTCGCGGCGGGGGCCGCGGTCGCGGTCACGGTTGAAGGGACGGTCGCGGCGGTCGTCGCGGCGCTGGAAGTTGCCGCCCTCGCGCTTGCGCTCGTCGCGGCTCTGCTGGGCCTTGCGCTCCTGCTCGGCGGCGCGGGCGGCGGCCATCTTGGTGGCGCGCTCGGCCTCCTCGGCGGCGGCGCGGTCCATCTCCTCGGTGAACTGGGCGACGGCCTCGTCCGCGTCGGCGCCCCGGTCACGGGCGGCGCGGGCGGTCAGGCGTCCGGCCTCCTCGCGGAGTTCGAGGGCGCGGCGCCTGGCGTCGGCCAGCTTCCGGTCCAGGGTGGCGACGTCGCGCTCGGCCTGGCGGGCGGCGTTCGCGGCGGCCTCGGCCTGCACCTCGCTGAGGGAGCGGGCGCCGGTGATGGCGGCCACGTCCTCGTCGAACACGTCGCCCCGGCCGATGAGGTGGCGCGAGGCGTCGACGCCCGCGTCCTCCATGAGCCGGAAGGTCTGCCGCCGCTGGTGCGGCAGGGCGAGCGAGACGACCGTGCCGGACTGCCCGGCGCGGGCGGTGCGGCCGGAGCGGTGCAGGTAGTCCTTGTGGTCACCGGCCGGGTCGACGTTGAGGACCAAGTCGATGCCGTCCACGTGGATACCGCGCGCGGCGACGTCCGTGGCGACCAGCACGTTGACGCGGCCGTCCTTGAAGTCGGCCAGCACACGGGTGCGGGAGCCCTGGGTCATGCCGCCGTGCAGGGCGTCGGCGCGCACGCCCGCCTCGCGGAGCTGCTCGGCGATGCGGTCGGCGCCCATCTGGGTGCGGACGAACACGATCGTGCGGCCCTTGCGGGCGGCGATGGCGGCCGTGACGGGCGCCTTGTCCTGCGGCTTCACGATGAGGATGTGGTGCGTCATCGTGGTGACGGCGCCCTGGGCGGCGTCCACCTCGTGGCTGACGGGGTTGACGAGGTAGCGCTTGACCAGGGTGTCGATCTCGCGCTCCAGCGTGGCGGAGAAGAGCATCCGCTGGCCGCCCTTGGGCACGAGGTCGAGGATCTCGGTGACCTCGGGCATGAAGCCGAGGTCGGCCATCTGGTCGGCCTCGTCGAGGACGGCGACCTGGATGTCGTCCAGGGAGCAGGCGCCCCGGTTGATGAGGTCGCGCAGACGGCCCGGGGTGGCGACGAGGATGTCGACGCTGCGCTCCAGGGCGGCGATCTGGTTGCCCATGGAGGTGCCGCCGCAGACGACCTTCAGCCGGAGGCCGAGCACGTCGCCGTAGGGCTGGAGCGCGTCGGAGACCTGCATGGCCAGCTCGCGGGTCGGGGTGAGGATGACCGCGCGCGGACGGTGCCGGGCGGTGCGGCCGCCGGCGAGCCTGGTGAGCATGGGCAGGCCGAAACTGAGCGTCTTGCCGGAGCCGGTACGGCCGCGGCCGAGGATGTCCTTGCCTGCCAGTGCGTCCGGGATGGTGGCGGCCTGGATGGGGAACGGGGTGGTGACGCCGTTCTGCGCGAGCTTGCGCACGACGGGCTCGGCGAGGCCGAGGTCCTCGAAGGTCACCGTGGGCTCGGCCACTTCGGCCTCGGTCACGTCGGCGGACTCGCTCACGTCGGCGGTCTCGGACACCTCGGTGGCCTCGGACACCTCGGTGGCCTCGGTCACTCCGGTCGCGTCGGCGGCCCCGACGGCCTCGGCGGTGGTGGCTTCGGTGACCTCGTCCACCGGGGACCGGTCGACGTCTGCGATCTGGGCAGACATGTTTTCGGGCGTGGTAACAGACATGCTGATGCGAACCTCTCGGAGTTCATCGGCACGCGCCACAAACTTCCGTGATTCGCACACGACCGCCTCAGTGCGGTCAAGCCCACGGCTAAGCAAAGGAACGCGCCACACGGCGCGCTTCGGTTGGGGCGCCGGGCAAATGGGATCAAACGATCTACCACCATACGCACCCGGGCCGCCCGTACGCAAACGACCCGGTCCGGAACCGGCCGAGACGTCCGTCACGCCCCGTCCGCCCCCTCCTCCGGCGCGGCCGGGTCCGACGGGCTCGGCGCGGGCGGACTCGCCTCCGCCGGCGGCGACGCGGAGGGCTCCGGCTCCGGCGGTGTGTCCGACGGTTCCGGCTCCGGCTCCCGGGGCGGGCCCGGGCGGCCGGGTCCGCCGTCACCGCCGCCGCCGGGCGGGTCGGCGACGGAGGGCCCGGCGGACGGGCGCGCCGGTTCCGCGGACGGCTCGCGCCGGTCCTCCGCCGCTTCCGGTTCGCCCCCGCCGCCCGGTTCCCCCGCGTCCCGTTCCCCGGCGCCGGGCTCCCGGGGCGTGCCACCGCCCGGTTCCGCGAAGGAGCCGGGGGCGTGGACGCCCCCGGCGGGCCCGCCCTCCTCCGCCGCCTCCGCCGGTTCCGGTTCGGCGAAGGAGGTGTGGCCCACCGGTTCCGGTCGCGTCTTCGGCCCTTCGGACTCCCCGACGGTCATGCAGCCGCCCAGCGTGGCGACGGCCAGCCCCGTCAGGGCCGCCACCCCCGTACGGACGGCGCGGGCGGTTCGGGCGCCGGGGACGGCGCGGGGGCCGGGGACAACGCGCACGGACGGACACCTCCGGGGCGGACGGCTAGGGGCGCCCTGCCCAACTCCCCCACCCGTGCGGAGGACACGCCCCCGCGGACGCCTCCTCGCGCCGCCCCGGCCCGGCGAACGCCTCCTCGCCCCGTGTGCCCTGTGCCCGTGACCGCCACGGCCCCGGCCCGCCGCCACCACCGGCCGTCAGGCTGACGCGGCACCACCAGCCCGCGCCACCGGCCCGTCACCACCGGCCCGTCACCGCCAGGCCGAGGAGGACGGCGCCGAGGCCGACGAGGGGCGTCCCCAGGGCGTTCGCGGCGGCCGGGAACCAGCGGCCGCGCTCGGCGAGGCACAGGGTCTCGTAGGAGAACGTCGAGTACGTGGTGAGCGCGCCGCACAGCCCGGTGCCGAGCAGCGTCCGCGCCGCCTCCCCGGCCGCGCCGCCGCCCACCGCGCCGGTCAGGACGCCCAGGACGAGGCAGCCGGTCACGTTGACGGTGAACGTGCCCCACGGGAAGGCGGACGCGTGCCGGGCCTGCACCGCCCGGTCGGCCAGGTAGCGCAGCGGAGCACCGACGGCGGCTCCGAGCGCCACCAGCAGCCAGCTCACGCCCGCACCGCCAGCACCCGGCTCACGTCCGCACCGCCACCGCCCGGGTCAGCGCCGCGCCCGCCCAGACGGCGAGGAGCGCGCCCACCAGCGTCCCGGCCAGGTAGAGCACGGCGGACCGCAGGGCCCCGGCGTCCAGCAGCAGGGCGCCGTCGAGCGCGTACGCGGAGAGGCTGGTGAAGCCGCCGAGCACGCCCACGCCGAGGAACGGCCGCACGAGCGGGTGCGGGTGGCGCCCCGCCACCAGCGTCATGAGCGAGCCGAGCAGCGCGCAGCCCGCCACGTTGACGAGCAGGGTGCCCGTGGGGAAGCCCGGGCCGCCGGGCGGCCACAGCACCTGGACGCCGTGGCGGGCCAGCCCGCCCAACGCGCCGCCCAGCGCGACCGCCCCGAGTACGGTCCACCGGCGGCCGCTCCCGGCACCGGCGCGGGCGGCCGGCGGGAGCGGCACGGCGCCGGAGCCGGGCGCGCCGTCGCCGTCCGCCGGGGCGGGGCTCACCCGTACCCCAGGGCGTGCAACCGGTCGTCGTCGATGCCGAAGTGGTGCGCGATCTCGTGGACGACGGTGATCTCCACCTCCTCCACCACCAGTTCGCGCCCGCCTTCCTCGCGGGCGCACAGGCGCAGGATCGGGCCCATGTAGATCGAGATGCGGTCCGGGAGGGCCCCGGCGTACCACTCGCCGCGCTCGGTCAGGGGCGTCCCCTCGTACAGGCCCAGCAACTCGGGCTCCCCCGGAGGCGGCTCGTCCTCCACGAAGACGGCCACGTTGTCCATGAGCCGGGTCAGTTCGGGCGGGACGCGGTCCAGCGCCTCCGCGACCAGTTCCTCGAACTCCTCGCGCGTCATCTCCAGCACTGGGCCATTGTCGGGTACGGGACGGCGGAACCGCATACTCGGGACCTGGCCTGGGCAGAGGGGCGGCATGGCCCGTGATCCGATGAGGCCGTTCGGCGCCGCCGTCCGCCGCCTGCTCCACCGTCCGACCCGTCCGGCGCGTCCGGCCCGCCGGGGCCGCACCGGCCTCGCGCGGCCGGCCCGCTCCGCGCACCCGTTCGCCCGCGCGCTGGGCCTGGCGGCCGTGACGCTGCTGGGCGCCTGGATCGGGCTGCTCACCGTGGGGAACGTCCACAAACCGGTCGGCCCCATGGACACGACGATGACGCTGCGGCCCTCCGCCGAGGGCGGGACCCGGATCAACGTCGCGCCGCTCGGCGCGCTGGAACTGGAGAGCCACCAGGCGCCGCTGCGCCTCGACGTGGACGTCACCCGGCTCGACCCGGAGCGGGTCGGCTCACTCGTCGACCGCCCCGAGACCATCAACGGGCTCCAGGACCAGGTCACCGCCGACGTCCGGGACGGCACCCGGGACCTGGCGGTGCGCGCGGCGATCGCCGTCGTCTCCGGGGCGACGGCGCTGGGCCTGGTCGTCTACCGCAGGCCGCGCCGGGCCCTGGCCGCCGGGGGGCTGGCGCTCGCCCTGCTCGCCGCCTCCGGGGCGAGCGCGTACGCCACGTGGAACCCGAAGGCCGTCCTGGAGCCGAAGTTCTCCGGACTGCTCGCCGGGGCGCCGAGCCTGGTGGGCAACGCGCGCAGCATCGCGTCGGACTTCGACATCTACTCCCGGGAGCTGGCCCGGCTGGTGACCAACGTCACCAAGCTCTACGACGCCGTCTCCACACTGCCGACCTACGCGCCCGACCCCACGACGATCCGGGTGCTGCACGTCTCGGACATCCACCTCAACCCGGCGGCGTGGCCGATCATCGAATCGCTGGTGGAGCAGTACGAGATCGACGTCGTCATCGACAGCGGCGACACCATGGACCACGGCACGGCGGCCGAGAACGCCTTCCTGGACCCGGTCGCCGAGCTGGGCGCGCCCTTCGTCTGGGTGCGCGGCAACCACGACTCGCTGTCCACCCAGGAGTACCTGGAGGGCCTGGACAACGTGTACGTCCTGGACGACGGCAGGGCCGTCACCGTGGGCGGGCTGCGGATCGCGGGCATGGGCGACCCCCAGTTCACGCCGGACCGCTCCGTGGTGGCCCAGGGCGATCCGGCCGAGCGCGCGGCCGGACGGGAACTGGCCGCCGCGCTGCGGGCCGAGCAGCGCCGGGGCCGTCCCGTGGACATCGCCGTCGCCCACAATCCGGTGATGGCCGAGCAGACGGCCGGCACCGTCCCGCTCGTCCTGGCCGGGCACACCCACAACCGCAAGCAGCACGACCTGCCCGGCGGCACGCGGCTCATGGTCGAGGGCTCGACGGGCGGCGGCGGCCTGCGCGCGGTCGAGGGCGACGTCCCGGAGAACGTGAACGCCTCGGTGCTCTACCTGAGCGAGGAGACGAAGCGGCTCCAGGCGTGGGACGAGATCACCCTCGGCGGGCTCGGCCTGACGTCCGCGGAGGTCAGCCGCCACCTCCCGGACGACCCCAAACCCGGTTCCGTCCCCTCCTCCCCCGACTCCCCGTCGCCGTCCCCCGGATCGCCCTCCCCCGGAACGCCGTCCGCCACGCCGCCGCTCCGCGAGCCGTCCGGCACCGGAACCCCGGCTCCGCCGACGCCGTCCGCCGCCGCCCCCTGAGCGGCGCGCGATCTGTTTTGGCGAACCGTCCCGGTATCCCATATGCTTCTCACGTCCCCGACGCGCTGACGAAGCGCCCAGGTGGGCCATCAGCCCTCATCGTCTAGTGGCCCAGGACGCCGCCCTTTCAAGGCGGTAGCACGGGTTCGAATCCCGTTGGGGGCACGCAACACCTGTGCGAGACTGGTTCTCGCACGGCTCCTGGTCCTGTGGAGCAGTTTGGAGTGCTCGCCACCCTGTCAAGGTGGAGGCCGCGGGTTCAAATCCCGTCAGGACCGCAGCAGCCCGTCAAGGGCTGCGTGGCTGGGTAGCTCAGTTGGTACGAGCGTCCGCCTGAAAAGCGGAAGGTCGCCGGTTCGACCCCGGCCCCAGCCACAGCGCTGAACAGCGAAAAGGCCCGGACAATGATCTTGTCCGGGCCTTCGCTTATGCCGTGACATCCATGCCTGACATCAGTGGGTCAGACCAGCTCCCCGCTCAGCTTGTCCAGGGCGCGCCGCTTCTCGTCCAGGGACGCGTGAGCGTAGACCTTCATCGTCACCCCGTGATCGCTGTGCCCGGCGATCTCCATCACGACGTGCGGCGGCACGCCGAGGTCCAACAGGAGCGTGATGCAGGTGTGCCGCAGGTCGTGGAAGCGATGGGTCAGCCCGAACTTCCGGCGAATCGGGCCCCAGCTTCGCCGGAGGTTGTCCGGCTCGTAGGGCGTCCCAATGCGGGAGGGGAAGACGAGCCCGTTCTCCTTCCACTCCGTCCCGGCCGCCGCCCGCTCCTGTGCCTGCCGCTCCTGGTGCTCGGTGAGCGCCTCCACGACCAGTTGCGGCAGCGGAAGCGTCCGGGTCGAACTCGCCGTCTTAGGCTGCACGAGCTGTAGCTCCCCTCCGACACGCTGAAGGTTCGTAGCGACGATCAGGGTCCGACGTTCGAGGTCCACAGCCGTCCAGGAGAGCCCCAGCAGCTCACCCCGCCGCATCCCCATCGTCAGAGCGAGCACGTAGAGCGCGTAGAACCGATGGTCTCGCAGCTCCTTCAGCACCAGCTTCGCGACCGAGGTGGGGAGCCCCTGACCAGTCGCGTAGCTAGGTGCCGGCGTCCGCACGAGCCGGGCGACGTTCCGCAGCACCAGTTCTTCCCGAAGGGCGTGCTGAAGTGCGTTGCGCAACACGGAGTGGATGTACTGGACCATCCGGGTGGACAGTTTCCGCTGGCAGCAGTGCCCCACCGCGCAGCAGCGCGGCTCGGTCCGATTCTTGTCCCACTCCCGCTTGCAGCACTGGCACTCGTTGCGCAGCCGGTTCAGCCACGTCCGCACCTCCTGGGTGCGCAGCTTTCGTAGCTTCTTCTTCCCCAGCCCGGGTACGAGGTGCACGGTGACCACGCTCGCGTACCCCTGGTACGTCTTGGGCCGCCGATTCGGCTCCACCTCTTCGGCAAGCCAGTAGGCCAGGAACTCGGCGACGGTCGATTCGGAGTCGGGAACAGGGATGCCACCGTGTTCCATCGACTTCAGTTCGGTCAGCTTGGCATCAGCCTCGTTCCAGGTCTTGCCGTAGACGTACATCCGCTTCCGGATACCAGAGCTGGTTGTGACGTACGCCATGCCGACGTACCGGCCATCCTTGCGGCGGGTGATAGATCCGGCACCATTCGGGTTGCGCTTCCTGCGGGCCATCAGGCGGCTTCCTCCATCTGGTTGCTGATGAACTCGGCAAGGGCAGCGGCCGGGATGCGTCGAGCCCGGCCGATGGTGATGCTGCGGAGCTGCTTGGAGCGGATCAGGTCGTAGACCTTGAAGCGACTCAGGCGGAGTGCGGTCATGACTTCGGGCACGGTGAGCACTTCCGGCGTGCCGGGTGCGGTGTCGATCATTGCGGCCTCCGGGCGGGAGCATGCGGCCCCCTGTCATCAGGTCCGCTACTTCCGCTACCTCCGCTACCGCCCTGGTCAGGGGCGTGATCGTGGTAGCGGATGGGGGTAGCGGTAGCGGATGGTCCGCTACCGGCCCGGGTGTCGTCGGGCCGGGTCGGTAGCGGTTGTTCGGCGCGGGGTAGCGGAGGTTTCGGGCGTTGCCGCTACCGGTGTCAGGGCTGTGAGCTGGCCGGTAGCGGCGGTAGCGGAAGTAGCGGACTTTCCGGGGGTGGGGGGCAGTACCGCGCCCAGGCGTCCGCGAGGTCGGCCGCGTAGTAGCCCTTGAGGACTCCGCCGCCGGTCTTGATGTTGCGGGCGGCGATGGGGTCGTTGTCGGCCGTGACGTACTGGCGCAGCAGCTTGGACAGGCCGCGTGCGTCCAGGGGCTTGCCGCCCATGTCCGCCCACGGGGCTTCGTCCAGGCTGTGCAGCCGTTCCAGGACGGCGACGGTGGGCAGGCGGTCGATGCCGTTGAGGACCTGGTCGCGCAGGTCGGTGAGCAGCCGGATGCCGATGCTGCCCTTGTCGTCGCTCTTGGAGGCGTTGACCAGCTCCACACAGGCGGCGCGGGCCCGCTCGGGCCAGTGCCCGCCTGCCGCGTCGGCCACGGCGATGAGCGGTTCCCACACGTCGGCGGGGCGGTCGGTGACCCCTTCGGGCATGTCGGGGAAGACACCGTCGACCATGGGCCGGGCGGCTTCGGCCCACTGCGCGAGGCGGTCACGGATCTTGTTGCCCTGCGCGGTGTGGATGCGGGCCCGGAAGGGCTCCACGCTCTCGTTGCGAGCGCGGCGGCGCATGCGGACGATGATGGAGCGGGTCATGATCGTGTCCGGCAGGTTCCCCAGCCCCGCGACCGCGACCCCGCAGTAGGACGGGAAGGGCACGACCGACTGCGTCGAGCCGTCTCCCACGCACCGGTAGGTGACGCCGGAGCGGCGGTGTCCGGCGTTGAGGAAGCCGCGCAGTTCCTCGTTGTCACCGGCCTTGGGGCCAAAGACGGTGTCGATCTCATCGAAGAGGATCGTGGGCCGCCCCTCGGGTCCGGAGACGGCGCGGAAGAGGGCAGCCGCGGAGGCGTTCACGGCCACCATCGGCTGAGGGACCAGGGTCTCCACGATCTCCAGCGCACGGGACTTCCCCGACCCCGGTTCGGGGGAGAGGAAGGCGATGCGCGGGGTGGAGTCGAAACAGTCGAGCAGGTGCGCGTGCGCGTCCCACAAGGTCACCGCGACGTAGGCGGCTTCCAGGGGGAAGACGTTGAAGCGGCGGTGGAACGCCTCCACCTCGTCCAGCAATGCGGCGCCGTCGATGGCACTCATGCGGCCACCCCTCCTTCGGTGTTGACGCGCAGCGGGCACACGTCGCGGTGGTCGGCGTGGTCTTCGCTCAGGGCGAGCACGCGGGCGGGCCCGGCGGCGCGTTCGTGGCGTCCGCACAGGCACCACGAGATGGCCGTGGGCGAGGTGCCGTAGGGGGCGGTGATGTGCAGCCAGGCGACCGGGTACCGCCCGTCGCCCGCGTGCGGGTCAGGGAGAGAGCGGACGGCCTTGCGGCCGACGACCGTCCCGGCGCCCACGGCCGGTGCAAGCGGGGCCGGTGGGGCGGGGTGCGGCTGGTCGGGTGTGGTGGTGATGCTCTTAAGGCGGGGGCGGGGGTTCATGCGGCCCTCCGGTGTCCGGCGCCGTTGTGGGCGATGGACCAGTTCAGGGCGCTGGTGATGGCGGGGGTGCACTCGGATTCGCGCAGTCCGGCCGCCTGCCCTGCCTCCTTAAGAGCTTGCTCGACCACGTGCCGGGCCAGGTCGCCGGACGCGACGAACCGCCCCAGTGCGCGGGCGGCCCGCACGAGCGTCCAGTTCCGCACCCCTTCTGATGCCCCGGCGACGTTCGCGGTCTCGTTGCGCAGGGCTGCGGCGACGTACCCGGGTACCGCGCTCGACACTGCCGGGGTCCCTGCGGTGGGGCGGGGCGGGGGTGGCGGGGCGAGGGCGTCCAGCAGCCACCGGGGCAGGGGCGCGGGCGGGGCGTGGTCGGTGACCTCGTAGGCGCCGTGGGGGAGGGTGCTGCCGGGGGCGACGACGTAGCCGCCCCAGGCCCGGGTGTCCACCAGCGGCCCGAGCCGTCCGGCGGTGTTGGCCAGCCGGACGCCGGGCGAGGCGGTGAAGTACAGGTGCTCCCCGCCGCTGGCGGTCCGCACGCGGCGGGTGGTGGGGACGGCCTGCCCGGCGCGCTCGCAGAGCGCATGGAAGGTCGTCGCGCCGCAAGGCGCGTCCGTCTGGTTCTTCGGCTTGTCCAGGTCGATGACGACCAGTTCGGCCGGGCCGGTGGCGATGCCGATGTTGTAGGGCCGGTGGGCCCAGGCTGCGCGAATGCGGGCGGGGTCGATGCTGGCGCGCTGCTCCCACTTGGCGTGCCCGGATGCGCAGTCGCCGGTTCGGGGGCAGGCGTGTTCGGCGTGGAGCGCGGGGCGCTTGCTGCCGGGCAGGAGGGGGAAGACGGGCCAGCCACGTTCGGCGGCATCCAAGGCTGCGTTCAGCAGCGCGGGGCGGGGGTCGTCGGGCATGCTGGAACCTCCACTGTTGAGTTGGTGGTGAGGGCGGCCCCGGATCTCTGCCAGGAGGGGGGCCGCCCCGTTGCG
Organism: Streptomyces solitudinis; assembly: GCF_036323765.1. Taxonomy (NCBI): domain Bacteria; kingdom Bacillati; phylum Actinomycetota; class Actinomycetes; order Kitasatosporales; family Streptomycetaceae; genus Streptomyces; species Streptomyces solitudinis. Next base: position 74,777 of record NZ_JAZDCW010000006.1, read on the forward strand.
TGTCAGGCGTGGGTGTCGTGGTCGGGGGTGAGGAGGGCGGCGATCTCGCCCCCCAAGGTGTTCAGGCGGTGTTCGATGGCGTGCCAGGAGTCGGGGTCGATGGAAGCCAGCGCGTAGGCAGCGCTGGCGGTGTCACCGCGCTGGACGGCGGCGATGGCGTCGCGCAGTTCCCCGGCGGCCATCAGGCTGATGCGGTCGGCCATCACAGGCCCCCTTCTCAGACGTTGGGGATGGCGGCGATGACGGCGGCAGTGAAGTCGTTGATGGCGGGGGCGGCGCCGGTGGAGGCGAGGAAGTAGCCGAAGGCGGCGGCGACGAACGCGGCCCCGGCGCCGAGGGTCTTGGACTTGATCAGGACGGCGAGCAGGGCGCCGAAGAGGAGCGCGAGGGAGATGGTCACGGCCACGGCCGGGCCTCCTTGGAGTGAGCGGGTGCGGGGGCGTGCGTGCCTTCGTGGTGGAGCCGGGTGGTGCGGTTGTAGAGCCAGCGGCCGACGCGGATGCGCTTGCCGTGGCCACGGCAGGGGCGACAGGGCTTGCCGCGCCGGTCGGTGGTGAGGGCGAAGCCCAGTCCGTTGCAGCGGCGGCACGTCCCGAACGGCGATGCCGCACACACACCGGCGTAACCGAGGGTGACGAGCGCGAGGATGGCCATAGCGGCCAGGGCGAGGGGCATGAAGGGCCTCCACGGGTCGGTTCCGGGGCTTTTCGCAGGTAGGCCGCTAGGTGTTAGCGGCCTGATCAGATGTGGTGTGGGCCGCTAGCGGGGCCGCTAGACCTAGCGGGGGCTGCCGCTAGGTCTAGCGGGCGTTGACGCTCAGGCGGCGTCCGCGCTTCCGTCACGCTCCGCAATAGCGGCGACGATGTCGGCGCGCTTGATGCCGCGCCGGTTGGCGCCCTTGCCGCCTTCGGTGGTCCCCCACACCTGCCCGGTCTTGACGCCGTAGGGCTTCAGCGCGGCGGTCAGCTGCTCCCCGCCCCAGTCCCCGTAGACCTCCGGCCGCAGCTCCGCCAGCCGGGCGACCACGGTCTCGGACCACAGCTTGGGTTCGTCGGCGCCGACCACGGCCAAGATGTCGCCCAGCAGGTCATAGGCCGGGCCGGTCGGGGCCGCGTCGTAATCCTGCCCCAGCGCGTATCCGGCCAGCGTGCCCGCGGCTTGGCGGGCGGTGCGGGCGCGGGCGGCGATGGCGTCGGCGGCGGGGGCGTCGATGAACACCGACCGAACGATCCGCGCGTCCGCCCCCTCGCCCACGAAGTAGTGGATGCCCTTGTCACCCCAGGCGAACATCGTCGCCCGCACCCCGCGCTTGTAGGCGGAGGTGCCCAGCACCATGTCGTTCTCGGTCTGGCCCATCACCTTCAGGCAGAACCGCGCAGAGGCGTTGGCGCTGATGCCGGTGGGCAGGGACTTGGCGTCCGGGCGCTGGGTGGCCAGCAGCAGCACGATGCCGGTGGCCGGGCCCCGCTTGACCAGGTCGGTGCAGACCTCTTCGAACTCCTTGCCGTGCTCGGGGTGCTCGAACCACACCTGGCACTCATCGACCCCGACCACGATCGGATGCAGACCAAGGCTGGTCTTGTCGGCCAACTGGGAGGTGACCTTGGACTCGGGGCAGATGTCCCGGGGCAGGCCCCGGATCACCTTGGTGCGCCGCCGCAGCTCCTCGCGCAGCTCCCTCAGGTCCGCCAGCGCGTACTCGATGTCCTCTTCCTCATCCCCGGCGCGGTGCCGGTGGGAGGCGGCGTTGCCGACCGGGTCAAGGTCGCCGGTGCCCTTGAGATCGTAGGTGTGCAGCTCCGCACGCGGATCGAGTGCGGCAATGAGCAGCAGCAGGCGGAGCAGGAAGGTCTTGCCCATGCGTGGGATGGCGCCGATCACGCCCGCGATGTACATGAGGGTGATCTCCACCCACCGGCCGCGCGGGTCGGTCCCGAACGCGACGGGCTTGAACAGGTCCACGCTGCCGGACTTCGCCAGCGGCCACACCGGCTGGCGGGACTTGGACATGTCCTGGTCCCCCACCCACAGCACCAACCGGCCGGTGTGTTCCTCGGCCACCGCCTCGGGCCACACGCAGCCCAGCGGGCGGCGCAGCCCGGAGGCAAGCTTGTCCCGCCGGTCGATGACGTCGGTGACGGTCACGCCGTAGGGCAGGTCACCTTCGGCGCGCCAGCCGCGTCCGTCGCGGGCGATGGGGGCGGTGAACTTGAACCCGTCCCCGCCCTTGGACTGCGCCTGACTGATCGCCGGAATACCCAGCGCCCCCAGCGCCCGAAGCACGATGTCACTCGTGAGCTTGGGCGTCTTCCCCGACTCCACCGCGCGGTGGACGATCGGCGCGTCCGCCGGGGCGCCCAGCCATCCCATGGCGAGGGTCACTGACGCCCCGGCCAGCGCGAGCAGCCACCCGGGGGCAAGGACGTACATCGACAGGGCCGTTCCGAGACCAACGAACGCGGCCACGATCGCGACCAGGGTCCGCCAGCGAACCCGGCGGTCACGCTGGCGAGAGAGGGTCATGTACTCGGCCACGTTCTCGCGGCGGGCGGCGGCAGAGCGCAGCGGGTCGCCTTCCCGGTCGGCCACCCACCGCAGCGCCCCGCCGACGAACTTCGCGGCCCCGGCGGGGGCTTGGGCGGTCAGGCGCAGGGTGTACCAGGGCAGGCGAACGGCGTGGTAGGTGGTGGTGTGGCCGATGTGCCCGGCCAGCCACCGCGCCCCCGCGGCGAACTCGGCCTGTGAGCGCGCCCACCCCGGAAGCACGTCCCGCCGCTTGGCCCCCCGCCACCGATCCGTCAGACTCTCGCCCGACCCGGCGGAAGGTGAGTCGACCAGCACCGGACCCGCCCCCTCACCGGGGCCGCCACCGGGAGTGTCCGCGTCGGCGTCGGGGTCGGGCGGGGTGCGCAGGGAGCGCGCCTTGTTCAGGTCGATGACCGCACCGGCCGGTGCAGGCGGGGCGGAGTCGGGAGCGGTGGTCATCTCGTGTTCGAGCCGGGCGAACAGCTCCCGTTCGTCGTCGTTGCCGTCGTGCTGCTTCACTGGCACTTCCTTCCTGAACAGGGGAGGGGCCGGGCTCGGACCGCGTGCTGTGGTAGGTGGGCGACCGGGCCCGGCCGTAGGTGTTTATGCCGCGAGGGCGGCGGGGTGTCCGTGGTGGCAGTCGGCTCGGGTGAGACGACGGTTCATGCCGCCACCGGCGTGGTGTGGTGATGGGTGAGGTACTGGGTGGCGATCCAGTGGGTGTAGGCGGGGGGTACGGCCTGGCGGGCTTCGCGGTTGGTCATCCAGGTGCAGCCCATGGCATCGGCGTAGGTCCGCTCGCCCTTGTGCTCGAAGGCCAGGAGGCCAGGGCGGTGCCAGCAGGGCGGCAGCAACTCCCCGCCCCCGCCCCATGAGGTCTCGAAGGCGCGGTGGCGGCGGACGTTGAGGCCGAACTGGGTTCCGCACAGCAGGTAGTGCGGGCGCAGCGGGGCTTGGGGGACGTTCTCGATCACCCAGGGCAGGCCGGATGCTTGCAGGCGGGCGCGGCCGGGGGTGAGGAGGTCGGGGTGGGCGCCCCGGTCGCCGCGCCAGGCGGTGACCGGGGCGAACGCCTGGCAGGGCCAGGAGGCGTGGACCAGGTCGTAGCCGTCCAGGGGGAAGGTGAGGGCGTCGGCCTGGTGGAAGGTGAAGGGGTAGTTCGGCTGTGGGGCGATGTCCACCCCCACCACCTCGAAGCCCGCCAGGTGGTAGCCCATCGACATCCCGCCCGCGCCGCAGCACAGGTCCAGCACCCGCAACCCGTTCCACGGGCGGGCCCTCATGCCGCCACCCGCTTCCACGCCGCCCGCAGCCGCACCTCGGAGGCGGAGTGCCCCCCTGCCCGGAAGCGGGTGGCCATCTCCCGGTAGGACAGGGGCGGGGTCCGGCTGTGACGGATCTCGTCAACCAGCCGGTCCAGCTCGGCATCGCTCAGGGCGGGACCGGCTTCCAGCGCGGACGCCTCCACCGGCTGACTAGGTCCCCAGACCGGGAGATCCCAACGGGGTGTGACGCCGGGTGTGACGGGGTCCGTCACGCAGGTCAGCGCCTTGCCCGTCCCCTCACCCGAGCGGGCCGCCTCCAACGTCGCCCACGCCTGGGAGAGGGTTTTGGCGGTGCGGGCCTGGACGCGTGCGACGCGGGCACCGGCCTCCGTCACGGCGGCAAGACGCGTTTCCTCCGTCCCGGCGTCGGCCCGCAGCCGGGCCCGGGCGACGGCCGCTTCGTCGCGGGCGTCTTGACGGATACCGCGGATCACGCCGAGCGCGGCGGGCGTGAGCGCGGTGCGCTCCCACAGCCCGTGTACCACCCACAGCGCCTTCGCGGCGATCGGCAGCCACGCCACGGCCAGCCACGCACCGGCCGACCCCTCGGCGCCCAGCGCGTGGAGGACCAGGACGGCGGTGGCCAGCAGACCGAACGTCCAGCCGACGGCGGTGACGGTCCGGCTGTGGTCGCCCTGGGCGGCCAGGCGGCGTTCGTAGGCCAGGGTGGCCAGCCAACCGCCGTCGATGCCCAGACCGACGACCACGGCCACCGGCCACGGCACGGCCGCGCCCAGCCACATCACCACCACGGCCAAGGTGAGCACCATCGAGACCGCCGTCATGGCGGCGGCCGGGAGAGCAGTGGTCTTGGTGTTCATCCCGCCACCCCCCGAGTGCCCCGGCGGCCGGCACGGCGCCCGTTGACCGTCCGGCAAGCCGGAGCGGACCCCGACGCGATACGCCAGCCGCCCCCGTCCCGCTTGGCCGCGTACATCGCCTCATCCGCCAACCGCAACGCCACCGGCAACACCGGGACGTCCAGCTCGGCCGTCAGGCACGCGCCGATGGAGGCCCCGAGGTGGAGGGTGTGGCCCTTGTAGGCGAGCGGGGCGCACAGGTGGTCGTGGAGGCCGCGCAGCAGCCAGGGAACCGCGTAGGCGTGCGGGGCGGGCACGACGGCGGCGAACTCATCCCCACCGAGCCGAGCGACGATCCCGCCGCGCCCGTCGTCCTCCAGTGTCTCGGTCAGCGCACCGGCGGCGGCGGTCAGGGCGTGGTCACCGGCCGCGTGGCCGTGGGTGTCGTTGACCGCCTTGAAGCCGTCCAGGTCGATGACCAGGACCGCGTGCGGGCCGCGCCGCAGGGCGCGGGTGGCGGCCCGCTCGAACGCGGCCCGGGTGCGCAGCCCGGTCAGCGGGTCACGGCGGGCGGCGCGGAGCTGACGGCGCAAACACAGCCCGTGCACCCCCCAACCCGCCGCGAACGGCGCCGCCGCCACAGCGGCCGGAAGCAGCGTTGCGGCGCTCATGCGGCGCCCCCGATCACCGCGAGAACAGCGGCGACGACCAGCAGGACACCAGCGGCACGGGTGATGTCCACCGCGCGACGCAACCCGGTGTACTTGGCCAGCGCGACGCGGGAGAGCGCCACCACGGCTTCGGGCCGGCGGTCGTGCGCCATGTCGGCACGCAGGGTCTCGGTGGTAAGGGTGGCCCAGTGCGGGAAGGTACCCGGGCAAGCGCCCAGGCGGGGGCGGATGACCCCCAGCAGGACGGCCGCCCCCGCGATCAGCGCGGGAGCTCCCAGCGAGAGACGGGGAAGGGCCGTGCCGAGTCCGGCGAGAACCGCGCCGTTGAACGCGATCAGCAGCGACGCCTTGGTGTCGGTACGGGTGATCTCCGCCTTCACGTCCGCCCGCGCCTCGGTGAGCGCGGCGTCCGTACGGTCCGGCGTCGGGTTCGTCGGGGTGGTGCTCATGCGATCACCTCGCTGTGGCCGTTGGCGCGGTTGGTCAGGTCCCGCCGGGCGTCCAGCACCCGGCCCAGGTGGCGCCGCCACCGCCGCAGGTCCAGCTCCGTGGGCACGCGGTCCAGCAGCGCGATCTCCACGTCCAGCAGCTCGACCTCAGCGCGGACCAGCGGCATCTCGGTGTCGATGACGTCCAGCTCGGCCGTGGTCGGCTCCGCGTCCGGCAGCGGGACAGCCGCCGGTGGGAGGATGGGGTTCATGGGTCGTGACTCCTCAGGTCGGACGGCCCGAAAGCGGCCCCGGTGGTGCAACACCGGGGCCGCGTGCCGTCAGGGGCGAAGCGGAGGATTCCGGCTCCCCTCAGCCCCGCCCGTACGAGTCGGGCAGGGGAGGCAACCGGCCGCAGCCGAAACGGGCTGCGGAAGTTGGGATTGCGCTGTACCTCGCGTAAACCCGCAGGTAGCGGGCCACGTGGCCGCCTACTTGGCCGAGGAGAGGCGGCATGATCCCCATGCAGTTGTCAAAGACCAGGCGCTTCCTTTCGACCCGTTTCACGGGGCCGTCCGGGCGCTCACCGAGCAGCACAAAGAAGGCCCCTCGATGTCGCTCCGCCTTGCGGCCTTGCGATGTGACCAACGTAGCCATCCTGCCTAGGCAGGTCAACCGGTTGTCCATCATGCCTAGCTTGGATGGGTCGCCTAGCATGGTGGTATGAGCCTTGACCCGGATGACCCCCGCCCGCCGTTTCAGCAGGTCACCAGCGCCTTGCGCGCCGCGATCCTCACGCGCAAGTTCCAACCGGGAGATCAGCTCCCATCAGGCCCCGATCTGGCCAAGCACTACGGCGTGGCGCGTGCCACGGTGGACAAGGCCATCGGCCTGCTGCGCGACGAAGGGCTGATCGTCACGCGCCGGGGCAGCGGCTCGTTCGTGCGTCAGCGCACCGAGCGGCCGGTGGGGCTGCGGCCCCACATCGAGGCGTCGTTCGCTCAGCCGGACGTGACTATCGACTTCGCGGGCTTTTCCAGCGAGACGCTGCACAACGCGCTCCAAGAGCCCCTGGACAAGATCCGCTCCGGCAGGCTCACGCCGACATCCGTCAGGGTGCGGCTCTTGCTCCCCGAGACGGACGCACCGATGGCAACGCCCGTCTTGACGGAAGGGTTGCGTGACGATCCGGTCCTGCGGGAGCGGGCCCGCAAGATCGCAGTAACGAACACCGAAGGCATCATGCATTCGGTGGGAGTTCTGGCGGAACTGGGCCTTGTCGAGTCCGCGAGCGTGGAAGCCCGGGTCTACCGGGGGCCCGCCCTCTTCAAGCTGTACATCCTCAACCGGGCCGAAGCGTTCTTCGGCTTTTACCCGCTCCGTGAACGGACGCTCCAGTTCGACGGGGAGGACCGTACGTTCTTCGACGTCAGGGGCAAAGACACCACGTTGTTCCACCACTCCGCCGGGCCGGATGAGGACTCGACAGGCTCGCAGTACGTCCGGCAGGCGCAGGAATGGTTCGACAGCGTGTGGAGCACCATCGCCTACGAGCGTGCGTCATGACGGGCGACCGCCGCGACCTGGTTACGGCTTTGGCGCCCGTCAGGCATGTTCTGTTGGACTTCGACGGCCCGGTTTGCTCCATCTTCGCCGGACTGCCGGCACCAGCCGTGGCCCAGCTACTACTAGGTGATTTGCGCCGCGCGAGAGGCCCCGTTCCGGATGCTTGGGCGCAGGAGTCGGACCCTCTCGCCTTTCTCCGAAGAATTGCCGAAGAGGCTCCCGAACTCACCGCACTGGCGGATGAAGTGCTGACTCAGTTGGAAGTCGAGGCCGCCCAGTCCGCACGGCCCACTCCTGGCGCGGAAGCAGCGTTGATGGCCTGCGCCGCGTCAGGCCGAGCCGTCCACGCGGTGAGCAACAACAGCACAGCGGCCATTGCGGCCTACCTCGATGCGCACGGCCTGCGCGGGCTTTTCGCGTCCGTCGTCGGCCGGGTGCCGGGCGTGCCGCAGTCGATGAAACCGAGCCCTCGTCTCCTCATAGCAGCGATGGCAGACGCCGACGCGAAGCGGCCCGAGTGCATGTTCGTCGGGGATGCCGTCCGGGATGTTGAGGCGGCGACCGCCGCTGGCATTCCGACCATCGGCTACGCCAACAAAAAAGGCAAGCGCGAGTCCCTGACGGCGGCCGGAGCTGTGGTCATCATCGATCACATGGAGTCCGTGGCTTCAGCCCTCACCAGCCCCGGGCCCCCTGGCGACTGACATCAACCCTGACATCAACAGCGGCGCACAACCGATGTCAGGGACACCCCACAGCAGTGGTGACTTCGACATCACGGCAGGGCGTGAGGCGCCTGAAAAGCGGAAGGTCGCCGGTTCGACCCCGGCCCCAGCCACTCTCGCTGACCAGCGAAGAGGCCCGGACGATCATGTCGTCCGGGCCTTCGTGCGTTCCGGTGCCATCACACAGCCTGACGCCAGCGGGGCGGGAAGGCTCCCCGGTCAGCTCGTCCCGGGCCCGCCGCTTCCCGTCCAGCGACGCCTGGCGCGGACCTGCGTCGCCACCCCGTGGCGGCGGTGCCTGACGGCCTCCCTCACGACGTGGCAGCGGCACTCCCGGAGTGAGCGGGAGCGTGGCGCACGTGTGCCGCTGATCATGGAACCGGTGCGCCAGTCCGGATGTGCGCCGAACCGGCCCCCAGCCGCGCCGAAGGCTGTCCGGCACGAACGGCGTCCGATCCGCGATGGGAGGACGAGCCCTTCCTCGTGCCAGTCGCCCCTCCCCGGGCCTGCCCCTCCTGGTGCTTCCCAGGCGCCGCTCCCGCGTCAGCCCGTACGCCGGCGGGGCGGGTGAGCAGCCCCCGAGCCGGTTTCAGCTCCGCCCCAGCCGGAGGCGTGAAATCCAAGGCACTCTTCTTCCACGGATTCTCGGCCCTGATTTCCGGTAGAGTTCTTCTACGTCCACCGCGATTGCGTCATCGTACAGACGCTGGAAGTAATGCAGGAACGGCCCCTCTCTCCTCTCCCGCTCCTTCAACACGAAGGGCTCCAGCACCCCCCACACTTGCACGGTACGGTAGTTGAACACACCTAGTGCGATGCGGCGATCCAACGCTTCGAGCGCGTACATCATCCCTATGCTCTCGTACAGGAAAGCGACGTTCCACACAGCGTGTCTGGCCTGCTCGGGCAAGCCCGCGATACCTCCGCCAGGCGAGTGCTCGACGACAAGGCGGTCGACGACGTAGTCCTGGTCACGCTGGTACTCCTTGTTCCGCACGTCGCGCAGATACACCTCAAGGACGGCACTGAATGCTTTCGCCGTCCTCGTATGGCGGAACTGCCGCCAGGCGGTTACCGCGGAAACGGCTAAGGCGAGCAGCGAGACGGCCAGAGTTGCCGCGTTATGCATAGTCCCCCCTCAAGGCTCATGCAGTGCTGGGCAGTATGGCACTTCCCGCACTCGCCCGCCTAGGCCCCTAGGGGAATTCCCGATCTATCCCCCGCCGAGCAAGAACGTTCCTGCATCACCGCGAGGAGCGCGTGCATCGGGCCGGCGCTGCGTGCGGACTGACGCGCAGGAAGGCCGGTACGCGTCCGCGTTCCGGGACGGTGAAGGTCCGCTCGACGGTGCGCGGGGTACGGCCTATGCGGAGACGCCCATTTCTCGCGGCCGTTGTAATCGTTGCCTTGCGGACGGCGGACGGCGGACGGCGGACGGCGGACGGCGGACGGCGGACGGCAGACGGCAGACGGCAGACGGCAGACGGCAGACGGCAGACGGCAGACGGCAGACGGCAGACAGCGGACGGCAGACGGCAGACAGCGGACGGCAGACGGCGCCGTCGGCCGTCCGGGGAGCCCACGTCGACGGCAGCGGACGGGCGCCGGTTCCCGCCGCAGCGGTGGGACGGCTGGGACAGCGCAGTGGCCTAGGACGAGGGCGGGCCGTCCGGGGCCGCCACGCGTGCCGCCGCCTCTGGCGGACGGCGTCTCGCGTCCGGCCCGCCGCCCCGCCCGCCTCCCCCGGCGCCGGGCAGGGCGGCGGCCCGGGCGGCGTGCGGACGGGCGGGCGGTAATGCGGTCGCGGCGCGTCCCGGCGGAGTGGGATGCTGGAGTCCGTATGTCCACTGCGCCTGACCTCACCCTGCCCGCCCTGCTGGAGCGGGTCTCCGAACTCATGCCGCGCGACGAGCGGCGGCTCGGCCGCCGGCTCGACGGCGTCCGCCGCATCCGGAAGCCGGACGCGAGGGCGGCCGTGCTCGCCGAGATCGCCGCCGAGATCGAGCAGGCGGAGGCGCGCGTCGCCGCCCGGCGGGCGGCCGTCCCGCACGTCACGTACCCCGCGGCGCTGCCGGTCAGCCAGAAGAAGGACGACATCCTGGCGGCCGTCCGCGACCACCAGGTGGTGATCATCGCGGGAGAGACGGGTTCCGGCAAGACCACCCAGATCCCGAAGATCTGCCTGGAGCTGGGCCGGGGCGTCAAGGGGCTGATCGGGCACACGCAGCCTAGGCGCATCGCCGCGCGGACGGTGGCCCAGCGGGTCGCGGACGAGCTGGGCACGCCGCTGGGCGAGGCGGTGGGCTGGAAGGTGCGGTTCACCGATCAGGTGAAGGACACGACGCTCGTCAAGCTGATGACGGACGGCATCCTCCTGGCGGAGATCCAGACGGACCGTGAGCTGCGCCAGTACGACACGATCATCATCGACGAGGCCCACGAGCGCAGCCTCAACATCGACTTCCTGCTGGGCTACCTGGCGCAGCTGCTGCCCCGGCGTCCCGACCTCAAGGTGATCATCACCTCGGCGACGATCGACCCCGAGCGGTTCTCCCGGCACTTCGGGGACGCCCCGATCGTGGAGGTGAGCGGGCGGACGTACCCCGTGGAGGTGCGCTACCGGCCGCTGGACGAGGACGGCGAGGAGGGCGAGGGCGACCGGGACCAGGTCACGGCCATCTGCGACGCGGTGGACGAACTCCAGGCCGAGGGGCCGGGCGACATCCTGGTCTTCCTCTCCGGCGAACGGGAGATCCGCGACACCGCCGACGCGCTGGCCAAGCGCAGACTGCGCTCCACCGAGGTACTGCCGCTGTACGCCCGGCTCTCGCACGGCGAGCAGAACCGGGTGTTCCAGCCGCACGGGGGGCGCCGGGTCGTGCTGGCGACGAACGTCGCGGAGACGTCGCTGACCGTGCCCGGCATCAAGTACGTCATCGACCCGGGCACCGCCCGCATCTCCCGTTACAGCCACCGCACGAAGGTGCAGCGGCTTCCGATCGAGCGCATCTCGCAGGCCAGCGCCAACCAGCGCAAGGGCCGCTGCGGCCGGACGTCCGACGGCATCTGCGTACGGCTGTACTCGGAGGAGGACTTCCTCGCCCGCCCCGAGTTCACCGACGCGGAGATCCTGCGGACGAACCTGGCCTCCGTCATCCTCCAGATGACCGCGGCCGGGCTCGGTGACATCGCCCGGTTCCCGTTCATCGACCCGCCCGACCACCGCAGCGTCAAGGCCGGTGTGCAGCTCCTGGAGGAGCTCGGCGCGCTGGAGACGGCCCCGTCGAAGACGGACGGGCAGCCCGCGGAGGCCGCCGGGGGTGCGCGCGGGGAGGCCCGGCGGGAGGGGCGCGGACGGCTGACGGACACCGGCCGCAAGCTGGCGCAGCTTCCCGTGGACCCGCGGCTGGCCCGCATGGTGCTGGAGGCGGACCGCAACGGGTGCGTCCGGGAGGTCATGGTCATCGCGGCGGCCCTGTCCATCCAGGATCCGCGCGAGCGGCCGGTGGACAAGCAGCAGCAGGCCGACCAGCAGCACGCCCGCTTCCGCGACGAGAACAGCGACTTCCTGTCCTTCCTCAACCTGTGGACCTATCTGCGCGAGCAGCAGAAGGCGCTGTCCTCCTCCGCGTTCCGCCGCACGTGCCGCGCCGAGTTCCTCAACTACCTGCGCATACGCGAGTGGCAGGACATCTACACGCAGCTGCGCCAGGTCGCCAAGTCGCTGGGCATCCACGTCGGCGAGCAGGAGGCGTCGCCGGACGCCGTCCACCAGTCGCTGCTGGCGGGCCTGCTGTCGCACATCGGGCTGAAGGACAGCGAGAAGAACGACTACCTCGGGGCGCGCTCCGCGAAGTTCGCCGTCTTCCCCGGTTCGGCGCTGTTCAGGAAACCGCCGCGCTGGATCATGTCGGCGGAGCTGGTGGAGACGTCCCGGCTGTGGGCGCGCGTCAACGCGCGGATCGACCCGGACTGGGTGGAGCCGCTGGCGCAGCACCTGGTGAAGCGCACGTACAGCGAGCCGCACTGGGAGCAGAAGCAGGCGGCGGTGATGGCCTACGAGAAGGTGACGCTGTACGGGGTGCCGATCGTCGCCCAGCGGAAGGTCAACTACGGGCGGATCGACCCGGAGACGTCCCGGGACCTGTTCATCCGCAACGCCCTCGTGGAGGGCGACTGGCGCACCCACCACCAGTTCTTCCGGGACAACCGCAAGCTGCTCGGCGAGGTCGAGGAGCTGGAGCACCGGGCGCGGCGCCGCGACATCCTCGTCGACGACGAGACGCTGTACGACTTCTACGACCAGCGCATCCCCGAACACGTCGTCTCCGGAGCGCACTTCGACTCCTGGTGGAAGCGCAAGCGCACCGAGGAACCGGACCTGCTCAGCTTCGAGAAGTCGATGCTCATCAACGAGCGGGCCGGGGCGATCACCAAGGCCGACTACCCGGACACCTGGCGGCAGGGCGGGCTGCGGCTGAAGGTGACGTACCAGTTCGAGCCGGGCACGGACGCGGACGGCGTCACCGTGCACGTGCCGCTCCAGGTGCTGAACCAGGTGACGTCCGAGGGGTTCGACTGGCAGATCCCCGGCCTGCGGGCGGAGGTGGTGACGGAGCTGATCCGCTCACTCCCCAAGCCGATCCGCCGCAACTGCGTCCCGGCGCCGGACTACGCGGACCGGTTCCTGGCGCTGTTCCCCTCCCCGGCGGACGTGCCGCTGGCCGAGCCGCTGACGGCCGTGCTGGCGCGCGAGCTGCGCCGGATGACGGGGGCGCCGGTCGCGCCGGAGGACTTCGCCTGGGAGAAGGTGCCCGCGCATCTGCGCGTCACCTTCCGGGTGGTGGACGAGCGCGGGCGCACCGTGCGGGCGGCGGCCAAGGGCGGCACGGGGGGAGCCGGGGCAGCCGGGGACGCTGAGGACAAGGAGCTGGAGGTGCTGCGGCTGCGGTTCCGCCCGCAGGCCCAGGAGGCGCTGACGCGGGCGTTCGAGGCGTCCGCGGGCCGTTCCTCCGGACGCGGTGGCCGGCCGGGCGCGGCCGGTGCGGGGACGCGCGGGGCGGGCGGCGGCGAGCGGGCGGGCGCGGCGTCCGGCGGCGCGGAGGGCGCGGACGGGCGGGGCGCCGGGACGCGTCCGCGCACGGGGCTCACCGCCTGGACGATCGGCACCCTGGAGCGCACCTTCGAGACCCGGCGCGCCGGACAGCCCGTCCGGGCCTACCCGGCGCTGGTGGACGAGGGCACGTCCGTCTCGGTCCGGCTGTTCGACACCGAGGAGGAGCAGCAGGAGGCCATGCTGCGCGGCACCCGGCGGCTGATCCTGCTCAACCTGCCGTCGGACCCGGGGAAGTTCGCCCAGTCCAAGCTGTCGAACCAGCAGAAGCTGGCGCTGGCCGCCTCCCCGCACGGGAACGTGCAGCGCCTGTTCGAGGACTGCGTGAGCGCGGCGGCCGACCTGCTGATCACGGCACACGGCGGTCCGGCGTGGGACGAGGAGAACTTCCGCAAGCTGTTCGACGCGGTGCGCGCGGACGTGGTGGAGGCGACGCTGCGGACGGTGCGTCAGGTCCGGGAGGTGCTGGTGGCCTGGCAGTCGTGCGAGCGGCGGCTGAAGTCCCCGGAGCTGGCCCGCAGCGCCACGCTGCTGCCCTCGCTGACGGACGTGCGCGGCCAGCTCGCCGCGCTGGTGTGCCCTGGTTTCGTCACCGCGCACGGGGCCCGCCGCCTGCCGGATCTGCTGCGCTACCTGACGGCCGTCGACCGCAGGCTCCAGCAGCTCCCGACGAACGCGCAGCGCGACCTCAGCCGGACGGCGAAGGTGCGCGAGATGCAGGACGAGTACGCGTGGCTGCTGGAGCAGTTCCCCCCGGGGCGGCCGGTGCCGCCGCAGGCGCGGGAGATCCGGTGGATGATCGAGGAGTTGCGCGTCAGCTACTTCGCGCACGCCCTGGGGACGGCGTACCCGGTCTCCGACAAGCGGATCGTGAAGGCGGTGGACGCGGCGGTCCCGGCGGGCCGCTGACCGGTGCGGGCGGGCTCCGGCGGCCGGGGAGCGCGGATTCGCACTGCTGCCCCGGCCTGCTGTACAGTCTGGTCTCGCGCCCGGCGCTGAACTGGGCGGGCGCGATGGTCCTGTGGAGCAGTTTGGAGTGCTCGCCACCCTGTCAAGGTGGAGGCCGCGGGTTCAAATCCCGTCAGGACCGCACGTCGTCGAGGGGCCCGGATCGCCGAGATCCGGGCCCCTCGTCGTGTCCGCCCGCCGCGCGCCCCTCCTGCCGCCCGTCTTGACGCCTTTCCGGGGCGCGAGTACGCCTGCTGCAACGGGAGGAGACGCCATGGCGACGACGTCGGACCGGCGGCACGAGACGGCGGCCCTGCTGCGCGCCCACCTGTCGGCCGCCACCCGCTACCGCCACGCGACGCGCCGTTGTCCGGTGTGCCACCGCCTGCGGCTCCTCGCGGCCCAGGAGCCAGCCCAGGAGCCAGCCCAGGAGACGACGGCGCGGGAGACGACGGCGCGGGAGACGACGGCGCGGGAGACGACGGCCCAGCGGCCGGCGCGGGAGACGGAGCAGGAGGCCGCCCAGGGGCCGGTCCGCCGGGCGGACGGGACCGGGGGCGCGGACGGCGCATGCGCACCCACGCCGCGGGGTACACGAGCGCTCGGCGAAGCGGGTGACGTCCGCACGGTTGCGGCGCCGGACGCGGCCGGGCACGTGGCCCCGGAGGCGGCGGAGGACCAAAGACCCTCCCTCCAGTGACCAAAGACGCCTCCGCCGCCGCCTCGCGGGTGCGATGGTGGAAGTCGCAGGGGGGCGGGCCCGGAGCGTGCGGGCCGGCGGACGCGGTTCACCGGGCGCGCACCGGCAGCCACCGTGCCACTACCCCAGGTGGGACGCGGGCGGCAAGAACCGCGCGCTGTGACGGGTGTCACCGAAATGACCGCGGAAGCGCGGGAGTTTATCCCGTTCCTACATGGGCTCAATTTAATATGTGCAATTGCACTGCACCTTCGGATACCCGCCCGTGACCTGCGGCGGGACGCCGAAGGCCGGGCCGCGGGGGCCGTCCGGCCCCCTGGAACGGAGCCGTCCGTTCCGGCTGGCGGGGCCCAGCGGAGGCGGCGGACCCGGGGAGGCGGCGCCCGGCGCACACGCCGACGCCCGCCACGGAGCGGCAGCCGGGAGCGGCGGCGGACGTGGCGGGCGGGAAAAGCAATCGCGCCGGACCCGGCGGAGTCCGACGCGATCGACGGCGAGCGCTGGGGGGCAGCGGTTGCCGAAGACGTGCGGGGCAGTGCGGCTGAGGGGCGGCCGACGTGCCCGTTATGCGGTTGTCCTGACGTGTTTCAGTCGCTTCAGGCCTCGCTGCGCTGCTGCGGGATGCCCGCGAGCAGAGCGCGCACCTCCGCCTCGCGGTAGCGGCGGTGCCCGCCGAGCGTGCGGATCGACGTCAGCTTGCCCGCCTTTGCCCAGCGCGTGACCGTCTTGGGGTCGACGCGGAACATCGTGGCGACCTCAGCCGGGGTCAGCAGCGGCTCGGCATCAGGGGTGCGAGCGGTCATGAGCGGCCTCCTCGGGAGAACCGAACCATCACGGTTCTTTCCTCTAAATTCTGCACCTTGACCCGCGTTGCCCGATATGGCGTACGCGGGCCGAGTCGGTTATAGGACGAACGGCTTGTCCTCGGCACTACAACTACACCATCCGTCCAGCCACGTCGGCCAAACCGATGGATTTGCCCTCTCAGGCGACCAACCTCGACGGAAGCCGAAAGACCGCCCCATAACGGGCAGTCATCCCCACATGACGATCCGTCACACATGCTGACGTAGGCGGAGCCGAGCGAACAACCAGCGCAATACCGAACTGTCCGCCCGCAGCGGGACGGAAGGAGACCCTCCCGGACTCCTTGTCCTATTTTGACACGAGGAGTGGGCTTGAGGGCAAGGGGGTCTTTACGCCGTCTACGTGCCATCCGTCACGCTTGAGCCTTTAGCCCGGTTCGGGACCAAGGTCCCGGTACGGGCGGTCATGCCCCGGTCACTCTCCGGCCGCAGGCCGCACCCGCTCCCGGTCCGGCTCCCGGCTCAGCTCGCGAACTGCCGGTCCCGCACGGCCCGCCAGCGGTCCGTGAGCCGCTCGAAGACCTCGCCGGCGCGGTCGGCGTCCCCCTCCCGCAGCGCGGCGATCCCCTCGGCCGCGTCCGCCGCCGAGCGGTCCGCCGCGAGCTGTTCCCCGGCGATGGTATGGACCAGGCCGCCGTAGTCCAGCTCCACGAGGGAACGGGGGTGGAACTCCTCCAGCCAGCGCCCCACATCTACCAGGCCCTCCACGAGCGGACCCTCCTGGATCTCGTCCCGCAGCGTCCGCAGCGAGCGCGCGAGGCGGCGTCGGGCCTCCACCATGGGCGTGCGGTAGCGCAGCACGAGCCCGTCCGGTCCCTCCTGCCAGTCCCGCTCCTCGTCGGTGAAGAGGAGGAACCAGCGCACCGGAACGTGCCACAGCGCCGAGCGCAGCCACGGCCGGGCCTCCGGGTTGCGCTCCCGCCACCGCTCGTAGTCGGCCTCGGCCTGGCGGCGGACGACGTCCGGCAGCGCGGCGTCCAGCACCTGGGCGGGCAGCTCCCGCCCGGCCTCCGCGAGGGCCAGCCAGGAGCGCAGCCGGGTGCGCCAGGGGCAGACGTACACGGCACCGTCCAGCTCCGCGACGAACGCGTCGCCGCTCTCCCGCTCCGGGGCCGCGACCGGCGGCACGGGCAGCAGCCCGGCCAGCGCCCGGCGCAGCTCGTCCTGCGCCCCGGGACGGTGCTCGCGGCGGGCGTAGCGGGCCCAGTGGCCGCGTTCCGGCTCCGGGAAGGCACCCAGCGGCTCGTACACGCGCAGGTAGGACGCGTACGGGATCGTCACGGCCGGCTTGGCGCCCACGTGCGCCCTCCCTCTCCTCCGCGGCTGCCCGCGGTTCCTGTCCCGCCCGCCCCGGGCGCCCCGTTACGTGCCGGTCGTCCCCGGCGCCCCGCGGGTGCCTCCCGGTGCTCTCGGGTACCCCCGGTACCCCGATGCTGCCCCGATAGTGGCACTCCTACTGTCGGCACCCGTCAGGCCGTACCCTGCTGCACACAGGCCCTCCCCACCCGCAGGAGGGCGCCCACCGCGACTACAGGAGTCACCACCGTGACTGACGTACGTCCTTCCGCCGTCACCGTCGACGGCGGCCCCGCAGGCAGCGGGGCCCCGGCCCTGCGCACGCTGTTCCGCTCCGGCTCGGGCGGCCACGAGCAGGTCGTCTTCTGCCAGGACCCGGCCAGTGGACTGAAGGCGGTCATCGCCCTCCACTCCACCCGGCTCGGCCCCGCGCTCGGCGGTACCCGGTTCCACGCCTACGAGGACGCCGAGTTCCCGGAGGAGGCCGCCGCGCTGGACGCGCTGAACCTCGCCCGGGGCATGTCGTACAAGAACGCGCTGGCCGGTCTGGCACACGGCGGCGGCAAGGCCGTGATCATCGGTGACCCGGCGAAGGCCAAGAGCGAGGAACTGCTGCTCGCCTACGGGCGCTTCGTCGCCTCCCTCGGCGGCCGGTACGTGACGGCCTGCGACGTGGGCACCTACGTGCAGGACATGGACGTCGTCGCCCGCGAGTGCCGGTGGACGACCGGCCGCTCCCCCGAGGCCGGCGGCGCGGGCGACTCCTCGGTGCTGACGGCCTTCGGCGTCTACCAGGGCATGCGGGCCAGCGCGCTGCACCGCTGGGGCGTGCCGACGCTGCGGGGCCGCACGGTGGGCGTCGCGGGCGTCGGCAAGGTCGGGCACCACCTCGTCGAGCACCTGCTGGAGGACGGCGCCCGGGTCGTCGTCACCGACGTGCGGGAGGAGGCCGTCGCCCGGGTGCGCGCGGCCCACCCGGAGGTGACCGCCGTGGCGGACACCGACGCCCTCGTCCGCCTCCCGGGCCTGGACGTGTACGCGCCGTGCGCGCTGGGCGGCGCGCTGAACGACGAGACGGTCCCGGTGCTCACCGCATCCGTCGTCTGCGGCGCGGCCAACAACCAGCTCGCCCACCCGGGCGTGGAGAAGGACCTGGCCGACCGGGGCGTGCTGTACGCGCCCGACTACGTCGTGAACGCCGGCGGCGTCATCCAGGTCGCGGACGAGCTGCACGGCTTCGACTTCGCACGTGCGAAGGCCCAGGCGGTAAAAATCCACGACACGACACTGGAGATCTTCCGGCGCGCCGACACCGACGGGGTGCCGCCCGCCGTGGCCGCCGACCGCCTCGCGGAACAGCGCATGTCCGCAGGTACGCGGCTTCCCGGCGCGGTCGTCTGACCCGTCGCACGCCGCCCGGGGGGCGCCGGAGGGTGGCGGGGGAGATTTCCCTCACCACCCTTCGGCGGGTCTTCCGCCGTACAGAAGGTAAAATCACCGTTGACCAGCGAAGAATAGGTCACCGGGCGTGCCGGGGACCTGCCCGGTCGCGCGGACGGCGTACCGTACGGGCGCGGAAGCAGGTACCGTTAAAGTCCTAAGAGCCGGTCTCTCCGCGGAGGGCCCGCTCTCCACCATGAACGCGTGTCAAGACTCTGGGGCCGTCGAGCCCCGTCGTTGAGGGGGTCGAGCCATGGGGCGCGGCCGGGCCAAGGCCAAGCAGACGAAGGTCGCCCGCCAGCTGAAGTACAACAGCGGCGGCGGGACGGACCTATCGCGTCTGGCCGAAGAGCTGGGTGCATCGCCGGCGCAACAGCCGCCGAACGGGGAACCGTTCGAGGACGACGAGGACGACGACCCGTACGCGCGGTACGCCGAGCTGTACAACGCGGACGACGTCGACGAGGACAGCGAGGAACCGTCCCGGCAACGCCGCGCCTGAACGGCTCCTCCCGCAGCACGCGTCCTTCCGGGCGATCCGGTCCCACCGACCGGAAGCCGTCCGGCACCCGTCGCACACGCACGCAGGCACCGCAGACCCGGTCCGGGTGATCCCGGACCGGGTTTCTGTGCTGCCGTCGCGGCGCGCCCTGGGGGCGCGGCGAGGCGAGCGCGCCCGGTGGCGTCCGGCCCGTGCGGTCCCGGTAGCGGCATGTGTGCGCCGGGTCAGCCCGCGTAGTCGCCGGTGAGGGTGACGGCCTCGTCCGCCCCGCGCTCACCGCGCTCGGTGATCTCCCCCACGGTCCAGGCGTCGACCCCCCGGTCGGCCAGCGTGGCGAGCGCCGCGTCCGCGGCCTCGGGCGCGACGACGGCCACCATGCCGACGCCCATGTTCAGCGTCTTCTCCAGCTCGGCGCGGACCACGCCGCCGAGGCGGCCCACCGCGTCGAAGACGGCGCCCGGGGTCCAGGTGGAGCGGTCGACCGTGGCGTGCAGGTGGCCGGGGAGGACGCGGGCCAGGTTGCTGGCCAGTCCGCCGCCGGTCACATGTGCGAAGGCGTGCACCTCGGTGGTACGGGTGAGGGCCAGGCAGTCCAGGGAGTAGATGCGGGTCGGCTCCAGCAGTTCGGCGCCCAGGGTCCGCCCGAACTCGGGCACCTCGCGGTCCAGCGCCCACCCCGCCCGGTCGAAGAACACGTGCCGCGCCAGGGAGTACCCGTTCGAGTGCAGTCCCGAGGAGGCCATGGCGATGACGGCGTCGCCCGCCCGGACGCGCTCGGCGCCCAGCAGCCGGTCGGCCTCGACCACGCCCGTCCCGGCGCCCGCGACGTCGTACGCGTCGGGCCCGAGCAGCCCCGGGTGCTCGGCCGTCTCGCCGCCGACCAGGGCGCAGCCCGCGAGCACGCAGCCCTCGGCGATGCCCTTCACGATCGCGGAGACCCGCTCCGGCACCACTTTGCCGACGCAGATGTAGTCGGTGAGGAACAGCGGCTCGGCACCGCACACCACCAGGTCGTCGACGACCATGGCGACCAGGTCCCGACCGATGGTGTCGTGGACGTCCATCCGCTGCGCGACGGCGACCTTCGTGCCCACCCCGTCCGTGGCGGAGGCGAGCAGCGGGCGCTCGTACCGCTTGAGCGCCGAGGCGTCGAACAGACCGGCGAAGCCGCCGAGGCCGCCGAGGGACTCGGGGCGCTGCGCCCTGCCGACCCACTCCTTCATCAGCTCGACCGCGCGGTCCCCGGCCTCGATGTCCACGCCCGCCGCCTTGTAGGAGGCGGAGCCCTGGGTGTCAGTCATGTCTCTCCGTACGCGGGTGGCGCGGTGCGCGGGGTTGCGGGTGGCTGTGGGGAAGGGGGTGCGGGTGAGGGACGGCCCGGCCGCCCGGCCGCCGTGTGCGGGCGCCGGGCGCCGTGGCCGGGACGGCTCGCGGCTCAGGGGCGGCGCAGCGCGTCCGCGCCGCCGGGGCCGGTGAGCAGCGTCCGCACCCCGTCGGCGTCGACGCGGGCGGGCTCCTCGTCCCCGGCTTCCAGGAAGTGCTTGCCGAGCAGCTCGGGATCGGGCAGGTCCATCGGGTACTCGCCGTCGAAGCAGGCCCGGCACAGGTTGGGCTTGGCGATGGCCGTCGCCTCGACCATGCCGTCGAGGGAGATGTAGGAGAGCGAGTCGGCGCCCAGCGAGGTGCCGATCTCCTCCACGCTCAGCCCGTTGGCGATCAGCTCGGCGCGGGTGGCGAAGTCGATCCCGAAGAAGCACGGCCACTTGATCGGCGGCGAGGAGATCCGCACGTGCACCTCGGCGGCGCCCGCCTCGCGCAGCATCCGCACCAGGGCCCGCTGGGTGTTGCCGCGGACGATGGAGTCGTCCACGACGATCAGCCGCTTGCCGCGGATGACCTCCTTGAGCGGGTTCAGCTTGAGCCGGATGCCGAGCTGGCGGATGGTCTGCGACGGCTGGATGAACGTCCGGCCGACGTAGGAGTTCTTCACCAGGCCCGCGCCGAACGGGATGCCGCTGGCCTCGGCGTAGCCGATCGCGGCCGGGGTGCCGGACTCGGGCGTCGCTATCACCAGGTCCGCCTCGGCCGGCGCCTCGGCGGCCAGCCGGCGTCCCATCTCGACGCGGGAGAGGTAGACGTTGCGGCCCGCGATGTCGGTGTCCGGGCGGGCCAGGTACACGTACTCGAAGATGCAGCCCTTCGGCCGGGCCTCGGCGAACCGGCTGGAGCGCAGTCCGTCCTCGTCCACGGCGATCAGCTCGCCCGGCTCGATCTCCCGGATGAAGGAGGCGCCGACGATGTCCAGGGCCGCGCTCTCGCTGGCCACCACCCAGCCGCGCTCCAGGCGGCCGAGCACCAGGGGGCGGATGCCCTGCGGGTCGCGGGCGGCGTAGAGGGTGTGCTCGTCCATGAAGACGAAGGAGAAGGCGCCCCGCACCTTCGGCAGGACGCGCGGGGCGGCCTCCTCGACGGTGAGCGGCTTGCCGTCCTCGTCGGTCTGCCCGGCCAGCAGCGCGGTGACCAGGTCGGTGTCGTTGGTGGCCGCGACCTGGTTGGCCCGGCCGCCCCGGCGGACGTCCGCGAGGTCGGCGACGAGCCGGGCCAGCTCGGCGGTGTTGACGAGGTTGCCGTTGTGGCCCAGCGCGATGGAGCCGTGGCCGGTGGCCCGGAAGGTGGGCTGCGCGTTCTCCCACACGGACGCACCGGTGGTGGAGTAGCGGGCGTGCCCCACGGCGATGTGGCCGCGCAGCGAACCGAGGGACGTCTCGTCGAAGACCTGCGAGACCAGGCCCATGTCCTTGAAGACCAGGATCTGCGAGCCGTTGCTCACCGCGATGCCCGCGGACTCCTGTCCGCGGTGCTGAAGCGCGTAGAGCCCGAAGTAGGTGAGCTTGGCGACCTCTTCGCCCGGTGCCCAGACACCGAAGACGCCGCAGGCGTCCTGGGGGCCCTTCTCACCGGGAAGCAGATCGTGATTGAGTCGGCCGTCACCACGTGTCACGCCTTCGAGTCTAGACGGACGCCGGGGTTACGCCGAACCGGGGACGGCGGTGCAGCGGTCTGACCTGCGCACGCGGGTTTTCGTACGAGAGCGAAGTCACGGCGCCGTCGGCCGTTCCTCCGGCCCGTACCCGGCCCCTGCCCGGCCCGTCACCCCTCCGGCTCCCCCGCTCGGCGGCCGTCCGGACGGCGGCGGGGGCGCGGACGGGGCACGGGGACACGGGGTGGGCGCAGGGGGCGCGGAGCCCGGCGCGGGGATCAGGACAGCACCGGCAGGTGCGAGCCCAGGTCGGCGCGGGGCCCACTGGCGGTGACGGCGTGCGTCTCCAGCGCGTCGGCCCACTCCAGCCGTCCGGCGGCCAGCCGCAGCCAGGTCAGCGGGTCCGTCTCGACGACGTTCGGCGGGGTGCCGCGCACGTGGCGGGGCCCTTCGACGCACTGCACGACGGCGAACGGCGGCACCCGGACCTCCACCGAGCCGCCCGGGGCCTTCGCCGCGAGCGCGTCGGCGAGCACCCGCACCGTCGTGGCGAGCGCGTACCGGTCCAGGGAGACGGCGGTGCCCAGCGCCCGGGTGAGGTCGTCGGTGTGCACGACCAGCTCGACCAGGCGGGTCACCGCGAAGTCCAGCGCCCGCATCGCGCCGAACCGGTGCGGCAGGAGCACGTCCTCGCGGACGGCCATCTCCAGGACGGGTTCCAGCTCCTCGGCGGCGGCGTCGATCGCGGCGGCCGCCCCCGCCTCCCCCGCCGCCCGTGCGGCGTCCTCGCGGGTGCGGGCGTCCAGCAGCTCCGCGTAGCCGCCCGTGCGCAGCGCCCAGGTGGTGAGGTCGGTCTGCGCCCTGGCGGCCGTGGGGGCGGGTTCGGCCAGCAGCCGGGGCACGGCGTCGATCTGCCCGGCGACGTGCACGAGGAGGTGGTGCACGTCCCAGCCGGGCAGGGCGGTGGGCCGGGCGAGCTGCTCGGGCGTGCAGCGGTGCGCGGCCGTGCGGACCGTTTCGGCCTGGGCGGCGAGCGCGTTGCGCACCCGGTTCGGATCGTAGGCGCGGGTCTTGCGGCGGACTGCGGACGGCATGGCCCGAGGGTAACGGCCAGGGCGGGCGCGGGCCCGTGGCGTCGTAGGCACGGCGCGGGGCGTGTGCCAGGATTCCGGGCATGGCAGCAATAGCGGACCGCTACCTCGCCGATGACGAGGAGCTGGTGCACGTCACCCGGCAGCACTGGACGGAGATGGTCGGCGAGTTCCTGCTGCTGTGCCTGGTGTGGGCGGGCGCGGGTCTGCTGCTGCTGGCCGTGCCCGCGGACGCGCAGTGGCGGGCCACCGGCGTCTGGGTGGTGCTGGGCGCGGCGCTGCTGGCCACGGTGCGGCTGTGGCTCGTCCCGCTGCTGCGCTGGCGGTTCACCGTCTACATCCTGACCACCAAGCGCGTCTACAAGCGGTCCGGCTTCCTGACGAAGCGCGGCCGCAGCATTCCGCTGGTACGGGTGAACGACGTGTCGTTCAAGGCGAACCTGTGGCAGCGGGTGATGGGGTACGGGAACCTGACGATCCAGTCGGCGTCCGAGCAGGGCGTGATGATGCTGCGCCACGTGCCGGACCCGGAGGCGTTCAAGGCGCTGATCTACCAGCAGGTGGACGAGGAGCAGCGCACGGGGCAGGAAGGCCCGGTGTGACCGGCGGCGCGTGACGCCCCGGGCCGCCGCTCCGGTCCGGAAGGGCTCGCGGGCCCGCAGCCCGGAGGGCTCGTCCGGTCCCGGAGGGATCGGGGCCCGCCCGGGGGCCGGGCTGCCGGGGGCCGGCCCGCCGCGTGGGCGGGCCGGCCGGCCGGCTCAGCCGAAGAGGGCCGGGAGGGTGGCCTCGTGGGTCTCGCGGAGTTCGGCGAGCGGGATGGAGAACTGGCCCTGGAGCTCGACGGCGTCCCCGTCCACCACGCCGATGCGGGTGGCGGGCAGGCCCCGGGCGCCGCACATGTCGGTGAACCGCAGCTCCTCGCTGCGCGGCACCGACACGACCGCGCGGCCCGCGGACTCCGAGAACAGGAACACGAACGGGTCCGTGCCGTCGGGTGTGACGATCCGGGCGCCGTTGCCGCCGCGCAGGCAGGACTCGGCGAGCGCCTGGATCAGGCCGCCGTCGCTCAGGTCGTGCGCGGCGTCCACCATGCCGTCGCGCGAGGCGGCGATGAGGACGTCCGCGAGCAGCCGCTCCCGCTCCAGGTCCACGGCGGGCGGCAGGCCGCCCAGGTGGTCGTGGACGGTCTGCGCCCAGGCGGAGCCGCCCAGTTCCTCGCGGGTGTCCCCGAGGAGGTACAGGAGCTGGCCCTGTTCGGCGAAGGCCATCGGGGTGCGGCGGGTGACGTCGTCGATCACGCCGAGCACGCCGACCACGGGGGTGGGGTGGATGGCGGTGTCACCGGTCTGGTTGTACAGCGAGACGTTGCCGCCGGTGACGGGGGTGCCGAGCACCTGGCAGGCGTCGGCCAGACCGCGGGCGGCCTCGGCGAACTGCCACATGGCGGCCGGGTCCTCCGGCGAGCCGAAGTTGAGGCAGTCGGTGACGGCCAGCGGGCGGGCGCCGGTGGCGGCGACGTTGCGGTAGGACTCGGCCAGCGCGAGCTGCGCGCCCGTGTACGGGTCGAGCTTGGCGTACCGGCCGTTGCCGTCGGTGGCGACGGCGACGCCGAGGTTGGTCCCCTCGTCCACCCGGATCATGCCGCCGTCCTCGGGCTGGGCCAGGACGGTGTTGCCGAGCACGTAGCGGTCGTACTGGTCGGTGATCCAGTTCTTGGCGGCCTGGTTCGGGGAGCCGACCAGGCGCAGGACCTGGGCGCGCAGCGCGTCGCCGCCCTCGGGGCGGGGCAGCTTCGCGGCGTCGTCGGCCTGGAGCGCGTCCTGCCACGCCGGGCGCGCGTAGGGGCGCTCGTAGACGGGGCCCTCGTGGGCGACGGTGCGCGGCGGCACGTCCACGATCTGCTCGCCGTGCCAGAAGATCTCCAGCCGGTCGCCGTCGGTGACCTCGCCGATGACGGTGGCGATGACGTCCCACTTCTCGCAGAGGGCGAGGAAGCGGTCCACCTTGTCCGGCTCGACGACCGCGCACATGCGCTCCTGCGACTCGCTCATGAGGATCTCCTCGGGCGAGAGCGAGGCGTCGCGCAGCGGGACGGTGTCCAGTTCGACGCGCATGCCGCCGGAGCCGGCGCTGGCCAGCTCGCTGGTGGCGCAGGACAGGCCCGCGCCGCCGAGGTCCTGGATGCCCGCGACGAGCTTCTCGCGGAAGATCTCCAGGGTGCACTCGATGAGCAGCTTCTCCTGGAAGGGGTCGCCCACCTGGACGGCGGGCCGCTTGGCGGGGCCCTCCGCGTCGAAGGTCTCCGAGGCGAGCACGGAGACGCCGCCGATGCCGTCGCCGCCGGTGCGGGCGCCGTAGAGGATGACCTTGTTGCCGGTGCCGGACGCCTTGGCCAGGTGGATGTCCTCGTGCTTCATGACGCCCACGCACAGCGCGTTGACCAGCGGGTTGCCCTGGTAGCAGGAGTCGAAGACGACCTCGCCGCCGATGTTGGGCAGGCCCAGGCAGTTCCCGTAGCCGCCGATGCCGGCGACGACGCCGGGCAGCACGCGCCGGGTGTCGGGGTGGTCGGCGGCGCCGAAGCGCAGCGGGTCCATGACGGCGACCGGGCGGGCGCCCATGGCCAGGATGTCCCGCACGATGCCGCCGATGCCGGTGGCGGCACCCTGGTAGGGCTCGATGTAGGACGGGTGGTTGTGCGACTCGACCTTGAAGGTCACGGCGTAGCCCTGGCCGACGTCCACGACGCCCGCGTTCTCGCCGATGCCGACGAGGAGGGCGTCGCTGGGCGGGGCCTTCTCGCCGAACTGCCGCAGGTGCACCTTGCTGGACTTGTACGAGCAGTGCTCGGACCACATCACCGAGTACATAGCCAGCTCGGCGCCGGTGGGGCGGCGGCCGAGGATCTCCCGGATGCGGGCGTACTCGTCCTCCTTCAGCCCCAGTTCGGCCCAGGGCTGCGCGGCGTCCGGCGTGCCGGCGGCGTTCTTGACGGTGTCGAGCTGCTTCGCGGTCATCGGGCGTCCACCAGGGTCTTGAGCGCCGAGGTGAAGAAGCCGAGCCCGTCGGTGGTGGGTCCGGTCAGGGCCTCGACGGCGTGCTCGGGGTGCGGCATGAGGCCGACCACGTTCCCGGCCTCGTTCGTGATGCCGGCGATGTCGCGCCGGGAGCCGTTGGGGTTGCCGCCGACGTAGCGGAAGACGACGCGGCCCTCGGCCTCCAGCTCGTCCAGGGTGCGCTCGTCGGCGACGTAGCCGCCCTCGCCGTTCTTGAGCGGGACGGTGATCTCCTGGCCGGCGGTGTAGTCGCGGGTCCAGGCGGTGCCGTCGTTCTCCACCCGCAGCCGCTGGTCGCGGCAGACGAAGTGCAGGTGGTCGTTGCGGGTCAGGGCGCCGGGCAGCAGGTGGGACTCGCACAGCACCTGGAAGCCGTTGCAGATGCCGAGGACGGGCAGGCCCGCCCTGGCCTGCGCGACGACGGACTCCATGACCGGGGAGAACCGGGCGATGGCGCCGCAGCGCAGGTAGTCGCCGTAGGAGAAGCCGCCGGGCAGGACCACGGCGTCCACCTGGTGCAGGCTGGTGTCGCGGTGCCACAGCTCGACGGGCTCGCCGCCCGCGAGGCGCACCGCGCGCCGGGCGTCCACGTCGTCGAGAGAGCCGGGGAAGGTGACGACCCCGATCCGGGCGCTCATACGGCGGGCTCCTCGACGCGGACGGTGAAGTCCTCGATCACGGTGTTGGCGAGGAACGTCTCGGCCATCTCGCGGATGCGGGCGAGGGCGGCGTCGTCGACGGGGCCCTCCACATCCAGCTCGAAGCGCTTGCCCTGGCGGACGTCCGCGATGCCCGTGAAGCCGAGGCGGGGCAGCGCACGCTGCACGGCCTGTCCCTGGGGGTCGAGGATCTCCGGCTTGAGCATGACGTCGACTACGACGCGAGCCACAGGTACTCCAGGTGGTGTTGGTGCTTGGCTGCCCGGTGCCGCGTCCGCCGGGGGCGGCGATGCCCGCTCGGTGTCCTGCGCGGCTGACAGCTTCAGCGTACCGGGCGGGAGAATCTACGCGGGTAGATATCCCGGGGCGCGCATCACATTCGTATCTCGGAGGCCAAAAACCCTGCACGAAACGACCTGGAAAACGTAGGGTCCGATTCGGTGTGACACGCGGGCGCAATTTAGCGGGCTTCACAATGCAATGATGACCGCTGTAGAAAGGGAACGGCGGCGCCGTACTCGTCCCGCATCCGGCGGCCGTCGGCGTCGTCGCACGTCAGCGCGGTGGTCACTACCCGTGCGGGCCGGTGACCCTCCCGAAAGGACCGATATCCGTGGCACAGCGCGTTGTGGTCTCACTCTCCGACGACCTGGAAGGCGGGGAAGCCGCAGAGACGGTCGCGTTCGGACTCGACGGGAAGACGTACGAGATCGATCTCAGCACGGCGAACGCCAGGAAACTGCGCGTGGCGCTCGCCCCCTATGTCCGCGCGGGCCGCAAGCGCTCGACGTCGGGCCGCACGTACCACCACACCGCCGTCGCGCCCGACCCGCAGACCGTCCGCGCCTGGGCGCAGTCCAACGGCTACGAGGTCCCCGCGCGCGGACGCATCCCGAAGCGGGTCTACGAGGCGTTCGCCGAGGCGGGCTGAGGCGGTCCTGCCGGGACGGCCGCCGGACCGCCGGCTTGAGGCGGCTGCCCGGCGGCCGTCCCGGCAGGCGGCGGACGGCGGCCGGACGGCGGCGACTTGCACGGGCCCGGGGGTGATCGGCTAGAGTCTGGAGCACGCCGCGAGGGCGGGCCGGGAACGGCCCGGAATCGCAGGTCACGCGGGTGTAGCTCAGTAGTAGAGCGCCCTCTTTCCAAGAGGGAGGCGCAGTGTGCAATCCCTGTCACCCGCTCCGCGTACTCTTCCGGTCTCCGCGATCGGGTAGAGTGGCTGAAGCGCCGCCCGGTGAGAGCCGGGTGGATGCCTGCGGACGTAGCTCAGTTGGTAGAGCGCAACCTTGCCAAGGTTGAGGTCGCGAGTTCGAGCCTCGTCGTCCGCTCAGAGAGAAGGACCCCGGTCACTGCCGGGGTCCTTCTGCTGTTTCCGCGCCATGACGCCGGGCCCCGGCCCCGGACGCCGTCTGACATATGTCATCGGCACCCGTGACAGCCCGCACTGCCCGCCGCCCCGCGGTGGCGGGAGGCTTGGGGCATGCGAACTTCCCCAGAGCAGGCGATCGAGGTGAACGGGCTGTGGCGGCGCTACGGCCCCAAGGGCGAGGGCGGCTTCGACGCCGTGCGCGGGCTGGACTTCTCCGTCGCCCGCGGTGAACTGTTCGCCCTGCTGGGCACGAACGGCGCGGGCAAGACGTCCACCGTCGAGCTCCTGGAGGGGCTGGACCGCCCCAGCCGGGGCACCGTACGGGTGCTCGGGCACGACCCGGTCACCCGGCGCTCCGTGGTGCGGCCGCGCATCGGGATCATGCTCCAGGAGGGCGGCTTCCCCTCCGACCTGACCGTCGCCGAGACGGTGCGGATGTGGGAGGGCGTCACGAGCAACCCCCGGCCCGGGGGCGAGGCGCTGGAACTCGTGGGCCTGAGCAGTCGCGTCCCGGTGCGGATCAAGCAGCTCTCCGGCGGCGAGAAGCGCCGCCTCGACCTGGCCCTCGCCCTGCTGGGCAGGCCCGAGGTGCTGTTCCTGGACGAGCCGACCACCGGCATGGACGCCGAGGGCCGCCGGGACACCTGGCGGATCGTGCGGGACCTGCACGAGATGGGCACCACCGTGCTGCTGACCACGCACTACCTGGAGGAGGCCGAGGAGCTGGCCGACCGCCTGGCGATCATGCGGGAGGGCCGGATCGTCGTGTCCGGGACCCCGCAGGAGGTGACGGCGGCCCGGCCGTCGCGCATCCGCTTCACCCTCCCCGACGACGTGGCCCCGGCGCGGCTGCCGCTGTCGGTGCACGCCGCCGTCACGGGACGCCGCGTGGAGGTCCGCACCGGACGGATGCAGGAGACGCTGACCGAACTGCTGCTGTGGGCGCGGTCGGAGGGCGTGGAGCTGACGGAGCTGGACGCCCGGTCGGCGTCGCTGGAAGAAGCGTTCCTGGACATCGCCAGGGGCGGGGAGCAGGCGGAAGCACAGGAGGCGGCAGCATGAGCACGGTGGTCCTGGGACGGATGCGGGCGCTGGGACGGGCGGAGCTGACGCTGCTGCTGCGCAACCGCACGGCGGTCTTCACCGCGCTGCTGATGCCGCTCGGCTTCGTCTTCCTCATGCGGACGTCCGTCAGCGGCGAGACGCTGGACGGCACCGGGCTGAGCCCGGCCGGTGTCGCCATGACCGGCGGCATGGGGATCGTGCTGGTCCTCGTCGTCTACGCCAACCTCGTCTCGGCCTACGTGGCCCGGCGCGAGGAGCTGGTGCTCAAGCGGCTGCGCACCGGCGAGCCCTCGGACACGGAGATACTCGGCGGCACCGCGCTGCCGTCCGTGGCGATCGGCCTGGTCCAGTGCGCGCTGCTGGTGGCCGCCGGGGTGGGCGTGATGGACCTGGGCGTTCCCGAGCGTGTGGACCTGCTGCTCGCCGGGCTGCTGCTCGGCTCGGTGATGCTCACGGCGCTGGCCGCCGCCACCTCCGCCGTCACCCGCACCGCCGAGAGCGCCCAGCTGACCGTCATGCCGCTGATGATGGTGTCCTTCTTCGCCTCGGGGCTGTTCATCCCGCTGGAGGTCTTCCCCGACGCCCTCGCCAACGTGTGCCGGCTGCTGCCCGTCACCCCCGTGACGGAGCTGGTCCGCTACGGCTGGCTCGGCGGCGCCGACGCCCTCGACGCGCTCCGGGCGCTGGGGCTCGCGTTGGTGTGGACGGTGCTCGCGGTGTTTGCTGTACGCCGGTGGTTCCGCTGGGAGCCGCGCCGCTGAGGACGCACGGGCCCCGGCGCGCGGGGGCGGCCCGCCCGGAACAGGAGGAGCACAGGTGTCGTCCCGCAGGATGACGGCGTGGTGGAGCCGGCGCAGTGATCCGGCCAAGGTGGAGCTGTACACCCGGTGGACGTTCCACTTCTTCGCCGGGTGCGAGGTGCTCGCCCTCGCGCCGCAGGCGCAGCGCGTGGAGCTGGCCCCCTGGGCCGCCGCCGGGCTGGCCACGCTCGTCCTCACCCACGCCGTCCTCATCGCGGTGGCCACCGGGCGTGCCCTGGACTGGTCGCTGGGCCGGGGCGGCCGTCCGACCGGGTTGTTCGCCGTGCAGGGCGGGGTGGCCCTCGCCGTCGTGCTGGCCACCGCGGTCCTGTTCGGCTCGGGCCGGACACCGGAGTTCCCCCTCGTGCTGACGCTGGTGGGCGGGGTGCTGGCGGCGGCGATGATGCCGCTCACCGTCCGGCTGCGCCGCGTCCCGCACCTGCTGGGCCTGGTCGCCGGTGCGACGCTGCTGGCGACCGGTGCCGTGCTGGCCGCGGGCGGGGCGGAGCGGCACGCGGTCGCGGTGGCGTTCACGACGCTCTGGCTGTGCGGGCTGATGGCGTTCACCGTGCGGTTCTCGGCCTGGCTGCTGGGCGCGATGCTGGAGCTGGACGCCGCCCGCCAGACGCAGGCCCGGCTGGCCGTCGCCGAGGAGCGGCTGCGCTTCGGGCGGGACCTGCACGACGTGCTGGGCCGCAACCTGGCGGTCATCGCGCTCAAGAGCGAGCTGGCGGTCCAGCTCGCGCAGCGCGGCGCGGACGCGGCGGTGGAGCAGATGGCCGAGGTGCAGCGCATCGCGCGGGAGTCGCAGCGCGAGATGCGCGAGGTGGTGCGCGGCTACCGCGAGGCCGGGCTGGACGCGGAGCTGGCCGGGGCCCGGGGGGTGCTGGAGGCGGCGGGCGTCGACTGCCGGATCGAGGCGGACGGGACGCGTGAGCTGTCGCCGGGGGTGCAGTCGGCGCTGGCCTGGGTGGTGCGGGAGGGCACCACGAACGTGCTGCGCCACGCGGACGCCGGGAACTGCACCATCACGTTGCGGACCGGACGGCTGGCGGTGCTGACGATGGAGAACGACGGGCTCCCGGACGCCCCCCGGAACGCTGTGGCGGGGACGGGGACGGGGCTGCGCGGACTGCGGGAGCGGCTGGCGCCGCTGGGCGGCACCCTGTCCGCCGGACACAGTGGCACCGGCCGGTTCCGCCTGCTGGCCGAACTGCCCGTGGACGGGGACGGCTGACGCGTCCGGCTCCGCCGCCGCTGTCCGGACGCGCACCGCCGCGCACGCGGGAGCCCGGCGGGCGGGCCCTGGGGCCGCCGCGCACGCACGAGAGCGGCGGGCCTCCGGCAAGAAGCCGGAGACCCGCCGCACGGACCCGAACGTCCGCTGTACTGCCTGCGCGTGACTGCCTGCGCGTACTGCTTGCGCGCGTACTGCTTACACGTACGGGATCTTCAGGACCGCGGCGTCCGTGCCGGTCTGCACCTGGGAGGTGCCGTGGCCGAGCGCGTTCCATATCTCCAGGCGGACCGTGCCGCCCCTCAGGTCGCCGAGGTTCCCGGTGACCGACTTGGTGCCGACCGCGTGGGTGTACTCCTCCCAGCCCCCGACCGGGTCGGTCGCGAAGTAGCGGAAGGTCTCGGTGCGGTCGAAGGTGCCGTCGCCGGTCAGGTCGTAGCTGACCCGGACCTGCGGGGCGAGCCCGACCCTCGTGCCCGCGTCGACCCGGAGGCGGAAGGTGGTGGCGGCGCCGGAGGCGGCCTTCGCGTTGACCTGCCTGACCTCGTAGACGGTCGGACGGTACGGGGTGCCGTCCCGGTTCACGCCGTCGGCCGAGGCCAGGGTGTCCGCGCCCGCCGGGCCGGTGGTGGCGGTGGTGAGGACGCCGCCGGACCCCAGGCGGAAGGTGTTGCCGGTGGACGGCGGGTCCCCCGGGTCCGGGTCGGTGTCCCCGCCGCCGGTGCCCGTCCCGGTGGCCGTCGAACGGGCCGGCACGGTCAGCTTCCTGCCGTCGGAGAAGGTCACCGTACGGGCGGTGGAACCGTGGTTGTGGGCGGTGTAGGTGCGGACGCCGTCCTTGCTGAAGACGGCCGAGGTGGGCAGGTCGCCGCTCACCGTCATGTCCGGCGCGCCGACCGTGTGCAGCGTGTTGATCCAGTGGTACGTGTGGGCCTTGGACTCGCCCTGCTCCGGGGTGTAGTTCCCGTTCGCCGCGTCCCACTTGGCCTTCGCCGACGCCGGGTCGGCCAGCGCCTCGAACTCCCAGAGCAGGTCGCGCCACTCCTGGGCCGGTCCGCCGTTCTCGCGCTCCATCTCGGCGATGTTCCGCTTGATCGCGGCCTTCTCACGGGCCAGGTGCAGTGACCCGCCCGTCACCGGGAGGACGTTGATTCCGTGGATCTCCTCCGGGTTCGCGGTCCACCAGGTGGAGTACGCGCCACCGCTGCCCCAGACCATGCCGACCGTGTCGTGGCCGAAGGAGCCGGGGAAGACCTGCTGGTCGGCGTCGAACCAGTACTGGGTGATCGCCTCCGACTCCGTCGTCAGCAGGAAGCTGCCGAGGTCGCGCAGGGCGGTGTCACCGGTCGCCGCGCCCCACAGGACGAGCCCGGCGCTGAGGTTGACCGACTCCGAGGAGGACTCCTGGTTGTTGCCCGCCGCGAAGCCCTGGTGGCCGGAGGCCCAGCTGTGGCCCGCGTACACGTCGAAGCCGCGCAGGAACGGGTAGGCCGAGTCGGTGCGGCTGGCGTTGGCGGTGTCGCGGATCAGGTGCTTGACCATGGTGCCCCAGGCCGAGTCGGCGGCCCATGCCTGGTCGTACTGGGCGACGATCGCCGCCGCGTAGACGTAGTAGCTGTAGTGGAAGTGGTGGTCGTTGAGTTCGGTGTCGCTGCCGTACGAGGCCGGGTAGCCGGTGAGGGTCTTCCAGTCCTTGTCGTAGCTGAACTCACTCGCCCCGCCTGCCGTGAACCACTCCTGGAGACGGCCCTTCATCAGCCCGAGGAGCTTGTCGCGGGTGGCGGTCTCACCGATCTGGTCGGCCACGGGTACCAGCTGGGCGAGCCGGCCCAGCGCCTTGCCGGTCCAGTAGGTGTCGGTGGCTCCCGAGAACGGGTCGGAGGCGTTTGCCACCTCGTTGAGGTAGGCGGTCAGCCGCGCCTTGTCGACACCGCTGGAGGCGGGGAGCGCGGGCACGACGCCGCTGCTCTTCTGGCTGGTGGTGAAGGACGCGGACTCACGCACCTTCATCGTGCCGCGCGGCGAGACGTAGGTGTACGGGGTCAGCGGGTCGGTCGTGTGCAGCCACTGGTGGCGGTACAGGGCCTGGAGCGTCCCGCGCTCGGTCCCCTCCATGGCCTCCGTGGTCAGGGTGTAGGTGGCCCGCACGTTGCCGCCGGTGGACTGCCAGGTCACCCGGGAGCCGGTGACGAAGCTGAACGCGTACTTGCGGTACGTCGCCAGCGCGTCGGTGGAGGGCAGGACGGCGAGTGAGAAGTAGTCCCTGGAGCCGAGCCCGGCGGTGATCGTGGAGCCGGAGACGTTCCAGTCGCTGCCGGTCGGGGCGAACAGGGCGTAGTGGTGACCGGCGACGGTGATGCCGAGCACGTTGCCGTTGTCCGCGAAGACGGTGGGCGCGGAGGCGGTGCTGATGCGGGCGTCACCACCGGAGCCCTTGGCGTACACGAAGGGCATGCCGTGGCCGATGGTGGCACGGAAGGTGCGGGAGCCGTCCGCCCAGTAGGGCGTCACGGTCCAGTCGGACCACGCGTCGGCCTTCGTGTCCGGGGAGTTCAGGCCGGTGAGGCCGACGGTGAGGTCGGCCTTGTGGGCGTATTCGTACTGCCGGCCGTCCCCGACGATCGCGGGCGAGGTCGGGTAGCCGACCTCCAGCCCCCCGGACGTGGCCTGGTAGGTGAGCGGGTGCCCGTACATCGGGGTGGAGTACGGGTTGCCCCCGTAGCGCTGGTAGGCGAGCGAGGACCACCAGTCGTTGGTCGGGACCGGCTTGTCCCGCGCGGCGGCGGTGACCTTCGGCGTGATGGGCGCGCCGGTGTTGTTGGTCGGGCCTGACGTGCCGGGGGGCCGGGTGTCGCTGTAGCTGCCGGCACCGGCGGGGACGGTGGCGGCGGCTGCGGGGGAAGCGGCGGGGCCCAGACCCACGGCGGCCACGGCAAGGGACAGGACTGTCGCCGCTACGGGCCTGGAGAGGGAGGCTTGCATGAGCAGCACCTCGTTCTTGGGTGGGGGGAAGAACGTACCTGAGAGCGCTCTCAAGTGCCCTAGAACGTAAAACTCTTGAAATGTAAGCGTCAAGGGATGACGCACACGGACGGCAGATCGGAGGAGAGATGCGCCGCTGTGTGCCCCGGCCGTGACGGAGAGGGAGCACGCGGGGCGCTCCGGACGGCCGGGAGAGCGCTCTTGCCGACCCGGCGCGGTCCCGTCCGGCCCGGCGCGGCTCTGTCGTCCGACGGGCGGTGCGCGGATGAACTCCCCGCTTCCCGCCGGGCTACGCTGAACGCCATGACTCCGGAGGAACCACGGGCCGAGCACGCGGCAGGTGTACGGGTCCTCCTCGCCGACGACGAGCACCTGATCCGGGGGGCCCTGGCCGCGCTGCTGGCGCTGGAGGAGGACCTGACCGTCGTCGCGGAGGCGGCGTCCGGGCCCGAGGCGCTGGCCATGGCGCGGGCCCACCGGCCCGACGTGGCGGTGCTCGACCTCCAGATGCCCGGCACCGACGGGGTCGGCGTCGCCGCCGCGCTGCGGACGGAGCTGCCCGGCTGCGCCACGATGATCGTCACCGGGCACGGGCGGCCGGGCCACCTCAAGCGGGCGCTGGCCGCCGGGGTGCGCGGCTTCCTGCCCAAGACCGTCTCCGCGCAGCGGCTGGCGGAGATCATCAGGACCGTGCACGCCGGAGGCCGGTACGTGGACCCGGAGCTGGCGGCCGACGCGATCAGCTCCGGCGACTCGCCGCTGACGGCCCGCGAGGCGGAGCTGCTGGAGCTGGCGGCCGACGGGGCGCCCGTCGCGGACATCGCCCGCCGCGCCGCGCTGGCCCAGGGGACGGTGCGCAACTACCTGTCGTCCGCCGCGGCGAAGCTCGGGGCCGAGAACCGGCACGCCGCCGTCCGCGTCGCCAGGGAGCACGGCTGGCTGTGAGCCCCGTCCCCGCCGGGCGGGGCGGCCGGTGCGTCTGGCCGGGCGGCGGGGTGGCCGGGCCGGGCGGCTATACTCTGCGGTGCACCGCGCGGGCCGCCCCCGGGGAGCCGGGCAGCCGGTGCAGTGCGGACGTAGCTCAGTTGGTAGAGCGCAACCTTGCCAAGGTTGAGGTCGCGAGTTCGAGCCTCGTCGTCCGCTCCGTCCGAAGGGCCCCGGTCACTGGCCGGGGCCCTTCGTCCTGTGCGCTCCGGCCATTACGCTGGGTCGCCCGCACCGTTGCCCGCTGCTGTGCCTGGAGGCTTGAGTTGGCCTGCGATCTCTGGCTGGTCCCCCTCGTCGACGTGCTGTGCCACAGCCCCGACAACCCGTTGGCCGACGAGATCGCCGCCTACGACAAGGCGCTGCACGAGGCCGGGCTGCCGTCCGTTCCCGTGCACGGCTACATGCCCGGCCTCTCCGGCGACGTGGCCCCGGTGGCCGGGTTCGACTACGACGCGCTGCACCTGCTGCGGCGCGCGCACCTGCTCCGGCTCTGCGGGCTGGAGGTGCTCCCGGTGGACGCGCTCGGCAGCGACTACGAGCAGTTGCTGGAGATGTTCGAGCCGACGGCCCAGCAGTCCCACCTGGTGTGGCACTACGACCACGCGGGCGCGTACGTGCCGGTGGACTTCGCGGTGCCGCTGGCGAACCAGGAACTGCTCGCCGGGGGCGGGCCGCTGGGCTCCAGCCACGGACTGCTGCGCGAACTCCAGTCCGTCGCGCCCGCCCTGGGGATCGACCCGCTCAACCCGCCGCCCGCGCCGCCGGCTCCGGCCGGACCGACCGAGCTGGACGAGCCCGCCGCGCCGGCCGCCGACCCGCACGGCCCCTTCGCCCGCGAGCGGCACGTGTGGCTCGGCCTGCACGCGGCGGTGACCCGGAGCCTGGCGCAGGGATCGATGATCGTCTTCTCCTGAGCCGGGCCACCGGCGTCCGGAACCCGGGCCCGCCCCGGACCCCCGGACGCCGCCGGGCCCGCCCCGGACGCCGCTCCGGGAGCGGCCACCCGCCGGGACCGACGTGCGGGCCCGTGCGGTCAGCGCGGGCTCTCCGGGGGGCGCTGGCGCGGCATGTTGGGGCGGGCGCTCGGCGGTGGCGTGGGGAAGCGCGGGTAGCCGGACACGGAGCCGCCACCCGGCTCGTCGCGGTGCGGCGCCGCCGTGGACTGGGTCAGCTGCGGCACCGGACCGGCGCGGAAGGCCACCATCCAGTCGGCCGTCTCCGCGCGCACCAGCTCGGTGACGTCCTCGCTGAAGCGCCGCAGTATGGTCAGGCAGCGTTCGGCCGCCTCACCGGCGGTGCCCTCGGCCGGGCCCAGCACCTCCCGCACGGCCTCCGTCGCCCAGTCGTACTGGAGCGCCTCCAGCCTGCGCTGCAACGCCTGCGCCGTGGCGACGTCCCGCATCCAGCCCGCCGTGCACCCGAACCAGCGGTCCACGCCCAGGCCCGCGGCGGCGGCGAGCAGCGACACGAAGCCCCACACCGCCGTCCCCGGGAACGCCCCGGTCAGCTCCAGGGCGGGCAGGACGGCGCCGCCCGCCGCACCGGCCGCCGTGACCGCCCGCAGCAGCCGGGCGCACCGGCGCTTCCCGCCGCGGTCGGCCACGTACCAGGCGACCGCGCGCAGCGCGCCCTCCTCCACCCACTGGTACAGCTCGTCGAGCCGCTCGGCCGGCTCCCCCCAGTCCCCCAGCGGGAAGGTGCGTCCGAGCAGATCGCCCCGGCCCTCCCGCCCGCCACCCCCGGGCTGCATTTCCGGCTGACTCACCTGCCCACTCCCTACGAACGGCCGCACACGGACCACGCAAAGCACCCATTCCTACCGGCAACCGGGCCGCCGTTCGGCCGCTTCGCCGTCCCATCCGCCCGGAAGTGGCCCGTCCCCGGGCGGAGCGGTCCGTCTGTCCTCACCCGAAAGAGTGGCCGCACACGGTGTGGTGCACCGTCCGCCCCGCACCGCCGCCGTGCGGGCGCGGGGCCGGTGCGCGCGGGCCCGCCAGCCGCCCGCCGTGCCGGTGCCGTCTGCTCCGTGGACCGGACGGAGCCGCGGGGGCCGGGCCCACTAGGCTTCCGCCCGTGAAGGTCCTCGTCATCGGCGGCGGCGCCCGCGAACACGCCCTGTGCCGCTCCCTCTCCCTCGATCCCGACGTCACCGCGCTGCACTGCGCCCCCGGCAACGCCGGGATCGCCGAGGTGGCGACCCCGCACGCGGTGGACGCCCTGGACGGCGCGGCCGTCGTGGCGCTGGCCGCCCGGCTGGGCCTGGGCGGTGACGACCTGGTGGTCGTCGGCCCCGAGGCCCCGCTCGTGGCCGGCGTGGCCGACGCCGTGCGGGAGGCGGGCGTCCCCGTCTTCGGCCCCTCGGCGCCGGCGGCGCGGCTGGAGGGCTCCAAGGCGTTCGCCAAGGACGTCATGGCCGCCGCGGGCGTGCCGACCGCGCGGGCGTACGTGTGCACCACGCCGGACGAGGTGGACGAGGCGCTGGACGCGTTCGGCCCGCCGTACGTGGTGAAGGACGACGGGCTGGCCGCGGGCAAGGGCGTCGTCGTCACCGGGGACCTGGCCGCCGCCCGCGCCCACGCGGTGGCGTGCGAGCGGGTCGTGATCGAGGAGTTCCTCGACGGGCCGGAGGTGTCCCTGTTCGCGGTCACCGACGGCACGTGCGTGGTGCCGCTCCAGCCCGCGCAGGACTTCAAGCGGGCCCACGACGGGGACGAGGGCCCCAACACCGGCGGCATGGGCGCCTACTCGCCGCTGCCCTGGGCCGACCCGAAGCTCGTGGACGAGGTGCTGGACACCGTCCTGCAGCCGACGGTGGACGAACTGCGCCGCCGGGGCACGCCGTTCAGCGGGCTGCTGTACGCCGGGCTGGCGGTGACGTCGCGCGGGGTGCGGGTCATCGAGTTCAACGCCCGGTTCGGCGATCCGGAGACGCAGGTGGTCCTGGCCCGGCTCCGGACGCCGCTGGGCGGGCTGCTGCGCGCCGCCGCCACCGGGCAGCTCGCGGAGTTCCCGCCGCTGCGCTGGAGCGAGGGCTCGGCCGTCACCGTGGTGATCGCCGCGAAGGACTACCCGGCGGCACCGCGCACCGGCGACCCGGTCGGCGGGCTGGAGGCGGTGGCCGCGCAGGACGCGCCGGACGCGTACGTGCTGCACGCGGGCACCCGCAGGGACGAGGAGGGGCGGGTCCTCAGCGCGGGCGGCCGGGTGCTGTCGGTGACGGCGGGCGGCGCGAGCCTGGCCGCCGCCCGGGAGCGCGCCTACCGGGCGGTGGGCCGCCTCTCGCTGGAGGGATCGCACCACCGCACCGACATCGCCCGGCGGGCGGCGGAGCAGGAGAAGACCGGCGAAGCCGGGTAGCCGGGGAGGACGCGGCCCCAATCGGGGCACCTCCGGCAGCCCCTGAAGCGCAAGACCTCTACCCAAAGCCATTCCATCGAGTGACCGTTTCCGGGACCGGCTGACGGCCGCACGACGCGGCACTAGGGTTCCGCGCGGCGGCCTGGAACCGCTGTGACCACGATGAACGCGTGGTTCCAGCGCGTTCCGGCGGCGTCGGTCGTCTGGCCCACCGCACCTTGCGGAGTCGGTGCCCGGTGCGACAGTGGTGGGAAACCCGGGCACGTCGATGCGGCAGGGGGTGAGGTCCATGGCAGCCGTGGATGCGAACAGGTCCAGGACGGCACGGGGCCACGCGCTGGCCGTGCTGCGCGTGCGCGGGACGGCGTTCGCCGTGGCGCTGCTCCCGGCGGCCGCCGCCGTCCTGGTGGTCGCCGGCACCGCGAGCGGGCACCTGGGGCCCGGCTGGGCGTGGCTGCGGCTGCCGCTGGCGCTGCTGGCCGCCGTCGTGCTGGCGGTGGCCGCCGTCGCCACCGCCGCCGTCGCCCGGGCCCGCACGGCCATCTCCCCGACGGTTCCCGTGCCCGAGCGGGACGCGCCCGAGCTGTACCGCCTCGTGCGGGATCTGGCCGACCGGCTGGACGTCCCCGAGCCGTCCGCCGTCGCGCTCACGCCCGACTGCGACAGCTGGCTGGAGGAGCCCGGGCGCTCGGGCACCGCCCCGCCCGTCCTCGTCATCGGCTCGCCCTTCCTGTGGTGGATGCGGGTGGCGGAGCTGCGCGCCCTGCTGGCCCCCGTCGTCGCGGGCACCGGCCCGTCCGCCCATCCGGACATCGCCGCCGCGCGGCGCTTCCTGCGCGCCCTGGACGCCGCCGCCGCGCAGCCGCGCACCGGTCCGCTGGCGCGGCTGCTGCTGCGGGCCGCTGGCGGGCACGCCGCCGAGATGGAGCGCCTGGTGGCCACCGCCGCGTCCGCGCGCGCCCAGAGCGTGGACCACGGGCTGCGGCTGCTGGCGCAGGAGCAGGTGGGCCTCGCGTACGCGGGCTGGGACCGCCTGCTGACCCGCGTCGCGCTGCCCGCGTGGCGCACCGGGCGCTGGCCCTCCCGGCTGGACGCGGGCGTCGTCTCCGCGCTGAGCGAACTGTCCCGCCGGGACCGGCTGGCCGACGGCTTCACCTCGCGGCTGGGCGACCGGCCCGCCTGCGACCTGCTGGAGGAGCCGGGCACGGTGGACGCGCAGGTCTCGCTGCTGGCGGCACGGCTGTTCTACGGGGGCCCGGCGGAACCGGGCCCCGACTGGGCGCCGGTGGACTGGTCCGCCTACCCCGAGGAGGTGGTGGACCGCGGCTGGCGCACCGAGGCGGCCCGCCTCTTCGGCGCGCTGGACGCCACCGAGGGCGGCGCGGAGCCCGCGCAGGCCCGGCACGAGCGGCCCGGCTGGGGCCGTCCGACGCTCTCCCGGGTGATGGAGCGGCTGGCCGTGCGGGAGGACCGGGGCACGCTCGCCGCGCGGATCAGCGCGGACGCCGCCCGCGCGGAGCGCGACCGGCCCCCGCCGCCGCCCGGCAGCGGCGGGCTCATACCCGGCGAGCCGGTCGTCCCGGCCTTCCCGGCCGTAGGGGCGCGCGGCTCCCGGGAGCTGCTGGCCGACCACGTCGCGGCGGCCGTCTGCTGCGCCGCCGTGGACACCGGCAGCGCGGCCCCCGGGCTCGACTGGCTGGACGGCCCGGCGCTGCTGGTCGGCGGCGAGCGCCGCACGGATCTGCGGCGGCCGGTGCTGGCGCTGGCGGAGGACGGCGACGCCGGGCCGCTGCGGGCGTGGCTGGCCGCCGTGGGCGTCCGCCCCGACAAGCCGGTGCGGCTGGTCTAGGGCGGCCGTCTCCCGGCCCCGGGCGGTGACTGACGGGCGGTGGCTGCCGCCGTCCGGCCGCGGGCGCCTGCCACAGCAGACCCCGAAGAAGGCCGGGCCGACGCGGAGGCGAACCGTTTCTCGACGAAGGGTGACGGGATCACTGCGCCATGTGATGTGCTGTACCCCCGTGCTTCCGGGGGACGTACGGACGCAGGGAGGGGAGCGAGAGGTGAGCACGCGACAGATCCGGCGGTGGGAGTCGGGCGCGCTCGCGCACGCCGTGACGGACCCGTTCGGCCAGGGTCCGCTGCCGTGGCTGCGCGGGAGCGAGCACTACTTCGACAGCGGCCGGGTCGTCCCCTGGTACGTGGACAGCACCACGCTCGCCGCCGACGGGCGCATCCTGCCCGCCCCGCGCTGCGGCGGGGCCAGCACCACCACGACGGCCGACGACGTGGGCTGCCAGATCAAGGGCTTCGCCTCCACCGGCTCCGTGGCCCCCGGCGAGTCCATCGACTTCCGGATCACCGTCAACCCGCCGCAGCGGTTCGGCGTGGACGTCTACCGCATCGGCCACTACGGCGGCGCGGGCGCCACGAAGATCACCACGAGCCCCCGGCTGTCCGGCATCGTGCAGCCCGAGCCGATGGCCGCCGACCGGACGGTCTCCTGCCACCACTGGTGGCTGTCCTGGCGGCTCCAGATCCCGGCCGACTGGAGCACCGGCGCGCACGTCGCCGTGCTGACGACCGACGACGGGCACCGCTCGCACATCCCGTTCACCGTGCGCGACACCCGCGCCGCCGACCTGCTCCTGGTCATCCCGGACCTGACGTGGCAGGCCTACAACCTCTTCCCCGAGGACGGCCGCACCGGCGCGAGCCTGTACCACGCCTGGGACGAGGGGGGGCGGCTGCTCGGCGAGGAGGAGGCGGCCGTCACGGTCAGCTTCGACCGCCCCTACGCGGGCGCGGGCCTGCCGCTGCACGTCGGGCACTCCTACGACTTCGTCCGCTGGGCCGAGCGGTACGGCTACGACCTCGGCTACGCCGACGCCCGGGATCTGCACGCCGGGCGCGTGGACCCGGCGCACTACCGGGGCGTCGTCTTCGCCGGGCACGACGAGTACTGGACGGTACCCATGCGCCGGGCCGTGGAGCGGGCCCGGGACTGCGGCACGTCCCTGGTGTTCCTGTCGGCCAACACCATGTACTGGCAGGTCGAGCTGGGGCCGCTGCCCTCGGGCGAGCCCGACCGGCTGCTGACCTGCCGAAAACGCCACGGCCCGGGGCGGCCCGCGCTGTGGCGGGAGCAGGGCGAGCCCGAGCAGCAGCTCCTGGGCATCCAGTACGCGGGGCAGGTGCCCTCACCGTCCCCGCTGATCGTCCGCAACGCCGGGCACTGGCTGTGGCAGGCCACCGGCGCGGGCGAGGGCGACGAACTGCCGGGCCTGGTGGCGGGCGAGGCCGACCGCTACTACCCGCGCGCCCCGCTCCCGCCCCACACCGACCGCATCCTGCTGGCGCACTCCCCGTACCAGGACGCGGGCGGCGCCCGCCGCCACCAGGAGACGTCGCTCTACCGGGCGCCGAGCGGGGCGCTCGTCTTCTCCTCGGGCACCTTCGCGTGGTCCCCCGCCCTGGACCGCCCCGGGCACGTGGACGAACGCGTCCAGCAGGCGACGGCGAACCTGCTGGACCGTATCTGCAAACGGGACTGACCCGGATTCGGCACCCTCCGGCCCCGGCCCCCGCGCGCCGCCCCGCGGGCGTACGGGACAATCGGTGCTGTCGTCGCACTCTCCATGGAGGACTGGTGTCCGGATTCGTCGAGAAGCCCGAACCCGCGCAGGTGCCGGGGCTGGTGCATCTGCACACCGGCAAGGTGCGTGACCTGTACCGCACCGCGGACGGCGAGCTGGTGATGGTGGCCAGCGACCGCGTCTCCGCCTACGACTGGGTGCTGCCCACGGAGATCCCCGACAAGGGCCGCATCCTCACCCAGCTCTCGCTGTGGTGGTTCGACCAGCTCGCCGACCTGGTGGCGGGCCACGTCCTGTCCACCGAGGTGCCCGAGGGCGCGCCCGCGAGCTGGGCGGGCCGGGTCATGGTGTGCCGGCCCCTGTCCATGCTCCCGGTGGAGTGCGTGGCACGCGGCTACCTGACGGGTTCGGGTCTCGCGGAGTACGAGACCTCCCGCACGGTCTGCGGTCTGGCGCTCCCGGAGGGCCTGGTGGACGGCTCGGAGCTGCCCGCGCCGATCTTCACCCCGGCGACGAAGGCCGAGGTGGGCGAGCACGACGAGAACGTGCCGTACGAGGAGGTCGCCCGGCGGGTGGGCGCCGAGACGGCCGCGCGGCTGCGCCAGCTCACCCTGGCGATCTACAGCCGGGCCCGGGAGACGGCGCGCGAGCGCGGCATCATCCTCGCCGACACGAAGTTCGAGTTCGGCTTCGCCTCGGCCGCGTCGGACGAGGGCAGGCTGATCCTGGCCGACGAGGTGCTGACGCCGGACTCCTCCCGGTTCTGGCCCGCCGAGGAGTGGCAGCCGGGCCGGGCGCAGCCGTCCTACGACAAGCAGATCGTCCGCGACTGGCTCGGCGGCCCGGAGTCGGGCTGGGACCGCCACGGCGAGCAGCCGCCGCCCGCGCTGCCGGACGCGGTGGTGGAGCACACCCGGCGCCGGTACGCGGAGGTGTACGAGCGGCTGACGGGCGTGCCCTGGTCCTGAGCGGGCCCGGCGCCGCGCCACGCCGGCGCGCGGCGCGGCCGGTGCCCGCCGTCAGGCCGGGTCGCCGGGCGGGTCCGCCGGGCGGGGGCGGGCGGCGGGCGGCGCCACCAGGGACCGCACGACGGTGAGCGAGTGGTCGTTGTACGCGGTGACGATCCGCTCGACGGCCACCGCGTCGCGGGCCTCCACGGCCGCGACGAGGTCCAGGTGCCCCGCCCACAGCAGCCCGGCCACGTCCCGCCGGGCGCGCAGGTGGGGGACGGCGAAGACCCAGGAGTGGACGCGCACCCGGTCCAGGAAGTCGGAGACGTAGGAGTTGCCGACGAGTTCGCCCAGCTCCCGCCAGAACCGCAGGTCGTAGCCGATGAGCACGTCGAGGTCCCCGGCGAGGGCGGCCCGGCGGGCGGCCACGGCGCGGCGCCGCACGGAGGACAGCGCGTCCTGCCGCTCGCGGGAGGCCGCACGCGCCGGGGAGAGGCTTCCGTGGCCCCCGGTGCGGAAGACGCCCTTGATGACCAGGGTGCGGGCCTCGATCATGGCGACGAAGTCGTCGAGGGTGAACTCGTGGACCCGAAAGCCCCGGTGCTGGTCGGCGTCCAGCAGGCCCTGGGCGGTCAGGTCGACCAGGGCCTCGCGCACCGGCGTCGCCGAGACGCCGTACTGCTCGGCGATCTCCTTGACGGTGAACTGCCGCCCCGCCGGGAGCCGCCCGGCCAGCACCTCGTCGCGCAGCGCGTCCGCGAGCTGCTGGCGCAGGGTGCTGCGGGTGA
The DNA here is from genome assembly GCF_036323765.1 of Streptomyces solitudinis. Lineage (NCBI taxonomy): Bacteria > Bacillati > Actinomycetota > Actinomycetes > Kitasatosporales > Streptomycetaceae > Streptomyces > Streptomyces solitudinis. The sequence goes on from NZ_JAZDCW010000006.1 coordinate 118,597, forward strand.
TGGCGGGCATGGGAGCGTTCTCCTTCGGGGGTACGGCCCCACACCCTACGACGGGGCGGCGGTGTGGGCGTCGGCCACGGTCAGGGCCTCGTCCAGGATCGCCAGGCCCTCTTCCGCCTCGGCCTCGCTCATCGTGCACGGCGGGACGACGTGCAGCCGGTTCATCACGGTCAGCGGCCACAGGCCCCGTTCCCGGCAGGCGGCGGCGAACGCGGCCATGGGCCGGTTCGCGTCCCCGGCCGCCTGGTAGGGCACCAGCGGTTCGCGGGTCTCCCGGTCGCGGACGAGTTCCAGCGCCCAGAAGACGCCGGTGCCGCGCACCTCGCCGACCGAGGGGTGGCGCTGGGCCAGCGCGCGCAGCCCGGGGCCCAGCACCGTCTCGCCGAGGTGCGCCGCGTGCTCGACGACGCCCTCCTCGGCCATGGCGCCGATCGTGGCGACGGCGGCGGCGCAGGCCAGCGGGTGCCCGGAGTAGGTGAGCCCGCCGGGGTAGGGGCGCTCCTCGAAGTCCGCGGCGATGCGCGCGGAGAGGGCGACGCCGCCGAGCGGGACGTAGCCGGAGTTGACGCCCTTGGCGAAGGTGATGAGGTCGGGCGTGACGTCGTAGTGGTCGAGGGCGAACCAGCGCCCGGCCCGGCCGAAGCCCGCCATGACCTCGTCCAGGACGAGGACGATGCCGTACCGGTCGCACAGGGCGCGCACCCCGGGCAGGTAGCCGGGCGGCGGGACCAGGACGCCGGCGCCGCCGGGGATGGTCTCCAGGATGACGGCGGCGATGGTCTGCGGCCCCTCGAAGACGATCGTCTCCTCCAGGTGCGCCAGCGCCCGTTCGCACTCCTGGGCCTCGTCCGCGGCGTGGAAGGACGAGCGGTAGAGGAAGGGGCCCCGGAAGTGGACGACTCCGGCGGTGCCCGTGTCGCTGGCCCAGCGGCGCGGGTCGCCGGTGAGGTTGATCGCGGTGGAGGTGGCGCCGTGGTAGGAGCGGTAGGCGCTGAGCAGCTTGGGGCGCCCGGTGTGCAGCCGGGCCATGCGGACGGCGTGCTCCACCGCCTCGGCACCGCTGTTGGTGAAGAACACCTTGTCCAGGTCGCCGGGGGTGCGTTCGGCGACGAGCCGGGCGGCCTCGGAGCGCACGTCCACCGCGAAGCCGGGGGCGACGGTGCACAGGCGGGCCGCCTGCTCCTGGATCGCGGCGACCACCTTCGGGTGCTGGTGGCCGATGTTGGCGTTGACCAGCTGGGAGGCGAAGTCGAGGTAGCGGTTGCCGTCATAGTCCCAGAAGGCCGAGCCGGCCGCGTGGTGCACGGGGAGGGGATCGATCAGGCCCTGCGCCGACCAGGAGTGGAAGACGTGGGCGCGGTCGGCGGCCTTGACGGCGGCGGCGTCCGCCGGGCCGTCGCCGCCGGTCTCACCGTGGAGGGATGCGCTGCTCATCGTTGCCGTTCCTCACCGCTCGCCGGTCCGGGCCGTCAGCCTATCGGGGCACCCTGGGCGCGCGGCGGGTCCCGCGTTCCCTTTCGTTCACTCGCACGGGGCGTGCGGCGAACACCTGCCCGTTACCCTGCTCGCATGGAGCCGCGGGACAGCGAGGCCGGGGAGCCACCGGAGGACCGCGAGCCACCGCGGGACCGGGAACCGCCGCGGGACGGGGCGGGCCGGGACGGCCGCTCGCCGGGCTGGGTGCTGGTCACCGTGCTGGCCCTCCTCGCCCTGTTCACCTCGCTGCTCGCCGCCGTCTCGCTGGTGCAGGAGGGCTTCACGCGCTGACGCCGCCCGGTCGGCGCGCGAACGGCGCCCGGGTCGGCGCCCGGTTTCCGGCGCGGGCGGGACGGTGCCCGGCACACGGACGCCGCCGGCACCGGGTGGCGGTGACGGCGGCGTCCGCGGGGGGCGTGCCTCAGTTCCTGAGGCTGGCGAAGGCGACGATATTCGCGTCATAGCCCTCCTCCTCGCTCCAGTCCCCCCCGCAGGTGATCAGCCGGAGCTGGGCGGTCCTGGTGGGACCGTAGACCCGCTCGTTGGGGAAGTCGTCCTTCGCGTACTGCTCGACGGAGTCGACGGTGAACAGGGCCGTGGAGCCGTCCGCCCGGTCGACGCGGACCTCGGCGCCCGGTTCGAGCGCGCCGAGCCCGGCGAAGGCGGCGGGCCCGTCGTCGGTGTCCAGGTGCCCGATGACCAGCGCGGGCCCCTGTTCCCCGGGAGACGGGCCGCCCTGGTACCAGACGGCCCGCTCCGCGTCGTCCTCGTCCGGCACCGGCGGGGTGCCGTCGTCCTCGGCGTCGTCGGCGTAGACGGCGACGTCCGTGCCGAGCTGCGGGATGCGCAGCCGCTCCGGCTCCGCGCGGGGCAGGAACCCCGCTTCCGGCAGCGGCGGCCGGGTGTCGACGGCCTCGGGCCGCGAGACGCCGTCGGCGACCATGGTGAGTCCGGCCGTGCGCCGCTCCCTGGCGGTGTCCTCGGCGGGCACGGCCGCGCACAGCGCCCCGGCCACGACCACGGTCACGGCCGCGGCCGCCGTCTCCAGACGTCGGCCGCGCGCCGCGATCCGCTGCTGACGAGTCGTCATGGATATCCGGGGGCGCTTCACGCCTGGTCCCCGGCGGCCCGGCGGCGCCAGACCAGGAGGTACCCGGCCGCGCCGGCGGCGGCCAGTCCGCCGGCGAGGGCGGCGGCGGTGGCCGTCGCCGGGGTGCCGTTCCCCGTGCCCGAGGCCAGGCCGCCGAGCCCGGCGCGCGCACCGCCGGAGACGCCGGTGTAGGTGAACGTGCCCGTGAGCGGCTGGTGGTTCCGGCAGTACCCGGTGACCTGGTACTTCTTGCCCGGCGTCAGGCCCTCGTGCATGACCTTGGCGGTGGCGAAGGAGCGGTGGCGTGCCCGGGCGGCGTCCGCCCGGTCGTCGCCGTAGCGGTCGGTGTGCGCCTGGCTGGACTCGAAGGCGTCCGAGGCGACGGTGCCGTGCCCGCCGTCCCGGCACAGGGCCTTCACCTCGACGTGGGTGCCCGGACCGCCGGACGCCGGGGAGATCTGCAGGCCGCCGGTGCCCGTGTCGCCGCCCGCGAAGGCCGGGCCGGCCATCGAGACGACGAGCGCGGCGCTGGCCGCTGCGGTGGCGTAAAGACGCGTCTTGCGCATGAGGAGCGTGACCTCCGGTCATGTGGCGCGCGTGCGGGGGCCGTTCCCCAGCGTGTCCGCGCGCCGTCGCCTTCATGCGACCAGCGACCCGGGCGCGCCGCACCCGGGGTACCGCCCGCCGGGTGGCCCGTTGGCCCGACCGAGGGCGGGTCGTGGCCGCGCGTGTGGCGCCGCGTCAGCTCCGCGCGGTACGGCCGGGACGGCCCACCGGCGCGCCCGTCACCTCCGGCGCGCCGGGCACGTCCGTCAGGCCATCACCACGTCGCGGCGCCGGAAGCCCGCCAGTCCGGAGGCGATCAGGGCCGCGGCGAGCAGCGTGAGCACCACCAGCGGCGTCCAGTCGACCGGTTCGGCGGGCAGCCGCGGCACGTGCCCGAAGGGCGACAGCCGGGACAGCCACTGCGGGAGCTGGAGCAGCGGCCCGAGGTAGCCGACGACGAAGGCCAGCACCGGCATCACCCAGGCCAGCGCCGTCGCCTGGGGCAGCCAGCCGTACAGCGCGGCGGCGACCCCGGCGGTGACCCACAGCGCGGGCGCGTAGGCCAGGGCCGCGCCCGTCAGCGCGGGCACCAGGGAGCCGTCCCCGGTGGCCGCCGCACCGGCCGCGCCGAACCCCAGCCCGGCCAGCAGCAGCAGGAGCGTGCCCCCGGCGAGCGCGACCGCCAGGTGGCTGCCCGCCCAGCGGGTGCGGGACAGCGCGGTGGCCAGCAGCGGTTCGGCGCGCCGCCCGCTCTCCTCGGCGCGCGGGCGCAGGGCGGCCAGCACCACGTAGACGGCGGCGACGACGGCGAGCACGATCATGACCATCGCGGCGAACGACTCGGCGAGGTCCGCGCCGCCCAGTTCCGCGAGGGCGTCCTCCAGGGCGGCGACGTCCGCGAGCATCTCCTCGGCGTCGCCCAGCACCGCGCCGTAGGCGGCGCCCATCGCGGCGAGTCCGACGGCGAACCCGGTGAGCAGGCCGCGGTGCAGGCGCAGCGCGAAGCCGAGCGGATGGGTGAGGGCTGCGGTGGCGTGCGGGCGCCCGGAGCGGGCCGGACGCAGTCCCGCGCCCAGGTCCCGCCGGGTGCTGAGCCGGACGGCGAGCGTCGTGCCCGCCGCCGCCGCGCCGAGCGCGAGGAGCAGCGGCCACCAGCGGTCGTCCACGTAGACGTAGGTGCGCTGGGCCCAGCCGACGGGGGAGAGCCAGGACAGCGCGCCGCCGCCCACGTCCCCGGCCGCCCGCAGCACGTAGGCCAGGCCCAGTACGGCCAGGGCCGCCCCGGAGGCGCCGCGCGCGTGGGCGGTGAGCTGGACGGTCACCGCGGCGACGGCGGTGAAGACGAGGCCGACGGCGGCGTGGGCGGCGCCGTAGAGCAGCGAGCCGCCCCAGCCGGCGCCCGGCAGGCCGAGCCCGCCGAGGCCGAGCGCCATCACGCAGGCGAGCACCGCGTTGGTGAGGACGGCCAGGGCCAGGGCTGCCGCGAGCGGCGCGTGCCGTCCGACGGCGGCCGAGCGCACCAGCTCGGCACGTCCGCTCTCCTCCTCGGCGCGGGTGTGCCGGGTCACGGTCAGCACCGACATCAGCGCGACGAGCACGGCCGTGAAGCCGAGCATCTGGTGGCCGAGCATCGCGCCGTAGCCGTAGTCGGCGAGGAAGCGTTCGGGCCCCGACATGGCCAGCGCGGCGGGGCTGCTCATCGTCTCGGCGGTGGAGCGTCGCGCCTCGGCGGTCGGGTACAGGTCGCGGTAGCTGCCGGCGGTGGTGACGGTGCCCAGGACGAGCGCGGCGGTCCACACGGGGAGCCGCACCCGGTCGCGGCGGGCGGCGAAGCGCAGGAGCGTCCCGGCCCCGGCCAGCGGGGCGGTGCCGCGGGCGGGGCTGCCTGCGGGCGCCGGGGGCGCGGTCGCGGCGGTCACCGCCCGGCCTCCGTTCCCGCGTCGGCGGCACGGGCCCGCCCGTCACCGGCAGGCCCGGCGAGCGTGTCACCGTAGTGGCGCAGCATCAGCTCCTCCAGCGTCGGCGGGTGGCTGGTGAGGGCGCGCAGTCCGGCGTCGCCGAGCCGCCGGACGGCGGCGTCCAGGTGGGCGCCGTCCACGGCGAACCGGACGCGGCCGTCCCCGGTGCGCAGGTCGTGCACGCCGGGCAGCCCGTCGAGGCCGGTGACGGGGCGCTCGGTCTCGGCCTCGACGGTGGTGCGGGTGAGGTGGCGCAGTTCGCCGAGCGTCCCGGCCTGCACGGTGCGTCCCAGCCGCACGATGCTGACCCGGTCGCACAGCTTCTCGACCTGGGCCAGGATGTGGCTGGAGAGCAGCACGGTGCGGCCCGCGGCCTTGGCCTGCCCGATCACGTCCTGGAAGACGGCCTCCATGAGCGGGTCGAGTCCGGCGGTGGGCTCGTCCAGGAGCAGCAGTTCGGCGTCGGAGGCGAGGGCGGCGACGATGGCCACCTTCTGCCGGTTGCCCTTGGAGTAGCTGCGGCCCTTCTTGCCGGGGTCGAGGTCGAAGCGCTCGACCAGTTCGTCGCGGCGCCGGGCGTCGATGCCGCCGCGCAGCCGCGCGAGGAGGTCGATGGCCTCGCCGCCGGTGAGGTTCGGCCACAGTTCGACGTCGCCGGGCACGTAGGCCAGCCGCCGGTGGAGCGCGACGGCGTCGTGCCAGGGATCGCGGCCCAGCAGCCGTGCGGTGCCCAAGTCGGCGCGCAGCAGCCCGAGCAGGACGCGGATGGTGGTGGACTTCCCGGCGCCGTTCGGGCCGAGGAAGCCGTGGACCTCGCCCTGGCCGACGCTCAGGTCGAGCCCGTCCAGGGCCCGGGTGCGGCCGAAGGTCTTCACCAGGCCGGACACCTCGATGGCGGGGGATGGCGTTGTCATGGTTTCGAAATTACTCTTCGTTCAGAAAATTGTGAAGTTAAGAGAGCGACAAAACCCCCGGAGTGCGCGGTCCCCGCCCCGGCTGGAAGGATGACCACCGTGCAGAACGCCGACTACCCACCACAGGTGGCCGACTTCGTGGAACGGTTCGCCGCCGACCTCACCGAGGCCGGGATGCAGCGCATGGCCTCCCGGGTCTTCGCCTGCCTGCTCGCCTCCGAACGCGGTGCGCTCGGCTCCGGCGAGCTGAGCGAGCGCCTGCGCATCAGCCCGGCCGCCGTCTCCGGCGCCGTCCGCTACCTGGCCCAGCTCCACCTCGTCACCCGCGAGCGGCTGCCGGGCTCACGCCGCGAGCAGTACCGGGTGCACGCCGACGTCTGGCACGACACCATGGCCAGCCGCGACGCCCTCCTCGGCCGCTGGCTGACCACCTTCACCGACGGCGTCGCCGCGCTCGGCGCCGACACCCCCGCCGGGCGGCGGGTGGCCGAGAGCGCCGCCTTCCTGGCCTTCCTGCGCGAGGAACTGCACGGGATCGTCACCCGCTGGCAGCGGCTGCGCGAGGAACTGCGGTCAGCCGGCGGGGACGGTGAGGCGCAGGGCTGACGGGTGCACCGTCCACGTCCGGGCCCGGAACTCCGGACCGGAGACGGTGACCGCGCGGGCCGTCACCCGCACCAGCGACGCCGTCGCGGCCGAGCCGTCACCACCGGCCGGACCACGCCGCACCACCACCTCCGCGAGGCCCCCGCCCGCACCGCCCGGCCCCGTGGACACCGACACCTCGGCGACCGGACGCGCGGGCTCCGCCAGGACGACGCCGTCAGCCTCCACCCGCAGCCGGGGCAGCGGCGCCTCCTCCGGCCTGCGGCACTGCCACACCCGTGAGGCGCGCCGTCCCAGCGAGCCGAGCACCCCGGACGGGGCCGCGCCCGTGGCGCGGGCGGCCCCGGAGCCGTCCCGGCCGCCGTTGCGGCTGTCTCCCCGGGCGTCGTCCAGACCTCCGTCCCGGGCACCGGCGTACCGGCCGTCCCAGGACCGGTCGTCGCGCGGTCCGTCGTACCAGCCGTCGTACCAGCCGTCGTGCGGCTCGTCCCGGAACCGGGCGACGGCGGCCGGCGCCGCCCGCCCCGCCGGGATGCGCAGCCCGCCCAGCACCACGCCGCCCGCGTCGTCCACCAGCAGGTCCAGCGGGCGTTCGGTACCGGCCAGCACCGCGCGGGCGGCCGTGACGACGTCCAGCGGCAGCCCCAGCTCCCAGGCCAGCGCCACCGACCAGCCGGGGCCCACCGGCACCATGCCCAGCGCCACCGCCGACGGCACCGGCGCGCCGCCCGCCCCGCGCCGCCCCGCACCCCGCGCCCCCGGGCCGTCCGGCCGGGCGCCGTCCGCGGCGGTCCTCTCGCGGTGGAGCTGCTCCACCGCGCACAGCAGCGCCCGGTCGTCCCCCACCACCACCGGGCGGCGGCGGCCCCGCCGGGCCACCGCCCTCGCCACGCCCTCGCGGTTCTGCGGCAGGCACACCTTCACGCCCGGGGCCCCCGCGCCGAGGACGTCCCGCGCGATGCGCACGGACTCTCCGTCGAGGTGCCGGGCAGCGGGATCGACGACCACGAGCAGATCTGGGGCCGACACGTTCGTCCTTCCTCAGGTAATCTCTCGGTGCAAGAGCCCCTGCCGCTGTTGCGCCAGGGGCTTCGACTATCCGGGGCACCGGTTCACGGCTCTCGTGGTGGCACATGCGCTGCACGCCGCGTTGTGCGCTTGGTGGCGCACAGCGTCATGCGCGGCGTCACACATGGTTCGTCCGCCACTTCGCACGTTGGACATGCCCCGCCCGGAAGGGGTGTACGCCTGTGCCCGCGCTCGTGCTGCTCGGTGCTCAGTGGGGTGATGAGGGGAAGGGGAAGGCCACCGACCTGCTCGGCGGCTCCGTCGACTACGTCGTCCGCTTCCAGGGCGGCAACAACGCCGGCCACACGGTCGTCGTCGGCGACCAGAAATACGCCCTCCACCTGCTGCCCTCCGGCATCCTCTCACCGGGTTGCACCCCGGTCATCGGCAACGGCGTCGTCGTGGACCCGGCCGTGCTCCTCAGCGAGCTGCGCGGCCTGGAGGAGCGCGGCGTCGACACCTCGAAGCTGCTGCTCAGCGGCAACGCCCACCTGATCACGCCGTACCACACCGAGATCGACAAGGTGACGGAACGGTTCCTCGGCAAACGGAAGATCGGCACCACCGGGCGCGGCATCGGCCCGACCTACGCCGACAAGATCAACCGCGTGGGCATCCGCGTCCAGGACCTGTTCGACGAGTCGATCCTGCGGCAGAAGGTGGACGCCGCGCTGGACTTCAAGAACCAGGTCCTCGCCAAGCTCTACAACCGCCGCTCGGTCAAGCCGGAGCAGGTGGTCGAGGAGCTGCTGTCCTACGCCGACCAGCTCTCCGGCTACGTCTGCGACACGACCCTGGTGCTGAACAACGCCATCGACGAGGGCAAGGTCGTCCTCTTCGAGGGCGGCCAGGGCACGCTGCTCGACGTGGACCACGGCACGTACCCCTTCGTCACCTCCTCCAACCCGACGGCGGGCGGCGCCTGCACGGGCGCGGGGGTCGGCCCGACGCGCATCAGCCGCGTCATCGGCATCCTCAAGGCGTACACGACCCGCGTCGGCGCCGGTCCCTTCCCGACCGAACTGCTGGACGACGACGGCGAGAAGCTGCGCACCATCGGCGGTGAGAAGGGCGTCACCACCGGTCGCGACCGCCGCTGCGGCTGGTTCGACGCGGTGATCGCCCGCTACGCCACCCGGGTGAACGGCCTCACCGACTTCTTCCTCACCAAGCTCGACGTGCTCACCGGCTGGGAGCAGATCCCGGTGTGCGTGGCGTACGAGGTGGACGGCCGGCGGGTCACCGAGCTGCCCTACAGCCAGTCCGACTTCCACCACGCGAAGCCGGTCTACGAGTACCTGCCGGGCTGGTCGGAGGACATCACCCAGGCGAAGACCTTCGCCGACCTGCCGAAGAACGCGCAGGGCTACGTGCGGGCGCTGGAGGAGATGTCGGGCGCGCCGGTCTCGGCGATCGGGGTGGGCCCGGGCCGCGACGAGACGATCCAGGTCCGCTCGTTCCTCGACTGACGACCGGCCGCCGCCGGACGGGCCCGGTCCCGCCGCACGCGCGGACCGGCCCGTCACGCGGGGCGAGGCGCCGCCGCGGCGCCGTACACCGTACGCCGTGACGGGGGCTCAGACGCGGCGGATCATGTCCAGCAGGACGCCGAACGGCGGCCGGTGCGGGTGGAACGGCGCGAAGTGCCCGGCTCCGGGCAGCAGGTGCAGCCGGGCGCCCCAGTCGGAGGCGTACCGGCGCGACAGTTCCACGGGCACGTCCAGATCCGCCGTGCCGTGCACCAGCTCCACCGGCACCCGGGGCAGCAGCCGCATGGGGTCGGCCTCGGGCAGCCGGGCCGCCACCTCGGCGTGGCCGCCCAGGAAGGCGGCCACGGCGTCGTCACCGAGCCGCAGGTCGTGCGCGCGGGCCAGGTCGGCCACCGCGCCGACCCCGATCACCCGGTCCGCCGCCCGCTCCCGCCGGGCTGCGGCCCACAGGGCGAGCTGGCCGCCCGCGGAGTGGCCCAGCAGGACGTGCGGCGGGCCGCCGAGGTGGGTGAGGGCCGCGTCCACGTCCTCGGCGGTGGCGGGCCATCCGCCGCCCCCGCCGACCCGGCGGTACTCGACCAGCTCCACCGCGAAGCCGTGCCCGGCCAGCGCGGCGGCGAACGGCGTCAGGTGGCCGCGGTCGTACCGCTCCCGCCAGTAGCCGCCGTGGAGGACGGTGACCCGGGGTCCGCTGCCGTCCCCGAAGTGGTCGACGACCTGGGAGGGGTGGTCCCCGTAGCGTCCGGTGCGGTCGGGGACGGCGGGGGCGAGCCCCATGAGGTCCCGCTGCTCGGCGTCGGACATGTGGCGGCCTCCTGGAGGACCTCGGCGAGCACCCGCGCGGCCAGCTCGGTGTCCGCGAACGACGTGTAGAGCGGTGTGAAGCCGAAGCGGAGCACGCCGGGACGGCGGAAGTCGCCGACGACACCGCGCGCGATCAGCCCCGCCATGACGCGCTCGGCGTCCGCGCACTCCAGGGATATCTGGCTGCCCCGCCGCTCGTGGGCGCGCGGTGTGCGGAGGGTGAGGCGGTCGCGGGGCACGTAGGCGTCCACGCAGCGCAGGAAGAAGTCCGTCAGGGCCAGGGACTTGGCGCGCACGGCGGTCACCTCGACGCCGTCCCACACGCCGAGCGCGGCTTCCAGGGCGAGCATGGACAGCACGTCGGGCGTGCCGACGCGCCCCCGGGCGGCGCCCTCGGCGGGTGCGTACCCGGCGGCCATGCCGAACGGGTCCCGGTGGGAGTTCCAGCCGGGCAGCGGCGAGTCGAACCGGGGCTGGTGCTCGCGCCGCAGGTACAGGTAGGCGGGGGCGCCGGGCCCGCCGTTGAGGTACTTGTACGTGCAGCCCACGGCGAAGTCCACGCCGTGCTCGTCCAGTCCGACGGGCAGGGCGCCCGCGCTGTGGCACAGGTCCGCGACGACGAGGGCGCCCGCGGCGTGCGCGGCGGCGGTGAGGCCCGGCAGGTCGTGCAGCTCGCCGGTGCGGTAGTCCACGTGGTTGACCAGCACCGCGGCCGTCCGTCCGGAGAGCGCGCCGGGCAGCTCGCCCGGTGGCACCGGCCGCAGCGTGCGGCCGGTGATCCGCGCGGCGGACTCGGCGATGTAGCCGTCGGTGGGGAAGGTCGTCGCGTCCACCAGGATCTCGTCCCGCCCGGCTCCGGCCATGCGGACGGCGCCGACGAGGGCCTTGAGGACGTTGACGGACGTGGAGTCGCCCACGACGATCTGGCCCGGAGCCGCACCGACGAGCGGGGCGATCCGGTCGCCGATCCGCTCCGGCGCCGTCCACCAGCCCGACTCCGTCCAGGACCGGATGCGCAGCTCGCCCCACTCTCGGGCGACGACGTCCGCCAGGCGGTCCGGTACGGCACGGGGCAGGGCTCCGAGGGAGTTGCCGTCGAGGTAGACGCCGCCGTCCGGGTGACCGGGCGCGTCCAGGACGAACAGCTTCCGCAGCCCGGCCAGCGCGTCGGCCGCGTCCAGGCGGGCGGCCTCCCGCCGCAGCGTGCCGCGCCCGGCGCCGGAGGCCGGGGCGGCACCGGAGGCCGGGGCGGCGGCGGGAGCGGCGGCGTCGTCGGGCGCGGCGGCGGGAGCGGAGACGGAGGCGGAGGCGGGGGCGGTGACGCGCTCAGACATGGCTGCGGGCCGTCCACAGCTCGGGGAAGACGATCTTGGCGGCCCGCTTCTCCAGCCAGGCCACACCGGCCGAACCACCCGTGCCGGTCTTGGCGCCCATCGCCCGGCGGGTGGCGATCAGGTGGTCGTTGCGCCAGCGCCACACCAGCTCCGCGACCTCGGTCAGCGCCTCGCCGAGCCGGGCGGCGGGCGCCTCCGGGTCCCCGGAGTAGATCCGCTCCCAGGCCGCCTCCACCTCGGGAGCCGGTTCGTAGCGCCGGGCGACGTCCCGGTCCAGCACCTCGCGCGGGATGTCCGCGCCCTGCCGCGCCAGGTAACGCAGCACCTCGTCGTAGAGGCTCGGCTCGTGCAGGGCCTTCTCCAGCTCGTCGTGGACGCGCGGCGCGCCCCGGTGCGGGACGAGCATGGACGCGGACTTGTCGCCCAGCAGGAACTCCAGGCGGCGGTACATCGCGGACTGGAAGCCCGAGCCCTCGCCGAGCGAGGCACGGTAGGAGTTGAACTGTGCGGGGGTGAGGTGCGCCAGCGGCTCCCACGAGGCGTTCAGAGACCGCAACTCGTAGGTGGAGCGCTTCAGCGCGTCCAGCGCCGTCCGCAGGTCGTCCTCGCGCAGCGCCTGGGCGGCGGTCTGCCATTCGTGGACGAGCAGGGTGAACCACAGCTCCATGACCTGGGTCGTCACCAGGAAGGCCAGCTCACCGGGGTCGTCCGTGAGCGGGTGCTGGAGGTGGGTCAGGACGTCGGCCTGCACGTAGTCCTCGTACGGCGTCGTTCCCGCGAAGTCCAGGTGGGGCGTCTCAGGGGTGTCCGGCATCCATGTCTCCTTGCGCACGCGCCCGGGGTCACCGGGCCTGCCGCGATCATCTCCGGCGGGCCCGGCGACGGCAAGAGCCAGTCTTCTCAGGAGAGCGTGGCGGCTGCGGTGGGCGAGCTGTCCTTGAGGAACGTGGCGCAGCGCTCGTGCTCCTCCTCCTCACCGATGGCCTTCGCGGCGCGGGCGAGGGCGTGCAGGGCGCGCAGGAACCCGCGGTTGGGCTCGTGCTCGAACGGCACCGGGCCGTGGCCCTTCCAGCCGTTGCGCCGCAAGGCGTCCAGGCCCCGGTGGTACCCGGTCCGCGCGTACGCGTAGGACTCGACGACCCGGCCTCCCTCGAACGCCTCGTCGGCGAGCTGGGCCCAGGCCAGGGAGGACGCGGGGAACCGCGCGGCGACGTCGGACGGTGCCGTGCCGGAGGCCAGCGCCTCGCGCGGCCCGGGGTCGTCGGGCAGGTGGGTCGGGGGCGGGCCCCCGAGCAGGTTCTCGTGAATGGACATGCGCCCAGTGTGCCTTGCCCGCGTCCGCCCGCGCCGCGCGCCCGAGCCCCCGGGCACGGCACGGGGTGCGGGACACGGCACGGGGCACGGCGCGGGACGCGGAGGGGCGGGCGGCCGGCCCCTCCGCGCGGTGCGGACCCGCCGCGTTACTTCAGCTTCGTACCGGTGGAGCGCAGGTGCCCGCAGGCGAGCCGCACGCGCTCGGCCATGGACTTCTCCGCGAGCTTGCCCCAGCTCCGCGGGTCGTAGGTCTTCTTGTCGCCGACCTCGCCGTCCACCTTCAGCACGCCGTTGTAGTTGCGGAGCATGTGGTCCGCGATCGGCCGCGTGAACGCGTACTGCGTGTCCGTGTCGAGGTTCATCTTCACCACGCCGTTCTCCAGCGCGGTGGCGATCTCCTGCTCGGTGGAACCGGAGCCGCCGTGGAAGACGAAGTCGAACGGGCTCTGCTTGCCGTACGTGGCCGCGACGCCCTCCTGGAGGTCCTTCAGCAGCTCCGGGCGCAGGACGACGTTGCCCGGCTTGTACACGCCGTGCACGTTGCCGAAGGAGGCGGCGAGCAGGTAGCGGCCCTTCTCGCCCAGGCCCAGCGCCTCGGCGGTGCGCAGCGCGTCGTCCACCGTGGTGTACAGCTCGTCGTTGATCTCGTGGGTGACGCCGTCCTCCTCGCCGCCGGTCGGGGTGATCTCGACCTCAAGGATGATCTTCGCGGCGGCGGCCACGGCCAGCAGCTCCTGGCCGATCTGGAGGTTGTCGGCCAGCGTCTCGGCGGAGCCGTCCCACATGTGCGACTGGAACAGCGGGTTCCGGCCGGCCGCCACCCGCTCGCGGGAGACCTCCAGCAGGGGGCGGACGTAGCCGTCGAGCTTGTCCTTCGGGCAGTGGTCGGTGTGCAGGGCGATGTTCACGGGGTACTTCTCGGCGACGATGTGCGCGAACTCGGCCAGGGCGACCGCGCCCGAGACCATGTCCTTGCTGTACTGGCCGCCCAGGAACTCCGCACCGCCGGTGGAGATCTGCACGATGCCGTCGCTCTCGGCCTCGGCGAACCCGCGCAGCGCTGCGTGCAGGGTCTGCGTCGAGGTGACGTTGATGGCCGGGTAGGCGAACTTGCCTGCCTTCGCCCGGTCGAGCATCTCGTTATAGACCTCGGGGGTTGCGATGGGCATCTGTCCGCTCCTTGGAAGATGTGCGGGTGTGTGCGTGGGCCCTGACCTTGGGCGACGTCATCGTCGGACCCATCTTCCCAGACGGGCCCGGATGCTCCAGAGGGGCCGTCCGTACGGGGGTGCGCCGAGGGGCGGGCTGTTTCACGTGAAACAGCCCGCCCCTCGGCGCGGTGGCGCTCAGCTGACGCCCAAGTCCTTCTGGTCGTACGCCTGGTAGTAGGGCAGCCCGGCCTCCTCGACGGCCGGGGCGGCACCGCGCTCGACGATCACCGCCACGCCGACCACCTCGGCGCCCGCCTCACGCAGCGCCTCGACGGCGGTGAGGACGGAGCCGCCGGTCGTGGAGGTGTCCTCCACCGCGAGCACCCGCCGCCCGGCGACGTCCGGGCCCTCCACACGGCGCTGCAAGCCGTGGGCCTTGCCGGTCTTGCGCACGACGAACGCGTCCAGCCGACGGCCGCGGGCGGCGGCGGCGTGCAGCATCGCGGTGGCCACCGGGTCGGCCCCGAGGGTCAGACCGCCGACGGCGTCGTACTCCAGGCCGTCGGTCAGGTCCAGCATCACCTGGCCGACCAGCGGCGCCGTCTCGCCGTCCAGGGTGATCCGGCGCAGATCGACGTAGTAGTCCGCCTCCTTGCCGGAGGAGAGGATCACCTTGCCGTGCACCACGGCCTTGTCCTTGATCTGCTGGAGCAGGTCGGCTCGTACGTCGCTCATGGACCCGAGCTTATCGATCCTGCGGCCGCCGCCAGGCCCAGGTCGTCGTGGTCTCCACCGGGGAGATCGGCGTGACGAGGGCGGGGTGCGTGTTGAGGCCGTTGGGCGGGCCGGTCTGCGGCTCGACGCAGACGGCCGCCTCCTGCTCGTCGTACACCACCACCCACTCGGCCCGGCTGGTGACCCGCAGCTCCAGCTCCTGCGGCCAGGTCAGCGTGACGTCCACGCCGTCGGGCATGCCGAAGCAGTCGTCCCAGGGGCCGGGCCGGGGCTCGATACGGCGCCCGGTGGGCAGGTGGTCGTCGCCCCGCTCCTCCTGCCACTGCGGGGTGAAGCCGATGCGCACGTCCTCGCCGGTGCCCAGGTTGCGCCGGAACCAGGGGTGCCAGCCGACCTGCGCGGGGAACGAGTCGGCCGCCGTCTCCACGCCGAGGGTCAGGGTGAGCGCGCTGCCGTCCTCGGCCAGTTCCACGAGCTGCGTCACCGTGCCGGACCAGGGCCAGGGGTCGCCCAGTTCCCAGGTGAACGCGGCCGAGCGCTCATCCGCCCGGACGGTGCGCCAGCGGCCCTCGCGGGCCAGGCCGTGCATGGCGTGCGGCGCGGCGTCGATGGGGAGCTGATAGGTGTCGGCGCCGTGCCGGAACCGCCCCCGGTCGGTGCGGCCGCACCAGGGCACCATCACGAACGAGCCGTACTCCTCGCCCTGGCGGAGCAGTTCGGTGCCGCCGACGCTCAGGGAGGCGATACGGCAGCCGTGGTGGGGTTCGACGGTCACGTGGGCGTCACCGGCCGCGAGCCGGACGTCGGTTGTCTGCGTGGTCACCCCCCGAGCCTAGGCCGTACCGGGCCCGGGGGCCCACGAATCGGCGGGCGCGGCGGGCTGACCCGCCCTCAGCTCCGGCGGCGGCGCAGGACGCGGCCGACGAGGACGGCGGAGGCCACCGCCAGCGCGGCGGCGGGTGCGGCCCAGCGCAGGGCGGCGGTCGTGGACACCGTCTCCGGGGCCGGCACCGGGGCGTACCGGCCGCGCGGCGGCGCGTGGTCCACCTCCTCGGCGCTGCGTCCGATCATCGTCCGGCGGGCGTGGGCGGCCTCGGCGGGCACCGGCTCGTCGGAGTCGTAGGCGTCCTCGTCGAGCGGTCCCGGGGACGGCGACGGCACCTCGGCGCCGAAGCCGGAGCCGTCCCGCCCGGCGGGGGACTCCTCGGGGGCGGGACGCTCCTCGGAAGCGGGCTTCTCGGAAACGGGTGCCTCGGACACCGCCGCCTCGGAGGCGGGCTCCGGGGAGGCCGTCGTCTCCGCCGCGGGCTCCTCGGGGGCGGGGATGCCCGGGATGGCGCGCTCGTTGTCGTCGGCCGGGGGCTCCGCGGCCAGGCTCTCCGCCAGGGCCTCGCCGAACCGTTCCAGCAGGCGGCGGGCGGCGGCGGTGCGGTGCCGGGCCTCCGTCTCGGCGAGCCGGCCCTCCCCGCGCACCGATCCGGCGCAGGCGAGCACCGTGCCGCCCCCGTCCCCGGCCTCCCCGGAGCCGTCGGCCGGGCGCGGCACCACGGTGAGCGTGAGCCGTGCGGAGCCGCTGCCCCGCGCCTCGTCGCCCGTCCCGGTGACGCGGAAGCCGTCGTCGCGCGCGGCCAGGGTCAGCGTGCCCCGGTAGGTGATCGTGGACCCGCCGATGCGCAGCCGCAGCCGGCCGGCCACCGTGCCCCCGGCGCCGGACTCCCCGCCGGCCGCCTCCCCCGAACCCTCCGGGGCGTCGAGCTGAAGCCCGGGGACGCAGCGTGCGACGCGTGCGGCCTCGGCGAGCGCGGCCCGCACCGGGCCGACCGGGAACGGAACGTACACCTCATGCTCCATGGGGCGGAGCCTACCCGCGTCGGCCCGCTCCACGACCGACCCGGTCCACAGCGGTCCGCCGACGGCCCCGGCGGCGGGTCAGTCGTCGTAGCGGGGGTGCAGCAGGGTGGAGGGCGGCAGCCCGGTGACGCGCCGCTCCGCGGCCCTGGCGGCGGCCCCGGCGAGGTCGGCCTCCGTCAGCCCGGCCACCGGCCGGACGGCCCCGCGCGCGCCCGGGGAGGCCCGGGGCGCGTCCAGGCCGAGCGGCGGCACGGCGGCCACTCCCGCGAGCAGGAACCCCCGCTCGCCGTCCTCCCCGGCCCCGGCCGGACCCCCGTCGCCGTTCCCACCGCCGCCCCTTTTCCCGGCCCCGTTCCCGTTTCCGGCCCCGTTCCCGTTTCCGGCCCCGGTCACGTCCACCAGGTACGCGGCCGGGCGCAGCCCGGCGGCGCGCAGCGTGGCCTCGACCGTCCAGACCGCGTGCGGACCCGGGCCCGCGTGGACGGCGAACCGGCCGCCGTCCGCGAGGGCGTGCCGCACGAGGCCGTAGAACTCCTGTGAGTACAGGCGCGTGCTGTCGGTCAGCCGGGGGTCGGGCAGCGCGGACAGGACGACGTCGTAGGCGGTGGCGCCCGCGGGCCGGTCCCGCAGCCAGCGGAACGCGTCCGCCGCGACGACCCGCACCCGGGGGTCGTCGAACGCGCCGTCGTTGAGGGCCCTCAGCTGCGGATCGCCGCGGGCCAGCCGCACCAGGCCCGCGTCGATCTCCACGACCGTCACCGCGCGCACCCCGTCGTGGCGCAGCACCTCGCGCAGGGCGAGGCCGTCGCCGCCCCCGAGCAACAGGACCCGCTCCCGCCGCCCGGCGGCCATCGCGGGCCGGACGAGCGCCTGGTGGTGGCGCGCCTCGTACGCCCCGCACACCTGACGGCGCCCGTCGAGGAAGAGCGCGAACCCGCACCGTCCCGGCTCTCCGCCGCCCCGGGGGCCGCGGCCGTCGGCGAGGACGACGACGGACTGCACCTCCGTCTCCAGCGCCACCCGCACCTCGCCGCCGTACACCGCGCGCCGCGCGGCGGCCTCGAAGGGCCCGGCGCACACCAGCGCGGTGCCGAGGAGCAGCGGTACGGACAGGTAGGCGAGGAGCAACCAGGTCCGTCCGGAGGCGGAGAGGTCGTGCCGGAACAGCCACAGCACCACGACGCCGCCGGCCAGCGCGTTCACCAGGCCGACCAGCAGCGCGCCGGTGAGCTGCCCGAACAGCGGCAGCAGCAGGAACGGGAAGGCGAGGCCGCCGACGAGCGCACCGACGTAGTCGGCGGCGAACAGGTCGGCGACCGCGCCGTCGGCGTCCTGTGCCCTGATCCGCTGGATGAGCGTCATCAGCAGCGGCATCTCGGCGCCGATGAGGACGCCGATCGCCAGCGAGAACCCGACAAGGGCGGCCCGCGAGACTCCGAACCAGGCGAAGCAGGCGTACAGCGCCATCGACGAACTGCCGCCGACGAGGGCGAGCAGCGTCTCGATCACCCCGAAGTTCGCCGCGGCCCGGCGCCGCAGCCGCTTGGCGAGCAGCGAGCCGACCCCCATGGCGAACACCATCACCGACAGCACGATGGACGCCTGGGTGACGGAGTTCCCGGTGAGGTGCGAGGCCATCGCCACGAGGGCCAGTTCGTACACGAGCCCGCACGCGGCGCAGACGAACACGGACGCGAGGACCAGGGAGCGGCCGAGGCCCGGACGCACGGGGAGCCGTAGGGCCGGGCCGCCGGAGGTCCCGCGCGGCGTGCCCGGCCGGACCGCCCGTCCGGGCACAGGCTCGTCGATCATGAGGGCACGCTACGTGACGCCGGACACACCCCCTGTCACCCGCAGGGGTGCCGTTGCGGCGGTGTGAGTCGCGCCGTGCCGTACCCCCGACGTCAGGCGGGCGCCGTACGCCGGGTGTGCACGCCCACGCGCGTGCGGGTGGCGACGAGCCGCCTCTCCTGCGGGTAGGCGTGCCAGGTGCGCCAGCACACCTGTTCCCGCACGCGCTGGACCAGCAGCGCGGTGAACGCGTGCGGCTCCCCCGGGAACGTGCCGGCCAGGCCGTTGGGGTGGTCGGCGACGAGGGCGAGCAGTTCCTGCGCCCGGCCCGCGAAGGAACCGTCCGACAGCCGCTCGACGCGTGCGGCGAACTCGTACTCCCAGGCGCCCAGCCGCTTGGAGACGCCCAGGGGGAGCGGGCTGCTGCTCCCCGGCATGCAGGCGACGGTCTCCGAACACCAGCCTCCCGCCTCGTCCAGCAGCACCTGGTGCGAGGCGCCGAGCAGGCGCAGTTGCACGTGTGCACCCGTGAGTTCGAGGTCCAGGGTGGCCAGCGAGGGCAGCGGCTCCCTGCCGAGCGCCCAGGCGAGGTCGCCGGCGCGGGTGTCGGTGTAGGCGGTCTTCAGCTTGGTGAGCATGGATCGGCTCCGCAAACGCTGTGGAGGATCGGCCGGTGAAGGTTGTGGGACCGGCCAGTCCTCGGATGTGGACCTCGGATCGTCATTCGCCGGCTCGTGCCCCTGAACGGGCCTGGATGGAGACCTCACCGAATCATGGATTACGCCAAGTCCACAGCATTCCTACCCAAGTTGGCCCGCATTCCATACCGGAGGGGGCGGTGGCGATCATATGTTCAACTTCCAGGCGTGCGCCGGGCGCGTCAGCGCAGTGTCGCCCACCCGGACCGGCCCCCGCCGCCCCGGGTGGCGCCGCCCCTCCCCTCCCCCGCCGGCCGTGCGCCGTCAGCGCCCCCGAAGGCGCGGTGGCCGCCGCCGTCGTGCGGTGGCGGGCTCAGCAGCCCCCGCCGCCACCGCCCCCGTCGCAGCCGCCGCCACCCCCGCCGCCGAAACCGCCGTCGCCGCCGCCCCCGCCGCCGGAACCGCCGTCGCCGCCCCAGCCGCCGCCGGACTCCCCGTAGCCGCCCCGGCCCAGCGGCGTCCCCGGTGCGACGGTGGTGCCCACCCACACCAGGAGCCCCAGGACCAGGAGAGCACCCAGCCCCGCCACGGCGAACACGATCACGTCACTGCCCATGGCAGCCCCCCTTCGTCCACCCGCCCGCGATCCGGGGGGTGTTGCCCCGGACATGCCCCGCCCGGCGCGGCCCCAAAGCACACTTGAGCAAGCTCAGAGCTTCACCCTCAGCCCCCGAGGGCCGGGCCGGGCGGCGTCCAGCGGGAGCCCGGGGACACGGTGGAGGACACGCCGAAATCCTTCTTCAGCTCCTCGGGGATGGCGTAGTGCATGACGCGGCCCCGGGTGAGGGAGCTGAGTTCGAGCCGCGTCGTCAGGTGGCCGAGCCGGTCCAGCGCCCAGGCACCCACCGCCGAGCGGTCCTCCACCGTCTCCAGGACGTTCAGCAGGGCCGGAGCGGCCCGCACGACGGTGTCCCAGGACGTCCGCGGCACCTGGAGCCAGTCGGCGCAGGTGTCACCGATGAGGTAGCGGATCAGGGCGGAGACGACGGGGTCGAAGAAGGTGCCGGGGACGACCTCCTCGTACAGGTCGATGAGCTGGCGGGTGAGGTGGGCGCCCTCCTCGCTCGGCCCCATGTTGCGGGTCATGTAGCGGTCGGAGAACCGGCGGGCCTCCTGGAGGTCACGCGGCCCGTGCCGCTGGTCGACGCCGAGCATGGCGCCCACGACCCGCCAGGCGTAGTGGTAGGACTCGGCCCCTTCCTCGCTCATGTGCACGCCGAGCCGGTGCAGGGCGTCCAGCACCTGGATCGAGAAGATCGTCTGGCCGCCGATCATGTCCTCCTGGCAGATCGGCGTGCCCAGGGACTCGACGTCCCAGCGTCCCTCGCGGCGCAGGTGGTAGCGGACGGAGGCGTGCAGCAGGCGGACCTTCTGCGCGGCCGGGACGAACCGGCTGCCCGCCTCGAAGGCGTCCGGCTGCATGAGGTAGACGGTGAACTGCCCGGTCTCCGCCATGCGTTTTGAGGGGTACTTCAGCGAGTGGGTCGCGGACAGCAGCCGGGCGACGCGCGGCACCACGTAGCAGGCGGGCATGGCCGCGAAGGAGAGCGCGGTGGAGATGTGGACGTTGTTGTCGATGAAGAAGAGCCGGGCCCGCTCCATCTCGCCCCAGTCGACCCAGGACGGCGGGCTGCTCGTCTCGTGCAGGTACGCGCGGGCCACCTCCGGCAGTCCGTCGGGCAGCTCCTGGCCGACGGTGGAGACGTAGCGCATGAGGGTGTTGAACGTGCCCACCTCACCGCGCTCGAACAGCGTCTCCACGGTGGCGTCGGCCAGTTCGTCGCCGCTGTGCCGCAGGGCGTCCAGCGACTCCTCGGTAGGGGCGGTCATCGGGGCTCCTCGGATGGGTGGGAGGGTGCAGCGGACGGGCAGGGCCTGGGCGCGGGCGGCGGGGTCAGCGCGAGCGGACGGTCGCCGTCCGCGCCAGGCGGGTGAGGGCGTCGGCGGCACCGGCGGGCAGCCGCTCCCGCTCCAGGAGGCCGGTGGCGGTGCGGACCCGCTCGGTGATCATGTGCTCGACGCGCTCCACCGCCCCGGTGCGGCGCATGATCTCCCGCACCCGGTCCACGTCCCGCGGCTCCGGGCGGCGGCGGCCCAGCAGCCGCCGCAGGTCGCCGCGTTCGGCGGCGGAGGCGGCCTGCCAGGTCTGCGCCAGCAGGGCGGTGGGCCGGTGGGCGGCGATGTCGTCCGCGTTCGCCTTGCCGGTGCGCTCCGGATCCCCGAAGATCCCCAGCAGGTCGTCCCGCAACTGGAACGCCTCGCCGAGGGGGAGCCCGTAGGCGCTGAGCAGCCCCCGCAGCCCGGTGGAGGCACCGGCCAGCGCGCCCCCCATCAGCAGCGGGTGCTCGACGGTGTACTTGGCCGTCTTGTAGCGGACGACCTGGAGGGACGCGGCGGTGTCCGGACGGGAGCCGGTCCGCAGGATCTCCAGGCACTCCCCGGCCACCAGCTCCCGGGCCAGCACGGCCCACAGCGGACGGCCCCTGGCGAGGTAGGCGGCGGGCAGGCCGCACGCGGCGAACAACTGCCCGGCCCACGCCATCAGCAGGTCGCCGACCAGGACCGCCAGGGAGTGGGCGGCGTCCGCCGGACGCGGGCCGTCCGCGACGGCGGGGCGCAGCGCCCGGTGCGCCGTGGGGAGGCCGTGCCGCACGGGGCTCCGGTCGATCAGGTCGTCGTGGACGACGGCCGCGGCGTGCACCAGTTCCATCGCCGCCGCCGCCCGGACCAGGGCGTCGCTGTCGGGCTGCCCGGCCGCGCGCCAGCCCCAGTAGCAGAACGCCGCGCGCAGCCGCTTGCCGTGGGCGGTGGCGGTGCGGAGCTGCGCGGCGACGGGCGCGAGGTCGGCGTCGATGGCCGCGAAGTGGGAGACCTCCTCGTCCACGAAGCGGCCCAGCACCGCGTCCACCCGGGCCCGCAGGGCGTGGTCCGGCCCGGCGTCACCCCCCGGCACGGTCATCCCGCCGGGCCGCCGCGTGCTGGGCGAGCACCTCCAGGTGCGCCGGGGCGAAGGCGTTCAGGCGGTCCAGGGCCAGCCGCCCCCGTGCCCTGACGTCCTGGCGCCCCTCACCGGCCAGGTCGGCGAGGTCCGCGCGGCCGAGGAGGCCGCGCAGCCCGCCCAGGGCCGCGCTCAGGCCGCTGACCGCCAGGTCGGCCACCCCCGCCACCAGCAGCACCGCGTCGTCCTTCCGGGGGCCGGACCCCCGGTCGTGCCGCTCCGTCATCGCCACCCTCCTCCCGGAGGCGGGCCGGTCCGGCCGTCACCGGCGCGCCGTCCCGTGGCGCGCGGCCCGCGGTCCCGCCGTCCTGACGCGAGTCTGCCGGGGCCCCGCCCACGCCGGAGCGGATAACACCGATCGGATGACTAGTCGCACTGGAGTCCCCACGCCACCACCGGAGCCCGCCCCGCCCCGCCGCGGGCGGGTGGATCAGGGGGCGGAGTGGGCGATGTCGACGTGGAGCTGGTCGGCTTCGGTGGTGACGCGGAAGGCGGGCGGGGCGCCGTCGGACGTGTCGACGCCGATGCCGGCGCCGAGTTCCCCCTCGAAGACGCCGAGGCCCTCGACGGCGCGGACGGTGGGGGTCGTCCCGGTGGCCGGGACCTCGGCCGCCGGTCCCATGCCGACCAGGACGAGCTTCAGGCTGTGCTCGCCGGGCAGGGGGGTGACGTCGCCCCGGCCGCCGTGGCTGAGCGGGTCCATGAGGTGCGCGATGTAGGCCGG
Source organism: Streptomyces solitudinis (assembly GCF_036323765.1). Taxonomy (NCBI): domain Bacteria; kingdom Bacillati; phylum Actinomycetota; class Actinomycetes; order Kitasatosporales; family Streptomycetaceae; genus Streptomyces; species Streptomyces solitudinis. Next base: position 141,145 of record NZ_JAZDCW010000006.1, read on the forward strand.
GGTGCCCTCGGCGAAGGTGAGGGTGACGCGGTCGTGCCCCTCGCGGGTGCCGACGCGGACGTCCTCGATCACCGGAGGGGTCATCGCGGCGCCGTCGGCCGGTCCGGACCGCTCGCCCGTGCCGAACGGCTCCGCGCTCGGGGACGGCGGCGCGGCGGAGGCGGCCGGGGACTGCGGCGGCCTCGGGGCGGCGGAGGCGGCCGCGTCCGGGCCACCGCCGCCGCACGCCGTGGCGGCCAGTGGCGCCAGCGCGGCGAGCGTGAGGGCGGGCAGGATCTTCCGGCGGCGCATGCGGCTCCAGGGTCCGGGCGGGCGCCCGCCCGGGCGGGACGGGCGGTTCTGGCTGCGGAGAACCGTATCCGCACCGCTTGCCGGACCCCCGTGCCGGGTGCGGGCACGGCGACGGCCCCGGGCGGTGGGTGCGCTCGGGGCCGTCGTTCGTGTCGCGGACGCCGCGGGTACCGGTTCAGCTCTCGGTGCCCTCCGGCCCCTCCGGGTTGGTCTCGGCGTCCTTCTCCAGGCCGAGCGCGTCCACGAGCCACTTGTCGAACTCGATGGACGCCCGCACCCAGCTGACCGTGCTGGAGACGAAGTGCTCCAGCGAGACGCCGGTGCCGATCAGCATCTGCGCCTCGCCGATGAGGCGCACGGTGCCGTCGTCGTGGGTGTGCGTGTAGAGCTTCGGCCACAGGGTGCGGCGGTTCCAGTCGTCGATCGACTCCAGGATCTTGACCTTGTCGTCGATCGAGTGCGGCCGGTCGTAGAACGTACGGACCGAGAAGACCCGCTGCTCCTTCTCACCCCGGAACATGAAGTACGTCCGGAACTCCTCCCACGGCGCCGCGAGGTCACCCTCGTCGTCGACGACGTACTTGAGCTCCATCTGGTCGAGCAGCTGCTTGACCAGGTCCTGGTCCGGGACGATCGGCCCCTGCGGACCACCCTGCGGCTGCTCGGGCTGCTGGCCCCCGAAATTCGGGATCGAGGACGGGTCGATGCTCACGTAGGTGTTCCCTTCGTACGGCTCCGGCCATCCTCCCCCACGGACGGCCGGGTTCCGCAACCCGGCCGGGCGCGTCCCGGCCGGGGCGGCGCGGTCAGCCGGTCACGGGCCCGACGAGCAGCCCGTCACCGGACACGTCGACCTGGACGGTGTCGCCGTCGCGCACCTCGCCGGCCAGGATCTCCCGGGCCAGCGGGTCGCCGATCGCCGTCTGCACCAGGCGGCGCAGCGGACGGGCACCGTAGGCCGGGTCGTTCCCCTCGACCGCCAGCCAGTGCCGGGCGGCCTCGGTCACCTCCAGCGTAAGCCGCCGTTCGGCCAGGCGCCGCTGGAGGCCGTCGATCTGGAGCTGCGCGATGCGCTCCAGCTCGTCCCCGCTGAGGGCGGAGAAGACGACCAGGTCGTCCAGCCGGTTCAGGAACTCCGGCCGGAAGGCGGCCCGCACCGCGGCGAGGACCTTCTCGCGCCGCTCCTCGGGCTTGGCGAGGGGGTCCATGAGGTGCTGGCTGCCCAGGTTGGAGGTGAGGATGAGGATGGTGTTGCGGAAGTCCACCGTACGGCCCTGCCCGTCGGTGAGCCGCCCGTCGTCGAGGACCTGGAGCAGGATGTCGAAGACGTCGTGGTGCGCCTTCTCCACCTCGTCCAGCAGCACGACGGCGTAGGGACGCCGCCGGACCGCCTCGGTGAGCTGGCCGCCCTCCTCGTAGCCGACGTACCCGGGCGGGGCGCCGACGAGGCGGGACACCGAGTGCTTCTCGCCGTACTCGCTCATGTCGAGGCGGATCATGGCCCGCTCGTCGTCGAAGAGGAAGTCGGCGAGGGCCTTGGCCAGTTCCGTCTTGCCGACGCCGGTGGGGCCGAGGAAGAGGAACGAGCCGGTGGGCCGGTCCGGGTCGGCGATGCCCGCCCGGGTGCGGCGCACCGCGTCCGAGACGGCGCGGACGGCCTCGTGCTGGCCGATGAGGCGCCGGCCGAGTTCGTCCTCCATGCGCAGCAGCTTCTGCGTCTCCCCCTCCAGCAGGCGGCCGGCGGGGATGCCCGTCCAGGAGGCGACGACATCGGCGATGTCGTCGGGGCCGACCTCCTCCTTGACCATGGAGTCCTTGGCGGCCCCCTGCTCGGCCTCGGCGCGGGCGGCCTCCTCCAGGCGGCGTTCGACGGCCGGGATCTCGCCGTAGAGCAGCTTGGACGCGGTGTCGAAGTCGCCGTCCCGTTCGGCGCGTTCGGCCTGGCCGCGCAGCTCGTCGAGCCGCTCCTTCAGCTCGCCGAGCGCGTTGAGCGCCTGCTTCTCCTTCTCCCAGCGGGCGGTGAGGCGCCGCAGGTCCTCCTCGCGGTCCGCCAGGTCGCGGCGCAGCCGGGCCAGCCGTTCGACCGAGGCCGGGTCGGACTCGGTGGCCAGCGCCAGTTCCTCCATGCGCATCCGGTCCACCGAGCGCTGGAGTTCGTCCACCTCCACGGGCGAGGAGTCGATCTCCATGCGCAGCCGGGAGGCCGCCTCGTCCACCAGGTCGATGGCCTTGTCCGGGAGGAAGCGGGAGGTGATGTAGCGGTCGGACAGGGACGCGGCGGCCACCAGCGCGCTGTCGGCGATCTGCACCTTGTGGTGCGCCTCGTAGCGGCCCTTGAGCCCGCGCAGGATCGCCACGGAGTCCTCGACGGTGGGCTCGGCGACGAGCACCTGCTGGAAGCGGCGTTCCAGCGCCGGGTCCTTCTCGATGCGCTCGCGGTACTCGTCCAGGGTCGTCGCGCCGACCATGCGCAGTTCGCCGCGCGCCAGCATGGGCTTGAGCATGTTGCCCGCGTCCATCGCCGAGTCGCCGCCGGCGCCCGCGCCGACGACGGTGTGCAGTTCGTCGATGAACGTGACAATCCGGCCCTCGCTGTCCCGGATCTCGGCCAGGACCGTCTTCAGCCGCTCCTCGAACTCGCCCCGGTACTTCGCCCCGGCGATCATCGCGCCCAGGTCCAGGGAGACCAGGCGCTTGTCGCGCAGCGACTCGGGCACGTCACCCTTGACGATGCGCTGGGCCAGCCCCTCGACGACGGCGGTCTTGCCGACGCCGGGCTCGCCGATGAGGACGGGGTTGTTCTTGGTGCGGCGCGAGAGCACCTGCACGACGCGGCGGATCTCCTGGTCCCGCCCGATGACCGGGTCCAGCTTGCCGTCGCGGGCGGCGGCGGTGAGGTCGGTGCCGAACTTCTCCAGTGCCTTGTAGGTGCCCTCGGGGTCGGCCGTGGTGATACGGCGCCCCCCGCGCGCCCGGGTGAAGGCGTCCAGCAGCTTCCGGTCCCCGGCGCCCTGGCGTTCCAGCAGCGCCCCGGCCTGTCCGCCCTTCGCGGCGAGGCCGATGAGCAGGTGCTCGGTGGAGACGTAGGCGTCTCCCAGTTCCCTGGCCCGCCGGCTCGCGTCGGCGATGACGGCCAGCAGCTCCCGGTTGGGCTGCGGCTTGGCCACGGTGGCGCCCTGCACCACGGGCAGGGCGGCGAGGAGCTGCTCGGCGCCGGAGCGCAGCGCGGCCTGGTCCGCCTCGGCGGAGGCGAGCAGGTCCTGGATGTTGTCGTTGTCCTCGCCCTCCAGCAGGGTGAGGAGCAGGTGGGCGGGGGTGATGTCGGGGTGCCCGTCGGCGAGGGCGCGGTCGTGGGCCGCGCTGATCGCGTCCCGGCTCTTGTTGGTCAGCTCGGCTTCCACGCGGTGTCTCCTCCTCGAACCGTCCGACGGACCACGAGGGCGCCTTCCAGAGCGCCCTGACTCCTCTAGGGTACACAAACTTGAGCGGAAGCCACTCAAGCAGGTTCGGCCCCCGTGCGCAGGGTCGGGGCCGGGCCGAGACGGGCTGGCGGCGGCGGGCCCGGGGCGGGAGCGGGGACGGGCGGGGGCCGGGCCGGAGGAGGGCTGGGGGCGGGCGGGCGGCCGCGCCGGGCCGAAAGCCGGGACGCGCGGGTCAGACCGCGGTGGCTTCGGCGTACAGCGCGCGGCCGGTGGCCGCGGGGAACGGACGGCCGAGGACCTGCCCGTCGCCGCTGCCCACGGACATCACGCCCACGACCGTGCCGGAACCGGAGGCGGCGTCGAAGTCCTGGAGCCAGGGGCCGCCGCTGGCACCCTGGGTGAGCCGGCACGGCGCCAGGAGCAGGCCGCCGACGTTCGCCGCGTGCGCGGTGCGCGCGGTCAGCAGCTCCGCCCGGCCCGAGCAGTGGACGAGCCGCAGGCCGTCGTAGGGCGGCGCGGCCGGGTACCCCATCGGCAGGACGGGCGAGCCGGGGTCCACCGGCGCGAAGTCCAGCCGGTTGGCCCCGAACTCCTCCTGGACGCTGCGCCCCTGCTTCTTCTCCACCGTCACGAACGCGTAGTCGTGCGGGAGGATGTCCTCCAGCGGCCGGTTCACGTCCCAGCCGGGCGGGACGTGGTAGGAGACGACCTTCCACCCGTGCTCCATCGCGCCCTCGGCGCCGAGCGCCCCGGACCCGGCGCCGGGCCCGGCCTCGTACCCCGGCGCGAACCACGCCGCCCGCGGCCGGTCCGGGCGGTCGGGCGAGGTCAGGCAGTGCGCGGCGGTCGCTATGACGCTGCCGCTCGGGGAGTCCACTATGGCGCCGGAGCAGACGCCGGTCCGCCCGTCCCCCAGGTCCGTCACCAGCTTCCCCACGGTGGTGACGCTGCCGCCCGCCCAGGGGCCGCCCTGGGCGCCGGGCCCGCCGTCCTCCCGCTGCGCCGGGCCGGTGGCCCCGGCCAGCGCCACGGCCGTCAGGGTGGTGGCGAGCGCGGCCGTCGCCGTCCGTATGTGCTCCATCACCCCACCGTGCGGGCCCGCCCTCCGCAGGGCCACCGCAGGCGGCCGAGCGGATGACCGCCGCCCGGGGGCGCGGTCACCCGGCCGTGCGGCCACCCGGGGGCGCGGGGCTGCGGGGCGGCGGCGTGCGGGGTCATGATGGAAGCGCCCTGCGCGCGGAAGGAGGGCGGGGATGAGCGGTACCGACGGCACGTGGTCCGGGTCCGGCCCGGCGGGCGGCCCGCACGCCGGTCCGGCCCGGCCCGGCGGGCTGCTCGACGTGCTGGGCGTGGCCACGTTCGTCCTCGACGACCGGGGGCGCATCGTCTTCTGGAGCCCGCAGGCCGAGGCGCTGCTCGGGTACCCGGCGGAAGAGGCGCTCGGCCGGTACGGGGCCCGCCTCCTCGTGCCCGAGGAGCACTACCACCTGGTGCTGCGGCTGTTCGCCGAACTGATGGCGGACGAGCGCGGCAGCTGGGAGGGCACCTTCCCCGCCCTGCACAAGGACGGCGGGGTGCGGCTGCTGGAGTTCCGCAACATGCGGCTGCTGGACGACGGCGGTGACGCCTACGCGCTGAGCCTGGCCACGGACCAGCCCACGCTGCGCCGCGTGGAACGGGACCTCGCGCTGTCCGTGCGGCTGGTGGAGCAGTCCCCGATCGGTCTGGCGATCATGGACACCGACCTGCGCTACGTCGCCGTCAACCCGGCGCTGGAGCGGATCAGCGGCATCCCCGCCGACGCGCACCTGGGCCGGCGGGTGCGGGACATCCTGCCGTTCCTGCACAGCGACAGCGCCGAGCGGGCCATGCGCCGGGTGCTGGAGACCGGTGAACCGGTGCTGGACAAGTACACGATCGGGCGTATGCCCACCGACCAGCACGAGGAGCGCGCGTGGTCGGTGTCACTGCACCGGCTGGAGGACGCGGGCGGGCGGGTGCTGGGCCTCGCCACCTCCGTGGTGGACGTCACCGACCGGCACCGGGCCGGCCTGGAGGCCGAGCGCGCCCGGCACCGGCTGGCCGTCGTCGCGGACGCCTCCGTGCGGATCGGCACCACGCTGGACCTGGCACAGACGGCGAGGGAGCTGGCGGACGTGGCCGTGCCCGAGCTGGCCGACGTGGCGGCCGTCGACGTGCTGGACGCCGTCCTGGCGGGCCGCCGCAGCACACCGGCGCCGGACGGACCGGCCGTCTTCCGGGCGCTGGCCCTGGGCGTCGGCCATCCGACGGACGCGGCACGGGCCGCCGACCCGCCCGGCGAGTCGGCCCGCTACGGCGCGGACCGCCTGGTCACGCGCTGCGTGCGGACCGGGCGCCCGGTGCTGGTCGCCCGCACGACGGACGCCGACCTGGCCCGCATCGCCCGCGGCCCGGACTCCGCCGGCCTGCTGGCCCGGGCCGGCGTCCACTCCTACCTGGCGGTGCCGCTGATCGCCCGCGGGGAGGTGCTGGGCGCCCTGGACCTCAAGCGGGCCCGCAACCCGCTGCCGTTCGACGAGGAGGACGTGGCGCTGGCCTGCGAGCTGGCCGCCCGCGCGGCCGTCTGCATCGACAACGCCCGCTGGTACGAGCGGCAGCGCGACACCGCGCTGACCCTCCAGCGCAGCCTGCTGCCGCAGCACCCGCCGCACCTGTACGGCCTGGACGTGGCCTCCCGCTACCAGCCGGCCGAGGCCGTGAGCGAGGTGGGCGGCGACTGGTTCGACACGCTGCCGCTCAGCCGCGACCGGACGGCCCTGATCGTGGGCGACGTGATGGGCAGCGGCATCAACGCCGCGACGACGATGGGACGGCTGCGCACCGCCACGCAGACGCTCGCGGAGCTGGACCTCGACCCGGCCGAGCTGCTCCGGCACCTCGACCGCATCACCACCGGCATCGACAACTACATCGCCACCTGCGTCTACGCCCTCTACGACCCGCACAGCGGCGCCTGCTGCGTCGCCAACGCGGGGCACCTGCCGCCGGCCGTCGTCCGGCACGGGCGGCGGCCCGAGCTGCTCGACCTGCCGACCGGCGCGCCGCTGGGCGTCGGCGGGACCGTGTTCCGGTCCGTCACCGTGGAGCTGGCCCCCGGCGACCGGCTCGTGCTGTACACCGACGGGCTGGTGGAGCGGCGCGACGAGGACATCGACGTCCGGCTCCAGGCGCTGCTGGCGGTGCTGGAGGGCGAGGACCGGCCGCTGGAGGAGACCTGCGACCGGCTGCTGGACCACCTGCGCGGGCGCGACGAGCAGGACGACCACGACGACGCCGCCCTGCTCGTCGCCCGCGTGCGCTGACGGTGGCGCGCGTCCGCGGGACGCGCCCCCAGCGGATACGGCTACCCGCGGGGCCCGGGGCCGCCGGGGCGCCAGACGACGAGGGCGCTGGACTGCTGCACGTCCTGGTAGCGCACGAGGTCGCGGCGGTAGGACGCGTGCACCTGCGCCTCGCGCTGGCGCATGGTCACCGCGGCGCCCTCCAGCGCCTGCTGGAGTTCGGCGACGCGGGACTGGAGCGCCGCCACCTGGTTCTCCAGCTCGATGATCCGCTTGATCCCGGCGAGGTTGATGCCCTCGTCCTGGCTGAGCCGCTGCACCTCGCGCAGCAGCTGGATGTCGCGCGCCGAGTAGCGGCGGCCCCGCCCGGCCGTGCGGTCGGGGGAGACCAGGCCGAGGCGGTCGTACTGGCGCAGCGTCTGCGGATGCAGCCCGGAGAGCTGGGCGGCGACCGAGATGACGTAGACCGGCGACTCGTCGGTCAGCTCGTACGGGTTGTTCCTGCGTGCACCTCGGCCGTCCACCTCAGTCTCCCTTCGCGGCCTGGAACAGCGCCGCCCGTGGGTCCTCCCCCGCCATCGCGTCGCGGTAGGACTCCAGGGCCTCGACTGCCTTCTCGTTCAACTCGCCGGGCACGGCCACCTCCACGGTGACCAGGAGGTCCCCGCGCGTGCCGTCCTTGCGCACGGCGCCCTTGCCGCGCGCCCGCAGTGTGCGTCCGCCCGGGGTGCCGGGCGGCAGCCTGAGCTTGACCGGGGGGCCGCCGAGCGTCGGGACGCTGATCTCCCCGCCGAGCGCCGCCTCCGTGAAGGTGACGGGCACGGTCACCGTCAGGTTGTCGCCGCGCCGCCCGAACACCGGGTGCGCGTCGACGTGCACGACGACGTAGAGGTCCCCGTTCGGGCCGCCGCGCTCGCCCGGCGCGCCCTTGCCGCGCAGCCGGATGCGCTGCCCGTCGGAGACGCCCGCCGGGATGCGGACCTGCATGGTGCGCGAACTCGTCGCCCGGCCGCTGCCCCGGCACACCTCGCACGGGTCCTCGGCGATGAGGCCGCGGCCCCGGCAGTCCAGGCACGGGTCGGTGAGCGAGAACCCGCCACCGCCGCCCCGGCTGACCTGCCCGGTGCCGACGCACGTCGGGCACACCCTGGGCGTGCCGTTCTTGTCGCCGGTGCCCGCGCACGTCCGGCACGCGGCGCTACTGGACATCCGCAGCGGGACGGTGGCGCCGTCCACGGCCTCGGTGAAGCTGAGCGTCACCTCCGACTCGACGTCCTGGCCGCGGCGCGGCTGGGTGCGCGCACCGGTGGTGCCGCCCCGGTTGAACAGGCCGCCGAAGACGTCGCCGAGGCCGCCGCCGAAGCCGCCCGCCGCGGTGCCGCCGCCCTGGGTGCCGCCGAAGATGTCACCCAGGTCGAAGTTGAAGTTGCCGCCGCCGGGGCCGGGCCGGAACCCGCCGGAGCCCAGGAGGGCGCGCGCCTCGTCGTACTCCTTGCGCTGCTTGGCGTCGGAGAGGACGTCGTTGGCCTCGCCGACCTCCTTGAAGCGCTCCTCGGCGCGGGCGTCGCCCGTGTTGGCGTCCGGGTGGTACTCGCGGGCGAGCTTCCGGTACGCCTTCTTGATCTCCGCCTCGGTGGCGTCCTTGGGGACACCGAGGACCTTGTAGAGGTCCTTCTCCAGCACTTCCCTGCTGAGACTCATCGGCGGCGTCCCTCCTTCCCTCGTCCTGCCGCCGCCCGGGCGGGCCGCGCCGCGCGGCCCGCCCGGGGGCACTGGCTCCACACGTCAGCCCTCGTCCGGGCCACCGCTCTCCTCGTCCGTCGCCGCCTTCTCGTCACCCGTGCCCTGCGCGCCGGGCTGGGGCTCGGCGACGCCGACCCGCGCGGGGCGGATCGTGCGCTCGCCGATGCGATACCCCGGCTGGAGGATCTGCACGCACGTCGTCTCGGTGACGTCGGGCGAGTACGAGTGCATCAGCGCCTCGTGGACCGTCGGGTCGAAGGGCTCGCCCTCCTTGCCGAACTGGTGCAGGCCCATCTTGGCGACGACCGTCTCCAGCGACTCGGCCACCGACTTGAAGCCGCCGACCAGTTCGCCGTGCTCCCGGGCGCGGCCGATGTCGTCCAGCACCGGCAGCAGGTCGGTCAGCACGTTGGAGACCGCGACCTCCTTGACCGCGACGCGGTCCCGCTCCACCCGGCGGCGGTAGTTGGCGAACTCCGCCTGGAGGCGCTGGAGGTCCTGGGTGCGCTCGTTCAGCGCCGTCCTGGCCTGGTCGAGCTGCGCGGTCAGCGCCGCGCCCTGGGCCGTGCTCCCGGCGTCCTGCGGAGCCGGGACGTCCTGCTCCTCGGAGTCGGCGGCCCCGGCGGCCGGGTCCGCCTGGTCGGCGGACCCGGCACCGGCTGCCACGGCCTCCTCGGGCGATGCGGGAGCGTCGGCGGGGACTTCGGGCTCGTCCTTCTCGAAGCCCGGGGTCTCCTCCGTCACGCTGCACCTCCTCGCTTGTCCTTCTCGTCGTCCACGATCTCGGCGTCGACCACGTCGTCGTCACCCTGCGCGGCGCCGGCCTGGCCGGCCCCGCCCTCGGCGCCGGCGGCGGCCTGCTGGGCCTGGGCGTCGGCGTAGAGGGCCTGGCCCAGCTTCTGGCTGGTGGCCGCGACCTTCTCGGTGGCCTCGCGGATCGCGGAGGTGTCCTCGCCCTTCAGCTTCTCCTTGAGGTCGGACACCGCCTCCTCGACCTCGCCCTTGGTGTCGGCCGGGACCTTGTCCTCGTTCTCCTGGAGGAACTTCTCGGTCGTGTACACCAGCTGCTCGGCCTGGTTGCGCGTCTCCGCGGCCTCGCGGCGCTTGGTGTCCTCCTCGGCGTACTGCTCGGCGTCGCGCATCATGCGCTCGATGTCGTCCTTCGGCAGCGCGGAGCCGCCGGTGACGGTCATGCGCTGTTCCTTGCCGGTACCGAGGTCCTTGGCGGAGACGTGCATGATGCCGTTGGCGTCGATGTCGAAGGTGACCTCGACCTGCGGGACGCCGCGCGGCGCCGGGGGCAGCCCGGTCAGCTCGAACATCCCGAGCTTCTTGTTGTACGCCGCGATCTCGCGCTCGCCCTGGTAGACCTGGATCTGCACGGACGGCTGGTTGTCCTCGGCCGTGGTGAAGATCTCCGAGCGCTTGGTCGGGATCGTGGTGTTGCGCTCGATGAGCTTGGTCATGATGCCGCCCTTGGTCTCGATGCCGAGGGACAGCGGGGTGACGTCCAGCAGGAGGACGTCCTTGACCTCGCCCTTGAGCACGCCCGCCTGGAGCGAGGCGCCGATGGCGACGACCTCGTCCGGGTTGACGCCCTTGTTGGCCTCCTTGCCGCCGGTCAGCTCCTTGACCAGCTCGGCGACGGCCGGCATGCGGGTGGAGCCGCCGACGAGGACCACGTGGTCGATCGCGGAGAGCTGGATGCCCGCGTCCTTGATGACGTTGTGGAACGGGGTCTTGCAGCGGTCCAGGAGGTCCTGGGTGAGCTGCTGGAACTGCGCCCGGGTCAGCTTCTCGTCGAGGTGCAGCGGGCCCTCGGCGGAGGCGGTGATGTAGGGCAGGTTGATCGTCGTCTCGGTGGACGAGGACAGCTCGATCTTGGCCTTCTCGGCGGCCTCGCGCAGCCGCTGGAGCGCCATCTTGTCCTTGGCGAGGTCCACGCCGTGACCGGACTGGAACTGCTTGACGAGGTACTCGACGATGCGCTGGTCCCAGTCGTCACCACCGAGGTGGTTGTCACCGTTGGTGGCCTTCACCTCGACGACGCCGTCGCCGATCTCCAGCAGCGAGACGTCGAAGGTGCCGCCGCCGAGGTCGAAGACCAGGATCGTCTGGTCTTCCTTCTCCATGCCGTAGGCGAGGGCGGCGGCCGTCGGCTCGTTGACGATGCGCAGGACGTTCAGGCCCGCGATCTCGCCGGCCTCCTTGGTGGCCTGGCGCTCGTGGTCGTTGAAGTACGCGGGGACGGTGATGACCGCGTCGGTGACCTTCTCGCCCAGGTACGCCTCGGCGTCCCGCTTCAGCTTCTGCAGCACGAACGCGCTGATCTGCTGCGGGTTGAAGTCCTTGCCGTCGAGGTTGATCTTCCAGTCGGTGCCCATGTGGCGCTTGACCGACCGGATCGTCCGGTCCACGTTGGTGACGGCCTGGCGCTTGGCGACCTCGCCGACCAGCACCTCGCCGTTCTTCGCGAAGGCGACGACGGACGGCGTGGTCCTGGCGCCCTCGGCGTTGGTGATGACGGTGGGCTCACCGCCTTCGAGCACACTGACGACGGAGTTCGTCGTACCCAGGTCGATGCCGACCGCACGTGCCATCTCGGGATCTCCTCCAGCTCACATTGAGTGTTACTGACTCAAGGGTGCCTGACGGACGCGCGGCCGTCAAGAGACGTGAGCCGGGGAGACTCAGGTCTATTGTCGTGAGCACGCGCAGCGCTTGCTCCACGAGGGCCGCCCATGACTGGCGTTGGGCATCTCTTCCGCTTGGGACTTCTTCTGCTTTTTCCTGCACGGGGCTGAAATTTGTCCAGGTTCTCCTGGTTCGGGCTTTGAACACCGCGTTCCCGGGAGAGGCCCCCAGTGACCCTGCTGAGCCCCTGCCGGACGGGAGATGGTGACGGTGTGCGCGTGCGTGCCGACCTCGCGGGGCGCCACGCCCCGGCCGCGGCTGACGCGTTCGGCGCTGTCCGTGTGGACGGCGGCCCTGGCCCTGACGCTCGTGCCGGCGGCGGTGCCCGTCATCGCGCCGGCCCAGTCCGCGGCCGCCGCACAGCCCCGCCCGGCGGGGCCCGACCACCTCGGGCGCGCCGCCCCGCGCCCGCCCGGCGGCCCGGCGCGGGCGGGCGGCTCCCCGCAGACGGCCGTCGCGGAGGCCGCCCGGATCTACCGGGAGGCCACCCGGGCGGGACAGCGGTACGAACGGGCCAGGGCCGCGACGGCGCGGCAGCGCGAGCGGGTGGACCGGCTCTCCGGTGAGCTGGCCGGGCAGCGCGCCGAGTACGCGGAGCTGCGCCGGGCGATCGGCTCCGCGGCGGCCGGCCAGTACCGGGGCAGCGGGCTCCTGGCGGGCGCCCGCGTGGTGCTGGCCGACTCCCCCGAGGCGTTCCTGCACAGCACCGCCTCCATGCTGCGGGGCAACCGGGCCGCCGCACGGCTGGCGGAATCCGCCCGCCAGGCGCGCGTCCGCCTGGAGCGGCAGCGGGCGGAGGCGGCCCGCGCCCTGGCCCGGCTCCGCACCGAGGAGGCCCGCCGGCTCCGGCTGAAGCGGCAGGTCGGCGCGGAGCTGGACCGGGCCAGGGCACGGGCCGCCCGGATGGGCACGCGTACGGCCATGGGGCACGGCGGCGCCGGTTCCTGGGCGGCGCCCGTCGCGGCGTACCGGCTCAGCGCCGGGTACGCGGCGTCCGGCTCCCGCTGGGCGGGCCGCCACACGGGGCAGGACTTCGCGGTGCGGACGGGCACCCCGGTCCGGGCCGTCGGCGCCGGGACCGTCGTGCGCGCCGGGTACGCGGGGGCGTTCGGGAACCGGGTGGTGGTCCGGCACGGTGACGGCTTCGAGACGTACTACGCCCACCTGTCCGTCCTCCAGACCGGCGCGGGGCAGCGGGTGCGGGCCGGGCAGCAGATCGGGCTCTCCGGCTCCACCGGGAACTCCAGCGGCCCCCACCTGCACTTCGAGGTGCGGCCGTCCGGCGCGGCGCGCGGCGTCGACCCGGTGCCGTGGCTGCGCGCCCGGGGCGTGCGGCTGTAGCCGTGCCCCGGGGGGCGGCGCCCGCTCGCCACGCCCGGGACGTCCGGGCACGTGCGGCGCCCGGCACGTCCGGGCTCGTACAGCAGCGCGCGGGGGCGTGTCCCGCGCGGGCGCCCGGGGTTAGCCCACCCTCAGCGACGCAGATCACCGCATGCCCCGGTACAGCGCGGAGCGGATAGTGGATAGTCTCGTACGGACTGACTAAGTTACCAACTGGTACGCCCGCCCCGAACCCTCGCCTCTACCGCCTCCGCAGGCCCGAGGAGCCGTCATGCAACTCGCCGCGATCATCGTCACGCTGAGCCTCACCGCGGTCGGCCTGGCGCTCATCGCTCGTGCCGTCGCACAGATCTACCGCTTCGTGAAGCTCGGCCAGCCGGTACCGGCGGGGACGCGCACGGACGACTGGAAGGCGCGCACGGCCACCCTGATCCGGGAATTCCTGGGCCACACCCGGATGAACCGCTGGGCCGTCGTCGGCGTCGCCCACTGGTTCGTGGCGATCGGGTTCCTCACCCTCCCGCCGACGATCATCAACGCCTACGGGCAGCTCTTCCAGGCCGACTGGACGCTGCCGGTGCTCGGCGGGTTCCTGCCGTACGAGATGTACATCGAGCTCATCGGCCTGATGACGACGCTGGGCATCGCCACGCTCATGGTGATCAGGCTGGCGAACCTGCCGACGCGGGCGGGCCGCAAGTCCCGCTTCACCGGCTCGAAGATGTGGCAGGCGTACTTCGTCGAGTACATCATCTTCACGATCGGTCTCGCGATCCTGGTGCTGCGCGGCCTGGAGGGCGCCCTGCACGGCGTGGACGGGTACGAGCCGGCGTACCTCGTCTCGTACCCGCTGGTGGCGCTGTTCAACGGGCTGGACGTCGCCACGCTGCAGAACCTCGTCTACTTCTGGGCGATGGTGAAGCTGGGCACGACGATGATCTGGATGATCACCGTCAGCCTCAACACGAACATGGGCGTCGCCTGGCACCGCTTCCTCGCCTTCCCCAACATCTGGTTCAAGCGGGACGCGAAGGGCGGCACCGCGCTGGGCGAACTCCAGCCGATGACGTCGGGCGGCAAGCCGATCGACTTCGAGACGGTGTTCGACGAGGAGGGCGGCGAGGAGACCCAGTTCGGCGTCTCCCAGGTCGAGCACTTCTCCTGGAAGGGCATCCTCGACTTCTCCACCTGCACCGAGTGCGGACGCTGCCAGTCGCAGTGCCCGGCCTGGAACACCGGCAAGCCGCTGTCGCCGAAGCTGCTGATCATGTCGCTGCGCGACCACGCCCACGCCAAGGCGCCCTACCTGCTGGCCGGCGGCGGCAAGAACGCCGAGGGCGAGGAGCAGGCCACCGCCGAGCAGCTCAAGGACGTGCCCGCGGCCGCGCTGGCCGAGGCCGAGCGTCCGCTGATCGGCACCCTGGAGGAGAACGGCGTCATCGACCCGGACGTCCTGTGGTCCTGCACCACCTGCGGCGCCTGTGTCGAGCAGTGCCCGGTGGACATCGAGCACGTCGACCACATCGTCGACATGCGGCGGTACCAGGTGATGATCGAGTCGGCGTTCCCGAGCGAGGCCGGGACGATGCTCAAGAACCTGGAGAAGAAGGGCAACCCCTGGGGGCTGGCCAAGAAGCAGCGGCTGGAGTGGACCAAGGAGGTCGACTTCGAGGTGCCGGTCGTCGGCAAGACGATCGAGGACCTCACCGAGGTCGAGTACCTGTACTGGGTCGGCTGCGCGGGTGCCCTGGAGGACCGGGCCAAGAAGACGACGAAGGCGTTCGCCGAACTGCTGCACATGGCGGGCGTGAAGTTCGCCATCATGGGCGGCGACGAGAAGTGCACCGGTGACTCCGCCCGCCGCCTCGGCAACGAGTTCCTGTTCCAGCAGCTCGGCGAGGAGAACGTCGCCACGCTGAACGCGGCCTTCGGCGAGGACGACACCGAGGACGGTGACGGGCCCACCCGGCTCCCGGCGTCCCGGAAGAAGATCGTCGCCACCTGCCCGCACTGCTTCAACACGATCGCCAACGAGTACCCGCAGCTCGGCGGCCACTACGAGGTCATCCACCACACGCAGCTCCTCCAGCACCTGGTGGACGAGGGCAGGCTCGTGCCGGTCACGCCCGTGGAGGGCCTGATCACCTACCACGACCCGTGCTACCTGGGCCGCCACAACAACGTCTACACGCCGCCGCGCGAGATCATCGGCAAGGTGCCGGGGCTGCGCAACGAGGAGATGCACCGGCACAAGGAGCGCGGCTTCTGCTGCGGCGCCGGCGGCGCGCGCATGTGGATGGAGGAGCGGATCGGCAAGCGCGTGAACAACGAGCGCGTGGACGAGGCGCTGTCGCTGAACCCCGACATCGTCTCGACGGCCTGCCCCTTCTGCCTCGTCATGCTGACGGACTCGGTGAACGGGAAGAAGAACGACGGCACGGCGAAGGAGTCCGTGCAGGTCGTGGACGTGGCGCAGCTGCTGCTGACGTCGGTGAAGACGCCCGCCGGCCCGGACGACGGCGACGGCGCGACGGACACGACGGACGCGCCGGAACCGGCGCCGACGGCTGGCTGACGCCCCGCCGGCGCATTCCGCACCCGGACGGCGGCCGGGCGCGTGGGACGGCGGCCGGGCGCGTGGGACGGGGAGCGGGTGCCGGGCGGGCGCCCGCGTGCTCCGGCCCGTTTTCGGCCAGAGCTGGCGGGAAACCAGCCGGGCGGCCACGCGCCCTGTCGTCACAGGGCCGCGCGGCTCTAGCCTTCGCGGTATGCCCGTGGACCAGGCGCCCCGTACCCGCCCGGGACGGCCGGAACAGCAGTTGCTCAAACGCCGCTTCACGGCCCGGACCCTGCCGCAGCTGCGGCTGCGCGTGGAGGAGTGCGCCGCCTGCGCCGGGCTGCCCGAGCCGCAGCGCGGCGGCTTCGTGCTCGCCGTGGACGAGGTACTGACGAACGCGGTCGAACACGCGGGCGGCGAAGGCCGGTTGCTGCTGCGGCGGGTGGGTGACGAGCTGGAGGCCCAGGTCAGCGACGCCGGACCGGGATTCAGCGCGGACGTGATCCCGGAGCTGCTGCCCGGTCTGGACGGCGGGCACCGCGGGCGCGGGCTGTGGCTGGCCCGGCTCACGACCGACCGGCTCCGCATCGCCCCCGCCCACCCCGGCTCCGTCGTCACCCTCGCCGTCGCCCTGCCCCCCGGCCCCGTGGCCCTCTTCCGCCCCGCCCCCTGACCCGGTCCGCCCGGGAGGCCGCGCGGCACCTAGGGGCGTATCCCTACGGGATGTACCGAACCGGCCACAAGGAGGTGCTGGGGCCGGTCCCCGTGGTCCGGCGGGGCGGCGGACGCGGTACGTTCGATGACGTGGCTGGATTCAGGATCGGACGCGGCCGTGGCCCGCGGAACGCTCAGCAGGGGCAGCAACCGCCCGTCCCGCAGGGCCCTCCGCAGCAGCCCCCGCACGGGCAGCACCACCCGGGGCAGGCCCCGGGGCCGTACGGCGGGCAGCAGCCGGTGAGCTGGGGGCAGGGGCAGGGCGGCTCACCGCACGGCGCCGGGCACGGTTCGCCGCACGGCGAACCGGAGTACTTCGACGGGCACGCCGTCCGCGACCCGTACGCCGACGCCCCCGGCCACACGCGCCAGTTCAGCATCCACGAGGAGCCCGGCGGCGGTGACGACTACACCAGTGGCTCCACCTACGCCGCCGGACGCACCAGCGCGCCGCCCGCCGGGCCGCGGCTGCCGTGGAAGGAGCTGCTGGCGGGCATCGTGCTGCGGCCGAAGACGACGTTCTGGCAGACGCGCGACCACGCCGTGTGGGGTCCCGCCGTCCTGGTCACCTTCCTGTACGGCCTGCTGGCCGTCTTCGGCCTCGACCAGGCCCGCGAGGAGGTGCTGAACTCCACGCTGACCAGCGCCGTCCCGTACGTGCTGATCACCGGCGTCGCGGTGGTGATCTCCATGGTCGTCCTCGGGTCGGTGACGCACACCCTGGCCCGCCAGTTCGGCGGTGACGGCGCGTGGGCGCCGACCGTGGGCCTGGCGATGCTCATCAGCTCGCTGACGGACGCCCCCCGGCTGCTGTTCGCGTTCTTCCTCGGCGGCAACGCCCCGTTCGTGCAGGTGCTGGGCTGGCTCACCTGGGTGGCGGCGGGTGCGCTGTTCGCCCTGATGGTCAGCCGCTCCCACGACCTCCCCTGGCCCAAGGCCCTGGGCGCCTCCGCGATCCAGCTCGTCGCCCTGCTCTTCCTGATCAAACTCGGCACGCTCTGAGCCGAGGCGCACCGCGCCGCCGGACGGCCGGGCGGGCCGCTGGACGCCGGGTGGCCGCGGCGCGCGCCGGAGCAGGGCGGGCGGACGGTTCCGCGTCAGTGCCGAAGGCGTGATGACGGACCCCGGGGGCGCCCCCCGGGGGCTCGGGCGCGGCCGCCTGACCGGCGCGGGCGGGGCCGGTTTCGGCCAGGCACCGTCCGGGCACACGGCAGCGCATGCCTGCCTCCTCCGCGCCCCTGCTCGACAGCACCCTGGCCCTGGGAACCGAGGGCTACGCCTGGTTGCCGGACCGGTGGCGGAACACGGAGGCGCCCGTGGTCCGCACCCGGCTGATGGGGCGGCACACGGTGGCGCTGCGCGGCGAGGACGCCGTGCGGTTCTTCTACGACGAGCGGCACGTGGAGCGGCGCACGGCGCTGCCCGAGCCCGTCGTGTCCACGCTGTTCGGCAAGGGCGCCGTGCACACGCTGGACGGGACGGCCCACCGGGTGCGCAAGGAGCTGTTCACGGCGCTGCTCACCCCGCCGGACGGTGTCGCCGCGCTCGTCGCCCGGACGACGGCGGCCTGGGAGCAGGCGGCGAAGCGGTGGTCCGAGCAGCCGCGGACGGTGCTGTTCGACGAGACGAGCCGGGTCCTCGCGCGCGGGGTGACCGAGTGGGCGGGCGTACCCGTCCCCGAGGAGGAACTGCCGCGGCTCGCCGCCGACCTGATCGCCATGGTGGACGGCTTCGGCACGCTCGGCCCGCGCCACTGGCGGGCGCGGCGGGCCCGCGCCCGGTGGGAGTCCCGGTTCGCGGAGCTGGTCGAGGACGTGCGCTCGGGCGCGGCGAGCGCGCCGCCCGGCTCCGCGCTCGCCGCGGTGGCGGCGCACCGGGACGCCGACGGGGTGCGGCCGGACGCCCGGGTCGCCGCCGTCGAGCTGCTGAACGTGCTGCGGCCGACCGTCGCCGTCTCGTGGTTCACCGCCTTCGCCGGACACGCCCTGCACCGCTACCCCGGGCACCGCGAGCGGCTGCGCACCGACGACAGCGGTTACGCCGAGGCGTTCGCCCACGAGGTGCGGCGCTTCTACCCGTTCGCGCCGTTCGTGGCCGGCCGGGCCGTGCGGGACCTGACGTGGCGCGGGGAGCCGGTTCCGGCCGGGGCGATGGTGCTGCTCGACCTGTACGGGCAGGACCACGACCCCGGGCTGTGGGGCGATCCGTACGCCTTCCGCCCCGAGCGCTTCCTCCGGCGGGCGCCGGGCGCGGACGAGCTGGTGCCCCAGGGCGGCGGCGACCCGCGCACCGGCCACCGCTGCCCGGGGGAGGACGTGACCGTCGCCCTGCTGGCCGCGCTGGCGACGCGGCTGGCCCGTCTGGAGTACACCGTCCCCGAGCAGGACCTCACGATCCCGCTGCGCCGCATCCCGACCCGGCCGCGCAGCGGCGTCGTCCTCACCGGCGTCCGTCCGTGACGTCCGGTCAGCGCGGCCCGGCCGCACACCGTCCGGCTGACCGGCTGGGCGCGTCCATCGCGGCCGGACCATCCGGTCCGCCCCTCCACGTCCCCGGGGGGCGTCACCATGTCACCGCTGGGCCGACGCGCTCCGGGCGCGCGTAGCCTGGGGTGGTGAGCAGGCAGGACGCCCCGGCGGGCGGGACGGACGCGGCCCGGGAGGCCGTGCGGGCGTGGCGGCGCCACGCGGCGGACGGCGTCGTGCTGGACGGGTTCCACGCGGTCAAGCACGCGCTGCGGTTCGGCGCGGAGGTGCGGGTGGTGCTGGCCCGGGACGCGGCGGAGCTGCGCGGACTGGCCGGAGAGCTGGCCCCCGACGTGGCGGGGGCCCTGGGCGCGCTCGCCGTCGAGGTGGACGACTCGGTGCTGCGGTCGCTGGTGCCGCGTGCGCATCCCACCGGCGTGGCCGCGCTGGCGGGGCGGCGGGAGCGGTCCGCCAACCTCGCGGTGCTGCACGCCCGTCCGCGCCGCGCGCCGGTCGTCCTCCTGGAGGACCCGCGCCACCTGGGCAACGTCGGCGCCGTCGTCCGGCTGGCCGCCGGGCTCGGGGCGACGGGCGTGGTCACCACCGGCCCGGCCGACCCCTGGCACCCCGGCGCGGTGCGCGGCGGGGCGGGCCTGCACTACGCGACCGCCGTGGAGCGCCTGGAGCCGGACGCGCTGCCGCCGGGCCCGCTGTGCGTGCTGGACCCGGACGGCGACGACCTGCGCACCACCGTGCTGCCCGACGACGCCGTCCTCGCGTTCGGCACCGAGCGCCACGGCGTCTCGCCGGAGCTGCGGGCCCGCGCCGACCGGCTGCTGGCGCTGCCGATGCGGCCGCAGGTCTCCAGCTACAACCTCGCCACGAGCGCCGCGATGGCCCTCTACCACTGGGCCGCACGCCGCTGACACCGCTGACCGCTGGCCCGCGCGCCACCGGGTGCCCGCCCGGGCCCGCGCCGCCGGGTGCCCGCCGTCACGCCTGGCGGCGGACCTCCACCATGCGGAAGCGGTTCGCCACGAAGGCGGCGTCGCACAGGGCGGCGTTGGCGGCCGGGTTGCCGCCGGAGCCGTGGAAGTCGGAGAACGCCGCCGTCTGGTTGACGTAGACGCCGCCGGTGAGGTTCAGGGAGAGCTGGGCGCACTCCTCCAGGCAGGCTTCCTCGATGAGCCGGGCCGTCTCCGGGTCGGTGGTGTAGGCGCCGACGGTCATGGCGCCCCGCTCGCGGACCGTGCGGCGCAGCAGCTCCACCGCGTCGGCCGTGGAGTCGACGGCGACGGCGAACGAGACGGGTCCGAAGCACTCGCTGAGGTAGGGGGCGTCCTGCGGCGCGTCGGCGTACCGGGCGGCGTCCAGCGTGAGCAGGGCCGGGGTGCGGACGGTGGCGTCGGGGAACTCGGGGTGCGGCACGGGCCGGGAGGCCAGGGCGACCTCGCCGAGACCGGGCGCCGCGTCCAGGCGCTCGACGACGCCCGGGTTGACGAGCGCGCCGAGCAGCGCGGCGGCGCGGGCGTCGTCGCCGAGCAGCGCGTCCACGGCCGCCGCGAGGTCGGCCACGACCTCGTCGTAGCTCTTGTGGCCCGCGTCGGTGCGGATGCCGTCCCGGGGGACCAGCAGGTTCTGCGGCGTGGTGCACATCTGGCCGCTGTAGAGGGAGAGGGAGAACGCGAGGTTGGCGAGCATGCCGCGGTAGTCGTCCGTCGAGTCGACGACGACCGTGTTGACGCCCGCCTTCTCGGTGAAGACCTGGGCCTGGCGGGCGTTGGCCTCCAGCCAGTCCCCGAAGGCGGTGGAGCCGGTGTAGTCGATGACGCGGACCTCGGGGCGCAGCGCGAGGGACCTGGCGACGCCCTCGCCCTCGCGCTCGGCCGCCAGCGCGATCAGGTCCGGGTCGAACCCGGCCTCGGCCAGCGTCTCGCGGGCGGTCCGGACGGTGAGCGCCAGCGGCAGCACGGCGCGCGGGTGCGGCTTGACCAGCACCGCGTTCCCGGTGGCCAGCGAGGCGAACAGCCCCGGGTAGCCGTTCCAGGTGGGGAAGGTGTTGCAGCCGATGACCAGGGCGACGCCGCGGGGGACGGCGGTGAACTCCTTGGTCAGCTCCAGAGGGTCGCGCTTGCCCTGCGGCTTCGTCCAGCGCACCGCCGTGGCGGGCGTGCGGGTCTGCTCGGCGTAGGCGGTGGCCACGGCCTCCAGCCCCCGGTCCTGGGCGTGCGGGCCGCCGGCCTGGAAGGCCATCGGGTACGCCTGGCCGCTGGTGTGCATGACGGCGTGCGCGAACTCGTGGGAGCGGGCGTTGATCCGGGCGAGGATCTCCAGGCAGACGACCGCCCGCGCCTTCGGCCCGGCGTCCCGCCAGGCGGGCATGGCGTCCCGCATCGCGGGGAGCAGCACGTCCGCGTCGGCGTGCGGGTAGGTGATGCCCAGCTCGACGCCGTACGGGGAGGTCTCGCCACCCGTCCAGTCGTCCGTGCCGGGCTGCTCCAGCGGGAAGCGGGTGCCGAGCAGGGCGTCGAAGGCGGCCTTCCCCTCGGCCGCGCCGGGCGTGCCGTCCGCGCCGTACGCCTTGGGGTGCTCGGGGTGGGGAGACCAGTACTCGCGGGTACGAAGGGCCTCCAGAGCCTTGTCGAGTGTGGGACCGTGCTGGTCGGCCAACTGCCGGACGGTCAGCGCGGGGGTCACCATGGTCATCGGGGACCAACTCCTCGTCGAGCTGGGCGTGGGCTGGTGGACAACGGCTAGAGTAACCGAACGATCGGTCGGGACAAGGGGGCTGAAATGGCCAGCGTGGAGACGGCTCGGGAGACGGTCGGCGTCGTCGGCACCGGAACCATGGGGCAGGGCATCGCCCAGGTCGCCCTGGTCGCCGGGCACCGGGTGCGGCTGCACGACGTGGCACCCGGGCGCGCCGAGCAGGCCGCGGCGGCGATCGGGCAGCGGCTGGAACGGCTGGTGGCCAAGGGCCGCATGACGCCCGAGGCGCACGCGGAGGCGCTGGCGCGGCTGCACCCCGCGGCCGAACTGGGCGAGCTGGCCGACGCCGGGCTCGTCGTGGAGGCCGTGCTGGAGGAGCTGGGCGCCAAGCAGCAGCTCTTCGGCGCCCTGGAGTCCGTCGTCTCCGCCGACTGCCTGCTGGCCACCAACACCTCCTCCCTGTCCGTCACCGCCGTCGCCGGGGCCCTGCGCCACCCGGGGCGCTGCGTGGGCCTGCACTTCTTCAACCCGGCACCGCTGCTGCCGCTGGTGGAGGTGGTGAGCGGCGCCGCCACCGACGAGGCCGCCGCCGCGCGGGCCGAGGAGCTGGCCGCCGCCTGGGGCAAGACGCCGGTGCGCTGCACCGACACGCCGGGGTTCATCGTCAACCGCGTCGCCCGCCCGTTCTACGCCGAGGCGTTCCGCCTGTACGAGGAGCGTGCCGCCGACCCGGCCACCATCGACGCCGTCCTGCGGGAGAGCGGCGGCTTCCGGATGGGCCCCTTCGAGCTGACGGACCTCATCGGGCAGGACGTCAACGAGGCCGTCACCCGCAGCGTGTGGGAGGCGTTCTACCAGGACCCGAAGTTCACCCCGTCCCTCGCGCAGCGGCGGCTCGTCCAGGCCGGGCGGCTGGGCCGCAAGTCGGGGCACGGCTGGTACCCCCACGGCGACGGGGCCGAGGAGCCGCGTCCGCGCACCGAGCCGCGGCACCCCGCGCCCCGCACCGTCACCGTCCACGGCGGGCCCGGGCCGGCCGCCCGGCTCGCCGCCCTGTGCACCGGGGCGGGCCTGACCGTCGTCCGGCACGAGCCCGAGGCGGCCGAAGGGGACGGCGGGCCCGCCGAGCCCAGCAGGAGCGACGGGAGCGGCGGGTACGTCGCGCTGCCCGGCGGCTCGCGCCTCCTGGCCGCGAACGGGCACGCCCCGGCGTCCGGCGAGATCCACTACGACCTCGCCCTGGACGAAGCCGCCGCGACCCGCACCGCCCTGGGCTGCGCGGACGACGTCCCGCAGACGGACCGGGCCGCCGCCGCCGGGCTGTTCCAGGCGCTCGGGCGCGAGGTCAGCTTCGTCGAACCGGTGCCGGGCCTCATCGTGACCCGCACCGTCGCCCTCCTCGCCGACCTCGCCGCCGACGCCGTCGCCCGGGGCGTGGCCTCCGAGGCCGACACCGACACCGCGATGCGGCTGGGCGTGAACTATCCGCGCGGCCCGCTGGAGTGGTGCGACGCGCTCGGCGCCGAGTGGGCGGTGGACGTGCTGCGCGCCCTGCACGCCGCCTACCCGACCGGCCGGTACGCCCCCTCCCAGGCCCTGCTGCGCCGCGCCGGACGCACCGGAGGACAATCGTGACCATGGCCAGGCGCGACACGTACACGCCCGACACGCTGCTCGCCGTCGCCGTGCGCGTGTTCAACGAACGCGGGTACGACGGCACGTCCATGGAGCACCTCTCCCGCGCCGCCGGGATCTCCAAGTCGTCGATCTACCACCACGTCAGCGGCAAGGAGGACCTGCTGCGCCGGGCGGTCAGCCGGGCGCTGGACGGGCTGTTCGGCATCCTGGCCGAGCCCGGCGCCGTCAGGGGCCGGGCCGTCGAGCGGCTGGAGCACGTCACCCGGCGCACGGCCGAGGTGCTGATGGCGGAGCTGCCGTACGTGACGCTGCTGCTGCGGGTGCGCGGCAACACCGCCACCGAGCGCTGGGCGCTGGCCCGGCGCCGCGAGTTCGACCAGCAGGTGGCCGAGCTGCTGCGGCGGGCCGCCGCCGAGGGCGACCTGCGGGCCGACATAGACCTGCGGCTGGCGACGCGGCTGCTGTTCGGGATGATCAACTCGATCGTGGAGTGGTACCGGCCCGAGCGGGACGCGGCCGGTGCGCGGGACGAGGTGGCCGCGGCCGTCGTCCGCATGGCGTTCGCGGGCCTGCGGACGGAACCGGGACAGGCGCGCGGGGAGGGCTGAGGGCCCCGGCGCGGGCGCACGGGACGGCCGGGGGCGTCAGGGCGCGGGGTCGAGGTCGGTCTCCTCGAAGACCAGCAGCGTGCGGGTGCTCAGCACCTCGGGGATCGCCTGGATGCGGGTGAGCACCAGCTCCCGCAGCGACCGGTTGTCGGCGGTGTGCACCAGCAGCAGGACGTCGAAGTCCCCGCTGACCAGCGCGATGTGCGCCGCCCCCGGCAGCCGCTCCAGTTCGGCGCGGACCGTGCGCCAGGTGTTCTGGACGATCTTGAGCGTGACGTAGGCCGACGCGCCCTGGCCCGCCCGTTCGTGGTCCACGCGGGCGCTGAAGCCGCGGATCACGCCGTCCTCGACGAGCCGGTTGATGCGCGCGTAGGCGTTCGCCCGGGAGATGTGCACCCGCTCGGCGACCGCGCGCACCGAGGCCCGTCCGTCGGACTGGAGCAGGCGCAGGACCGTCCGGTCCACCTCGTCCAGCGGACGGGCGGGCGGCACGCCCGGCTCCCGTGCGGGCTCCCTGGCCATCTGTTCATCCACCACGCCCCACAGCCTCCCCTCGTTGGACGTCCGGCGCCCGCGCGGGCCGCGCGGCGGCCAAACGTCCACAGCGCCGCACCACCTGTAGCCAGAATGCCTTCCGGACCGAACAATCGGTAGGGGGGACGCCGGCACCCCGGCCGAGCCCCACGGGCGGCCTCCCGGGCCCCGGCCGAGCCCGAGGGCCCCGGCCCCGGCCGCCGCCCGACGCCCGCCCGCCGCCCACCGGAGGTGTGCCCGCCATGACGGTCCTCGCCCAGCCAGGCACCTACCGCACCGCACCGCCGCCCGCCTGGCGGCCCCGCGCCGACGCGGCACCGCTGCTGCCGGACGAGGAGCCCCACCGGCTGCTCGGCACCGGCGCCGACCTGGACCCGGACCTGCTCCGGCAGTGGTACGGGCACCTCGTCAAGGGCCGCCGCTACAACCGGCAGGCCACCGCCCTCACCCAGCAGGGCCGCCTCGCCGTCTACCCGTCCTCCACCGGCCAGGAGGCGTGCGAGGTCGCCGCCGCGCTGGTGCTCGCCGAGCAGGACTGGCTGTTCCCCAGCTACCGCGACACCCTCGCCGCCGTCGCCCGCGGACTCGACCCCGTCCAGGCGCTCACGCTGCTGCGCGGCGACTGGCACACCGGGTACGACCCGCGCGCACACCGCATCGCCCCCCTGTGCACCCCGCTGGCCACGCAGCTCCCGCACGCCGTGGGGCTCGCGCACGCCGCCCGGCTGCGCGGCGACGACACCGTCGCCCTCGCGCTCGTCGGCGACGGCGGCACCAGCGAGGGCGACTTCCACGAGGCGCTCAACTTCGCCGCCGTGTGGCGCTGCCCCGTCGTCTTCCTGGTGCAGAACAACGGCTTCGCCATCTCCGTCCCGCTGGACCGGCAGACCGCCGCCCCGACGCTCGCCCACAAGGCCGTCGGCTACGGCATGCCCGGCCGCCTGGTGGACGGCAACGACGTGGCCGCCGTGCACGAGGTGCTGACGGAGGCGGTGGCCCGCGCCCGGCGCGGCGACGGCCCCACGCTGGTCGAGGCGGTGACGTACCGGATCGAGGCGCACACCAACGCCGACGACGCCACCCGCTACCGGGACGACGACGAGGTGGCACGGTGGCGCGAGCACGACCCCGTCACCCTGCTGGAGGCGGAGCTGACCGCGCGCGGCCTGCTCGACGACGCCCTGGTCGCCGCCGCCCGGGACGCCGCCGAGGAACTCGCCGCCGACCTGCGCAGCCGGATGAACACGCCCCCCGCGCTCGACCCGATGGCCCTGTTCGACCACGTCTACGCCGAGCAGACCAGCCAGCTGCGGGAGCAGGCCGAGCAGTTGCGCGCCGAGCTGGCGGCGGAGGCCGAGGCGGACGGCAGCGGCGAGGGGGACGTCCGGTGAGCACAGCGACCAGCCAGGGCCCGCGCCCGGCCGGCGCGGCGGCGGCCGGACGCAAACCCGTCCCGTTCGCCCGCGCGCTCAACCGGGCGCTGCACGACGCGCTGGCCGCCGACCCGGCCGTGCACGTGCTGGGCGAGGACGTGGGCGCGCTCGGCGGCGTCTTCCGGGTCACCGACGGGCTGACGGCCCGGTTCGGCCCGGAGCGCTGCACCGACACCCCGCTGGCCGAGGCCGGAATCCTGGGGACGGCCGTCGGCATGGCGATGTACGGGCTGCGGCCGGTGGTGGAGATGCAGTTCGACGCCTTCGCCTACCCGGCGTTCGAACAGCTCGTCTCGCACGTCGCCCGCATGCGCAACCGCACGCGCGGCGCCCTGCCCGTGCCGATCACCATCCGGGTGCCCTACGGCGGCGGCATCGGCGGCGTGGAACACCACAGCGACTCCTCCGAGGCGTACTACGCCGCCACCCCGGGCCTGCACGTGCTCACCCCGGCGACGGTGGCCGACGCCTACGGCATGCTGCGCGCGGCCATCGCCTCGGACGACCCGGTCGTCTTCCTGGAGCCCAAGCGGCTCTACTGGTCCAAGGAGGACTGGGACCCCGGGGCGCCCGCGTCCGTCCCGCCGGTCGGCGAGGCCGCCGTCCGGCGCACCGGCACCTCCGCCACGCTGATCACCTACGGCCCCTCGCTGCCGGTCTGCCTGGAGGCCGCCGAGGCGGCCCGCGCCGACGGCCTGGACCTGGAGGTCGTGGACCTGCGCTCGCTCGTGCCCTTCGACGACGCGCGCGTGTCCGCCTCGGTGCGGCGGACCGGGCGGGCCGTCGTCGTCCACGAGTCCGGCGGCTTCGGCGGCCCCGGCGGCGAGATCGCCGCCCGCGTCACCGAGCGCTGCTTCCACTACCTGCGGGCGCCGGTGCTGCGGGTGACCGGCTTCGACATCCCCTACCCGCCGCCGATGCTGGAGCGCCACCACCTGCCGGGTGTGGACCGCGTGCTGGACGCCGTCGCACGGCTCCAGTGGGAGTCGGAGTGGACGGAAGGGGGCGGACGCTGATGCCGCAGGTGCACGAGTTCACGCTGCCGGACCTGGGTGAGGGCCTGACGGAGGCGGAGATCACCCGCTGGCTGGTGGAGGTCGGCGACGTGGTCGCCGTGGACCAGCCGGTGGTCGAGGTCGAGACGGCCAAGGCCGTGGTGGAGGTGCCGTGCCCGTACGAGGGCGTGGTCACCGCGCGGTTCGGCGAGGTGGGGCAGGAGGTGCCGGTCGGCAGCCCGCTGGTGACGGTGGCCTCGGCGCCCTCGGCGGAGACCGGGCGGGGGGAGCCGGACGCGCCCGCCGGGCGGGAGCCGGAACCCGCGCCGGGGGACTCCGGCTCGGGGAACGTGCTCGTCGGGTACGGCACCAGCGGCGCCCCGCGCCGTCGCCGCCGCGCGGTCGTACCCGCCGCCACCGCTTCCGCCCCCGCCGACGCGGCCCCCGCGTCCCGTCCGGCACCGGCCGCACCGGCGGCCCCCGTGGCCCGGGACGGCGCGGCCCCCGGCGGCGCGCCGCTCGCCGTCATCTCCCCCCTCGTCCGGCGCCTGGCCCGCGAACGCGGCATCGACCTGCACGACGTCACCGGCTCGGGACCGCGCGGCCTGATCCTGCGCGCCGACGTCGAGCAGGCCGCCCGGACCGCACGGGCGCCGGGCGACGGCGCGGCACCCGCCGCGCCCGAGGCCCCCGCAGCCGGGGCCGCCGCGCCCGGGGCACCCGCAGCCGGGGCCGCCGCGCCCGGGGCACCCGCGTCCCGGGCCGCCGCGTCCGAGGGCGAGCGCGTCCCGCTCCGGGGCGTACGCGGCGCCGTCGCCGACAAGATGACCCGCAGCCGCCGGGAGATCCCCGACGCGACGTGCTGGGTGGACGCCGACGCCACCGGCCTGCGCGACGCCCGCCACGCCATGAACGCCGCCGGGCCGCCCGTCTCCCTGCTCGCCCTGCTCGGCCGGATCTGCACCGCCGCACTGGCCCGCTTCCCCGAGCTGAACGCCACCGTGGACACCGCCGCCCGCGAGGTGGTCCGGCTGCCCGGCGTCCACCTGGGGTTCGCGGCGCAGACCGACCGCGGCCTGGTCGTGCCCGTCGTCCGCGACGCCCACCGGCTCGGCGCCGGGGAACTGAGCGCGGAGATGGCGCGGCTCACCGAGGCCGCCCGGCTGGGCCGGCTCTCCCCGGCCGGCCTGACCGGCGGCACCTTCACGCTCAACAACTACGGCGTCTTCGGTGTGGACGGCTCCACCCCGATCGTCAACCACCCGGAGGCGGCCATGCTGGGCGTCGGCCGCATCGTCCCCAAGCCCTGGGTGCACCAGGGCGAGCTGGCCGTGCGGCACGTCGTGCAGCTCTCCCTCACCTTCGACCACCGGGTGTGCGACGGCGGCACGGCGGGCGGCTTCCTGCGCTACGTCGCCGACTGCGTGGAACAGCCCGCGGTGCTCCTCCGTACCCTCTAGGGCGTGACCCGCGAACCGTACGACGTGATCGTCCTGGCCGGCGGCGCCGCCCGCCGGCTGGGCGGCGCGGACAAACCGTCCGTCACCGTGGGCGGACGCACCCTGCTCGACCGGACGCTCGCGGCCTGCGCGGGCGCCGGACGCACGGTCGTCGTGGGCCCGCGCCGCCCCACCGGACGCCCGGTCACCTGGACCCGGGAAGAGCGGCCGGGCGGCGGCCCGCTCCCCGCGCTGGCCGCCGGTCTGCGCCACGTCACCGGTCCCACCGTGCTCGTGCTCTCCGCCGACCTGCCGTTCCTCACCGAGCGGTCCGCGCACCGGCTGTGCGCGGACCTGGCCGCCGCGCCGGACGCCGAGTGCGCGCTGGCCGTCCACGACGGCCGCGACCAGCCGCTGCTGGCCGCCTACCGGGCCGAACCGCTGCGCCGCGAGCTGGCCCTGCTGGCCGCCGAGCACGGACGGCTGGACCACCTGCCGCTGCGGCTGCTCACCACGGCGCTGGCCCTGCGCCGCGTCCCGGCGGCCCACGAGGACGGCGGCGGCACCCCGCTGGACTGCGACACCTGGGAGGACGTCGCCGCCGCCCGCGCCCGCATCAGGGAGCATGGGCGTGTGCTGGAAGAATGGACCACCGCAGTCAAGGCGGAACTCGGCCTCGAACTCGACGTCGACACCGCCGCCGTACTCGACCTCGCCCGGGACGCCGCCCACGGCGTCGCCCGCCCGGCCGCGCCGCTGACCACGTTCCTCGTGGGCTACGCCGCCGCCCGCGCGGGCGGCTCCCCCGGGGACATCGCCGTCGCGGCCCGCAAGGCCGCCGCCCTCGCCGCACGCTGGGCCTCGGAGGCGCCGGGCTCCCCGCCCGGCGGCACAGGCACGGGCACGGGCAGCCGACCGGACGACGCGGGCTGACGGCCATGAGCGACGACTTCGACGACGCCCTCGCCCTCGCCAACGGCCAGGCCGGGCTCTCCGCCGTGACCCACCCCGTGCCGCCGCCCCCCGCCTACGCCCCCGGTGATCCGCGCGGCGGCCACGGCACAGGCGGCCGGGCCCCGCACGGCAGCGGCACGCACGGGCACCACGACACGCGTCCCCCGGGCACGCCGTGGGCCGAGGCGCGCGTCCTCGCGCGCAGCGCCGCCCGCCCCGGCGAACCGGTGGAACTGCCGCTGGCCCGCGCGCTCGGCCACACGCTCGCCGAGCCGCTGCCCGCCCTCACCGACCTGCCCGCCTTCGACACCGCCGCCATGGACGGCTGGGCGGTCTCCGGCCCGGGCCCGTGGACGCTCGACGAGGCGGGGCACGGCGTCCGCGCGGGCGACGCGCCGGGACGGCTGCCAGACGGGCACGCCGTCCCCATCGCCACCGGGGCCCGCGTCCCGGCGGGCACCAGCGCGGTGCTCCGCAGCGAGCGGGGCTTCGCGGGCGAGGGGCGGCTCAGCGCCGCCGCCACGCCCGCGCAGGGCACCGACATCCGTCCCCGCGGCCAGGAGTGCCGCTCCGGAGACCTGCTGCTGCCCGCGGGCACCGCCGTCACCCCGGCCGTGCTGGGGCTGGCCGCCGCCGCCGGCTACGACGTGCTGGCCGTCACCCGCAGGCCCCGCGTCGAGGTGCTGGTGACCGGCGGCGAACTGCTCACCTCCGGGGTGCCGGACGGCGGCCGGATCCGCGACGCGCTCGGCCCGCTGGTGGCGCCCTGGCTCACGGCGCTGGGCGCCGACGTCACCGCCACCCGGCACGTCAGCGACGACGCGGAGGCGCTGCGCGCGGCGCTCGCGGACGGCGGCACCGACGTGGTTGTCACCACCGGGTCCACCGCGGCCGGGCCCGTCGACCACCTGCGGCCCGCGCTGGAGCGGATCGGCGCCACCCTGCTCGTCGACGAGGTCGCCGTGCGCCCGGGGCACCCGATGCTGCTGGCCGCCCTGCCGGACGGGCGGCACCTGGTGGGCCTGCCCGGCAACCCGCTCGCCGCCGTCTCCGCGCTGCTGACGCTCGCCGAACCGCTGCTGCGGACTCTGGCCGACCGGGACCCGCACGAGGGCCCGGGAACGGCGCGGCTCACCGAACGCGTCCACGGCCACCCCCGGGACACCCGGCTCGTCCCCGTCGCGCACGCGGCGGGGAGCGCGCGTCCGCTGCGCTTCCACGGCCCGGCTATGCTCCGGGGGATCGCCTCCGCCACGGCGCTGGCGGTCATCCCACCCGGCGGCGCCGGCGTGGGGTCCGATGTCCACCTGCTCGGCCTGCCCCGGAACTGACCGGTGACCCCGTAACCATGAAGCTACGCAACCCCCTGACGGCGCGTCGGAAGCGCATCGCCTACGCGGACGAGTACACGTTCCGGGTGCAGCTTCCCCGTCAGCTCACCGGACCGCTCATCCAAGTCGCCAAGCGGCTGCTGATGGCCCACGTCGTGTTGTTCACGGCCGTCGTGATCGTCTACTTCGACCGCGACGGCTACACGGACAACGCAGGCGGCGGGGTCACCCTGCTGGAGTCGCTGTACTACGTCACGGTCTCGCTCTCCACGACCGGCTACGGCGACATCTACCCGTCCTCGGAGACGGCCCGGCTGCTGACGACGTTCGCCATCACCCCGCTGCGCGTCCTGTTCCTGATCATCCTGGTCGGCACCTCCCTGGAGGTGCTGACCGAGCGCACCCGTCAGCAGTGGCGGCTGTCCCACTGGAGGTCCACCGTGCGCGACCATATCGTCATCGTCGGCTTCGGCACGAAGGGCCGCTCGGCGGCGGAGACCCTGCTGTCGGCCGGTGCCACCAAGGACCAGATCGTGGTCGTGGACCCGAGCGCCAAGGTGATCGACGCGGCCAACGCCGACGGGTTCGCCGGAGTCGTCGGCGACGCGACCCGCTCCAGCGTCCTGGAGCGGGCCCGCCTGGACCGGGCCCGGCAGATCGTCATCGCACCGCAGCGGGACGACACGGCGGTGCTGGTCACGCTGACGGCCCGGCAGATCAACAAGGCGCTCAACATCGTCGTGGCCGTGCGGGAGGAGGAGAACGCGCCGCTGCTGCGGCAGTCCGGCGCCGACTCCGTGGTGACCAGCTCGGGGGCCGCGGGCCGCCTGCTGGGCCTGTCACTGATCAGCCCCAGCGCGGGCCAGGTCATGGAGGACCTCATCCAGCAGGGCGAGGGGCTGACCCTGGCTGAACGGCCGGTCACCAAGGCGGAGGCGGGCCGTTCCCCGCGCGACTGCCCGGACCTCGTCGTCGCGGTCATAAGGGGGCACCGGCTGCTCACCTACGACCACCCGGAAGCCGCCGAGCTCCAGCCGCTGGACCGCATCGTCGTCATCCGGCGCCGGCACGAGGAGCAGCCGACGCCGAAACTGCGCAAGAGCGACGAGGACGACACGGGCGAACTGCGCACGCCGCCCAGGATGCAGCCCGCCAAGCGGAGCTGGCACACCCCCCGCGACGACCTCGGCCAGTGATCCCGGCCCGCGGGGGACTCGGGCCGGACCCGGGCGGGCGGCCGGTCAGCCGTGGGACCTGGCGAAGGCCACCAGCCCGGCGAACCCCTCGGCGGTCAGGGGCAGATGCGGCCCGCCCGGGTCCTTGTTGTCCCGCACCAGGAATTCACCCGTGGCCGCCGCGTACTGCGGTGCCCACTCGACGCACTGACCATCCCCAGCGCTGTAGCCGCTCTTCGCCCGGACCGGAGAGGGCGCGCTCTCAGCAGGCAGCAATGTCACCCTCGTGTCCCCTCTGTCACTCGGTGAGCCCACTCAAGCTACCGCCCGGCAGGGAGCACACCGCCACACGCGTCACGTCAAACGGGTGACGGGTTCGCGCAGTCGTGACCGCGAACTGCCTCCCACGTCACAGCAAATACCCGCCCCTACGAAGGGATGACGTGGCGCCTGAGTCCCCTCGTGGCCCGCGCCGGGGTGGCGGGCGGACGGGGGGCGTTGTGATGATCCGTCTTTTTCCGCCGCGGCCCGCTACCCCGCATGCCCGTCGATCGTTGGGGCAGGCGAAGGGTTCCCGGCAGCCCGAAGCGAGTCAGAGGCGGAGGCGGTCACGTGCGCGAGCGGAACGCGGTCCACACACCCGACAGGACGC
The DNA here is from genome assembly GCF_036323765.1 of Streptomyces solitudinis. Classification (NCBI taxonomy): domain Bacteria; kingdom Bacillati; phylum Actinomycetota; class Actinomycetes; order Kitasatosporales; family Streptomycetaceae; genus Streptomyces; species Streptomyces solitudinis. Next base: position 173,163 of record NZ_JAZDCW010000006.1, read on the forward strand.
GGGCACCCGCCGGTCACCGCCGGACTACGGACGGACGGTAGCGTCGGTCCATGTTTGCGATCACGATTCCCGAGCCCGGCGGCCCCGAAGCGCTCGTGTGGAGCGAGGTACCCGATCCGGAGGCCGGCGAGGGCGAGGTCCTCATCGACGTCGCGGCGACGGCCGTCAACCGTGCGGACCTGCTCCAGCGCCAGGGCCACTACCCGCCGCCCGAGGGCGCGCCGCCCTACCCCGGCCTGGAGTGCTCGGGGCGGATCGCGGCCGTCGGCACCGGCGTCTCCGGGTTCGCGGCCGGGGACGAGGTGTGCGCCCTGCTCAGCGGCGGAGGTTACGCCGAACGGGTGGCCGTCCCGGCGGGTCAGGTGCTGCCGGTGCCGGACGGGGTGGACCTCGTCACGGCGGCGGCGCTGCCGGAGGTCACCGCGACGGTGTGGTCCAACGTGTTCATGGCCGCGCACCTCCGGCCCGGTGAGACGCTGCTCGTGCACGGCGGCTCCAGCGGCATCGGCACGATGGCGGTCCAGCTCGGCAAGGCCGTCGGGGCGCGCGTCGCGGTGACGGCCGGGAGCCCGGAGAAGCTGGCGCGCTGCGCCGAACTGGGCGCCGACGTGCTCGTCAACTACCGCGAGCAGGACTTCGTCGCCGAGGTGCGGGACGCGACCGGCGGACGCGGCGCGGACGTCGTCCTCGACATCATCGGCGCGAAGTACCTGGAGCGGAACGTGCAGGCGCTGGCCGTGGGTGGCCGGATCGTGGTGATCGGCCTCCAGGGCGGGGTGAAGGGCGAACTGAACCTCGGGGCGCTGCTCACCAAGCGCGGGTCCGTCACGGCGACCTCGCTGCGCGGGCGTCCCGCCGAGGAGAAGGCGGCCATCGTCGCGGCCGTGCGGGAGCACGTGTGGCCGCTGGTCGCGGCCGGGCGCGTGCGCCCGGTGGTGGACCGGACGCTGCCGCTGCCCGAGGCGGCCGAGGGCCACCGGGTGCTGGAGGAAAGCGGACACGTCGGAAAGGTGGTACTCGCGCGATGACCGGGTACCCGCAACGCAGCGCGGAAGCTGACGTCCAAGATGCCTGGAACGTACATACATGTGACGCTGGTCACCGGCTGGTGTGACGCCCCCGGGGCGCGCCGGGCCGTGAGGGGCGAAGGGATGTGAAACGGTGAAGACGCACGCGGTCAGTGTGCTGGTCAGCGGCACGGTCCTCCTCTCAGTCGCCGCCACCCCGGTGGCCACCGCCGATCCCGATCCGAGCCGGTCCCTGCAACCGGGTCACTCGTCCTCCTGGCCGTTCCCCGGGGACGGCATGCGGTTCTCCCCCGAGCCGGGAGCCGGGCCCGACGGCCCGCCGCTCCCGACCGGACGCCCCTCCCCGAGCGCCACGCCGCACCCCACCCCGTCGTCCGGCGACGGCACCGAAACCGGCTCCGGCTCCCCCGCGCCCGGCTCCACCCCGCCGACGGGCGAGCCGGAGCCGGAACCCACCCGGACGGAGCTGCGGAACGCGGCGGCCGAGCAGCGCACCACCGCGCGGCCCCAGCCCGAACCGGAGCCGGAGCACTCCTGGGTCCCGCTGCCGGAGCAGCCCGTGGAGACGTTCGGCAGCTACGACCTGTACGCCGACTACACCGAGCGGACGGACGACGCCTCGCCCGCGCCGATGGCGGCCCCCGTGGGCGGCCCGCTGCTGCCCGTCCTGCCGCTCGGCGCGGGGCTGGCCTCCCTCGGGCTCGGGCTCGCGTTCCTGGGTCTGCGGCTGCGTCGGCACTGACCGCGTCCGCGGCCGGACAGGTGTGCAGAATGGGGGTATGACACAGCCGATGAACGAACGGTCGCAGGAGAGCTCGCACGTCCTGGTGGTCGGCCCGGACGGCATGGCGCTGGGCAGCAGCACGCCCGGCGGCGGGGAGGGCGACGACGGGGGCCGCGAGGTACCGGTGACGGAGATGGTCGAGCAGCCCGCGAAGGTCATGCGCATCGGCAGTATGATCAAGCAGCTGCTCGAAGAGGTGAAGTCCGCGCCGCTGGACGAGGCGAGCCGGGCCCGGCTCAAGGAGATCCACCGCAGCTCCCTCAAGGAGCTGGAGGACGGTCTCGCGCCCGAGCTGATCGAGGAACTGGAACGCATCTCGCTGCCGTTCACGGACGACGCCGTACCGACGGACGCGGAGCTGCGCATCGCCCAGGCGCAGCTCGTCGGCTGGCTGGAGGGCCTGTTCCACGGCATCCAGACGGCGCTGTTCGCGCAGCAGATGGCCGCGCGGGCGCAGCTTGAGCAGATGCGCCGCGCGCTGCCGCCCGGCGCGCTCCCGGACGACCCGGCCACCGAGGGCCCCGGCCGCTCGGGCCCCTACCTGTAACGCCGCGTGCGTCCGGCGGGGCGGGGCCAGGCCCCGCCCCGCCGGACGGGGCTGTTCAGCTCCAGGTGATCAGGCGCTTCGGGCGCTCCAGGACGGCGGCGGTGTCCGCCAGCACCCGCGAGCCCAGTTCACCGTCGACCAGGCGGTGGTCGAAGGAGAGCGCCAGCGTCGTCACGTGCCGGGGCTTGACCTTCCCCTTGTGCACCCACGGCTGCTCCCTGACCGCGCCGAACGCGAGGATCGCGGACTCGCCCGGGTTGAGGATCGGCGTGCCGGTGTCCACGCCGAAGACGCCGACGTTGGTGATCGTCACCGTCCCGCCCTGCATGTCGCCGGGAGCCGTCCGGCCCTCGCGCGCCGTGGTGACCAGTTCGCCCAGGGCGCGGGACAGCTCCGGCAGCGTCTTCGCGTGCGCGTCCTTGATGTTCGGCACGATCAGCCCGCGCGGAGTGGCCGCGGCGATGCCCAGGTTGACGTAGTCCTTGTAGACGATCTCCTGGTTCTCCTCGTCCCAGGCCGCGCTGACGTCCGGGTTGCGGCGGATGGCGACGAGCAGCGCCTTGGCGACCAGCAGCAGCGGGTTGACCCGCAGCCCGGCCATGTCCGGGTCCTTCTTCAGCTCGTCGACGAGCCGCATGGTGCGGGTGACGTCGACGGTGACGAACTCGGTGACGTGCGGCGCGGTGAAGGCGCTGGACACCATCGCGGCGGCCGTGGCCTTGCGGACGCCCTTGACCGGCACCCGGCGCTCCCGGATGGCGGCCAGCGACTGCGGCTCGACGGCCGGGGCCGCGGGCCGCTGGCCCGCCGGGGCCGCGGCGGGCCGCGGCGCCGCCGCGGGCTCCGCCGGGCGGGGCGCGGCCGGAGCCGGTCCGGCCGGGGCCGCCGCCGCGTGGACGTCCTCGCGGGTGACGGTCCCGTCCGGGCCCGTCGGGGTGACGGCGGCCAGGTCGATGCCCAGGTCCTTCGCCAGCTTGCGCACCGGCGGCTTGGCCAGCGGCCGCGTCGCGGCGGGCGCCGTGGGCGCGGCCGGGGCGGGCGCCCCGGGGGTGGTGCCGTTCAGCTCGGCCTGGAGCGCGTCCTTCGCGCCCTGCTCGGGCACCCCGGCGGCCCTGCGCGGGCGGCGCCGGGTGGAGCTGGTGGAGACCCCGTAGCCGACGAGCACGGGCTGCCGCTTGCCGTCCTCGGGCTCCTCCGGCTCCGGCCGGGCCTCCGCGGGCTCGGCGGCGGTCGCAGCGGACTCGGCGGCGGGAGCGGCCTCTCCGGCGGGGGCGGGGTCCCCCGCACCCGGGTCGGTGTCCACGGTGATGATGGCGGTGCCGACGTCCACCGTCGTGCCCTCGCCGAAGTGCAGCTCGCTGACCGTCCCGGTGAACGGGATCGGCAGCTCGACGGCCGCCTTCGCCGTCTCCACCTCGCACACCACCTGGCCGTCCGTCACGGCGTCGCCGGGCGCCACGTGCCAGGAGAGGATCTCCGCCTCGGTGAGCCCCTCACCGACGTCCGGCATCCGGAACTCGCGGAACCGCTGGGCGTTCGCAGTAGCAGTCATCGTCACGACTCTCCTCAGCCCTCTCAGTACGCCAGGGCGCGGTCGACGGCGTCGAGCACCCGGTCCAGCCCCGGCAGGTACTCGTCCTCCAGGCGGGCGGGCGGGTACGGCGCGTGGAAGCCGCCGACGCGCAGCACCGGGGCCTCCAGGTGGTAGAAGCTGCGCTCGGTGACGCGGGCGGCGATCTCGGCACCCGCGCCGAGGAACACCGGCGCCTCGTGCACGACGACCAGCCGGCCGGTCCTCTCGACCGAGCGCTGGACGGTGTCGAAGTCGAGCGGCGAGATGGAGCGCAGGTCCACGACCTCCAGGGAGCGGCCCTCCTCCTCGGCCGCCGCGGCCGCCTCCAGGCACGTCTTCACCATGGGGCCGTAGGCCACCAGCGTGAGGTCCGAGCCCTCGCGGGCGACGCGGGCCTGGTGCAGCGGCCCGGGGATGGCGGAGGTGTCCACCTCGCCCTTGTCCCAGTAGCGCCGCTTGGGCTCGAAGAAGATCACCGGGTCGTCGGACTCGATGGCCTGCCGCATCATCCAGTACGCGTCGGCCGCGTTGGAGGGCGACACGCACTTGAGCCCGGCGACGTGGGCGAACAGCGCCTCGGGCGACTCGCTGTGGTGCTCGACGGCGCCGATGCCGCCGCCGTAGGGGATGCGGATGACGACAGGCATCCGGACCTTGCCCAGCGCGCGGGCGTGCATCTTGGCGAGCTGCGTGACGATCTGGTCGTAGGCGGGGAAGACGAACCCGTCGAACTGGATCTCCACGACCGGCCGGTAGCCGCGCAGGGCCATGCCGATCGCGGTGCCGACGATGCCGGACTCGGCCAGCGGGGTGTCGATGACCCGCTCCTCGCCGAAGTCCTTCTGGAGTCCGTCGGTGACGCGGAAGACGCCACCGAGCTTGCCGACGTCCTCGCCCATGACGAGGACCTTCGGGTCGCTGTCCAGGGACGAGCGCAGCGCCTCGTTGATGGCCTTGGCGATCGGCATCCTGGTGACCGTCGCGGTCTTCGTGTCGGCCATGGTCAGGCGCCCTTCTGCTCGGCGGCGTCGGTGTCGGTGAAGGACGCCAGGTACTCGGAGAACTGGGCGCGCTCCTCGTCGACGAGCGCGTGCCCGTCGGCGTAGGCGTGCTCGAACATCGCCATGGTGTCGGGGTCCGGCATCGTGCGGATCTTCTCGCGGACGCTGCTGCCCAGCTCCTCGCTCTCACGCTCCAGCGCGGCGAAGAACTCCTCGTCCGCCAGCCCCTGCTTCTCCAGGTAGGTGCGCAGCCGCAGGATCGGGTCCCTCGCCTCCCAGGCGGCCCGCTCCTCGTCGGCGCGGTAGCGGGTGGGGTCGTCGGAGGTGGTGTGGGCGCCCATCCGGTAGGTGAACGCCTCCACCAGCATCGGGCCCTGCCCGGAACGGGCGTGCTCCAGCGCGGCCCGGGTGACGGCGAGCACGGCCAGCACGTCGTTGCCGTCCACCCGCACGCCGGGGAAGCCGAAGCCCTGGGCGCGCTGGTAGATCGGCACCCGCGACTGCCGCTCGGTGGGCTCGGAGATCGCCCACTGGTTGTTCTGGCAGAAGAACACCACGGGCGAGTTGTAGACGGCCGCGAAGGTGAACGCCTCGGCGACGTCGCCCTGGCTGGAGGCCCCGTCGCCGAAGTAGGCGATGACGGCCGAGTCGGCGCCGTCCTTGGCGATGCCCATGGCGTAGCCGGTGGCGTGCAGCGTCTGGGAGCCGATCACGATGGTGTAGAGGTGGAAGTTGTTGCTGTTCGGGTCCCAGCCGCCGTTGTTCACCCCCCGGAACATGCCGAGCAGGTTGGCCGGGTCCACGCCGCGGCACCAGGCGACGCCGTGCTCGCGGTAGGTGGGGAAGACGTAGTCGTCGTCGCGCAGCGCCCGGCCGGAGCCGATCTGCGCGGCCTCCTGACCGAGCAGCGACGCCCACAGGCCCAGCTCGCCCTGGCGCTGGAGCGAGGTGGCCTCCGCGTCGAACCGCCGGGTGAGGACCATGTCGCGGTACAGGCCGCGCAGCTCCTCGGCGCTCAGGTCGACGGCGTAGTCGGGGTGCTCGACGCGCTCGCCCTCGGGGGTGAGCAGCTGCACCAGCTCCGGTCCGCCGTTCGCTTCCGCGGTCTTCTTCGCGGCCGCCTTCCGGGCGGGGGCCTTCCTCGCGGGGGCCTTGCGGGCAGGGGCCTTCTTCGCGGGGGCGGCGGACTCGGCCGCCGGCGCTCCGGCCGGAGCGCCCTCTCCGCTGCCGCGGCGCGTCGTCCCGCGCGCGGCAGTGCTTTCCACGGTCACGTGTGCTCCTCCGTCTGTCCGGCCCCCGGGGTCTCCGGATGAGCCAGTGCGGCACGCCCGGTGCGGCTACGGCGCACGGGGTGGGGTGCGGCGCGGTCGGACCGAGCGGTGACAGGTGTCCCGTTCGAACGGCCCGCTGGAGGCACGTTACCCAGTAACTCCACACGGGTGCGAAACACCCCTGACCTGCAATTTTCCTTGGATTTCCAAGTAAATCGCGGGGTGGCTCGATACAGCCGGGAACGTCACTGGTCACAGCCTTGCAGGCCCCCGGGACAAGCGCACGTTATCCCGGGGGGTACGGCCTCGGGAAGAGCAAGCGGCGGATCAGTATGTGAGACTGACGAATGTGGGCATCGACGGGAAAACCACCGTATTCCTGTTGGACGACCACGAGGTCGTGCGGCGGGGCGTGCGCGAGCTGCTGGAGACGGCCGGGGACGTGGAGGTGGCCGGTGAGGCCGGGACGGCCGCCGAGGCGCTGACGCGCGTGGCCGCCACCCGGCCGGACGTCGCCGTGCTGGACGTGCGGCTGCCCGACGGCAGCGGCGTGGAGGTCTGCCGGGAGATCCGTTCGCGTCACCCGGACGTGCGCTGCCTCATGCTGACGTCCTACGCCGATGACGAGGCCCTCTTCGAGGCGATCATGGCCGGGGCCTCCGGTTACGTACTGAAGGACATCCGCGGCACGGACCTGCTGACCGCCGTGCGGGACGTGGCCTCGGGACGCTCCCTGCTGGACCCGGTGGCCACCCAGCGGGTGCTGGACCGGCTGCGCGGGGCGCCCGCCGGCCCGGCGGGACGCGGGCCGGGCGGCGGTGATCCGCGGCTGGCCGCGCTCACCGGGCAGGAGCGCCGCATCCTCGACCTGGTCGGTGAGGGGCTGACCAACCGGGAGATCGGCGCCCGCCTGCACCTGGCGGAGAAGACGGTCAAGAACTACGTCTCCAGCCTGCTCGGCAAGCTCGGCATGGAGCGCCGCACCCAGGCCGCCGCCTACGTGACGCGGCTGCGCACGGGGCCGGGCGCGGAGCAGGGCCAGGGGCAGGGTCCGGCGGCGGGGCCGGGCCCGGCGGGGCGGTGAGCGTCCCAGGTCTGACCGCACGGCGACCGCACGGCGACCGCACGAGGCCGCCGGCGGACCGGACGGCGACCCGGCGGCGACCACGGGGCGACCGGGCGGACGTCAGCCGCAGAACGCGTCGCGGACCCGGTCGTAGCCGTTCGTCCACCACCGCACGAGCGCGGCGGCGGCCGGGAACTGCTGGTCGGTGCGGCGGTCGCGGAGCTGGTAGTGCCAGCGCAGCATCCAGAAGTCGTTCAGCCGCTCCCACCACACCCGGTACACCGCCGCCGCCAGCTCCGCGGCCCCCGCCCCCGCCGCCCGCCGGTAGCCGCGGGCGTACGCGTTGACCTTGGACAGCTCCAGCGTTCCGTCCGGGCGGACGAAGAAGATCACCCCGGCCCTGACGACCTCCTCGGCGCGCGGCTGCACCCCGAGGCGGTCCCAGTCCACGATGGCGATCGGCTCCACGGCGGCCTGCTGCCCGTAGAGGACGTTCAGCGGGTGGAAGTCGCCGTGCACCCAGCCGACGGCCGGTTCGCTGCCCGCCGCCGGACGGCACTGGGCGTGCTCGCGCAGCAGGGCGCGCCGCTCCCGCAGCCGGTGTTCGGCCAGCAGGTCGAAGGTGTCCCTGGCCCGGTGCCGGGCGCGGATGCGGGTGAGCAGCTCCTCGATGAGCGCCTCCGTCGCGGCCGGGTCCGCGCTGGGGTGCCCGGCGTCCCGTTCGGCCTCGGCCAGCGGTAACACCGCGCGCAGCGCCTCGTGGACGCGGCCCAGCAGCGCGCCGAGGCGGCGGCAGTCGGCGGGGGTCAGCTCGGCGCCCTCGCGGTGGCGGCCGGTCACCCAGGGGTGCAGCGCGTAGCAGCGTCCGCGCAGGACGGCGACGCTGCGCCCGTCCGCGTCGCACACCGGGGGCACGGCCGGGATGCCCAGCGCGCCGAGCAGCGCGGTCGCCCGGTGCCTGCGGTCCAGGGCGACGGGGTCGCCGTCCAGGTGGTGCTTGAGGAAGAAGACGCCTTTGGGCGTGGTGACGCGGTACCCCCGGTTGAGCAGTCCGTGGGCCAGCGGCTCGCAGGCCACCGGCTCCCCGGCGCCGTACCGGCGCAACAGTGTGCTGAGGGTCCGCGCCGACGGAGCCGGGGGCGCGGCGGTGTGCGGCACGAGGGTCAGCCGGTGGCGCCGGTGCTGTCACCCGGAGGGGGGCCTCCCGCGTTGCCACCGGGCTCCCCGCCCGCGCCCCCGGACGCCTCTCCGGTGCCGCCGTCCGCGCCGCCGTCGGCGCCGCCGTCCACGCCCGCGTCCGTGCCACCGTCCACGCCCGCGTCCGTGCCACCGTCCACGCCCGCGTCCGTGCCACCGTCGGCGCCCGCGTCGGCGCCGCCGTCCACGCCCGCGGAGCCACCGGTCGTGCCCGGGTCGCTCGGCTCGCCGGTCGGGCTGGAGGAGCCCTCGGTGCTCTCCTCGGGCGAGGCGGGCGGCGGGTCGTACGTGTCGGGCGGTGTCCAGCCACCGCCGCCGTCACCGCTCTCCTCCGGCGTCTCCTCGGGCGACTCCTCCGGGGACGACTCCGGGCTGGACTCCGCCTCGTCGCTGGGCGAACTGCTCGTCTCGGCGGGCACCGGGTTCTTGTTGTCCTCGCCGCCCCCGGCGTTCTGGAGGGCGAACAGCACACCGGCCGCGACGGCGAGCACGGCGAAGAAGGAGATGACCGCGTACTTCAGGCCACCACCCCGGCGCGTCTCCCGGACGCCGCCCTCGAAGCCGCCGTCGTCCCGGTCCGGGCGGCCGAGCAGCATCGGCGGCGCGGGCTGGGCGGCCGTGTCGCCGTAGCCGTCGCCCGTGCCCAGGCCGCCGGCCGCCGCACCGACGACCGCGGTGGCCCCGGTGGTGTGGACGGGCCCGGTGTTCCACAGGCCGCCGGTGTGGCTGCCCTGTTCCTGGAGCTGGCGCAGCGCGTACTGGGTGAGCCCGCGCATCTCCTCGGCCGACTGGAACCGGTCGTCCGGGTCCTTGGCCAGGGACCGCATGACGAGCCCGTCCAGCTCGGGGGGCACGTCGGCGACGCGGGAGGGCAGCACCGGGTCGTCCTGCACGTGCTGGTACACCACCGACAGGGGCGTCTCGCCGGTGAACGGCGGGCGCCGGGTCAGCAGTTCGTACAGCAGGCAGCCGGTGGCGTACAGGTCAGAGCGGGCGTCCACGGTCTTGCCCAGCGCCTGCTCCGGCGAGAGGTACTGGGGGGTGCCCATGACCATGCCCGTCTGGGTCATCGTCGTGGAGACGCCGTGCAGCGCGCGGGCGATGCCGAAGTCCATCACCTTGACCGCGCCGGCGTGCGTGATGATGACGTTCGCGGGCTTGATGTCCCGGTGGACGATGCCGTGCTGGTGGCTGTAGGCCAGGGCCTCCAGCACGCCGGAGACGATGATCAGCGCCTGGTCCGGCGGCGGGGGCTCCGCGTTGTGCAGCAGCTCGCGGATGGTGTGGCCCTCGACCAGCTCCATGACGATGTACGGCACCGTGTTGCCGTCCATCGTGTCCTCGCCGGAGTCGTAGACGGCGACGACGGCGTGGTGGTTGAGGCCCGCGACGGACTGCGCCTCGCGGGTGAAACGGGCCTTGGACGTCGGGTCCTCGGCGAGGTCGGCGCGCAGCAGCTTCACCGCGACCGTGCGGCCGAGCCGGACGTCCTCGGCGGCGAAGACCTCCGCCATGCCGCCGCGGCCCAGGCGCCCGGTGAGCCGGTACCGGCCGTCACCGACAAGCCCGTTTTTCCCCCACATTTCGGACCGGTCCGACGAACCCGGGCGCGAGGAGCCGGATGGGCCGGACGGGCCCGGGGCCCCTCCGGACGCGCCGCCGCCCGGCTCGTCGGGGCCACCTGGGCCTCCCGGGGAGTGCGTCTGTCCCATCAGTCCTCGCCATGGTTGGAACCCGCCGGGCGCGGGCGCGCGTGTGGGGGGATGGAGTGCCATCCAATCCGCTTCGGGTGCGGGCTGGCAAGTTGCGGCCCGGCGCAGCGCGCGCCGACGTACCATCCCGTGCAACGGGTCACGGAACGGGCACGCGGCTTGACTCGTCACACCCCTGAGGCAGACTTGGCCGGTATCCGGGACATCCCGAGCAGTCAGTAGCAACCGTACACGCGCAGAGCCCGGTTCTTCGGTGGACTGCGGCGCCAAGGGGGAAGCAGGCAGATGAGCGACGTCGGCGGCGCACAACCGGGCGGGTTCGAGGGCAGGACCGTCGGTAACGGCCGTTACCAGCTGCGCGAGCTGCTCGGCGCCGGAGGCATGGCCTCCGTCCACCTCGCCTACGACAGCGTGCTCGACCGTCAGGTCGCGGTGAAGACGCTGCACTCGGAGCTGGGCCGCGAGGCCGCCTTCCGCGAGCGGTTCCGGCGCGAGGCGCAGTCCGTCGCCAAGCTCACGCACACCAACATCGTCTCCGTCTTCGACTCCGGCGAGGACACGATCGACGGCACGCTGGTCCCCTACATCGTCATGGAGTACGTGGACGGGCAGCCGCTGCGGGGCGTGCTCGACGAGGACGTCCGCGCCTTCGGCGCGATGCCCACCGAGAAGGCGCTGAAGATCACCGCCGACGTGCTCGCCGCGCTCGACGCCAGCCACGAACTGGGCCTGGTGCACCGCGACATCAAGCCGGGCAACGTCATGATGACGCGCCGCGGTGTGGTGAAGGTCATGGACTTCGGCATCGCGCGGGCCATGCAGTCCGGCGTGACGTCCATGACGCAGACGGGCATGGTCGTCGGCACGCCGCAGTACCTCTCCCCCGAGCAGGCGCTCGGCCGGGGCGTGGACGCCCGCTCCGACCTCTACACCGTCGGCATCATGCTCTTCGAGCTGCTCACCGGGCGGCTCCCCTTCGACGCCGACTCGCCCCTGGCCATCGCCTACGCGCACGTCCAGGAGGAGCCCGTCGCGCCGTCCTCGGTGAACGCGGCCGTGCCCCCGGCCGTGGACGCGCTCGTGGCGCGCGCACTGCGGAAGAACCCGAACGAGCGGTTCCCGACGGCCGAGTCGATGCGCGAGGAGTGCCTGCGCATCGGCGGGTCCGGCGCCGTGCCGGGCGGGTCACCGGTGATCGTCAGCGGCGGGCCCGCGCCGCACAGCGGGGCCGCCGTCTCGCAGTCCGTCTTCCCGCCGGTCAGCGCCACCGGCACGCCGCCTCCCCCGGGCACGGTGCCCCTGGGGCAGCCGCACGCCGGCTACCCGCTCCCGCAGCCCGGCCCGTACGGGGGCTCGCAGGCCGGTTTCGGTCCCTCCACGCCGCCGCCCGGCCACCCGGCGGGCCAGCAGGGCTACGCCACGCCCGCCTACTCGCTGGCCGGCCAGGGCCCGCACGGCCCCGGAGCCGCCGGGCACGGCCCCGGCGGGGGCGGGGGCGGCAGCCGCAACGCGACGGTGATCGCCGTGGCCGCCGTCACCGCGCTGGTGGTGGTCGTGGCGGTGGTCGTCGTCTCGATGACCAGGGGCAGCGGCGGCGAGGACGCGCCGGAGGCGCGCGAGTCCGCCGTGGCCTCCACCGAGCCCGGCGGCGAGGGGCAGGACCCGCGTCCGCAGCCGGAGCCGACGCCCGAGGTCACCGACGCGAACGCCGGGTTCAAGGACGAGGACAAGACGAAGACCATCGACGTCGAGAAGTGCACCGAGGCGCGGGACTACCTCTTCGACGAGGACGACGACAAGGAGCAGGTCTCGATGCCGGACCTGACCTTCAAGCACCTCGGCTCGGTGAAGGACTGCATCCGCGAGGCGGGCTGGAAGCTGGACACCGACCTCTCCTACGAGGACGAGAACATCTACGGCAAGAACACCGTCCTGCGCCAGTCGCCCAAGGCGTACGAGCCGCTGGACCCGGAGGAGGACAAGATCACGCTGGTCGTCTCCACCGGACGCCAGGGCTGACCCCCGCCCCGCCCGCCGCACCCGCCGCCTCACCCGGCACCGCTCCCGCCGCCGCACCGCGCTCCGGTGTGCCCCGCGCCGCCGGGCGTCCCGGTGCGCTCCGGCGGCTCCCCGGCACGTCCGCGTCCCGCGTCCCGCGCCCGTGTCCTCCGGCACTGCGGTCACCCTGGGCACAAATGTCTCAATTCTGGTCTGGTCTCTCCCTCCGCGCCTTGTGATACTCACCGTCGGCTTTCGGACACACGACGATCGGCGGTGGCGCGGGTGCACGACGGCAGTCCGGACGGCGGCCCCGGCCGCGCCCCGCCGGGACGCGGCGCGGCGCGCGCGTACGCCGGCGTCTGCCACGGCACCCTCGGTGAGCTGTTCCAGGGCCCGCTGCGGTACGAGGGCGTCCGGCACATCGCGCTCGTGTCCTTCCCCGTGGCCCGGCACGCCTGGGCGTACTTCGTCCCCGACGGTGACGCCGCCCTGGGCGCGCTGCCCGCAGGGGAGAAGTCGGCGCGCGCGGTGCGGCTGCTCCTGGAACGCCACGGCCGCGCCCTGCCGCCGGGCCGCTGGCACGCCCACTCCGAGCTGGACGTCGGCGTGGGGATGGCCAGTTCCACGGCCGACATCGTCGCCAGCCTGCGCTGCGCGAGCCGGGTTCTCGGGCTGCCGCTGGACCGCCGCGCCGTGCAGGAGATCCTGGCCGGAATCGAACGGGCGGACAGCGTCTTCCTGGACGAGTTCGCCGTCTACCTGAGCGCCCGGCACCGCGTCGTGCGCGGGCTCGGGCCCGGCCCCGCCCTCCACGCCGCCTTCGTCACCGAACCGGGCACGGTGGACACCGGCGCCGTCACGCCGCTGCTGCTGCCGCACTACGAGCGCCGGCACGCCGAGTACGACCGCACGCTGACCGACCTGGTCAAGGGCTTCACCGCCGGGGACGCGCGCGCCGTCGCACGGGCCGCCACGGCCAGCGCCGCGCTGTCCCAGGAGGTGCTGCCCAAGGCGGCGTTCGACGAGGTGCTCGCCCACCGCGAGGGGTTCGGCGCGGACGGCGTCTTCGTCGCCCACACCGGCTCACTGCTCGGCTACCTGTTCAGCGCCCCGCCCCCGCCCGCGCTCAAGGGCGAGCTGTCCGCGTTCTTCCGCTCGCTCGGCCACCAGTGCTCGTTCGCCCGAGGAGGCTGCCCGTGATCCACGACCACGTCGCCGACGCCCTCAAGACACCGCACCTGATCCGGCTGGCCCGCAACGTCGTACTGCTCCGATTCGAGTCGATGAAGATCGCCTCCGCGCTGGCGGCCGTACGCCGATTACGGGATTCCGGCGCCGTGCGCCCCGGGCAGACCCTGGTGGACAGCTCCAGCGGCATCTACGCCTACGCCCTGGCGCTGGCCTGCCACCGCTACGGCATGCGCTGCCACATCGTCGCCTCCACCACCGTGGACCCCGCGACGCGCGCCCAGCTCGAAGTGCTGGGCGCGCACGTCGAGCAGGTCGCCCCGTCCTCCGACCTGAAGCTCGACCAGGAGCTGCGGGTGCGGCGCGTCAAGGAGATCGTCGCCGAACGGCCGGACGTGCACTGGATGCGCCAGTACCACGACGACATCCACTACCTCGGCTACCGCGACATCGCCGACACGATCGCCAGGGAACTGGCGGGCTGGCCGCTGACCGTGGTCGGCGGCGTCGGCTCCGGGGCGTCCACCGGCGGGCTGGTGCAGCAGCTCCGCCGCCGGGAGCCGGGGGTGCGGCTGCTGGGCGTCCAGCCCTTCGGCAGCGTCACGTTCGGCAGCGAGCACCACCACGACCCGGACGCCATCATCGCCGGGATCGGCTCGTCCATCGTGTTCGACAACGTCCGGCACCACCTGTACGACACCATCCACTGGATGGACTTCCGGCACGCCATGGCCGGGGCGGTCGGCCTGCTGCGCGAGCACGCCGTCTTCGCCGGGCTATCCACCGGCGCCGCCCACCTGGCCGCCGCCTGGGAGGCCGCCCGCGCCCCGGAGCGCACCCACGTCGTCATCGGCGCGGACACCGGGCACCGCTACGCCGAGCGCGTCTTCGTCCGGCACGCCGAGGCGCCGGACCCGCACACGCTGCACCCCAAGGAGATCAGCACGCTGACGGACCTGTCGATGCCCTGGTCCGTGATGGCGTGGCGCCGCAGTCCCTACCCGGTACCCCGCGAGGAGGCCGCCCCGTGACCGTCGCCTGTCTGGAATCCCTCACCTTCGGCCTGGGCAGCCTCGTCCGGGCCGCCGACGGGCTCGGCGAGCGGATCGCGCTGCTCACCCGTGACCCCGGGTACTACCGGCACGAGCTGGACCGGCTGCCGGACGGCGCCCTGGACGTCGTGCGGGTCGACACCTTCGACGTGGACGCCGCTGCGCGGGAACTGGAACACCTCCCCGGCCTGCGCGGCCTCATCGGCTCCACCGACACCTGGCTGCTGGCGGGCGCCGAACTCACCGCGCGCCTGGGCCTGCCGGGCCTGGAGAGGCCCGTGCTGGAACTCATGAAGGACAAGGCCCGGGTGCGCGACCGGCTGTGGGCGGCCGGGCTCAGCCGCGGCCGGTCCCTGCCGCTGCCCGCCGCGCCGGACGACGCGGAGGCCGCCGGTCTGCTGCGCCTGCTGGCCGAGGAGACCGGCTTCCCCGCCGTCGTCAAGGACTCCGCGGGCACCGGCAGCCAGAACGTCTGGCTGGTCCGCGACGCGCAGGAGGCGCGGGCCGCCCTGCGCGAGGCCGCCGGGCGGCGGGTGGCCGGACAGCTGTTCGCCGAACCGTTCTCCCCCGGCCCCGTCTACAGCGCCGAGACGCTGAGCTGGCGCGGCGAGACGCGGCTGCTGGGCGTCTCCAGCCGCCTGATGTCCGCCGAGCCGCTGTTCCGCGAGGAGATCACCGCCTTCCCCGTCGCCTTCCCCGAGCCCGTCCTGACCGGGCTGGCCACCTGGCTGGGCGACGTGCTCGCCGCGCTCGGCTACACCGACCGCTTCGCGCACGTCGAGTTCGTCCTCACCCGCCGCGGCCCCGAGATCGTCGAGGTCAACCCGCGCATCGGCGGCGCGCTCGTCGCCGAGGGCATGTGCCGCGCGCTCGGCTACAACGTGCAGCGCGCCGTCCTGGAGACGGCGCTGGGCCGCCGTCCCGACCTGATGGACGCCACGCTGCCCGGCGGGCCCGCGGTCGCCTTCGTGCTCGCCTACCCGGAGCGTCCCGGGACCCTGACCGGCGTCGACGGACTCGACCGGTTCGCCGACCTGCCCGGGGAGCCCGCCTGGTACCCCACGAAGGCGCCGGGCGACCTCGTCGAGCACCTGACCGACAGCCGGGGCTACGCCGGGATCGTCTACGCCGAGGGGGAGACGGCCGAGCTGGCCACGCACCGGGCGGTCGCCGCCGCGAACGCCGTCCGGGTGCGCACCGCGCCGACCGCCGGTGGCTGAGGGCCGGACGGGCGCCGCCGGCACGCTGCGGCACGAACTCCCCCGCCTGCCGGGGCCCGTGCGGTTCCTGCTGCTCAGCTCGTTCCTCATCCCGCTGGGCAGCTTCATGGTGCTGCCGTTCATGTCCGTCTTCCTGCACGAGCGCCTCGGCATGGGCCTGGGGACGGTGGGCTGGGTGCTGGCCGTCGCCTCCCTCGTGCAGTTCTCCGGCAGCGTCCTGGGCGGCGCGCTCGCCGAGCGCGCCGGACTGCGCCGCACGATGATCTGGGCGCTGGTGATCCGCTGCGCGGGCTTCCTGGGCTTCCTGGCCGCGCTGCGCTGGCCGCCGCTCGCGGTGCCCGCGCTCGTCCTCACCTGCTGCGGCGCGGCGCTGTACCTGCCCGCGAACAAGGCGTACCTGGTGCACGGCGTGGACGAGGCGCGGCGCCCGCTGTTCCTCTCCGTGGGCAACGCCGCGCTCAACGCGGGCATGGCGCTCGGCCCCCTGATCGCCGGACCGTTCGTGCTCTCCGCGCCCGGCGCCCTGTTCTGCGCCGTCGTCGCCGTCTTCCTCGCCGTCACGGCGGGGCACCTGCGGCTGCCGCCGGAGCCCGGGAGCGGCCAGCGGGAACCGGGCGGCGCGGACCGGGCGGGCGGCGGGACGTCCGAGGTCCCGGGCGCCGCGGCCGCGGTGCCCCCGGCCGCGGCGCCGGGCCGGGCGGGCGGCGGGGGCCTGGGCGGGGTGCTGCGCGGCGTGCGCCCGCTGCCGTTCGCCGCGACCGCCCTCGCCTTCCACCTGTACTTCTTCTTCCAGCACTACCTGGCCGTCTTCGCCGTGGCCCGCGCCTCCACCACCTTCTACAGCCTGGTGCTGCTGACCTGCTTCGCCCTGGTCATCGTGGGCCAGCCGCCCGCGGCGGGCTGGATCGGGCGGCTGCCCTACGCGCGCGCCCTGGTGCTCGGCTTCGCCCTGCTCGCCGCCGGGCTGGCCGTGCTCTCCGCAGGCAGCCACGCCGCGGTCCTGGCCGGTGCCGTGCTGATCACGGCGGGGGACATCGTGCTGTTCCTCAGGAACGACCTGGAGGCCCTGGCCCGCTCCCCGCGCTCGGACGCCGTCGTCTTCGGGCAGCAGCGCCTGGCCGCCGGGATCGGCGCCTTCACCAGCGGCGTCCTGGGCGGCCAGCTCTACCGGCTGGCCGACGACGCGGGGAACACCGGGCTGTTCTGGCTGGCGGCGGCGGCCCAGTGCGTACTGCTCCCGCCGCTGCTGCTCCTGGTGGCGCGCGGGTCCGGCAAGGGCGGAAGCGATCACGCGGAAGGGACGGTGGCCACGAGATGACCCCGACGAAGGACTGGTACGAGGACGACGCGTTCTGGACGGACTTCTACGACATCCTGTTCTCACCCGCGCGCTTCACCCAGGCCCGGGAACTGCTGGCGGAGTCGCCGCTGCTCCGCTTCGCGCCGGGCAGCCGGGTGCTGGACCTGTGCTGCGGCGCCGGGGTGTTCACCGCGCCGCTGGCCCGCCTGGGACACCGGGTGACCGGCGTGGACCGCAGCGCCGTCCTGCTGGAGCGGGCGGCGCGGGCCTGCGCGGAGGCGGGGACGAAGGCCCGCCTCGTGGAGGCGGACGTGCTGGAGTACGCCGAGCCGGACTCCTTCGACGTCGCCCTCAGCCTCTTCACGTCGTTCGGCTACTTCCCCGAACCGGCCGACAACCTGCGCGTCCTGCGCACGCTGCACGACAGCCTGGTGCCCGGCGGGCAGCTGGTGCTGGACGTCGCGGGCAAGGAGATCCTGGCCCGCAAGGTGCTCACGCCCAAGGTGATCGAACGCGGCGAGGACGAGCTGCTGGTGCAGACGGACACCGCGCTGGACGCGTGGACGCGGCTGCGCAGCGACTGGGTGCTGGTGCGCGGGGACCGGGTCAGGCGCGAGCGGCTGGAGTGGTTCGTCTACAGCGCCGCCGAGCTGCGGGCGATGGCGGTCCAGGCCGGTTTCGACGCGGTGGAGGTCTTCGGCGGCTTCGACGGGCGGCCCTACGACGAGCACGCCGACCGGCTCCTCCTGCGCGCCGTCCGGGAACGCTGAGCGCGGGCGGTTCCCCGGGGCGCCGCCGCCCCGGGGAACCGCCCGCCGCTCCGGGCCGCCCGCCTCAGCCGTCCGTCTGGGCGGCGGGCGCGGCCGGCTCGGGCGCGGGCCGTTCCCGGCCGCCGTCGCGCCCGGAGACCACGACGGCGACCAGCGCGACGACCACCGCCGCCACCGCGACCCGGCCCAGCAGCCGCACGCCCCAGCCCGCCGCGCGCCGGGGACCGGCGCCCGGCGCGCCCAGCCGCTCCGCACGCCGGGCCGGGCGCATCAGCCGGTCCAGCAGGAGCAGCGCCAGGGGGATCTGGAGCAGCCACAGGGCCGTGCGCGGCCAGCCGTCGTACCAGACGTTGGTGCCGTACAGCAGGGTGTGCCACACGCTCAGCACGTAGGTGACGATGACGAAGCGGTGCAGCACCCGCCACAGCTTCGGACCGATGCGCTGCCGCACGTAGAACAGCAGGCCCAGCGGTACGGCCAGGTACAGCGCGCCCTGGCCGATGGGTATGGCGATCTGGCCGGTCCCCGAGTCGTAGCCGCCGGGCACGAAGCTGTCCACGAAGGCGGTCCACACCCGGCTGCCCCAGGCCAGCTCCGCCTCGTACCGCACCAGCTCGGCGGCGAAGGCGAGGGCGTGGGCGAACATCAGCGCGATCGTGCTGAGGCTCGTCGTGCGGTGCAGCCGCTCCAGCCGGGCCGGGGACACGCGGCGCAGCCAGCCGGGCCGGGTGCCGGAGACCAGCAGGCCGAGCACGACGGTGAGGTACGCCCACAGCAGTCCGGCCCAGCCGAACGCCTGGCTGAGCCAGTACATCCAGTACGTCCCGGCGTCCGCGAGGAACGGCATCACGACGAGGGTGTCCGACGTCCCGGCGTCCACGCGCACGTACAGGAAGACGAACACGGAGGCGGTCACGAGCAGGGCGGCGAGCGCGTCGGGGACGGCGGCGCGCAGATCGGCCCTGAGCGCCCTGCGGGCGCGGCCGGTGCCGTCCGGAGGCCCGGTGCCCTCCTCGGCGGCGGCTGGAGCACGCGAAACCATGGTCACCACTGATCCTCTCTGGCGTTGACGGGGGGTGTGCCAGGCGGGGGTCGGTCCAGTGCCGTTCGGAACCCGTGCAGTGTGACAGCTGGGGAACAAGTTGCGGGAGGGCGGAAACCGCCCCATCCGGGGAGCGTCCGCATCGCGGAACGGACGGGCGCACGGATACCTGATGTATCTAAGATGTGCGCGTGCCCTCCTCCGTCGCCTCCCGGCTCACGCCCTCCGCCGAGCCGCCGCCCGCCAAAGCGGCGGCCGACGCCGTCCCCGCACGGCGGCAGCCCGCCGCCGAACGGGTGTACACGCACGTCAAGCAGGCCGTACTGGAGCGGCGGTACGAGGGCGGGATGCTGCTCACCGAGGGGGAACTGGCCGAGGCGGTCGGCGTCTCCCGCACCCCCGTCCGGGAGGCCCTGCTGCGCCTGGAGGCCGAGGGGCTGCTGCGGCTCTACCCGAAGAAGGGCGCGCTGGTGCTGCCCGTCTCCGCCCAGGAGATCGGCGACGTCGTCGAGACGCGGCTGCTCGTGGAGGAGCACGC
The DNA here is from genome assembly GCF_036323765.1 of Streptomyces solitudinis. Taxonomy (NCBI): domain Bacteria; kingdom Bacillati; phylum Actinomycetota; class Actinomycetes; order Kitasatosporales; family Streptomycetaceae; genus Streptomyces; species Streptomyces solitudinis. Next base: position 192,453 of record NZ_JAZDCW010000006.1, read on the forward strand.
CGCCCGCAGGGCCGCGCCGCCGCCGCCGGGGCTCGTCGAGGAGCTGGCCGGGCTGCTGGAGCGGCAGCGGGTCCTCGCGGAGGCCGGTGACCTGGCCGAGGTCGCCGCCGTCGACCGGGCCTTCCACGCGGCGCTCGTGCGCAGCACCGGCAACGAGATCCTCACCCGGCTCTACGACCAGCTCCGCGACCGCCAGCTCCGCATGGGCGTCGCCGTGATGCACGCGCACCCCGAGCGGGTGGCCAAGAACATCGCCGAGCACGCCGAGATCCTCGCCGCCGTGCGCGCGGGCGACGCCGACGCCGCCGCCCGCGCCGTCCACCGCCACGTCAGCTCCGTGCACGGGCTGCTGCGGGGCGACCGATGACGACGCCGGGGCACATACGCGCGCCGCGGCCGTCCCCGGAACCCCCCGGGGGCGGACGCGCCATGGCCATGTGGGGCCTCGGCGTCAGCGTCTACTTCGTCGCCGTCACCTACCGGACGAGCCTGGGCGTGGCCGGGATCGAGGCCGCCGACCGCTTCGACGTGGGCGCCTCCGCGCTCTCCACCTTCTCCCTCCTCCAGCTCCTGGTGTACGCGGGCCTGCAGATCCCCGTGGGCCTGCTGGTGGACCGCTGGGGCACCCGCAAGGTGCTGGCGCTGGGCATCGTGCTGTTCACCACCGGCCAGTTCGGCTTCGCGCTGGCCGATTCCTACCCCGTCGCCCTCGCCTGCCGGGCCCTGCTCGGCTGCGGCGACGCGATGACGTTCATCAGCGTGCTGCGGCTGGGCACCCGCTGGTTCCCCGCGCGGCGCGGGCCGCTCGTCGCCCAGCTCGCCGGGCTCATCGGCATGGCGGGCAACCTCGTCACCACCCTCGTCCTCGCCCGCGTCCTGGCCGCCTACGGCTGGACGCCCACCTTCGCGGGCAGCGCGGCGGCGGGCGTCCTCGCGCTGCTGCTGGTGCTGTGCTTCCTCAAGGACCAGCCCGCGGGCCACGCGGCGGGCGCCGAACGGCCCGGCGGCCGCGGCTACGTGCGGCGGCAGATCGCCGCGGCCTGGGCCGAGCCGGGCACCCGGCTCGGCATGTGGGTGCACTTCACCACCCAGTTCCCCGCGATGGTCTTCCTCCTGCTGTGGGGGCTGCCGTTCCTCGTCCGGGCCCAGGGCCTCGACGTGGCGGGCGCGGGCACGCTGCTCACCGTCGTCGTGCTGTCCAACATGGTCATCGGCCTGGTCTACGGACAGACCATCGCCCGGCACCACCACGCCCGCGCGCCCATCGCGCTGGGCACCATCGCCGCCACCGCGCTGCTGTGGGCCGCCGTGCTGCTGTGGCCCGGGCAGGCACCGCTGTGGGTGCTGGTCGTGCTGTGCGTCGTGCTGGGCGCCTGCGGCCCCGCGTCCATGATCGGCTTCGACTTCGCCCGCCCCGCCAACCCGCCCGAGCGCCAGGGCACCGCCTCGGGCATCGTCAACATGGGCGGCTTCACGGCCTCCATGACGACGCTGCTGGCCGTCGGCGTCCTGCTGGACCTGACCGGCGACGACTTCCGTGTCGCCTTCGCCGCGGTGTTCGTCCTCCAGGCCCTCGGGCTCAGCCAGATCCTGCGGCTGCGGAAGCGGGCCGACCGCCGCGAGCGCGAGCGGATCGTCGCCAGCCGCGTCGAGGCGGTCCACGTTCCGGCGTGAGCCACCGCGTTCCGGCGTGCGGCGGGCGCCGCCTCAGCGCGTCACGGCGAACCGGCCCAGGATCGCCTCGGCCAGCGGCTGGTCCCCCTCCACCTTGACCCGGTCGGCGACGGCGGCGGACCGCACCCGGCCGCACGCGAGGCGCACGTACGTCTCCCAGTCCAGCGTGAAGGTGACGGCGGGGCCCAGCGAGGGGCTGCCGTTGACCGTGCCGTTGCCCTCCTTGTCCACCCGCACCGTGCGCATGAACTCCAGGGGGCCGCCCACGTCGAAGACGACGGCCGAGTTCGCCGGCGCCGAGGCCCGGCGCGCGACGACCTCGGGCAGCGCGTCGACCAGCATGTCCCGGGCGACGTACGCGCCGGCCGAGTCCAGGTTCCCGGGACGGCCGAGCGCGCGCCGGATGTCCTGCTCGTGCACCCACACGTCGAACGCCCGCTCCCGCAGCAGCTCCTCCACCGTGACCTCGTGCCCGAGCGGGTGGCGCAGCTTCGCCTCCGGGCCGCGCTTGTCGTTGCGGAGCTGCCGCGAGCGGCGGATGACGGTGTACTCCAGCTCGCTGGTCATCTCCGGACCGGTGTGGTGACGCCGCACGTCCACCTGCACCTCCATGCGGCGGCTGGTCTCGTCCGTGACGTGGAACAGGTCGCGCGGGAGGGTGTGGATGGGACGCGGATCGCCCAGCAGCTCGCACTCGATGCCGATGATGTGCGAGACGACATCGCGCACCGACCACCCCGGGCACGCCGTGGCGCGGTTCCACTCGCCCTCCACCAGCGGCTGCACCAGCTCGGATATCGCGTCGATGGAGTGAGTCCAGGCGTCAACATAGGGTTGAATGCTCGGGTGCTCGGTCACGGGACCCCTCGTGGCAACGGTACGGATCTTTCGCAATGCGGGTGCCCCTCAAGTTAGTCTGCGTCAGGGCACCCGGGCACCGCTTTCGGGTGACGATCGTAGGCGCTTCGTCGCGTGGCCTGGCGCCCGGAGCCGACCCCCGCCGCACGGAAGGTGTCCCAGTGCGCACTTCGCTCATCCAGCTCGGCGTCGACCCGGACGAGCCGGTCAACGCCCGCCGCTCCCGGGCGGCTTCGCTCGTCCGCTCCCTCAGCGGTTCCGACCTCGTCGTCCTGCCGGAACTGTGGCCGGTCGGCGCCTTCGCCTTCGAGCGCTTCGCCGCCGAAGCCGAACCCGTACCCGGCGGTCCCACCGCCGAGGTCATGTCGGAGGCGGCGCGGGACGCGGGGGTGTGGCTGCACGCCGGGTCCGTGATCGAACGCGCCCCGGACGGCGCCCTCTACAACACCTCGCTGCTCTTCGCACCCGACGGCACCCTGGCCGCCACCTACCGCAAGATCCACCGCTTCGGCTTCGACCGGGGCGAGGCCACCCTGCTGTCCGCCGGGACGAGCCCGGTGACGGCACCGGCGGCCGGCACCACGCTCGGCCTGGCCACCTGCTACGACCTGCGCTTCCCCGAGTTGTTCCGCGCGCTGACGGACGCGGGCGCCCAGCTCCTCGTCGTCCCCGCCGGGTGGCCCGCGGCCCGCACCGGCCACTGGACGCTCCTGGCCCGCGCCCGCGCCGTGGAGAACCAGTGCTACGTGCTGGCCTGCGGCACGGCGGGCAGCCACGCGGGCGTCCCCCAGGCGGGCCGCAGCGCGGTCCTCGACCCCTGGGGTGAGACGCTCGCGGAGGCGTTGGACGCCACCGAGCAGATCGTCACCGCGGACCTCGACCCCGCCCGCGTCGCCGAGGTCCGCGAGCAGTTCCCCGTCCTCAAGGACCGCGTGCTGTAACGGATTCCGCGGTCTCCGGGAAACCGTCCGGCGCGGCTCAGCGGCGCGCGGGCGCCGCGTGCCGCGCCGGGGCGAGCGGCAGGACGAGCCGGATCTGCCGGTCGAGCTGGTGGAACGAGAGCAGCGCCGCCACCGGGGGCAGCCCGGCCACGCTGATGGCGGGCAGGGTCAGCGGGCCGTGCGCCACGCACAGCGTCACGGCGATGGCGGAGAACAGCACGACGACGCACCACGAGTGCGTGGCCCGGCGGCGGTGCACGGCTGCCCGCAGGATGGACAGCGACGCCACCAGCCACGGCCCGTACACCAGCAGGGGCCACAGCCGGGCCGTGCCCGCGGGCGCGGCTGTGGCGGCGAGGTGCTCCAGCGGTTCGTAGGAGAGCAGCGCGCCGAGCGCGCTCATCGTGAGGACGAGCAGGGCCGTGAGGACGGCGGTGACCCAGCTGACCGTGCGCCGCCAGGGCAGCAGCCCGTCCGCCGCCCCGCCGCGCAGCCGCCGCCTGCGGTGGCGGGCGCTGCCGGACGTGAGGGCGGGCGGGGGGCCGAACCCGGGGAACGCCGGGTGTCCCGTCTTCCCGGCGGCCCGGCCGTCCGGGCCTCCGTGCGGGAGGTACGCGGGGGGCGGGGCGGGCGCGGGGGATGCCGGGGTCGCGGCGGACGCCGGGGGCGCCGGAGGCGCGGCGGACGCAGGGGGCGCGGCGGAGAGCGTCTCGCGGGTGGCCGCGGAGTGCTCCGCGGCGGACTCCAGGAGCCGGGTCAGCTCCGCGTCCAGCCCCGCGACGACCTGCGAGGCGGGCCAGGAGTCCGGTCCGCCGTACGCGTCGTACACGTCCTGCCTGCCGTCCGCACGGCCCGTCCCGTACGCGTCGTCCAGCGACCCGCGCGGGCCGGGCACGTCGACGAACAGGTAGTCCCAGGCCGCCCCCACGAAGGGGCCGCCGCCGGGCGCTGCGTACAGGTCCTGCGGAGTGCTGAGCGGATGACCGTGGTCCATGGGGTGTCTTTCGGCGATGCGGACGGCGGAGTCACGTGGGAAACGTTTCGGCACGATCGCGTGCGTCGAAGAACCGCCGCAGCTCCTCCTCAAGGGGTTCCAGGGCGCACAGGAGATCCACCAGGAGCGTTCCGCTGTGTTCGAGGGCCACACGCCTTCGCGCGTCCTCGGTGTGCGTCAGCGACGGGCCACTGGCCGTTTCGGTGAGGACCCAGGCGCCCATACGAGCCCCGGTCCGGATAGGTGAAGCCACAGACGGCTTAACGCGACGGGCAAACAGGCGATACCCCGCCATCCGGGGGATGGATGGTCAGTGAATACGCTTCACACACCGGCGCCCGCGCACGCCGCCTGGGAACCGGACGGCTCCGGCGCCGGGGACAAGGCCGGCGCCGGGGGCAGGGCCGGGGCGTCCGCCCACAGCCCGAGCAAGCGCACGTACTCCGCGGACCGCCGCTCGTCGGCGGGGCCCTCCATGAGCCGCCGGATGCGGTCGTTCACCTCACCCCGTGCCGGACACTCCGGGGCGCGGGGACGTGCCGAAGAGACCATACGAGCACCGTACGGCCGCCCACTGACAGCCGGGGCCCGCCGTCAGCGGGCGGCCCCGCCGCGTCTGGACCGCCCGCCGCGCTCCCGCCCCACCGGCGCTACACCGCCAGCAGCGGGGCGTCGTCGCGCCACTTGAGGACCTTGTCGAACGTCACGACCGCTCCGTCGCCGGGGCGGTTGCGGAAGCGTACGCGGTCTGCGAGTGCGTTGATCAGGAACAGCCCCCGGCCGTTCTCGGTCTCGACCAGATCGGCGGTGCCCGGCGGCAGGGCGGGGGGGACGAAACCGGGACCGTGGTCGGTGACCTCGATCCGGCACATGTCCCCGTTCAGGTACGCCGTGACGCGGTAGTCCCCGGCGTGCTGGGGGCCGCCGCCGTGCTCGACGGCGTTGGCGCACGCCTCGGAGAGGGCCAGGGACAGTTCGTAGGCGATGTCCGGTTCCACCCCGGCGGTTTCCATCGCTCCGAGGAGAAGCCGCCGGGCGAGCGGGACGCTCGCAGCCTCACGCCGCAAATGCAGAGACCACCAGATGCTCATGCTCCAGCCTCCTGGCTGCGGCTCGACTAACCGAGGCTTGACATACGGATACGTATTGCCCCTCTAAGCGGACAGTAAGCATCGGTCCCGCGGCAGAACGCTCATCTGGCCCATCCGGTGCGAGGCGCCCCTTTCGGACCCTCCGCGGTGCGAACCGGGCCCCCGGTGAGATGATGGGGCCGCCATGGACGTGCCCGTCGCGCGCGCGAGCGCCGATCTGCGACTGCTGCGGGCCGCGGTCTTCACCGCGGCCTGCGTCGCGCTGTCCGCCGCCGGTCACGTGCTGGCGGCCGGGGCCGGCGTGCCGTGGTGGGCGGTCGGTGCGGCCGCCGCGCTGGTGTTCGCGCTCGCCGTGCCCCTCGCGGGCCGGGAGCGCTCACTGCCCGGCGTCGCCGCCGGACTGGCCGTCGGCCAGTCCGCCCTGCACGCCCTGTACGGCTCCGCGCAGTGGGCCTCCGGCGCCGGCGGACGGGGGCAGGACGACGCGGGCGTGGTCGCCTTCGCCCGCAGCCTCCTGTGCAACGACGCCGCCCGGCCCCTGACGGCGGAGCAGGCCCGGCAGGTGCTGGACGACGCCGGGCTCGGCGGCCTCGCCGCCGGGCACGCGGGCCATCCGGGCCCGGATTCCGGCGTCACGGAGGCCGCGCTCGGCCTGGCGTCCTGGCCGATGCTGCTGGCCCACCTGACCGCCGCCCTCGCCGCCGGATGGCTGCTGCGCCGCGGGGACGCCGCTCTGTGGCTCCTGGTGCGGCTGTCGGCGACGGCCGCGGACGGGCTGCTGCTGCGGGCGCTGCGCTCCGCGCTCGCCTGCCTGCGGCTGCTGTGCGGCGCCGCGGTGCCGCACGCGCCGGGCGTGCGGCCGGGCACGCGCGACGAGGCCGTGCCGCCCGCGCCGGGGGCGCTGCGGCACAGCGTCGTGCGGCGCGGGCCGCCGCGGACGCGGGATCTCGTGCTCACGGCCTGACGCACGCGCCGCCCCGCACTCGGGCGGGACGCGGGCGTCGCGCCGGACGGCCCCGGGCCGTCCGCCCCTGCCCGCGTCTCTTCTTCAGGAGCGTTCCGCCATCATGACCGCTTACCCTTCTTCTCCCGGTTCGTCCCCCTCCGCCCGTGCCGCCCGTCCGGCCCGCCGGACCGCGGCGGTCTCCGGCCTCGCCGCCGCGGCCGTGCTCGCCATGGGCGGCCCCGCCCTCGCGCACGTCACCGTCGACCCCAAGACCGCCCCGGGCGGCGGCTACTCGACGATCAACTTCAAGGTCCCCAACGAGCGGGACAACGCCTCCACCATCCGGCTGGAGGTCTCCCTGCCGACCGACCACCCGCTGGCCTCCGTCATGCCCGAGCCGGTGCCCGGCTGGGACGTGAAGGTCGAGCAGGGCCCGCTGGACGAGCCGGTCGAGATGCACGGCGAGCAGATCGACGAGGCCCCGGCCAAGATCACCTGGTCCGGCGGCACGATCGAGCCGGGCACCTTCCAGCGGTTCCCCGTCTCCGTCGGGCAGCTCCCGGACGACGCGGACCGGCTCGTCTTCAAGGCGGTCCAGACGTACGACAACGACGACGTCGTCCGCTGGATCGAGATCCCGGAGGAGGGCGGCGAGGAGCCGGGCTTCCCCGCGCCCGTGCTGGAGCTGACCGACGCCGGTGACGCCGGGCACGGCGGCCACGACCACGCCGGGGCGGACGATGACTCCGAGGGTTCCGGCGACTCCGCGGACTCCGGCGACGCCGAGCCCGCGGGTGAGGCGGCGGCGGCCGGTGAGGGCGACGGCTCCACCGACACCACGGCCCGGGTCCTGGGCGCCGTCGGCATCGCCGCGGGCCTCGGCGGCATCGCGTTCGGCGTGCTCGCCGGACGCCGCCGCTCCGCCTGACCCCCGCCCGTACCGCACGTAGCGCCCGTACCGTCCGTACCGCCCGTACGGCGATCCGCACCGCGGCGGGCCCGGCACCGTCCGGGCCCGCCGCGGCCACCCTCACTCCGTCAAGGAACACCGCCATGCACCACTCCCCGCACGCCCGCACGCGGCGCCGCGCCACCTCCGTCCTGGCCCTCGCCGCCGTGCTCGCGCTCGGCGCCACCGCCTGCGGCGGCTCCGCCGGCCCCGCGAGCGGCGACCAGCCCGTCGCCGAGGTCTCCGGCGCCACCGACCGCGAACAGGGCACCGTGCTCGACCGCCCGTTCGAGAAGCCGGACCTCGTCCTCACCGGTACCGACGGCCAGGAGTACGACTTCGTCACCGAGACCCGGGGCAAGCCGACCCTCCTGTACTTCGGCTACACCCACTGCCCCGACATCTGCCCGCTCACGATGGGCAACATCGCCGTCGCCGAGTCCAAGCTGACGCCCGAGGAGCGCGAGGAGCTCCAGGTCGTCTTCGTCACCACCGACCCGGAGCGGGACACGCCGGAGGAACTGGGCGCCTGGCTGAAGGGCGTCGCCCCCGGCGCCGTCGGACTCACCGGCGACTTCGCCACCATCCAGGCCGGGGCCCGCACGCTCGGCATCAGCATCGACCCGCCCGAGAAGACGGCGGACGGCGAGATCGTCTCCACGCACGGCTCCCAGGTGCTGTTCTTCTCACCGGAGGACGACAAGGCCCACGTCCTCTACACCGAGGACGTGCCCGAGGCGACCTACGCGCGGGACCTCCCCAAGCTGGTCGAGGGGGAGCTGCCGTGATCCGGCGCCGCGCGGCACGGGCCACCGCCCTCACCCTCGCGCTCGCCGCACCGCTCGCGGCCGGCGCCTGCGGCACGGCCGACGCCCCGCCCGCACCCGGCGCGGTCGAGGGCAGCGCGTACATGCCGGAACCCGTCACCGGGAAGATGGCCGCCGGATACTTCACCCTCACCAACGACGGCGACGAGCCCGACACGCTCACCGCCGTCACCAGCGACGTGTCCGACGACGTCCAGTTCCACCGCACCGTCGACAACCGGATGGAGCGCGTGGAATCCTTCGGCATCCCCGCGCACGGTGAGCTGGCGCTCAGCCGGGGCGGCAACCACCTGATGTTCATGGGTCTGGAGCGGAAGCCGAGCAAGGGGGACACGGTGAGGCTGGAGCTGCACTTCGAGAAGTCGGAACCGCTCACGCTGGAGGTGCCGGTGGAGGCCACGAACCACCAGCCGTCCGCCGCCGCGGGCCAGCGGTAGGCGCGCCGCCGTGACCACGCCCCGCACCGCGTTCCCCGCGTCACCCGCCTTCTCCTTCGGTGCCGCGCGCGGCACCGCGCCCCGCGCCGCCGCGCGGCTGCTGCTGGCCGTCGCGCTGCTGGCGACGGCGCTGCTGGCCGTGCTCGCCGACGCCCGGCCCGCCGCCGCGCACGCCGCGCTCACGGACACCAGCCCCGCGGAGGGCTCGGTCGTGGCCGAGGCGCCACAGGCGGTGACGCTGACGTTCTCCGAACGGGTCGCCATGTCCGGCGACGCCGTCCGGGTGCTCGATCCGGACGGCGAACGGGTGGACGCCGGCGGGCCCGCCGAGGTGGGCGGGACCGGCGCCGTCACCTACGCCGTCGGGCTGCGGCCCGGCGTGCCGAACGGCACGTACACCGTGGCGTGGCAGGCGGTGTCCGCCGACAGCCATCCCGTCTCGGGAGCGTTCACGTTCTCCGTCGGCGCGCCGTCGCAGACGAGCGTGAGCGTGCCCGGGCAGCGGGCGGGCGGCGGCGCGGTGGGCCTGGTCTACGACGTCGCCCGCTACGCCGCGTACGGCGGCTTCGTCCTGCTGGCGGGCGGCGCCGCCTTCGTCCTGGCCTGCTGGCGGGAGGGCGCCGGGGTCCGCCCGGTGCGCCGGGTGGTCACCGCGGGCTGGGTGACCATGACGGCCGCCACCCTCGTGCTGCTGCTCCTGCGGCACCCCTACACCACCGGCGGCGGCCTCGCGGACGCCTTCGACCTCGGCGGACTGCGCACGGTCCTGACGACGAGGACGGGCACGGCCCTCGTCTCGCGGCTGCTGCTCCTGGCGACGTCCGCGCTGTTCGCCGCCGTCCTGTTCGGCGCCTTCGCCCGCTCCCGCGAGGAGCGCGAACGGCGGGACCTGCGCTACGGGCTCGCCGTCGGCGGCGCCGTGCTGGCGGCCGGGCTCGCCACGACGTGGGCGATGTCCGAGCACGCCTCGACCGGCATCCAGACCGGGGTCGCCATGCCGGTGGACGTGGCCCACCTGCTCGCCGTGGCCGCCTGGCTGGGCGGTCTCGCCGTGCTGGTGGCCGTCCTGTCGGCGGGGCTGCCGCTGCCCGGCGCCGCCGTGGCCCGGTTCTCCCGGCTGGCGTTCGGCAGCGTGCTGGTGCTCGTCGCGACGGGGCTCTACCAGTCGTGGCGGCAGGTGGGTTCGTGGCCGGCGCTGACCGGTACGGAGTACGGGCGGTGGCTCATCGCCAAGGTGGTGCTGGTGGCGGTCCTCGTGGGCGTCGCCGCGCTGTCCCGGCGCTGGACGGCCCGGCTGGCCCAGGCACCCGCCCCGGCCGCGGCTCCGGCGGCGGCTGCGGTCGCCGCGGGGGCCGGGGCTTCCGCCGGGGCCGGGGCTCCCGCTGCGGCTCCGGCTGCGGCTCCCGCTCCGGCTGCCGGGGACGCCGGGGACGCGGCGGAGGACGCCGGGGACGCGTCCGTCGCGCCCGAGCGCGCCGCCCAGCTCGCCCGGCAGCGCGCCGCCGTGGCCGCCGCCCGCCGCAAGCGGGACCGGGACGCGGACACCCCGCGGGCGGGCCTGCGCCGCACGGTACTGGCCGAGGCGGGCGTGGCCGCCGTGCTGCTGGCCGTCACCACGGTGCTCACCGGCACCGAGCCCGCGCGCACCGAGACGGCCGCCGCGGCCCGGCAGGCACCGAGCGGTCCGGTCTCCCTGGACGTACCCTTCGACACGGGCGCCCCCGGCGGCCGGGGCACCGCCCGGCTCGACCTGGACCCGGGCGGCACCGGCGTCAACACCCTGCACGTGCGCACCGACGTCGCGGCCGAGGAGGTCCGCGTGGCCTTCACGCTCCCGGCCCGCGGCATCGGCCCGCTGTCGGTCGTCCCGGACCCGGCGGACGGCACGGGACAGCACTGGTCCGCGCCCGACGTGCGGCTCCCCATGCCCGGCGAGTGGGAGATCGCCGTCACCGTCCGCACCTCGGACATCGACCAGGTGACCGAGAAGAAGAACGTCACGATCGGCTGAACACCGCATGACCAGCTCCACCGGCTCAGCCCGGCCCGTCCGCCCCGCCGGCGCCACCGGCCCCGCGGACGCGGCGGGCGCCCCCGGCACCGACGGCGGCCGTCCGCCCGTCTCCCGGCGCAGGCTGCTCGGGACGGCGGGCGCGACCGGCGCGGCCGGGCTCGCGCTCGGCGCCACCGGCGGCGTGCTCGGGCACGCCGCCGCGCAGCCCGCGCCGCCCACCGCGCTCAGCAGCGTCGGGGCGGCGGCCTACCCGTTCCACGGGCGCCACCAGCCCGGCATCGTCCAGCCGGTGCAGGCGCACGGGCACCTCCTCGCCCTCGACCTCGCACCGGGTACGGACCGCCGTGCCACGGCCGGTCTGCTGCGCCGCTGGTCGCGGACGGCCGCCGCCCTCATGGCGGGCGGCACCGCGGACGGGGCGGGCACCGGCAGCGCGCTGGACGCCGGGCCCGCCGCCCTCACCGTCACGTTCGGGTTCGGCGCCGCCCTCTTCGACCGCCTCGGCCTCACCAGCCGGCGGCCGGACGCGCTGGCGCCGCTCCCGGACTTCTCCGCCGACGCCCTGGACCGGCGGCGCTCCGGTGGCGAGCTGTGGGTGCAGATCGGCGCGGACGACGCGCTGGTGGCCTTCGACGCCCTGCGCGCCCTCCAGCGCGACGGCGACGGGGTGGCGCGCGTGCGGTGGCACATGTCCGGCTTCAACCGCACGCCCGGCGCCGCCGCCGGGCCGCACACGCAGCGCAACCTCATGGGACAGGTGGACGGCACCAACAACCCGAAGGAGGACGACCCGGACTTCGCGCGGCGCGTCTTCGTGCCGTCCGGCGGTGACGCCCGGCACCCGGAGTGGATGGGCGGCGGCTCGTACGCCGTCGTGCGCCGCATCCGGATGCTGCTGGACGACTGGGAGCGCCGCCCGCTCGCCGAGCAGGAACGGGTGATCGGGCGGCGCAAGGCGGACGGCGCCCCGCTGTCCGGGGGCACGGAGACGACGCCGGTGGACCTGGAGCGGCGCGGCGCGGACGGCCGGCTCGCCGTCCCGGCGAACGCGCACGTCCGGGTGTCGGCGCCGGAGACGAACGGGGGCGCCGCGATGCTCCGCCGCTCGTACTCGTACCACGACGGCCACGGCCCGGACGGCTCCCCGGACGCCGGGCTGCTGTTCGTGGCCTGGCAGGCGGACCCGCTGACGGGGTTCGTCCCGGTGCAGCGGAAGCTGGACCGGGGCGACGCCCTGTCGGCGTTCGTCCGCCACGAGGCGAGCGCCCTGTTCGCCGTGCCCGGCGGGGCCGCCGAGGGCGGCTACGTCGGCCAGGCGCTGCTGGAGGGCTGAGCGGTCGGGGACGTGCCGGGGGCGCCGCCCGGGACGAAGCGGGGCAGCGGCCCCGCGTCCGCCGCGGAGCGCCTAGTGTGGCGGCATGTCACCTGCCAGCCGTTACACGTATCTGGGCCCGGAGGGCACGTTCACCGAGGCCGCGCTGCGCACGCTGCCGGAGGCCGCCACCCGGGAGCTGGTGCCCATGGTGTCGGTGGCCGCCGCGCTGGACGCCGTGCGGGCCGGGGAGGCGGCGGGTGCGCTGGTGCCCATCGAGAACTCGGTGGAGGGCGGGGTGACGGCCACCCTGGACGAGCTGGCGTCCGGGCAGCCGCTGATGATCTACCGCGAGGTGCTGCTGCCGATCGCGTTCGCCCTGCTGGTGCGGCCCGGCACGGAGCTGGAGAGCGTGAAGACGGTGACCGGGCACCCGGTCGCGCAGCCGCAGGTGCGCCGGTGGCTGGCCCGCAACCTGCCGGGGGCGCACTGGGAGTCGGCCGCCTCCAACGCGGACGGCGCGCGCCTGGTGCAGGAGGGCCGCTACGACGCGGCGTTCGCGGGCGAGTTCGCCGCGGCGACGTACGGTCTGGAGGCGCGCGTCACGGGCATCCACGACGCGGAGAACGCGGTGACGCGCTTCGTCCTGGTCGGCCGTCCGGCCCGTCCGGCGGCGCCCACGGGGGCGGACAAGACGTCGGTGGTCTTCTGGCTGCGCGAGGACCACCCGGGCGCGCTGCTCGAAGTGCTCCAGGAGTACGCGTCGCGCGGCGTCAACATGATGCGCATCGAGTCGCGGCCGACGGGTGAGGGCATCGGGCGCTACTGCTTCTCGGCGGACTGCGAGGGGCACCTCCAGGACCGCCGGGTGGCCGACGTGCTGTCGGGGCTCAAGCGCGCCTGCCAGCAGGTGCGGTTCCTCGGCTCCTACCCCCGGGCGGACGAGGTGCGGCCGACGCTGCGGGCGGGGACGACGGACGCCGAGTTCACCGCGGCTGCGGACTGGGTGACGCGCTGCCTGGACGGCCGCGGCTGAGGCCGTGCCCGTCCGGCCGCGCGGCGGGCTGCCCGGCCGTCCCGGCTGGCGCGGCCGTCCATGCTGGCGCGCCTCCCGGTCCCTCCCGGGCGGCCCCGGGGCGCTCCGGCGGGCGTTTCCCACACCTGACGGGAAGTTATCCACAGGCGCGCTCTGCGGCCTGTGCATAAGTCGACACTTGCCCCGGCCTCCGTCGACAAAGGTGCTCTGTCACCCGGGGTGACCGTCAATGCCACGACCGCTCATCACCCGGCCGAGTGAGGCGTATCACAGTCAAACCCTTCATACGAGTTGACCCCACGGGTTTGTCCGGCGAATTGTCCGGAGTGCCCCGCCCGAATCGCCGCCCGGCACGGTGCGGTGCAATGTCCACAGCCTTCCTCGACACCCTGTGGATATTCCACGAAACCGCGCGTGACCTGTGGATAAGCCTGAGCGCCACACCCCCGCGAACGACGCGCTTTCCCCTTCGGAAAAACCCCTAAAAGGTACAGAACATGCGTAAACGGGATATCGGTTCGGAGAGGCCCTTCCGGCACCGGTAGCCTGGGCCCGTGATTGACCTTCGCCTGCTCCGTGAGGACCCCGACCGTGTGCGCGCGTCCCAGCGCGCCCGAGGAGAGGACGTCGACCTCGTCGACGCCCTCCTGGCCGCCGACGAGCGGCGCAGGTCGTCCAGCGTCCGCTTCGACGAGCTGCGTTCCGAGCAGAAGCAGCTCGGCAAGCTCATCCCCAAGGCCACCGGCGACGAGAAGGCCGCGCTGCTGAAGAAGGCCGGCGAGCTGTCCGCCGCCGTGAAGGCCGCCGACGCCGAGCAGGACGAGGCGGCGGCCGAGACGCAGCGCCTGCTGGGCCGCCTCGGCAACCTCGTCCACCCGGACGTGCCCGTCGGCGGCGAGGACGACTTCACCGTCCTGGAGACGTCCGGCGCCCACCGCGACTTCGCCGCCGAGGGCTTCACCCCCCGCGACCACCTGGAACTGGGCCAGAAGCTCGGCGCCATCGACGTCGAACGCGGCGCCAAGGTCTCGGGCTCGCGGTTCTACTACCTCACCGGCGTCGGCGCGCTGCTGGAGCTGGCCCTCGTGAACGCCGCCATCGCCCAGGCGACGGCAGCCGGGTTCACACCCATGCTCACCCCCGCGCTCGTCAAGCCGCGCGCCATGGAGGGCACAGGCTTCCTCGGCCAGGCCGCCCAGGACGTCTACCACCTGGAGAAGGACGACTACTACCTCGTCGGCACCTCCGAGGTTCCGCTCGCCGCCTACCACATGGACGAGATCGTCGAGGCGGACACGCTCCCGCTGCGCTACGCGGGCTTCTCCCCCTGCTTCCGCCGCGAGGCCGGGTCGTACGGCAAGGACACCAAGGGCATCTTCCGCGTCCACCAGTTCGACAAGGTCGAGATGTTCTGCTTCGTCGCGCCGGAGGAGGCCGAGGCCGAGCACGCCCGGCTCCTGGAGTGGGAGAAGCAGTGGCTGACCTCCCTCGGACTGCCCTTCCGCGTCATCGACGTGGCCACCGGCGACCTCGGCTCCTCGGCCTCCCGCAAGTACGACTGCGAGGCGTGGATCCCCACCCAGGGCAAGTACCGGGAGCTGACCTCGACGTCGAACTGCGACGAGTTCCAGGCCCGCCGGCTGGCCGTGCGGATGCGTGAGGGGAAGCGGGTGCGTCCGCTCGCCACGCTGAACGGCACGCTGTGCGCCGTCCCGCGCACCATCGTGGCCCTGCTGGAGAACCACCAGACGGCGGACGGCGCCGTGCGCGTCCCGGAGGTGCTGCGGCCCTACCTGGGCGGGCGCGAGCTGCTGGAACCGGTCGCGTCATGAGCCTCCCGTACCGGCTGGTCGCCACGGACCTCGACGGCACGCTGCTGCGCGGCGACGACACCGTCTCGCCGCGCACCCGCGACGCCCTCGCCGCCGCCACGCAGGCCGGTGCCGCACACCTGGTCGTCACCGGGCGTGCGGTGCCGTGGACGCGGCACATCCTCGACGCGCTGGACTACCGGGGCCTCGCGGTGTGCGGCCAGGGCGGGCAGCTCTACCACGCGGGCGAGCACCGGCTGCTCACGTCCGTCACGCTGGACCGGGAACTCGCCGGGCTGGCCCTGGCCAGGATCGAGGCCGAGACCGGCCCGCTGGCCGTGGCCGCCTCCCGGGACGGGCTGGACGGCGCCGTGATCGTCGGGCCTGGGTACCGGGTGCAGGAAGGGCCGCTTCCGGCCACGCCGTACGAGGACCGGGCCGAGCTGTGGTCGGCGCCGCTGAGCAAGCTCTACCTCCAGCACCCCCGGCTCTCCGACGACGAGCTGGCCAAGGTGGCGCGGGAGACGGCGGGCGCGATGGTGGGCATCACCATGGCGGGGCCGGGCATCGTCGAGCTGCTGCCGCTCGGTCTGACGAAGGCGACCGGGCTCTCGCTGGCCGCCCGGCGGCTCGGCGTCACGGCCGCCGAGACGATCGCGTTCGGCGACATGCCCAACGACGTCCCGATGTTCGCCTGGGCGGGCCACGGTGTCGCCGTCGCCAACGCGCACCCGGAACTCCTCGCGGTGGCGGACGAGATCACCACGTCGAACGAGGAGGACGGCATCGCGGTCGTCCTGGAGCGCCTCCTGGCCTGACGCCCCGCCCGCGACGTCCGCGCCGCTACGCTCGGTGCCATGACGCGCACAGTGGTGATCAGCGGTGGCGGCAGCGGCATCGGCCTCGCGGCGGCGCGGTGCTTCGCGGCCGGAGGGGACCGGCTCGTCCTGGTCGGGCGGCGGTCCGGGGTGCTGGAGCGGGCCGCGGCCGAGCTGCCCGGCGCGCTGCCCGTTCCCGCCGACCTGACCACGCCCGACGGCGCCCGCACCGTCGCGGAGACCGTGGCCGGCACGTTCGGCGCGGTGGACGTGCTGGTGCACGGCGCGGGCGGCAACGGCGGCCTGGAACCGGCGCCCGGCGCACTGGACGCCTCCGACCCGCTGCGGGTCGCGGAGCACCGCTGGACGCTGAACTTCCGGCTCAACGCCCTGACCGCCGTGCTGCTCACGGAGGCCCTGCGCGACCGGCTCGCCTCGCCCGGCGGCCGGGTGCTGTTCGTCAGCTCGATCGCCGCGTACCGGGGCTCCGGTTCGGGTGCTTACGCGGCGAGCAAGGCGGCCCTGCACCCGTACGCCTTCGAGCTGGCCCGCGCGCTGGGCCCGCGCGGCGTCACCGTCAACGTCGTGGCACCCGGCTACGTCGAGGACACCGGGTTCTTCGGCGCCGGGCTCCCCGCCGAGCGCCGCGAGCACCTGGTGGCCGAGACGCTGAACGGCCGCCCCGGCACCCCCGGTGACGTGGCCGAGACGCTGCACTGGCTCGCGTCCCACGCCGCCGGCCACGTCACCGGTCAGGTGGTCCAGGTGAACGGCGGGGCGCAGCTCGGCCGCTGAACCCCGCGTCGCGGGGGCCGCTCAGCCCCGGTACTCCTCCAGCAGGCGCAGCCAGACCTCGCTCATCGTGGGGAAGGCGGGAACGGCGTGCCAGAGCCGCTCGACGGGCACCTCCCCGGCGACGGCGACGGTCGCCGCGTGCAGCAGCTCGCTGACGCCCGGCCCGACGAAGGTGACGCCGACGAGCACCTGGCGGTCCTCGTCCACGACCATGCGGGCCTGCCCCCGGTAGCCGTCGGCGTACAGGGCGGCCCCGGCCACCTGGCCGATCGCGTGGTCCACGGCGCGTACCCGCAGCCCGCGCTCCTCGGCCTGCGCGGCGGTGAGCCCGACGGCGGCGGCCTCGGGATGGCTGAAGACGACCTGCGGCACGGCGGCCGAGTCGGCGGTGGCGGCGTGCGCGCCCCAGCGGCCGGTCTCCAGCGGCGACCCGCCCCGCGCGCGGGCGGCGATCGCCGCCCCGGCGATGCGGGCCTGGTACTTGCCCTGGTGCGTGAGGAGGCTGCGGTGGTTGACGTCGCCGACGGCGTAGAGCCACCCGCCGGTGACGCCGGGGACCCGGCAGGAGTCGTCCACGTCGAGCCAGTCGCCGGGCGTGAGGCCGACGGTGTCCAGGCCGAGGTCGTCGGTGCGCGGCTCGCGTCCGGTGGCGAACAGCAGCTCGTCGGCGCTCAGTTCCGATCCGTCGTCCAGCCGCAGGACGACGGGCTCGCCCGGGGCGGGCCGGTGCACCGAGGTGACGCCGGTGGACAGCCGCAGGTCCACCCCGGCCTCCCGCAGCCCGTCGGCGACGTACGCGCCGACGAACGGTTCCATGCGGGACAGCAGCCCCTCGTCGCGCACCAGCAGGGTGACGGCCGAACCGAGCGACTGCCAGGCATAGGCCAGTTCCACCCCGACCGGGCCGCCGCCGACGACCGCGAGCCGCCCCGGCACCTCCCTCGCGGCGGTGCCCTCGCGGTTCGTCCACGGCGAGGCCGTGTCGGTGCCGGGAATGCCCGGCACCTTGGCCCGGGTGCCGGTGCACACGGCCACCGCGTGCCGGGCGGTGAGCACCCGCCGCCCGCCCTCGGGCGTCTCGACGGTGACCTGGCGCGGTCCGTCGACGCGGCCGTGACCGCGGAGGAACTCGGCGCCGGTGGAGTCGATCCACCGCACCTGGCCCTCGTCGTCCCAGTGCGAGGCGAAGGAGTCGCGGCGGTCCAGTACGGCGGCCGGGTCCAGTCGTCCGCCGGCGGCCTCCCGCGCCCCGGCCACGGCGCGGGCCCCGGACAGGGCGACGGGCGGGCGCAGCAGGGCCTTGCTCGGCATGCAGGCCCAGTACGAGCACTCACCACCGGCCAGTTCGCTCTCCACGAGCGCGACGGAGAGCCCGGCGGCGCGGACCCGGTCGGCGAGCACCTCGCCGACCGGTCCCGCGCCGAGCACGATCACATCAAAGGAGTCCATGGCGCCATCATGGCCTCCCCGCCCGTCCGGGGAGGGGGAACCACGCGGCCAGCGGCGCACGGCCCGGCGGCGGGGAGCCGCGGGGCCGGGGCCGCCCGGTCAGGCGTGCTGCGGCACGCGGGCCGGGCGGGCGGGGGCGGGCTCGGTGAGCGACGGCGCTCCCGCGGGCACCGGCACCGCGGCGAAGATGCGGCCCTGCTGCCTCTGGAGTTCGGCCTTGCGCTCCGGTGACGTGCCGGGCAGCCGCTGCTCCTCGTAGAGCGGGTGCGTGGCGACGGCCGCCTCATGGCTGGCGGGCGTGTGGAACTGCACTTCGAACGTGTGCCCGTGCATCGGGTCGCGCCAGGCCGCGTTGATGCCCTTGTACCCGGTGCGGTTCTTCCACGTGTTGCTCCACCGGACGCTCTCGTGGCCCCAGGCGCCGAGCATGCCGGCGGCGGTGCGCACGCCGTCGGTGTAGGCGCCGTCCTCCCACTGGAGGGTGTAGCGGACGGAGTCGTTGAGCCCGTCCAGCGCCTCGTGGACGGTCTGGTCCGGGTCGGCGGTGAGCCAGGTGGCGATCTTGCGCTTGAGCGAGTCCTCGGACTTCAGCCGCTGGTCGAAGCCGACGAGTTCGGCGCCGCTCCAGGAGGCCACCGTGCGGATCTGCGGGCTGATGTCCTTCTCCGCCGTGCGGGCGCGCGCCATGAACGCGTCCACGGCGGCGTTGTCGGAGGCGTTGAGGGCGAGGTCGCCCTGCCGCCAGCCGCCGTCCCCGGCCGCCTCCACGCTCGTCCCGCCGGAGGCCTCTCCGGCCGGCGGAGCGTCGGCCGGAAGGGTCGTCGCAGGGCCGACCGGCCATGGCTTCCCGGCACCGGACCGGCGCGCCGCGGACCGCTCGGTGCGCGGCTCCGTGGCCGGGGCGGCGCCCGGCGCCGCGCCGGGGGCCGGAGCGAAGACGGAGGCGGAGTGGGCCGGTTCGCCGGGGGCGCCGGCGGCGGCTCCGGGCGCGGAGAGGAGCCCGAGGGCGGTGGCCAGAACGGCACCGGACACGGCACGGGCAGCCGCGCGGGCGGGCGCGGAGGCGGCCAGGCGGCGTGCGGCCGACGGCTGCGGGGGCAGGGAAGGCTGAGTCATCGGCATACATCCCATCGCTGGACGAGCACGTGCGCCGCGTATAACGGCGTCCGGCCGCCCGCGTCACGGGACGTCATCCCCATGGCGGCGGCGTGCGGGCCCCGAGCGCCGTTTCACGTGAAACCTTCCCCTTGGGGCGGTTTCACGTGAAACAGCACCGCGCCACGGGAGCACGCCTCCCGGTGAGCGACGGGGTCACTCGTCCCCGGTGAGCGTCAGCACCTTCAGCCGCTGCCCGGCGTACCAGGTGCCCGCCACGGTGACCACGGTGAGCAGCACGGCGGCGGTGGTCAGGCCCACCTCCGAGGTGATGTCCGCACCGCTGCCCGCCACCTTCTCGGCGACGGCGAGCGCCCACTGCTGCACGCTCAGCATGCGGGCGCCCTCCACCAGGGAGCCGAACAGCGTCTCCCAGAGCAGGGCGTACACCAGGCCGAAGACCACCGCGTGCCGGGTGACGGTGCCCAGCAGCAGGAACACCGCGCTGTAGGCGATGGACCCGATGACGGCCGCGATGGCGTAGGCCACCGCGATCTGCTGGCTGCCGCCGACCAGGATGTACCCGGCGACGAGCAGCGGGACGGCGGAGAAGACGATGGTGACGCCGATGGCGACGATCAGCTTGGTCACGATGATCGTCGGGCGCTTCACCGGCTTGGACAGCAGGTAGACGATCGAGCCGTCGTCGATCTCCGGGCCGATGGCGCCCGTTCCGGCGATGACACCGATCAGCGGGACCATCGTGGCGAGCCCGAAACCGCCGAGCAGCTGGATCGCCGTCTGGTCGTCGGCGACGTCCAGGGCCCGTACGGCGATGGCGATGACCAGCAGCAGCGCGGGCAGGGCGGACAGCATCAGGGCGCGGTGGCGGCCGAGCAGGGCCCGGTAGGTGAGCCGGGCGACCGTGGGATCGTACATATCGCGGGCTCCTTGCTAGGCCGTGACGAGGTAGGAGAACACGGACTCCAGCGACTCGTCCGAGGGCGAGACGGTCAGGAGCCGGATGTTGTGGGCACGGGCGATGCGCGGCAGTTCCCGGGTGAAGCGCTCGAAGTCGATGGCCTGGATGCGCAGGGCGCGCTCGCTCCAGTCGAGTTCGATCCCCGCCGTGGAGTCGTCGGCGATCAGCGCCGCGGCCAGCGCCCGGTCGTCGGTGGAGCGCACGAGGTAGCGGTGCGGGCGGTCCGTCATGAGCCGCCGGATGCGCCGGAAGTCACCGCTCGCGGCGTGCCGCCCGGCGACGATGACCTCGATGTGGGCGGCGAGCTGCTCGACCTCCTCCAGGATGTGCGAGGAGAACAGCACGGTGCGGCCCTCGTCGCCCATGCGGCGCAGCAGCGCCATGAGCTGCATGCGCTGGCGGGGGTCCATGCCGTTGAAGGGCTCGTCCAGCAGCAGGACGGACGGCTCGTGCACCAGGGCCGAGGCCATCTTGACCCGTTGCCGCATGCCCTTGCTGTACGTGTCGATGCGGCGGTCCTGGGCGTACTCCATCTCCACGGTCGCCAGCGCGCGGCGCGCGGCGGCGCCCGGGTCGGGGAGGCCGTGCAGTTCGGCGTTGGCGAGCACGAACTCCGCTCCGGTGAGGAAGTCGTACATCGCCTCCCGCTCGGGCACGATGCCGATCTCCCGGTACGTCTGCTCGTTGCGCCAGACCGTGGCGCCGTCCAGCGTCACGGTGCCGACCGAGGGTGCGAGGAAGCCGCCCATCATGGAGATGAGGGTGGACTTCCCGGCGCCGTTGGGGCCGAGGAGTCCGGTGACGCCGGGGCCGACGTCCATCGTCACGTCGTTGACCGCGACGACGTTGCCGAACCAGCGGGACACGTGGTCGATGCGGATCGTACTCACAGGCCGGCCTTCCGGTAGCGGGCCATCAGCACGGCGTACGAGCCCGCCGCCAGGCCGAGGATGACGAGGAGGTAGCAGATCCCGGCCGCGTCGCTGGGCACCACGGCGCCGGGGAAGTCGGTGGGCCCGCCCAGGAACTTGGCCTGGAAGCCGGTCATGAGCGTTTCGGGGGACGCGAGGCCGAGCCAGCCCACCGCGTTGAGGGCGTTCTGCTCGGTGGCGATGAACTGCACGGTGGTGACGGCGAAGTAGGGGATCGTCAGCACCGCGATGATGGCGGCCACGCCGAAGCCCCGGCGGGGGGTGAGCGCGGCGATGACGAGCCCGATGCCCGCGTAGACGACGGAGAGCACGGCCACCGAGACCAGGCCGAGGGCGAAGTCGGCGGTCTGGTCCCCGAAGTCGAGCTTGCCGAGCAGTGCGCCGACGTAGAGGAGGACCAGCGGGGTGGCGGTGAAGACGAACAGCGCGCAGGCCATTCCCGCGTACTTGGCCACCACGTAGTCGGCGCGTTCGACGGGCCGCGAGAAGTACAGCGGCACGGTGCGGAAACGCAGGTCCCGGGAGACGGACTGCGGCGCCATGGCGGCGAGGTAGAGGCCGATGACCGGGGCGAGGAACTGGGCGTACTCGCGGTAGTCCACCGGGAGGTCGCGCAGCTCGGTGGTGATGGCGATGGCCACGATGATCACGGCGGGCACGCACATCAGCGCGGCCAGGAGCATCGGGGTGATCTTGGACTTGGCCGAGCGGCCGAGTCCGTAGCCGCCGCGCAGGGACTGGACGAACAGCGACCTGCGGGCGTAGCCCCGGCCGAGCCGGGCGCCCTCGTAACTGCGGTAGCCGATGTTGTGGATGCTGGCGGCCGCCCCGCTCGCGGGCTGCCGCGTCTGGCTCTGGTCAGCCTGCATGGCCGCTGCCTCCCTTCCCGTTCCGCTCCTGTGCGTCCTGCTGGCCCTGAGCGCCCTGTGGGTTCTGCGCGTTCTGCTGGAAGACCTCGGCGATGCGGTGCCGGCGCTGCTCCATGCGCACCAGCCCGAGACCGAGTTCCGCGATGGCGTCGCGGACGGTGTCGTACGTGTCGTCGCCGGTGACGTCCACCAGGAGGAGGTGGCCCGCGCCCGGCAGGCCGGTGTCGCCGTGCGGTGGCACCGCCGTGAGCCCGGCGGCGGTCAGCGCCTCCCGCAGGGCGGCCGTGCCGTCGGGGTGGGCGTCGGTGTCGGTGACCTCCACGGCGAGGGCCGCGGTGGCCTGCGTGAAGTCCGAGGTGGCCGACGAGCGCAGCAGCGCGCCGCCGTCGATGACCACGACGTGGTCGCAGGTGCGCTCCAGCTCGCCGAGCAGGTGGGAGGTGACCAGGACCGAGATGCCGAAGTCGGTGTGCACCCGCCGGATGAGGCTCAGCATCTCGTCGCGGCCGACCGGGTCGAGGCCGTTGGTCGGCTCGTCCAGCAGCACGAGCTGCGGATCGTGCACGAGGGCCTGGGCGAGTTTGACGCGCTGCTTCATGCCCGTGGAGTAGCCGCCCATCGGACGGTACCGCTCCTCGTAGAGGCCCACGTGGCGCAGGGTGTCGGCGGTCCGCTCCCGCGCGGCGGTGGGCGGCAGCCCGGACATCCGCGCCAGGTGGACGACGAACTCCGTCGCCGACACGTCGGGGGGCAGGCAGTCGTGCTCGGGCATGTAGCCGACGCGTTCCCTGATGGCCGATCCCTCGGTGCGCACGTCCAGGCCGAGCACGCGGGCATCACCGCTGGTGGCCGGTGCCAGGCCCAGCAGGATCTTGATCAGGGTCGATTTACCGGCGCCGTTGGCACCCACCAGGCCCGTCACGCCCGGTGTGATGTCCACGGTCAGCCGGTCGAGCGCGGTCACCCGTGGGTACCGCTTGGTGAGGCTTTCGGTCACGATCACAGTCACGGGTCCGACCGTAGTGGCGCCCCGGGCGGAGGGCGTCCGTCCGTACGGCTGGACCGTCTCCGTCTGAGGTCGGAGGGCCCCCGTAGGGGAAGCCGTCCGCGAGGTGGTGCCGGACGGGCGGACCGGCGGGCGGCACCCTGCCCGGTGGCCCGGCGGCACCCGTGGTCACCGCGGCGCCCCCACCGCGACTTACCCTCGGTATCCACAGGGCCGCTCCTCCTCTTGACGCAGCCACACACCGTTGTCACATTGATCGGTGTCACCGTCGGCGGCGCGTGCTCCGGCGCGGGCGGCGGGGCGTCCGTGCCGCCGCCGGGGAGGGGTCTGCCATGACCACAGCCGTACGGGAGCTGAGCGCCGAGCTGCGCGGCTTCCGGGAGGTCCAGCGGCTCGCCTACGCGTGCGCCGAGGCGGTGGCCGCACAGCTCGAACCGGGCATGAGCGAGCTGGAAGCGGTCCGTCTCCAGCGCCGCTACCTGCGCGAACGCGGCGTGCGGGAGTGGTTCCACCTGCCGTTCGCCTGGTTCGGGGACCGCACCGCCTTCACCGGGATCGGCACGTTCCGCGGCGGGTCGGGGCCGCTGCGCTTCTTCCCCACCGCGCGCCGCCTGGAACCGGGCATGCCCTTCATCCTCGACCTCGCGCCCGTGCTGCACGGCTGCACGGCCGACGTGGGGTACTCCGGCTGCCTGGGCCTCAACCCGGTGCACGACCGCCTCATGGCCGACCTGGAGGCACACCGGGAGCTGATCCTGCGCGAGGTGCGCGAGCGCCGTCCGCTGCGGGAGGTCTACGAGAGCGTGGAGCGCCTGATGGTGCGCCAGGGGTACGTGAACCGGCACCGGGCGCACCCCTTCGGCTCCCTCGCGCACAAGGTGGGCCGGGTCCGCCCGCGCTCCGGGGCGGGCCGCCGCGCGCCGACCGTCCTCGGGTTCGGCGCCCGCGCGCTGCGCGGCCTGGCCCGGGACGTGCTGCACGGCCACCGGGAGGGCTGGTCACCGCTGTGGAGCCCCTACCGGTTCTCCGACCACCCGCCGCCCCCGGGGCTGTGGGCCGTCGAACCGCACCTCGGCTTCCGCGGCACCGGCGCCAAGTTCGAGGAGATCCTGGTGGTCACCGACTCCCGGGACCCGGACGAGGGCGCCTACTGGCTGGACGACGATCTGCCGCACGTGCGGCGCTGGCGGGAGGAGAGGGTCGCATGAACGACGAGGGCGCCGAAGGGCTGCCGGCGAACGCGCGGGAGCGCTGGGTGGTGACGCCGGAGGGGGTGCGGCTGTGCGTCGCCGAGCTGGGCGATCCCGGGCAGCCCACGGTCGTGCTGCTGCACGGCTACCCGGATTCCAAGGAGGTCTGGTCGCTGGTCGCCGAGCGGCTGCGGGACCGCTTCCACGTGGTGCTGTACGACGTGCGCGGGCACGGCCGTTCCACCGCGCCCAGGCCGCTGCACGGCGGCTTCACCCTGGAGAAGCTCACCGACGACTTCCTGGCCGTCGTGGACGCGGTGAGCCCCGGCGCGCCGGTCCACCTGGTGGGCCACGACTGGGGCTCGGTGCAGGGCTGGGAGTTCGCCACCGTCCGCCGCACCGAGGGCCGCATCGCGACGTTCACCTCCGTCTCCGGGCCCTCCCTCGACCACTTCGGGCACTGGATCGCCCAGCGCGTGGCCCGTCCGACACCGCGCCGGGCGGCCCAGCTCCTCGGCCAGGGCGCCAAATCCTGGTACGTGTACGCGCTCCACACCCCGGCCCTGCCGGAGCTGGCCTGGAGGGGCCCGCTCGGCAGGCGCTGGCCCGCGCTGCTGCGCCGCCTGGAGCGCACCCCCGAGGACGGCTACCCGACGCCGTCCCTGCCGAGCGACGCCGCACACGGCGCCTGGCTCTACCGGGACAACGTCCGCGCGCGGCTGCGGCGTCCGCGCGAGGACGCCTACGCCCACGTGCCGGTGCAGCTGATCACGCCCACCGGTGACGCGTTCCTCTCCCCGCACCTGTACGACGGGCTGGAGCTGTGGGCGCCGCAGCTCACCCGCCGCACCCTCCCGGGGAAGCACTGGGTGCCACGCACCCGGCCCGACCGGCTGGCCGACTGGATCGGTACGTTCGCCACCGCCCACGAGGGCGCGACGGTACCGCGCCAGGTGGTCGCGGGCGGCGCGCACGCGGACCGCTTCGGCGGGCAGCTCGTGCTCGTCACCGGGGCGGCCAGCGGCATCGGCCGGGCGATCGCGTTCTCCTTCGCGGAGGCCGGGGCGCGGATCGTCGCGGTGGACCGGGACGCCGAGGGCGCCGCCCGCACCGCCCAGATGGCGCGCCTGGTGGGGGCGCAGGAGGCGTGGGCGGAGACGGCCGACGTCGCGGACGGGCAGGTGATGGAGAAGCTCGCCGCGAAGGTCGCCGCCGACTACGGCGTGGTGGACGTCCTCGTCAACAACGCCGGTATCGGCCTGGCCGGCGCCTTCCTCGACACCACGGCGGAGGACTGGCGGCGGGTCCTGGACGTCAACCTGTGGGGCGTCATCCACGGC
The DNA here is from genome assembly GCF_036323765.1 of Streptomyces solitudinis. Classification (NCBI taxonomy): domain Bacteria; kingdom Bacillati; phylum Actinomycetota; class Actinomycetes; order Kitasatosporales; family Streptomycetaceae; genus Streptomyces; species Streptomyces solitudinis. The sequence goes on from NZ_JAZDCW010000006.1 coordinate 217,819, forward strand.
TGCCGTCTCTTCGGCCGCCAGATGGCCGAGCGCGGCCAGGGCGGTCACATCGTCAACACCGCCTCGGCCGCCGCCTTCCTGCCGTCCAGCACGCTGCCCGCCTACAGCACCTCCAAGGCGGCCGTGCTCATGCTGAGCGAGTGCCTGCGGGCCGAACTGGCGGGGCAGGGCATCGGCGTCTCGGCGATCTGCCCCGGCATCGTCAACACCGGCATCACGGCGACGACGCACTTCGCCGGGGTGGACGAGGCGGAGGGTGCGCGGCGCCGGGCCCGGGTTTCCCGCTGGTACGGGCGGCGCAACTACCCGCCGGAAAAGGTGGCCGACGCGGTGCTGGACGCCGTCGTCCACGACCGGGCGGTCGTGCCGGTGACTCCGGAGGCGCGTGGCGCGCACCTCCTGTCCCGCCTCGCCCCCGGCATCCTGCGGGCCTCGGCCCGCGTGAAGCCGCCGCTGTAGCGTCCGCCGTGGCGGGCCGGGGCGGGCACCGCGACGCGCCGCCGCCCCGGCCCGCGACGGTCCCGCCACGCGCCACCCCCGGAAGCCGCCGCAGGAGCCGCACGTGTCCCACACCGAGTCCGCCGAGCCCGCCGAGTACCGCATCGAGGAGCTGGCACGCCTCAGCGGTGCCACGGTGCGCACGATCCGCGCCTACCAGGACCGCGGGCTGCTGCCGAAGCCCCGGCGGCGCGGCCGGGCCAACGCCTACGACGGCACTCACCTGGCCCGGCTCGGGCAGATAGCCGCGCTGCTCGACCGGGGCTTCACCCTGGCCAGCATCAAGGAGCTGCTGGAGGCGTGGGACTCCGGACGCGGCCTGGCCGGCGTGCTCGGCCTCGTCACCGAGGTGGACGGCCCGTGGACGGACGAGGCACCGGAGCGGATCACGCTGGCCGAGCTGGCGGAGCGCTTCGGCGGGGAGCGGCACGACGAGGCGATAGCGGAGGCGGTGGGGCTCGGGGTGCTGGAGCCCGTGCCGGACCGCCCGGACGCCTACCTGGTGCCCAGCCCGCAGCAGCTGGCCGTCGCCGTGGAACTGCACACCGCCGGGGTCCCGCTGCTCGCCCTCACCGGGCACCTGCGGGAGCTGCGCACGCAGGTGGAGCACATGGCGACGCGCTTCCTGGACTTCACCACCGAGCACGTCTTCGCCCGCTACCTCGGGCACGGCCCTGCGGACGCGGACGCGGACGCCGACGCGGCCGGGGCCGCCGCGCTGGTACGGCGGCTGCGTCCGCTGGCCCGGCAGTCGGTGGACGCGGAGCTGGCCCGTGCCATGAGCACGTTGGCCCTGCAACACCTGCGGCACCGGCTGAGCGCGGTGGCCGCCGGGGCGGAGCCGCCGCCCCGCACGCAGCCGCGGCTCGTCCCTCTCCCGGCGGCCACGGTGGCGGCGGTGCGGGAGCTGGTCGGCCCCGGTGACGTCGCCGCGTTCGTCACGGCCGCCACGGAGCGGGAACTCCAGGCCCGCACCCTGAACCGGCTGGCGGACCGGACGGACGCCGGGCCCGACGGGGACGCGGACGGTGCCGCTCCGGGGTGAGCGCGCCCAGGGTTCCGGCCGGGGAGCCGGGGCAGGATGGTGCGCATGCAAGCGTTCGTTTCGCTGGCCGGCGAACCCGGCCTCAAGGCCGTGACCATGGAGGACGCCGTCGCACAGGCATGCGGCGCGGCGGACGGCGCCGTCACGTGGATCCACCTCACCGAGCCCTCGTCCGAGGAGCTGACGCCGGTCGCGGAGGCGCTCAGCCTGCCGCCGCTGGCCGTGGAGGACGCGCTGCACGCCCACCAGCGGGCGAAGCGGGAGCGCTACGAGGACGTCGTCTTCTTCGTGCTGCGCACGCTGCGCTACACCGAGGCGACGAGCGCGATCGACACCGGTGAGCTGATGCTGTTCAGCCACCCGCACTGGATCGTCACCGTGCAGCACGGGCCGAGCGACGCCCCGCACACCGCGCGGCGGCGGCTGACGGAGGAGCCGGAGCTGCTACGGCACGGGGCGTACGGCGTGCTGTACGCGCTCGCGGACGCGGTGGTGGACACCTACGGGACGGTCGTCGGCCAGGTCGCGGAGGACATCGAGGAGCTGGAGCTGACGGTCTTCACCCCCGAGCGGGTGGACCTCACGCGGCAGATCTACTCGCTCAAGCGGGAGGTGCTGGAGTTCCGGGGCGCGGTGCGGCCGCTCGTCCCGGTGGCCCAGGAGCTGATGTCCCCGGGCCCGTACCCGTACCCGGACGCGCTGGCCCCGTACTTCCGCGACGTGGCCGACCACGTCCTCCGCGTCGCCGCCGAGGTGGCCGGCTGTGACGAGCTGACCGACTCCATGCTCAACGCCCACAGCACCCAGGCCGGGATCTGGCAGAACGAGGACATGCGCAAGATCTCCGCCTGGGCCGCGATCATCGCGGCACCGACGATGATCGCGGGCGTCTACGGCATGAACTTCGATCACATGCCGGAGCTGCACTGGTCGTTCGGCTACCCGGGCGCGCTCGGCCTGATGGCGCTGATGAGCGGCCTGCTCTACCGCGCCTTCCGCCGCAACGGCTGGCTCTGACGCACCGTCGGCCCCCTTCCGCGCGGCCGGGGTGACGCTTCGTAAGCTTCTGGCGGGTCCGCCCGCCCACCTGGCCGGGGCGGGCGGGCCGTCTGAGGCCGGGGCGGGCCGTCTGAGACGAACGTGCCGTCCGGCCCGCCCGGTTGCCCGATCGGGCCGGAGGCAAACGTAACGATGCGGCTACGAACATGTGGGCGAATCGGGGTGACGCAGCCGAAATGCCCGCTTCAGCCAGCCACTTGACAAGGACATATGTCCGACTAGGGCGCTTGGGACTGTGTTGACAGCCGAGGCCAGTGGTTTGACGATACGTGCAGTTCCCGGGTCCGGGGCTGCTCGGTGTCTCCGTCCTCCCGCCGCTCGACGGCGTCCACACGTCCGTGACGGGGCTCCTCGAAGCGCTGACCGGACTCCCCACGTCGTACCCGAGGGGGTATGTGTCCGTGTCCGGACGCACCGTTTCCCGCCTGGCCGGTTCCAGCGCGCTCGCCGCGCTGCTGGCCGTGTCCGTCTCCGCCACCGCCCACGCCACCGGCCCGCACTCCGGCGGTCACGGCGGCAAGGGCTGGGACAGCGACCGCGCCCAGCCCTACGGCCCGGAGCAGGAGGTCCCCGGCGGCACCCGCTCCGCGTCGAAGTGCGAGTTCTCCGTGAACGGGGAGCGGTGGACCGCCGCTTCCGGGCTCAGGTCGATCAAGCCCGCCGACGACGGCACGATCAGCCTGGACGTCCGCGGCGACGGCGGCGCGTGCACCGTCTCCCTCGCCTCCTTCCTGGCCCACGGGCCGACGTTCGCCACCTCCGGCAAGCAGGTCCTCGTCGACCACTCCACCGTCAGCCTCGACGCCGAGGCCACCGGCACCCTCACCGTCAAGGTGCCCGACGCCACCTGCTTCGCCCAGATCGACCTGTACAAGGGCAGCACCCGCTACGACGGCGGCGAGGGCCCCGGGCACGGTCCGGTGCCGGAGGGCCCGGACAAGCCCGTCATCGGCGACAAGCTCATCGCGGCCTGGAACGGCCCGGCCCAGGGCGGCGAGAACTGCATCGGCAAGCCGGAACAGCCGCAGCCGACGCCGAGCCCGTCCGAGCCGGAGGTGCCCGAGGTGCCCGAGGAGCCCGAGCTGCCGGAGGAGCCGGAGGAGTCGCAGACCCCGGAGCCGGAGCCGTCCGAGGGCACCGGCACGCCGACGGACCCGGCGAGCCCCGCGCCCACGCAGCCGGAGGAGGAGCCGACCACCGAGCCGTCCGCCCCCGCCTCCTCCCCCGCCCCGCAGGTGGGCGGCGAGGACGACGACACCTCGCTGGCCACCACCGGCAGCGACAGCAACGTCGGCGTGATCGCGGGCGCGGCCGCCGCCCTGGTCGCCGCCGGCGCCGGTGTGCTGCTGTTCCTGCGCCGCCGCGCCACCACCCGTAGCGCCGCCTGACGCACCCGGGTCCCGCAGCTCCGCCCCCGCGCCGCACGGCGCGGGGGCGGAGCTGTGCCCGCCCGTCCGGCGGCCGCCGGGCCCCTCAGCGCCCCAGCTCGCGGGAGATGCGGCCGAGCTGGTCGAGCCGCTGCTCCAGCGTCGGGTGCGAGGAGAAGAGGCGGGCCAGCGACGCACCGGAGAACGCGGGTGCGAAGAAGAAGGCGTTGAACGGCTCGGCACGGCGCAGGTCGCGGGTGGGGATGTGCGCCATCTGCCCGGTGACCTTGGTCAGCGCGGCGGCCAGCGCGGACGGCTTCCCGGTGAGCAGGGCGGCGCCGCGGTCGGCGGACAGCTCCCGGTAGCGGGACAGCAGGCGCGTGAGCAGGAAGCTGATGACGTACACCACGGCGCTGACCAGCGGGATCACGAGCATCAGCACCGCCGTGTTCTGGTTGCGTCCCGCGCCGCGGAACATACCGCTCCACAGGGCCATCCGGGTGAGCGTGCCCGCGAGGACGCCGAGGAAGGACGCGAACGTCATGACGGCCACGTCGCGGTGGGCGACGTGGGACAGCTCGTGCGCCAGCACGCCCTCCAGCTCCTCGGGGGTGAGCCGCCGCAGCAGGCCCGTCGTCGCGCAGACCAGCGCCTTGTCCTGGCTGCGCCCGGTGGCGAAGGCGTTGGGCACGTCCGTGTCGGCGATGGCGACGCGGGGCTTGGGCAGGTCGGCCAGGGCGCACAGCCGGTCCACGGCGCCGTGCAGTTCCGGCGCCTGCCGCGGGGTGACCTCGCGGGCCCCCATGCCGTACGCGGCGATGCGGTCGCTGAACCAGAACTGCACGACGAACAGGCCCGCGGCGAACAGCAGCACCAGCGGCCACGCGTTCTGGAGGAGGGCGATCAAAGCGCCCATGAAGACGACGTAGAGCAGACCGATGAGGAACAGGGTCGCGCCCATCCGCCGGGTCAGACCGCGGTCCGGTGCGTAGCGGGTCGTCCTGGCCATGGCTGCGCCTCCCGTGAGGGTGCTCCTGCTTTCGGACTGTACGCCTTGTCCCCTTCGCCCGCCCCCAGCATGATCGCCGCATGACGAGCACCGAGGCAGTGGTGGACGCCGTGTGCGCCACCGTGCGGCATTTCGGACGTACGGCCGACGTCACCCACGACATCGGCGCCGACCGGGTGTCCCGCCGCACCGACGCGCCGTTCACGGCCGTCACCGATCCGGACGGCTCCCTGCCGCACGAGGCGTACGTGGAGGTGGCGGGCAGCCCGGAGCTGGAGATCACGGTGTACCCGGACGGGGACGCCGCGATCACGGTGGACGGCGTCGAGTTCCGCGACGTCCCCGCCGAACAGGCCCCCGCCTTCGTCCGGGCCCTGCACGACGGGTCCGCCCGCCTCAGAGGCCGGCGCTTCCCGCCGGGCGAGTGGCTCGTCGTGCCGCTGCCGGACGGCACCGTGCACCGCGAACTCGTCCTGCTGCTGTCCCTGACCCCCTATCTCGCGGGGCTGGCCCGGCTCACAGGCCGGGAGCGCCCCACACCGGGAACCAGCGGCTGAGGTCCTCCTCGACGGGCAGCTCCTGGGCGAGCAGGCCGCGCGTCTGGAGCTCCAGCGCGTTGTCCCGCCGCTCGACGCCGCCGGGCAGCGGCGCGAAGGGGTAGAACGTCCCGCGCTTGTAGAGGTAGACGAGGGCCAGCACGCGGCCCTCGCCGTCCCGGAAGCCGACGAGCGAGCACAGCAGCTGCGGCCCGAAGCCGTCGTCGCGGAGCAGCGTGTTCACCGCGTGCAGGTCCGCCACGAGGGACGCGAGGTCGTGCGGCGCGTGGCGCGAGCGCACCCAGGTGTAGCCGTAGCCGTCCCGGCTGAACTCCGCGCTGTCCAGCAGCCCGCGCACGTCCGACTCGACGCGGTCGAAGGCGCCGCCCTCCACGCCCGCGAAGCACACCGACCCCTGGCCCGTCGGCGCGAACCCGGCGCCCGCCCGCAGCGTCACGGCGGCGGCGGGCAGCGCGAAGAGCCGGTCGAGGTCGGGCCTGACCGGTTTCCTGCGGCCGAGCAGGGCGTCCCAGAAACCCACGTACCGACTGTAGGCTCCGGCGGCGCGCACCGCCCGCCCGGAGGACGGCGCGTCAGCCGGCGGCCTCGGGCTCCGTCCGGCCCACCTCGAGCCGCCGCAGCTCGTCGGCCACGTCGCCGGTCCGGGCCTCGGTGCGGTGACCCCGCGAGACGTAGTCGCGCACGAGCAGCTCGACGGCGTCCTGCGGGCTGCGCGTGCCGGACAGGAGCATGGCCTCGATGACGAGTTCCGCGTCGAGACTCACGTTGACCTTTGCCATCAGGCCATCCTCCCGGGGCGGTACCGCCCGCGCCAGACCCGCGGCACGCCGTTCGCACGGTTTGCCGCTCCCCGTGGCGGGAATCCGGCCGTACCGGGTGGAGGTGAGCGATGCGGTTGCGTCATGTGCGTCCCGGCGACCCGGGTTACCGGCGGCGCCGCCACGGGCGGGGCTTCCGGTACCTGGACGCCGCCGGGAAGCCGCTGCGGGACGCCGGGGAGCTGGCCCGCGTCAAGGCGCTCGTCATCCCGCCGGCCTGGACGGACGTGTGGATCTGCACGCACCCGGGCGGGCACCTCCAGGCGGTCGGCACCGACCAGGCCGGACGGCGGCAGTACCTGTACCACCCGCAGTTCCGCGCCGAGCAGGAACAGGCCAAGCACGACCACGTGCTCGACGTCGCCGCGCGGCTGCCCCACGTCCGGGAGGCCGCCGGTGCGCAGCTCGGCGGCCGGGGCCTCGGCCGCGACCGGGTGCTGGCCACCGCCGTCCGCCTGCTGGACCTCGGGTTCTTCCGGGTGGGCAGCGAGCGCTACGCCGACCGGCACCAGACGTACGGGCTCACCACGCTGCTGCGCGAGCACGTCGAGGCACGCCGGGGCGAGGTCACGTTCCGCTACCCGGGCAAACACGGCAGGCAGCTCGTGCACGCCGTCGTGGACCCTGCGGCGTACGCCGCCGTCCGGGCCCTGCTGCGCCGCCGGGGCGGCGGCGACCGGCTGCTCGCCTACTGGCAGGAACGGCGCTGGCAGGAGGTGACCGGCGAGGACCTCAACGCGCACCTGCGGGAACTGGCCGGGACGGACGTCACCGCCAAGGACTTCCGCACCTGGCACGCCACGGTGCTGGCCGCCGTCGGACTGGCCGTCTCCGCACTGGCCGACCGCCGGGCAAGCGCGCGCAGGCGCGCGGTGGCCCGGACGGTGCGGGAGGTCGCCGCGTACCTGGGCAACACGCCCGCCGTGTGCCGGGCCTCCTACATCAACCCCCGGGTCATCGAGCTGTACGAGGAGGGCGTCACCGTCGCCGGCGCCCTGGAGAAGCTCGGCGGCGGCGGCACCCTCGGTGTCCCGGCGACGCGCGGACCGGTGGAGGAAGCCGTCCTGCGCATGCTCCGCACCGGCCGCCCCCCGGCCAGCTGACCCCCCGCGCCCACGGCGACCACGTCACCCGCCACCGGGCCGCCGGCCACTTTTTCCCCTGGCGAGCGGCGGGAACGCGGTCAGCTTCCGCGCGGCGCCGGCGTTGACGATCGACCTCAAAGGGCGAGGAGGGGAGACGTAGGCTCGGTGCATGAGTCTGCGCCTGAGCACCGTGATCCTCCCTGTCGACCGCTGGCACGAGGGGGGCCGCGCGAAGTGGCGGCGCGCGGAGGAGCTCGGTTTCCACACGGCGTACACCTACGACCACCTCTCCTGGCGGGTGCCGTTCCGCGACGGTCCGTGGTTCGGTGCGCTGCCCACCCTCACCGCCGCAGCGACCGCGACCGAGCGCCTCCGCCTGGGCACCCTCGTCACGTCACCGAACTTCCGCCACCCCGTGACGCTCGCCAAGGAGCTGATCTCCCTGGACGACATCTCGGGTGGCCGCATCACGCTGGGTATCGGCGCGGGCGGCAACGGCTTCGACGCGACGGCTCTGGGGCAGGAGGCGTGGACGCCGAAGGAACGGGCGGACCGGTTCGGCGCGTTCCTGCCGCTGCTCGACCGGCTGCTCACCGAGGACGCGGTCACGCACCGCGGCGACTCCTACTCGGCGGTCGAGGCCCGGAACGTCCCCGGGTGCGTGCAGCGCCCCCGCCTGCCCTTCGCCGTCGCCGCGACCGGCCCGCGCGGGTTCGGGCTCGCAGCGCGGTACGGGCAGGCGTGGGTGACCACCGGCGATCCGAAGCTCTACGAGGACGGCACGCCCGCGCAGTCGGACGAGGCGCTGCGCGGGCAGGTCGCGAAGCTCGGCGCGGCGTGCGAGACGGCCGGGCGGGACGTGACCGAGCTGGACAAGATCCTGCTCACCGCGTTCACCCCGGACCGCTCCGCGATGCTCGGCTCGGTGGACGCCTTCGTCGACTTCGCGGGCCGGCACCGCGAGATCGGCTTCACCGAGATCGTGCTCCACTGGCCGATCCCCGGCTCCGGCTTCGCCGCCGACCAGGCCGTCTTCGAGCGGATCGCGACGGAATCCCCGCGACAGCTGAGCTGACGTCATGAGGGATGAGGACGCGGTGGGGGCTCAGGTGGGCGGGGTGGAGCACGGGTGTGCGGGGCCATGGGGGAGGATGGAGGCGTGACTGACCCCGCCGCCACGTTCCGCAGCCACCCGGTGCCGCCGCGTCCGCCCCGGCTCATCGCCACCGATCTTGACGGAACGTTGCTGCACGATGACAAGTCCGTCTCCGAACGCACGGTCGCCGCGCTGGCGGCGGCGGAGGAGGCGGGCATCGACGTCTTCTTCGTCACCGGACGGCCCGCCCGGTGGATGGACATCGTCGCCGACCACGTGCACGGGCACGGGCTGGCCATCTGCGCGAACGGGGCCGCCGTGGTGGATCTGCACCGGGGCGGACGCATCGTCGAGGTGCGGGACCTGGCCCGGGAGGCGGCCGTCGCCGTGGTGACGGCCCTGCGGAAGGTGGCGCCCGGGGTCAGTTTCGCGGTGGAGCGGACCGGCGGCATCCACTACGAACCGGCGTACCCGCCGTTCTACGACGACCCCGGCGCGGCGATCGCGCCCGTGGGCAAGCTCCTCGGTGAGGACGCCGAGCAGGCCGGACAGCCCGTGCTGAAGCTGCTCGCCCACCACGACGAGCTGGACCCGGACGCGTTCCTCCGCCTCGCCCGGCAGGCCGCCGGGGACTTCGCCGAGTTCACCCGGTCCAGCCCGACCGCGCTGCTGGAGGCCAGCGGACGCGGTGTGAGCAAGGCGAGCACCCTGGCCCGCTGCTGCGCCGAGCGCGGCATCGCGGCGCAGGAGGTCGTCGCGTTCGGTGACATGCCCAACGACCTGGAGATGCTCACCTGGGCGGGCACCTCCTACGCGATGGCCAACGCCCACCCCGCCGTCCGCGCCGCGACCAGCCACCACACGGCGTCCAACAACGACGACGGGGTGGCCCGGGTGATCGAGTCGCTGCTCGCCTGACGGCGCGGCCGACCGGGTTCACGCAGGAACCTCCCAGGTCAGCGTGGTGCCCCGGCCCCCGGGACCGGGTCCCGCACCGCTCCTGCCACCCAGTTCCCGGGCGCGGCGGGCCAGGTTCGCGAGGCCGCTGCGCCGTCCGTCCGGCGGCAGGCCCACGCCGTCGTCGGTGACGGTGAGCCGCACGGCGGGACGGCCGTCCGGCAGCGTGCCGGTGACGTCCACGGCCAGGTCGACGCGGGACGCCCCGGCGTGCCGGACGGCGTTGGAGAGTGCCTCGCGGGCAGCCGCGAGGAGGTGCCCGGCGATCCGCTCGTCCACCCGCGCGTCCACCGGGCCGGTGAAGACGGTGGCGGGCCGGAAGCCGAGGGGTACGGCGGCGGCGGCCGTCTCGCGCAGCAGCCGGGCCCGCAGGGAAGCGGGCCGCTGACCCGGGTCCTGCTGGAGCGCGTAGATCGCGGTGCGGATCTCCTGGATCGTGGTGTCCAGTTCGGTGACGGCCCGGCTGATGGCCCCGGCCACGTCGTCAGCGGCGGTGTCAGGGGCGGCAGCGGCGACGGCGGTGTCAGGGTCGGCGTCCGGGGCCGTGGCGCGGCGGTGGGCGCTCTCCAGCAGCATGCCGGTGGCGAACAGCCGCTGGATGACGAGGTCGTGCAGGTCGCGGGCGATGCGGTCGCGGTCTTCGTAGACGGCCAGCCGTTCCCGGTCCTCCTGGGCCTCGGTGAGCAGGAGCGCCAGGGCGGCCTGGGCGGCGAACCGCCGGGCGAGGGTGCGCTCCGTCGCGGTGAAGAGGGCGGCCCCCGGTGCGCGCAGGACGGCCAGGGTGCCCAGGATGCGGCCGCCGTCGCCGAGCGGCAGCATCATGCCGGGCCCGAACCGGGTCGCGGCCCGCGTGGTCATGCGGGGATCGGTCGCGGCGTCGTCCACGAAGACCGGACGTCCGGTGAGGAGGGCCGCGACGAGGGTGCTGTGCGGCGGGACGCGGACGCCGAGCAGTTCCGCGGCCTCCTCCCCCTCGGCGGTGTCGGCGGCCACGATCTCCAGGCCGCCCTCCTCGGTGGGGGTCAGGACGATCCCCGCGGCGGCGTCCGCGAGGCGGCGGGCCTGTTCGGCGATGACCGCCAGCGCCGACGCGCCGCCGTGCGCGGTGGTGTCGTGCCCGGTGGTGTCGTGCGCCGCGCCCTCGGGCGCGGTCCCGTGGGTGTCGGCGGCGGGACCCCGGAGCAGGGCCGTGGCCAGCGCGGCGCTCCCGTCGATCCACCGGGCCCGCTGCCGGGCGGACTCCAGCAGCCGGGCGTGGCCGATGGCGATGCCCGCTTCCGTGGCCACGACGCGCACCAGGTGAAGGTCCGCCTCCGTGAACGGCCGGCCGTCGGCGCGGTCGCTCAGGTAGAGGTGGCCGAACGGCTCGCTCTGGACCCGGACGGGCACGCTGAGGAAGTGCGCGTCCGGGCCCTCGCGGATGCGGCGGCGGATGGCCTCGGCGTCCCCGCACGGGAACGAGTCCCGCAGGCCCGAGCCGTCCGCGCCGAGGACGCCGATGCCCGCGTTGCGGGCGCCGGTGAGGGCGGCGGCGGTCTCCACACTGCGGTCCAGCACGGAACGCAGGTCCGTGTCGGCGCCGATGGCGACCATGGCCTCCAGCAGCTGCGGCAGCCGGCGCACCAGCTCGGGGGCCAGGGCCTGGAGCGAGGCGGCGGCCTGCCGCGCGGCGAGGGCCCCGGTCTCGTGCCGTTCGGGGAAGGGCGGCACGCGGTGCGGAGGGAAGGCCATGCGTCCGAGACTGGCACGGCATCACACGGGCAGAAAGTCGGGTTCCTCCCGTTTCACGGCGCGGTGGTCGGCTGCGGCCTCCCGCTCCAGCAGCTCCCGCAGCGGACCGTCGGTGCCAGCCAGCCGTGCGTACGGCCCGCGCTGCACGCACCGGCCGCCGTCCAGGACGATCACCTCGTCCACGGCCGCCAGACCGGCCAGCCGGTGGGTGATCAGCACCGTGGTCCGGCCCTCGGTCGCCGCGAGCAGGTCGGCCGTCAGGGCGTCGGCGGTGGGCAGGTCCAGATGCTCGGCGGGCTCGTCCAGGACGAGGACGGGGAACCCGGCCAGCAGGGCGCGGGCCAGGGCCAGGCGTTGCCGCTGGCCGCCGGAGAGCCGGGCGCCGTGCTCCCCGACGGGTGTGTCCAGTCCGTCCGGCAGCGTGTCCGCCCACGCCAGCAGCCGGGCGGCGTCCAGGGCGCGGCGCAGCTCGGCGTCGTCCGCGCCGGGGCGGGCCAGGCGCAGGTTCTCGCGCAGGCTGCTGTCGAAGAGGTGGGCGTCCTGCGCGCACAGGCCCACCCCGCGCCGCACGGTGTCGGAGGCGTACCCGGTCGCGTCGGCGCCGCCGTACGTGTACGTGCCGCTCTCCGGGTCGAGGAACCGCAGCAGCGCGTGGGCCAGGGTCGTCTTGCCCGAGCCGGACGGGCCGACGACGGCGACCCGGCGGCCCGGCGTCAGCTCGAGGTCGAGACCGGCCAGGGCCGGGTGCTCCTGGCCCGGGTGGCGCACGGTCAGCCCGCGCAGCCGCAGGGGGAACGGGCCGTCGGGGGCGGGCAGCGGCACGGCGGGTTCCCGCACGGGCTCCGGGGCGTCCAGCACCTCGTGCACCCGTTCGGCGCTGCGTCGTACCCGCTGCCGGTGCTGGACGGCGAGCGGCAGTCCGAGCACCGATTCGAAGGCGGCCAGCGGGGTCAGCACGACGACGGCCAGCCACACACCGCCCAGCCGCCCGTCGTACACGGCCTGCGCCCCGAGGGCGGCGGCAGCGGTGACGGTCAGTCCGGTGAGCAGCGCGGTGAGCGCCCCGGCGAGCGCGGTGGCGGCGGCGGAGCGGGCGGCGATGCCGGTCAGCTCCGCGTCGGCGCGGCGGACGGCGGCCACGCGTCCGGGCAGCGCACCGGCGACGGTCAGTTCCCCGACGCCGGTCAGCAGTTCGACGGTGCGGGCGCCGAGGAGTCCCCGGGCGGGGGCGAGCCGCCGTCCCGCCCGGCGGGCCACCGCGGCGGTGAGCAGCGGAACGCCGACCCCGGCGGCCAGCAGGCCCAGCACGAGAGCGGCACCGGCCTCGGGGAGCAGCCAGCCGGTGAACCCGGTGGCGGCGACGCCCACGGTCGCGGCGGCGACCACGGGCAGCAGCCAGCGCAGGAAGTAGTCCTGGAGGGCGTCCACGTCACCGACCAGGCGGGCCAGCATGTCGCCCCGGCGGGTCTCCCGCAGGGCGGCGGGGGCCAGCGGCTCCAGCCGCCGGTAGACGGCGACCCGCAGGTCGGCCAGGACGCGCAGGACGGCGTCGTGCGAGACGAGCCGTTCGGCGTAGCGGAAGACGGCCCGTCCGATGCCGAAGGCACGCGTCGCGGTGACGGCCACCATCAGGTAGAGGACGGGCGGCTGCTCGGCGGCGCGGGAGATGAGCCACCCCGAAACGGCCATGAGCCCGACGGCACTGGCCAGGGCCAGGGCGCCGAGGGCGGCGGCCAGGGCGAACCGGCCGCGCAGGGGGAGTCCGGCCCGCCGCACCCGGGCGAGCGTGCGGCGCGGCGCGCTCCCGGGCGCCGGAACGGACTCGGGCACGGGCACCGACGCAGGCGCGGGCACGGGTTCGGATGCAGGCACGGGTTCGGACGCGGGCGCAGGCGCAGGCGCCACGAGGGAGGCGGACTCCGGCTGTTTCACGTGAAACAGCGGCGCCTGCGCCGCGGCACCGTCCAGCCGCACGATCCGGTCGGCCAGGGCCAGCAGCGCGGGCCGGTGCACCACCAGGAGCACCGTACGGCCCCTGGCCAGCCGCCCGATCGCCGCGACGACCTCCGCCTCGGTGGCGCCGTCCAGGGCGGCCGTCGGTTCGTCGAGCAGCAGCACCGGCCGGTCGGCCAGGAACGCGCGGGCCAGGGCGACCCGCTGCCGCTGACCGGCGGAGAGCCCGGCTCCCCCCTCGCCCAGCCGCGCGTCCGGGTCGAGGGAGGCGGCACCGGCTTCGCGCAGGGCGGCCCGGACGGCGTCGTCCCCGGCGCCGGGCCGGGCCAGGCGCACGTTCTCCGCGATGGTTTCGGCGAAGAGGTGCGGGCGCTGCGGCACCCAAGCGACCCGTTCGTGCCACCGGCCGAGGTCCAGCTCGGCCAGGTCGGCACCGCCCACCCGCACGCGTCCGGTGTCGGGCCGCACGAAGCCGAGCACGACGTCGAGCAGCGTGGACTTCCCCGCCCCCGACGGCCCGACCAGCGCGACCGTCTCCCCCGGACGCACGGTCAGCGACGTGGCGGGAAGCGAGGGAGCGGCCCGGCCCGGATGCCGGACGCTGACCCCCTCCAGCGTGAGGGCACCCGCGGGCACCGGGTGGTCGCCGCGCGGCGGCAGCGGCGTCTCCAGCACCGTGAACGCCTCGTCGGCGGCGGCCAGTCCTTCGGCCGCCGCGTGGTACTGCGCGCCCACCTGGCGCAGCGGCAGGTATGCCTCGGGCGCCAGGAGCAGTACGACGAGACCGGTGTAGAGGTCGAGTTCCCCGTGGACGAGCCGCATGCCGACGCCCACCGCGACGAGGGCCACGGAGATGGTCGCCAGCAGCTCCAGCGCGAACGAGGAGAGGAACGCGATGCGCAGGGTCCGCAGCGTGGCGCGCCGGTAGTCGCCGGTGATGGTCCGGATGTTCTCGGCCTGGGCCTTCGCCCGCCCGAACACCCGGAGCGTGGGCAGTCCGGCGACGAGGTCGAGGAAGTGGTGGGACAGCCGGGAGAGCAGCCGCCACTGACGGTCCGTGTGCGACTGCGTCGCCCAGCCGATGAGCACCATGAACAGGGGGATGAGCGGCAGGGTGACGGCGATCGTGGCCGCCGCGATCCAGTCCGACCACACGATCCGGGCCAGCATCACCACCGGCACGACCACGGCGAGGCCGAGCGCGGGGAGGTAGCGGGCGAAGTAGTCGTCCAGCGCGTCGACGCCCCGGGTGGCGAGCGCGGTCAGTTCGCCGGTGCGCCGACCGCCCAGCCAGGCCGGTCCCAGCGCGACCGCGTGGGCCAGGAACCGGATGCGCAGCTCCGACTTGACGGCGGCGCTGGACCGGTGGGCGGCCAGTTCCGTCAGCCAGGCGACCAGGGAGCGGCCCGCCGCGACCGCGCCCAGGAGGAGCAGCGGCCGCAGCAGGTCGGAGGCCGCCGCACCCTGCTGGACGGCGCGGACGACGATCTCGGCGATGAGCACGGCCTGTCCGACGACGAGTCCGGCACCGGCCAGGCCGAGGGCGACGGTGGCCGCGAGGAACAGCCGGGTGGCGCCGGCGTGCCGGAGCAGCCGCGGGTCTACGGGTCGCACGCCGCCCTCACCCTCCGGAGCCCTGAGCGGCGGCCCCGGCGGCGTGCGGGTCCGGTCCCGCGCCGCCGCCGGACCCGGTGTCCGGTGCGCCGGACGCGGCATTCGGTGCGCCGGCCCCGGCGGCGTGCGGGTCCGGGGCGATGTGCTGGGTCCCGATGCGCTTGCGGAACACCCAGTACGTCCAGCCCTGGTAGAGCAGCACCAGGGGCGTGGCGACGGCCGCGCACCACGTCATGATCGTCAGTGTGTAGGGGCTGGAGGCGGAACCCGCGACGGTCAGGCTCCACGCCGGATCGAGCGAGGAGGGCATGACGTCGGGGAAGAGGACGAGGAACAGCATCACCACGGTGGCGACGACGGTGACGCCGGAGAAGGCGAAGGCCCAGCCCTCGCGCCCGCGCCCGTTCGCCGCCAGCGCGGCGAGCAGCCCGGCCACGGCCAGGGCCAGGGCGGCCAGCGACGCGGTGCCGCCGCCGTCCGCCTGCGTCCAGCCGAGGAAGACGACGGCGAGCGCCGCCGTCCCCGTGCCCAGCGCGGCGGCGAGCCGCCGGGCCCGGGTCCGGATGTCGCCGACGGTCTTCAGCGCGGTGAACACGGCCCCGTGGAAGGTGAACAGGGTGAGCGTGACGGCGCCGCCGAGCAGCGCGTACGGGGTGAGCAGGTCGAGGACGGTGCCCGCGTACTCCTTGTCCGGGCCGATCGGGACGCCGCGCACGATGTTGGCGAAGGCGACGCCCCACAGGAAGGCGGGCAGCAGCGAGCACCAGAAGATCGCGTGCTCCCAGTTGCGCTGCCACCGCTCCTCGGGCCGCTTGGCGCGGTACTCGAAGGCGACGCCCCGGACGATCAGGCTGAGCAGGATGGCCAGCAGCGGCAGGTAGAACCCGGAGAAGAGGGTCGCGTACCAGTCGGGGAAGGCGGCGAAGGTGGCGCCGCCGGCGGCCAGCAGCCACACCTCGTTGCCGTCCCAGACGGGCCCGATGGTGTTGATGAGCACCCGGCGTTCGCGCCGGTCGCGGGCGAGCGCCCTGGTGAGGACGCCGACGCCGAAGTCGAAGCCCTCCAGGAAGAAGTAGCCGGTCCACAGGACGGCGATGAGGACGAACCAGACGGTGGGAAGTTCCACGACACGCTCCTTGTCGGCGCCCGCGTCAGTACGAGAAGGCCATGGGCCGGTCGTCGGCGTCGCGCCCGGTGGCGGACCGACGGCCGTCCGCTCCGCCCGGGGGCCCGCCGATCCGGGTGGGCGGGTGGCGGTCGGCGTCGGTCAGTTCGGGCGGCCCGGCCTTGGCGTACTTGGCCAGCAGGCGGAACTCGATCACGGCGAGCGCCGCGTACAGCAGGGTGAAGACGGTCATGGACGCGATGACCTCGCCCTGGGAGACGCTGGGGGAGACGGCGGACGCGGTGGGCAGGACCCCGTAGACGGCCCAGGGCTGCCGCCCCATCTCGGTGAAGATCCAGCCCCAGCAGTTGGCCACGAGGGGGAAGGCCATCGTCCACAGGGCCGCCCGCCAGTACCAGCGGGTCGCCGCCGGGCCGAGTGGCCGGTCCGGGGTGAGCGCGAGCCGGGGCACCTCGTCCTCGCCGGTGCGCAGGGCGGGTGCCAGCCAGAGCCTGCGCCGGGTCAGGTACAGCCCGAGCGCGCCGAGGGCGAAGGACGTCATGCCGAAGCCGATCATCCAGCGGAAGCCCCAGTAGGCGACGGGGATGTTGGGCCGGTAGTCCCCGAGCCCGAGTTCCGCGTCGAACTGCCGCTTCAGGGCCTCGTTGGTGTCGTTGATGCCGGGGACGGGTGAGGTGAAGTCGTCGTGGGCGAGGAAGGACAGGAGGCCGGGGACCTCGACGGCGACGACGTTGTGGCCCTCGTCCACGTCCCCGTAGGCGAAGACGGAGAAGGGGGCCGGGGCCTCGGTGTCCCACAGCGCCTCCGCCGCGGCCATCTTCATCGGCTGCTGCTCGTACATGATCTTGGCGAGCCGGTCGCCGCTGACGGCGACGAGGAGCCCGGAGACCACCATCGTCACCAGGCCCAGGCGCAGGGAGGTACGCATGACCGTGACGTGGCGGCGGCGGACCAGGTGGTACGCGGCGATGCCGACCATGAACGCGGCGCCGGTGAGGAACGCCGCCGTGATGGTGTGGAAGAACTGGGCGACGGCGGTGTTCTGGGTGAGGACGTGCAGGAAGTCGGTGAGCTGCGCGCGTCCCGACTCCTCGTCCACGTGGTAGCCGACGGGGTGCTGCATCCAGGAGTTGGCGGCCAGGATGAAGTACGCGGACAGGATCGTTCCGGCGGCCACCATCCAGATGCAGGCCAGGTGGACGCGTTTCGGCAGCTTGTCCCAGCCGAAGATCCACAGCCCGACGAAGGTGGACTCGAAGAAGAAGGCGATGAGCGCTTCGAAGGCGAGCGGGGCGCCGAAGACGTCACCGACGAAGCGGGAGTAGTCCGACCAGTTCATGCCGAACTGGAACTCCTGGAGGATGCCCGTGACGACGCCCAGAGCGATATTGATCAGGAACAGCTTGCCCCAGAACTTGGTGGCCCTGAGGTACTTGTCCTTGGCGGTCCTGACCCAGGCGGTCTGGAGGCCCGCGACGAGCGAGGCCAGCGAGATCGTCAGGGGGACGAAGAGGAAGTGGTAGACGGTCGTGATGCCGAACTGCCAGCGCGCCAGGGTCTCCGGCGCCAGAGCGAGGTCCACGTGCACGTCGCTGTCTCCTTCGGGTCGCCGCGGGCCTGGTGGTCCGCGCGGCTGCTGCCCGTCGCGTCCGGATCTCCCTTTCCGGCCTCTCCTGGACATGGCGGGGTGTACTACTCGGAGGGATCGTGAGCGCACGAAGGCATACCAAGCGGACGCGCTCGTGAATGCGTTCACAATCACAAGCATTATGTCGTACCGGTTCGGGTGCATTACGGGGGGGGTGCCCCTTCCCGCCGGGCACGGCGGGCACGGCTCGCCCGCCGGCACAGCGGGCACGGCGGACGCCCGCCCGGGGCAGCGGGCACGGCCAGCCGCCCTGAACGGCGGCCCTGGACGGCGGGCGCCCGGCCCGGGGCGGCCGGCCGGGCGCCGTCGGCTCACCTGCCCTTGCGGAACTCCGCCGCCACCCGCAGGAAGCGGTCGTTGGCCTCCACCTCACCGATCGTGACCCGCGCACCCTCACCGGCGAAGGGCCGCACCACCACGCCAGCCTCCTCGGCCGCCTCCGCGAAGTCCGCCGTCCGCTCGCCCAGGCGCAGCCACACGAAGTTGGCCTGCGAGTCGGGCAGCGTCCAGCCCTGCGCCGCCAGCTCCCCGGCGACGCGGCCGCGCTCGGCGACCAGCGCCGCCACCCGCTCCAGCAGCGCCGGCTCGTTGCCCAGCGACGCCACCGCCGCGTCCTGGGCGATCTGGCTCACCCCGAACGGCACGGCCGTCTTGCGCAGCGCCGCCGCCACCGGCTCGTGCGCCACGGCGAACCCGACCCGCAGTCCGGCCAGGCCGTACGCCTTGGAGAACGTCCGCAGCACGCAGACGTTCGGACGGTCGCGGTACAGCTCGATGCCGTCCGGGACCTCCTCGTCACGGACGAACTCCCGGTACGCCTCGTCCAGCACCACCAGGACGTCCGCGGGCACCCGGTCGAGGAAGCGCTCCAGCTCCGCGCGGCGGATCGCGGCGCCGGTCGGGTTGTTCGGGTTGCAGACGAAGACGAGCCGGGTCCGCTCGGTGACCGCCGCGGCCATCGCGTCGAGGTCGTGCTCCTCCGCGTCGGTCAGGGGCACCCGCACCGAGGTGGCGCCGGACACCTGCGTGATGATCGGATACGCCTCGAAGGAGCGCCAGGCGTACACGACCTCGTCGCCCGGTCCCGCCGTCGCCTGGAGCAGTTGCTGGGCGACGCCCACCGAGCCGGTGCCCGTCGCCACGTGCGCCACCGGCACGCCGAACCGCTCGGCGAGCGCCGCCGTCAGCCCGGCGCACGCCATGTCGGGGTAGCGGTTGAACCCACCGGCCGCGGCGACGGCCGACTCCAGCACGCCGGGCAGCGGCGGGTAGGGGTTCTCGTTGGAGGACAGCTTGTAGGACACCGCGCCGGCGGCGGACGCGGCTCCGGGCCTGCCCGGCCGGTACGTCGGGATGCCGTCCAGTGCCGCGCGCAGCCTGGGCGTCTTGTCAGTCATCGCAGTCCTCCTCGACAGCCTCGGCGGGGCTCCCGGGTCCGGTCGGCCCGCCATTGCTGCACACCATAAGAGGAATGGGTGACGGGCACAGCGGCCGTGCGGACCGCGTCCGCGGGATGCGCCCGGCGGCGGCGGTACGGCGGCAGGGGCGCGGGCCCGTCCTCATGCGCCCGTGGCGGACGCCGTGGCGCGCGTCCCTCGTGAGAATGAGTTGAGACCTCTTCGCAACCTCCGCAGAACCGTGGGCCCGGGAGGTCAGTTCGGGCCATCAAAGGGCGTCCATTCACTCAACTAGCGGCCATTCCAAGGTAGTTGAGGCTAAAGGATCATGCAGAAACGTATCGCCTGCACCACCCGGGTACGCCCACGCGGGTGACCCCTCTCAGCCCTACTATCGGCTCGCCATGACAGCAGCAGGGAAGCACCAGGTGAGCCGCACCAACGGCCGCCGGCTGGGGCGGGCGGGTATCCGGGACGTCGCCGCCGCGGCCGGAGTGTCCATCACGACCGTCTCCGACGCACTCAACGGCAAGGGCCGTCTGCCCGACGCCACCCGACGCCACGTCCGCGAGGTGGCCGACCGGCTCGGCTACCGCCCCTCCGCCGCCGCCCGCACCCTGCGCACCGGGAAATCCGGGCTCATCGGGCTCACCGTCACGACCTACGGCGAAGAACCGTTCACCTTCACCGAGTTCGCCTACTTCGCGGACATGGTCCGCGCCGCCACCTCCGCCGCGCTGGCGCGCGGCTACGCCCTCGTCATCCTGCCCGCGCCGGCCCGGCACAACGCCTACGACGTCTGGTCCAGCGTGGCCCTGGACGGCACCGTCGTCATCGATCCCTCCGACCACGACCCGGTCGTCGACGAACTCGTCCGGCAGGGCATCCCCGTCGTCTCCGACGGGCGGCCCGGCGCCGCCCTGCCCGTCACCGCGTGGGTCGACAACGACCACGAGGCCGCCGTGACGGGCCTGCTCGACCACCTCGCCGAGTCCGGCGCCCGGCGCATCGGCCTCCTCACCGGCACCAGCACCGACACGTACACCCGGCTCTCCACCAGGGCCTACCTCCAGTGGTGCGAGCGCGTCGGCCAGACGCCCGTCTACGAGGCGTACCCGGCCCACGACCCCTGTGCGGGCGCCGTCGCCGCCGACCGGCTCCTCGCCCGGCCCGACCGGCCCGACGCCGTCTACGGCCTCTTCGACCCCAACGGCACCGACCTGCTCGCCGCCGCCCGCCGCTACGGGCTGCGGGTGCCCGAGGACCTGCTGCTGGTGTGCTGCAGCGAGTCCACCGTGTACGCCAGCACCGAGCCGCCCATCACGACGCTCTCCCTGAAACCCGGCCGCATCGGGACGGCCGTCATCCAGCTCCTCATCGACGCCATCGAGGGCGTCGGCCACGACCGGCCCGTGCAGCAGGTGATGCCCACCGAGCTGATCGTGCGCGTCTCCTCCCAGCGCCGCACCCCGCGCGGCACCGTCCACCCGCCGCGCCGCGGCTCCGCGGGCTGACCGCAGCCCCGCCGCGGCCCCGGCGCCACCCCCGCAGCCGTTCCCGGCACCCGCCTCCGCCTTCTTTCAGGTGGTCGGCGAGGTGCCGCACGGCGGGCATTTCAGGAGGTAAGCCCACGCGCGGGCGATCCGGCGGCGATTGCCACCCCCCAGGTGCGTCGCGTGCCCCCATCCGCGTTCCTATGATGGGGCGCACGGCACCGGGCCGGCCTCCGACCAGGAAAGCCCGTGAACCACGGTCCGGCAGGTGCACAGCTGCGCGCAACGGTGGAGGGGTCGATGACTCAGGGGGCCGGTCAGGGACCCGACATGTGGCAGCCGACGAGCGCGGCGAGCCCGCCCGGCATGAGCCTGCCGGGCGCTCCCCGCCTCGCGCAGCCGCCGCAGGCACCGCAGACGCCCGCCGACGAGGGCGTCCCCGACGACGGCTACACCCCCACCCAGCGGGACCTCCCCGTCATCGGTGCGGGCGCCGCCACGCCCACCCCCACCCTCCTCGACATCCCGGCCCCGGGTGCCGAGGCCGAGGGGCCCTTCGGACCGCTGTACGTCGTCGGTGACGTGCACGGCTACCTCGACGAGCTGCGCAGCGCCCTGCACTCCGCCGGTCTGACGGACGCCGAGGGCCACTGGGCGGCCGGGAACGCCCGCCTGTGGTTCCTCGGCGACTTCACCGACCGGGGGCCCGACGGCGTCGGCGTCATCGACCTCGTCATGCAGCTCTCCGCCGAGGCCGCCGCCGCCGGCGGTTACTGCAAGGCGCTCATGGGCAACCACGAGCTGCTGATCATCGGCGCCAGGCGGTTCGGGGACACCCCCGTCGACTCCGGCGCAGGCACGGCCTCCTTCCAGGCCGCCTGGCTGCTCAACGGCGGGCAGCGCGGCGACATGGAGCGGCTCCAGGAGCACCACCTCCAGTGGATGTCCCGCCTGGACGCCATGACCCTGGCCGACGACCACCTGCTGCTGCACTCCGACACCACCGCGTACCTGGACTACGGCGACACCATCCCCGCCGTCAACGACGCGGTCCGGCAGGCGCTGGAACGGCGCGACGCGGACGAGACGTGGGACCTGTTCCGCAAGTTCACCAAGCGCTTCGCCTTCCGCGACGAGGGCGGGCCGCAGACGGCCCGCGACCTGCTGGACACCTACGGCGGCAGCCGCGTCGTCCACGGCCACAGCCCGATCCCGTACCTCCTCGGGGAGTCCGCCCCGGCGGAGGACGGGGGCGGCGCCGACGCCGGTCCGCAGGTGACCGGTCCGCACGTCTACGCGGACCGGCTCGCCATCGCCATGGACGGCGGCGTGACCATGGCCGGAAAGCTCCTGGTGAGCCGCCTTCCACTGGCCGGCTGACCACGGCTTCCGGGTCCGCCCGCTTGACCGGGCCCTGCGCGGGCACGGTACGCACAGCGGACCGTGGGCGATTTTCGGAAACCCCCTGTCAGCCCGTGCCGGTTGCGCTCTACCATCAAGGCCCTTCCATCCGCCCGGCAGTCGGCCGCCCACGGCCCTTCGGAGCATCGGGGGATGCACATGAACAGCGCTCCGCACCTGCGGCCCGAAGACCGTCCGGAGTTCGAGCGGGTCCTCGACGACGCACTGCGCACCGCACCCGGCAGGCCCGGCTTCGACGGCCTCGGACAGCGCCTGAGCGCCGAGGAACTGCGGGCCATGGCGCTCGCCGCCGCCGCGGCGATCGCGGCCTGCGCCGCCGCCGAGTACCGGCACCTCACGGCCGTGCGCGAGGAACTGCGCCGCGCCTCCGCCTCCGCAGGCCCCGCGGGGGAAGCGGACGGCGGGGAATCCCCCGGCCCTGGGCAGCCCGGGAGCAGCGGGGCCCCGGGCACGTCCAAGGGAGCCGGGCTCCTCGCCACGCTGTCCGTCCTCACCCCGGTCCTCGCCGGGGCCGCCGCCGTCATCTTCCTGGCCGTCGGCTACCTCCTGACCGGTCTGTCCCCCGATCTCGCGATCGGCCGGCCGATGCGCAACGTGGGCTGGGCCTTCGCCGGACTGGCCGCCGCCGGGCTGCTCGCGGCGAGCGTCAGCCTCGTGCTCACCGCGCTGCGCAACTCGGCGGTGCCGCCGCGCCCGGGCACCCCGCCCGGCACGGCGGCCCTCGGCGAGGAGCTGGCCCGCGCCCGCGCCGCCTGGCGCCGGGCCCTCCTGGAGCGGGGCTTCCTGCCCTTCCTCCGCGAAGCCCTCGCCGGCCAGGGCGGCCCCCGCCCGGGGCGGGCCTCCCCCACCCCGCGCCTGGGCTACTCCCATCCGGGGTTCACCAGCCCGGCCGCCACGCCCGAAGAGGCCCGTACCCCGCCCCGCTACTCCAGTCCGGACTTCACGGGCCCCGGCCACGCGCCGGAGTGACGGACGGCCACACCGGAGGGTGCGGCGGCGTTCCCGCGCACGGCGTTCCCGCGCACGGCGTTCCCGCGCACGGTGTCCGGCCGTCGGCGCCGTCGGACGACCGGGCCCGGAGCCACGAGGTGCGTCGCGGCTCCGGGCCCGGTCCGGCCCGGCTCGCCACCGACAGCGGCGGGCCGGGCAGCGGCGGCGGCCGCCGGTCAGTCGGCCAGCGGCAGGTACACGCGGTTGCCGGAGGCGGCGAACTCCTTGGACTTCTCCGCCATCCCCGCGACGGCGGCGCGCTCCTCGTCACTGGCGGAGTCCATGGAGTCGCCGAAGTCCTCCATGATCGTCCGGCTGATCTTCATCGAACAGAACTTCGGCCCGCACATCGAGCAGAAGTGCGCCGTCTTCGCGGGTTCGGCCGGCAGCGTCTCGTCGTGGAACGCGCGGGCCGTGTCCGGGTCGAGCGCCAGGTTGAACTGGTCCTCCCAGCGGAACTCGAACCGCGCGTCGGACAGCGCGTCGTCCCACTCCTGCACCCCGGGGTGGCCCTTCGCCAGGTCGGCGGCGTGCGCGGCGATCTTGTACGTGATCACGCCCGTCTTGACGTCGTCCCGGTTGGGCAGGCCGAGGTGCTCCTTCGGCGTGACGTAGCAGAGCATCGCCGTGCCCCACCAGCCGATCATCGCGGCGCCGATGCCGGAGGTGATGTGGTCGTACCCCGGGGCGACGTCCGTGGTGAGCGGGCCGAGGGTGTAGAACGGCGCCTCCTCGCAGATCTCCTGCTGGAGGTCGATGTTCTCCTTGATCTTGTGCATCGGAACGTGGCCAGGGCCTTCGATCATCGTCTGCACGTCGTGCGACTTGGCCAGCGCGTTCAGCTCGCCGAGCGTGCGCAGCTCCGCGAACTGGGCCTCGTCGTTGGCGTCGGCGACGGAACCGGGGCGCAGCCCGTCACCGAGCGAGAAGGTGATGTCGTAGGCCCGCAGGATCTCGCACAGCTCCTCGAAGTGCGTGTAGAGGAAGCTCTCCCGGTGGTGGGCCAGGCACCACGCGGCCATGATGGAGCCGCCGCGCGAGACGATGCCGGTCTTGCGGCGGGCGGTCAGCGGCACGTAGCGCAGCAGCACTCCGGCGTGGACGGTCATGTAGTCCACGCCCTGCTCGGCCTGCTCGATGACGGTGTCCCGGTAGACCTCCCAGCTCAGCTCCTCGGCCTGGCCGTCCACCTTCTCCAGGGCCTGGTAGAGGGGGACGGTGCCGATCGGGACGGGCGAGTTGCGCAGCACCCACTCGCGGGTGGTGTGGATGTTGCGCCCGGTGGAGAGGTCCATGACGGTGTCGGCGCCCCAGCGGGTCGCCCACGTCATCTTCTCCACCTCCTCCTCGATGGAGGAGGTGACGGCGGAGTTGCCGATGTTGGCGTTGACCTTCACCAGGAAGTTCTTGCCGATGATCATCGGCTCGGTCTCCGGGTGGTTGACGTTGGCCGGGAGGACCGCCCGGCCCGCCGCGATCTCGTCGCGCACGAACGCGGGGGCGCGGTTCTCCCGGACGGCGACGTACTCCATCTCCGGGGTGATCTCGCCGCGCCGCGCGTACGCGAGCTGGGTGACGGCCACCCCCTCGCGGGCGCGCCGGGGCTGGCGCGGCCGTCCGGGGAAGACGGCGTCCAGGTTGCGCAGCCCGCCGCGCGGCGCGGTGTGCTTGAGGCCGTCGTCCTCGGGGCGCGGTGCGCGGCCCGCGTACTCCGCGGTGTCCCCCCGGCTGATGATCCAGTTCTCCCGCAGCGGCGCCAGGCCGCGGCGGACGTCGGTGTCGATGGCGGGATCGGTGTACGGACCCGAGGTGTCGTACAGCGTCACGTCCTTGCCGTTGGTGAGGTGTACCCGCCGCACTCCCACCCGGACGTCCGGGCGTGAACCGCTGACGTACCCCTTGTGCCAGCCGACGCGCTCCGGGGCGGACGTGTCCGTCCCACCCGCTTCGTCCGACTCGTCGGCGCGCGTGCGTGCATCCTGCGTGGCCATGAGACCCACTCCCTACGCCGGCATTACCCGGTAACAGGTTCGGCGGTCGACGCAGCTTTCCCGTATGTCCTGATACGGACGTCAGCGCCCTCTCAGCCCCGTGCTCGGAGCTCCCGCGATGTGCAAAAGCACGCTCACGCTAGCGGTTCGCCGCTCCGCCGCGCCAGGGGCCCTTGCGATGATCGGTTCGTGACCGATTCCACCAGCCCCCAGCCCCGTCACGACGACCACGCCGGGCACCCCGGACACCACGGCCATCACCACGGGCCCGCCGCGCCGGTCTCCCGTCACCTGCGCAGGGTCATCGCCGCGGTGCTGATCCCGTTCGCCACCGCCGTGGTCGCGGGGCTCGTCCTCCTGTGGCCCGGCGGCGCGCCCGAGCACGAGGACGGCCGGAGCGGGGTCGGCTTCGACCGCCAGATGGAGTCGGCCCGGGTGGTGTCGTCGGAGGAGGTGGACTGCGAACAGGTCGGCGCGGCACAGCAGCCGCCCCAGCAGAACGGCGACCCGTCGGGCGGCGACCCGGCCACCGGGACCCCGCCGGGGGACGCAGCCGCCGCGGGCACCGCGTGCCGGCTGCTGACCGTCGAGGTGTCCTCGGGGCCGCACAGCGGGCGCAGGTTCACCGAGGTGCTGACCCCCGACGCCACCCGGCGGCCCGACGCGGGACAGGACGTCGTGGTGGCCTACGCCCCGCAGGCCCCCGAGGAGCTGCAGTACAGCATCGTGGACATCGACCGCGACGTGCCCATGCTGCTGCTCGCCGCGTTCTTCGCCCTGGTGGTGGTGGCCGTGGGCCGGATGCGCGGGCTGCTGGCGCTGGTGGGACTCGTGGTGACGTTCGGGGTGCTGACGCTGTTCATCCTGCCCGCGATACTCCAGGGCTCCAACCCCCTGCTCGTGGCGGTGATCGGCGGAAGCGCCGTCATGCTGGTGACGCTCTACCTGTGCCACGGGTTCACCGCCAGGACGTCGGTCGCGGTGCTCGGCACGCTGGTGTCGCTCATGCTGATCGGGCTGCTGGGTTCGCTGTTCATCGACTGGGCCGACCTGTCCGGCAACACCGACGACCAGACGTCGCTGGTGCACAGCCTCTACCCGGGCATCGAGGTGCGCGGCCTGCTGCTGGCCGGGGTGCTGATCGGTTCGCTCGGCGTGCTCGACGACGTCACGGTCACCCAGACGTCCGCCGTCTGGGAGCTGAAGCAGGCCGATCCGACCGCGAGCCGGCGCCGCGTCTACGGGGCGGCGATGCGCATCGGGCGCGACCACATCGCCTCGGTGGTCAACACGCTGGTGCTGGCGTACGCGGGCGCGGCGCTGCCGCTGCTGCTGCTGTTCTCGGTCGCCGAGGCGAGCGTGGGCACGGTGGCCACCAGCGATCTGGTGGCCGAGGAGATCGTGCGCACGCTGGTCGGCTCGATCGGGCTGGTGGCGTCGGTCCCGGTGACGACGGGGCTGGCGGCGCTCGTCGCCTCGGCGGGGCTGGGCCGGGACGAGCCCACCGGGCGGGGCCGCAGGCGCCGGGCACGCTGACGTCCGCGCGGGCGGCCCGGGTGCCCGTGGTGCCACGGCGCGTCCGGGGCCGCGGCGTCACGGCCGTCGCGCGTCACCGGACGGCCGGGCTCCCCGGCGTCACGCCGTCGCGCGGCACGGGCACGCACGCGCGTCACAGGCGCCCGGCGAGGAGGCGGTCCAGTTCGGCGTCGAAGTCCGCGCAGGCCGGTTCCTGACCGAGCGGGACGATGCGGTCGGTGCGGTCCAGGAAGGCCACCAGCGGCGGCGCGCTGACCCGCAGGAGGGCACCCGCGTCACCGACCTGGAGCCGGATGAGCAGGTCGGAGAGCGACTCGGCGGAGACGGGGGTGATCCGCACGTCGCCCTCTCCGGCGGGGCGGCTCACCCCGTCCACCAGCAGTTCGCGGCCGAAGACCCAGTGCACCGGCTCGTCCCCGGGCAGCGCGAAGGCGCAGCGGACCGCGTAGGGGTCCGACGCCTCGTACACCAGCTCCACCGGAATCCGGAAGGACAGCTCCTCCGAGGCCAGGAAGCTCATCATGACCTGCGCCTGAACCCTGCCGCTCATCTAGTGCCCCCGGCGTCTCGTGTCCGGCGTCGGCCGGCTGCGGTGAACCTCGCTGTGGACTGCGGGGACACCTGTCCCCGGGGGCATCGTTCACCAAGATCGAGATGTTCCACAACGCGACCGGTTCAAAGTCACCCGATTGACAACGGAGTTGGTGAAAACGCTCACTCCACCGGGCCGGGGGAGCCGGGCCGGGGGCCCGGGGGCGGGATCACCAACCGCCGCCGGAGGAGCCCGAGGAGGACAGGAACTTCCGGGCGAGGAAGACGAGCACCGCGACGATCGCGGCGAACAGCAGCACGTTGAACAGCACGCTCACCACCGCCGTCAGCACCCAGACGACCACCCTGAACAGGATCAGCGCCACCACGATGATCCCGGCCCACTTCACCCATGTCGGCAGTCCCGCGAGGGTTTCCTTCGTACTCATGCCCGTCCCTGCTTCCCGTCTCGTCCCGGCGCCGCACCGCGCGGCTTGGCCACCCGGCTGGTCACTCGGCGCACTCGTCACACCCGATGCTAGGCACTGTGCCCGGGGCACCGGCAGCCCAGCCGCCCCCGGATGTCCCTGACCGCACCCCTAGGGGCGCGGTGACGGCCCCGGCGGGCGGCCCGCGGTCAGCCCTCCGGCGGCGCGAATACCACCATGACCCGCAGGTCCTCGCTGATGTGGTGGAACTTGTGCGGCACGCCCGCCGGCACGTAGACGACGCTGCCGCGCGCCACCTGTGTCGTCTCCTCGCCCACCGTGAGGGCCGCGCGTCCGCTGACGACGAAGTAGACCTCGTCCTGGCGGTGCGGCTGCTGCGGGTCCTGACCGCCCCGGTCGAGCGCGTACAGGCCGACCGACATGTGCCGCTCGCGCAGGAACTGCAAGTACGCGCCGTCGTTGGCGACACGCTCCGCTTCCAGGTCCTCCAGCCGGAACGCCTTCATCTGAGCTGACCCCTCGCCGTTTCGCCGGATGTTTCTGGGAGACCATCCCCAGCATGACGTCAATCCTGATCAAAACCGTGGCCAACGCGGTCGCCCTCGCCGTCACCGTGTGGCTCCTCGGCGACATCACCCTGACCGGTGACAGCACCGGCAGCAAGACGATCACGCTGATCGTGGTCGCCCTGATCTTCGGCCTGGTGAACCTCGTGGTCAAGCCGGTCGCGAAGCTGCTGTCCTTCCCCGTGCTGATCCTGACGCTCGGCCTGTTCATGCTGGTGATCAACGCGCTGATGCTGCTGATCACCTCCTGGCTCGCCGACGGCCTCGACATCCCCTTCCACGTGGAGGGCTTCGGCACGGCCCTGCTCGGCGGACTCATCATCGCCGTCGTCTCGTGGGCCGTCGAGATGGTGCTGCCCGACCGCGACTGAGCCGGGACCATCACCGATGATGGGGGCATGCCCACACCGCACGAGCCCCCGTCCCCGTCCGTCCCGTACCGCGGGTGCCCGCCCAGGCCGCTCACCCACGCCGGAAAGGAGCCGGTGAGCCGGTGACCGGGGACGGAACACGCGCCGTACGGGCCGGACTGCCGCCCGAGGAGCCCTACACGCCACCGCTGCCGGGCCCCGTCTTCGCCGCCCACTACCACCTGCCCGGTGAGGTGACCGACGCGCCCTACGCCTACGGCCGGGACGCCAACCCGACCTGGACGGCGCTGGAGCGGGCCGTGTCCGAACTGGAGGACCCGCACGGCGACGCCCGCACCGTCGCCTTCGCCTCCGGCATGGCCGCCATCTCCGCCGTCCTGCTGTCCCGGACGCGCCCCGGCGACGTCGTCGTCCTGCCCGGCGACGGCTACAACCTCCTGAACCGCCTGCACGGGCGGCTGGAGACGCAGGGCGCCCGGGTGCGCACCGTCCCCACCGGGGGCCGCGAGCAGACCGACGCGCTGAAGGGCGCGGCGCTGCTCTGGCTGGAGACACCGTCCAACCCGGGGCTCGACGTGTGCGACATCCGCGCCCTGGCCGACGCCGCGCACCGCGAGGGCGCGCTCGTCGCCGTCGACAACACCCTCGCCACCCCGCTCGGGCAGCGGCCGCTGGAGCTGGGCGCCGACGTGTCGGTGGCCAGCGGCACCAAGGCGCTCACCGGCCACGGCGACCTGCTGCTCGGCTACGTCACCACCCGGGACGCGGCCGTGGCCGACGCCGTGCGCGACTGGCGCAAGCTCGTCGGTGCCGTTCCCGGCCCGATGGAGGCGTGGCTCGCGCACCGCAGCCTCGCCACGCTCCAGCTCCGCGTCGACCGGCAGGCGGCCACCGCGCTCGCGGTCGCCGGGGCCCTGCGGGAGCGCCCGGAGGTGAGCGGGGTGCGCCACCCCGGGCTGCCCGGGGACCCGGCGCACGACCTGGCCGCCCGCCAGATGCGCCGCTTCGGCTGCGTGGTGTCGTTCACGCTGCCGGACCGGGCGTTCGCCGAACGGTTCCTGGCCGCTCTGGACCTGGTCCACGACGCGACGAGCTTCGGCGGCGTGCGGAGCACCGCCGAGCGGCGCGGGCGCTGGGGCGGCGACGCGGTGCCCGAGGGCTTCGTACGCCTGTCGGTGGGCGTGGAGGACACCGACGACCTGGTGGCCGACCTGCTCCGTGCCCTCGACGCGGCGGGACGCGGTTAGGGCGCGCCCCGGCAGGGCGAGGTTTGGCCCGGGGCGGTGCGCGGCAGACCACTGGCATGGCTCCCGACCGCCCCGGCCGCCCGGAACGCCCCGTGGTCAAGCGCACCGCGCGGGCGATCCTGCTCGACGGTGACGCGCTGATCGTCATCAAGCGCACCAAGCCCGGCCGGGCCCCCTACTGGATCACGCCAGGCGGCGGTGTGGAACCGGAGGACGGGAGCGTCGTCGCCGCGCTCCACCGCGAGCTGGACGAGGAGCTGGGCGCGAAGGTCACCGACGTGGTACCCGCCTTCGTCGACACCGTCCCCGAGGACGCCGCGGAGGGCGCGGACGGTGGCGGCGGCGCGGGGGAGGGGGTCAAGGTGCAGCACTTCTTCGCCTGCCGGCTCGCCTCGATGGACCTCAGCCTGCGCCACGGCCCCGAGGTGGACGAGCCCTGCGGCGAGTACGACGTCGTCCGCCTGCCCTTCACCCGGGCCGGGCTCGCCTCGGTCGAGGTTGTCCCGGAGACGCTGCGGACGTACCTGAGCCGCAACATCGAGGGCGTACGGGCGCTGCTGGAGCCCGACTTCGGCTGACGGGCGGCGGCAGGCGGGCGTCAGCCGAACCAGCCCTGGAACTCCGACTCGGTGTCCCGGCTCCGGGCCTGCGCCTCGGCGAGCACCCGCTCGGCCTCCTCGCGCCACGCCGTCGCCGAGGGCACCCGGGCCGGCAGCAGCTCGTGCCGCGCCACGGGCACCGGCACCCGTCCGGGCCTCCCGGGCCGCTCCGCGGCCGGCTCGGCCGCCACGCCCGGCTCGGCCGTCCCGACCGGCTCCGGGCTCACGGGCTCGGGAGACGCGGGCTCCGGGCTCACAGGCTCCGGACGCACCGGTTCCGGACGTGCCGGTTCCAGACGTGCCGGTTCTAGACGTGCCGGTTCCGGACGTGCCGGTTCCGGGCTCGCGGGCTTCGGGAGGGGAGCGGGCGCGGCACCGCGTCCGGTGCGGTCCCTGGCGGCGCCGAAGAAGTCACCGCCCTTGCGCTTGTGGTCGTCCGTCCCCCACTCCCGCGCCGTGCGCTTCGGGGCGTACTGGAGATGCGGTATGTGCTTGGCGCAGTGGATGTACGCCTCCTCCACCGTCACCCGCACCCACAGCTCGGGACGCCGACCCGGCACGGCGTCCTCGGGCAGGTCCGGGTGCTCGGCGCGGATCTCCGCGTCCTCCAGGATCTCGGCGGAGCCGTTGACGTGCAGTCCGATCCTCGCCCGTACGAAATCGACCAGCAGAATGCCCAGGTGGGGATTCTCCCGGATATTCCCGAGGCTGGCGTGCACACCATTGCCCCGGTACTCGGGAAAAGCCAGCGTCCGCTCGTCGAGTACCCGCAGGAATCCCCGGGGCCCGGCCCGGAAGGTGCTGTCGCATTCCCCCGAGCCGTCCGAGGTCGCCAGGAAGAACATCTCCTGCTGCGCCACGAAGTCGCGCATCCGGTCGTTCAGCCGGTCCAGCATCTGCTCGTCGTAGAACCGGTCGGCGCGCGCGGTGGAGCCGAGCCTCTCCTGGATCGCGTGCTCACCGGGGCCGCCCGGCCGGGTACCGTCCCGCCGCCCCACGTCTCCTGTTTCCAAGGGTCAGTCTCCCGCTGCCTGTGCCACCAGTTCGTGCAGAGAATCGTGCCGTATGCGGTGCGTCGGTATCCCGACGCCCACCAGGGCGTCCACGCCGCTGCGGATCATGCCGGGCGGACCGGACACGAACCCGTCGTACGCGCTCCACCGCCCCGCGCCGCGCACCGCGTCGGGCAGGCGCCCGGCGAGCCCCGCGGCCCGCACCGGGCAGCCGTCGGCCACGACCGGGCGCACCGAGAGCCAGGGGAGCCGGGACTCCAGGCGCAGCATGGTCTCCAGGTCGTAGAGGTCGTGGTCGCTGCGGGCCCCGTAGAAGACCTCCACCGGCCGGGCCCGGCCGTGCTCGGCGACGTCCTCGACCAGTGCCTTGATCGGTGCGATGCCGGTGCCGCCGCCCAGGCACAGCAGCCCGTTGTCCGTGCGGTGGTCGACGGTCATCGACCCGGCGGGCGGCCCGAGCCGCAGCACGTCGCCGGGCCGGGCGCGGCGCACCAGGGCGCCGGAGACCCAGCCGGCCGGGACCGCTTTCACGTGGAAGGACAGCAGCCCGTCCGAGCGCGGCGCCGAGGCGAAGGAGTAGTGCCGCCACACCCGCGGCCACCAGGGCGTCTCCAGGGTCGTGTACTGGCCCGCCAGGAAGGGGTAGGGCTGGTCGGGCCGCACGGTGATCACCGCGATGTCGTCGGTGCGCGCCTCGTGCGCGACGATCTCGGCGTCCCACCAGGCCGGCGCGTGCTCCTCGTCCTCGGCGGCGGCATCGATCATGATCTGCGAGATCACGGTGTAGGCACGCACCCAGGCGGCCTCCGTCTGCGGGGACCAGCTCGCGGTCGCGTACCGGCTGAGGGTGCCGATCAGGCACTCGCCCACGGCCGGGTAGTGCTCGGGCCGGGTGCCGTACTTGCGGTGGCCGCGGCCGAGCGCGGAGAGGTAGTCGGTCAGCACGTCGACGTCCTCGACGTGCTGGGACGCGGTGAGCAGCGCCTTGAACAGCCGGTCCCGCTGGGCGTCCATCGCGGTGGGGAAGAGGTCGCGCAGCTCGGGGTGGCGCACGAAGAGCAGGGCGTAGAAGTAGGAGGTGACCGCGTCGGCGGCGGGCTCGATCTCCGCCATGGTGCGGCGGATGAGCGCGGCGTCGGCGGTGGGCGGCGCGGCCCCGGCGGCGTGCGGTGCCGGTGCGCGGCCCGGGGCCGCGGCGGGCGGTGTGGCCGCGGCCGGAGCGGCGGCGGACGGTGTGGCGGGCGGTGTGCCGTGCGGCACGGCGGACGGTCCGGACCCGGCGGCCCTGCGGGGCGAGAACCACCCCCAGTCACCATCGCTGCCGGGGTCGGAGCCGGGTATCCCGTTGGCCGACATGGTGGTCATGGTGTGCCTCGTCCTTTATGTCTTCCGGTCGGTGCGCACTTCCGGTGAACGAAATGTGAAGCGTCTTCTTTCCCTCTTCTTGTGCGGTCATGCACACCGCACATTCTCTGGGCAGGGGCGACGTCCGGCCGAGCATTGCGGCGCGATGCGGACTCGACCATACCGTTACCTCATGAATACACAAGTCCCGCAGGGTACGGACCAATTCCGCGATTCCGCCCCCGGATGACGGGAATTACTGTCCGTAACCCGCGCGCCGTACGCGGCGGCCACGGGAACACCGGCGGCGTCCCGGCGGGGGCAAGGGCCGGGAGGGTGCGGGGCCGGGAAGAGGCGGGCCCGGGGAAGGAACGGGCCCGGGAAGAAGCAGGCCCGGGAAGAGGCGGGCCCGGGGAAGAGGCGGGCCCGGGGAAGGAACGGGCCGGGACGCCGGAAGGGTGACTGGTCGGTCAGCAAGGAGCCGGGCGCCGTCACGCCCGGCGGGGGCAGCGGGCCGGGCAGCGCGAAGGCGTCCGGTGGGCCGGGGCGTGCACCGCCCCGGCCCACCGGACGCCAGTGGTCACTGCCCGTCGCCGCGCGGGCCGCGGACGATGTAGCCGCCGCTCTCCGTCTCCCCGCTCTCGCCGCCGGGGCTGCCGTTCTGGCCGCCGGGGTCCTGGCCCTCGGGGTCCTGGCCGCCGCCCTCGGCACCGCCGTTGTCCTGGCCGTCGGGGCCCCCGTCGGTGTGCCCGCTGTCCCCGTTCGAGCCGTCGTCGCAGTCAGGCTCCCAGAAGTTGCAGGTCTCCTCGTCGGACGGCGACGGAGTCGACGGGGTCGGCTCCGGCAGCTCCGGCGACTCCTCCTCGCTCGGCGTCGGATCGGGCTCCGGCGTCTCCTCCGGCTCCTCCTCGGTCTCCGTCGGCGACGGTTCCGGGGACTCGGCGCCGCCCCCGTAGATCTCTTCGCCGATGGGCTGCGCCTCCGGGAACTGCTCGACGGGCTCGCCGTCCAGCGCGAGCCGCATGTACTCCGTCCACACCTCGGTGGGCAGGGCGCCGCCGTTGATGGCGTCGTTGCCGCCCACGCCGTACATGGACAGCGGCTCCTGCTTGTCCGGGTCGGCGCGGAACATGGTCACCGCCGTGGAGAGCTGCGGGGTGTAACCGACCCACCAGGCCGACTCGTTGTTGTCCGTCGTACCCGTCTTGCCCGCCACCGGCCGGTTCAGCTCCGCGGCCTTCCGGCCGGAGCCGTCGGGACCTTCCACGACCTGGCGCAGCACCTCGGTCACGTTGTCGGCCACGTCCGCGTCGATGGCCTGCTCGCGCTTCGGCTTCTCGAACCCGGGCTGGTCCGAGCCGCCCTGCACGACCCGGGTGACGGAGTAGGGCTCGGTCTGCGTGCCGGAGGCGGCGAAGGTGGCGTAGGCGTCCGCCATGCGGATCGCGCTCGGCGTCGAGGTGCCCAGCGCGAAGGACGGGTTGAGGTCGGGGTTGATGCTCTCTTCCTTCAGGCCCGCCGCCAGCGCCATGTCGCGGACCTTGTCCATGCCGACGTCCATGCCGAGCTGGACGAACGGCGAGTTGGCGGACACCTCCATGGCCCGGCGGAGGGTGATGTCGCCCCAGTCCTTGTCGGCGAGGTTCACCTGCCGGAAGGGCCTGTTGTCGCCGTCGAGGTAGTAGCTGCCGTCCGGGTTCCTGATGGCGAGCTTGTTGTCGCCGTTGTAGTAACTGTCCGGCGAGATGCCCTGCCCGTCGGTCTTGTACGTGCCGTGTTCCATCGCGGCGGCGAGGACGAACGGCTTCCAGGTGGAGCCGACGGGCACGCCGAGGGTGTTGGCGTTGTTGAGGAAGTGGCCCTTGTCGAAGCCCTCGCCACCGTAGAGGGCGACGATGCGGCCGTCGTCCGGGACGACGGAGGCGGCACCGAACTGCACGAAGTTGTCGACCTCGCGCTCCTCCGGGTCCAGGTTGTCCTCGCGGACCTTGGTGACGGTCTTCTCCAGCGCCTCGACCTTGTCCTTCTCGAAGGTCGTGTAGATCTGGAAGCCGCCCTTGTCGAAGACCTTCTTCTCGATCCCGCTCTTGTTTATGGCCTCGGCGCTGGCGATGGCGATCAGGTAACCGGTCTGCCCGGTCTTGTCGGCCTGGTCCCGGCTGCGAAGGGGCTCGGGGAACTCCTGGTACTTCTCCCGCTCGGCCTGCGACAGCTCACCGGTCTCGACCATGCGGTCCAGCACCCACCGCCAGCGCTTCACGGCCCGCTCGTGGTTCTTCACCGGGTCGCCGCCGTCGGTGGCGTGCGGGTCGTACAGGGCCGGGCCCTTGAGCACCGTGGCGAGCAGGGCGCTCTGCGTGGGGGTCAGCTCGTCGGCGTTGACGCCGTAGTACGCCTGGGCTGCGGCCTGGATGCCGTAGGCCCCCCGCCCGTAGTAGGCGGTGTTCAGGTAACCCTGGAGAATCTGCGGCTTCTTCATCTCGGAGTTCACCTTGATGGACATGAACAGTTCCTTGACCTTGCGGGTCACGGTCTGCTCCTGCGTGAGGTAGGTGTTCTTCACGAACTGCTGCGTGATCGTGGAACCGCCCTGTGTGTCACCCCCGCTCGCCATGTTGACGACGGCGCGGGCGATGCCCTTCGGATCGATGCCCTGGTCCTGGTAGAAGGTCGCGTTCTCAGCCGCGATGACGGCGCCCTGCATCGAGGTGGAGATGTTCGAGATGTCGATGATCTGACGGTTCGTCTTACCGTCGCGGGCCATCACCGTTCCGTCGGCCCAGTAGTAGATGTTGTTCTGCGCCTCGGCGTCGCGCTTCTCGTCCGGCACCTCCACCATGGCGTAGCCGACGCCCGCCAGGCCCAGGATGAGCGCCAGGAAGCCGATGCACGCGCCGGCGATCTGCTTGAAGGACGGCACCCAGCGGCGGACACCGTTCCGGCCCGAGCGCGGGTAGTCGATGAACCGCTTCCTCGCCACCGGCTCCGGACGCCGTCCGGAGCGGCCCGCGGCCGTTCCCGCGCCGGCCGCCAGCGCCGCCCCGGTGTCCTGGCCGCGACGCCGGCCACCGGAGCGCTGGGCCGCACGTCGTGCCTCGGCCCGCCCCCCTGCCGGACGCCCGGCGGGGGGCGGTCCGGCGGGCGCGCCGTAGGAACTGGTGGTGGGCCCGCTCGGCGGATCGGCAGCGCGGCGCCCGGACGACGGCGCGGCGCGCCGACCGCGTGGCTGCGGTGGCTTGCGGCGGTGCTCGCTCATGGGAACAGCTACTCCTCGGTCAGGCACCCGCGCCTGAAGGCGGCAGTGTACTTCCGGTCCCCCGTTGTGCAGCCCGTTCCTGCGGTTGGGCGCACTGCATCCAGGACGAGGACGCACACCGGCGCCCCACGGTTCCCAGTGGTCATCTGCACGGAGCCAGCCTACGCAGCGCCAAACCCCCCCTTGTCCGGCATTCCTCTCGAAGTGGCCGGTCAACGGGCGGTGAACACCAGATGTGAGCCCGGACACGCACCCCGGTCTTGCCGCACGTCTCGGGCCGTTCTATCGTCTGGATGTATCGAGTCGATACATCGGCGCGGTACAGCAGGCGGCAAGGTGCACGACGGACGGAAGACAGCGGAATCAGCGGCCGGTCCACGACCGGCAGGAAGGGTGACGGCGGCCCATGAGCAGGCGTTCCGGCATCCTGGAGTTCGCCGTCCTCGGTCTGCTGCGCGAGGCCCCCATGCACGGGTACGAGCTGCGCAAGCGGCTCAATACCTCGCTCGGGGTCTTCCGTGCCTTCAGCTACGGAACGCTCTACCCCTGCCTCAAGACGCTCGTCCAGCAGGGATGGATCGTCGAGGAGGAGGGCGGTGCGGCCGAGGATCCTCGCGCGGCGCCGCTCGCCGGCCGCCGGGCGAAGATCGTCTACCGGCTCACCGCGGACGGCAAGGAGCACTTCGAGGAGCTGCTGGCACAGACCGGCCCCGAGTCCTGGGAGGACGAGCACTTCGGTGTGCGCTTCGCCTTCTTCGGCCAGACGTCGCGGGACGTCCGGATGCGGGTGCTGGAAGGCCGCCGCAGCCGTCTGGAGGAGCGCCTCGACAAGATGCGTGCCTCGCTGGTCCGCACCCGTGAGCGGCTGGACGACTACACCCTCGAACTACAGCGTCACGGTATGGAGTCCGTGGAGCGCGAAGTCCGCTGGCTCAACGAGCTGATCGAGAGCGAGCGGGAGGGCCGCGCTGCTCGCGACAGCCGCGAACAGCACCGCCAGTCAGGAGATACGGGCGATCTGCCCCGGCATCGGGGTGGCACCCGACCGGATTCGTCCGATGACACCACCTGAGGTTCCGCACTGTGCGGGGTCTCATCGAGTACACAGGGAGCAACCGGAATGGGTTCGGTTCGCGTAGCCATCGTCGGTGTGGGTAACTGCGCCGCCTCGCTGGTGCAGGGCGTCGAGTACTACAAGGACGCCGACCCGGACAGCCGCGTCCCGGGTCTGATGCACGTCCAGTTCGGCGAGTACCACGTCTCGGACATCGAGTTCGTGGCCGCCTTCGACGTGGACGCCAAGAAGGTCGGGCTCGACCTGGCCGACGCCATCGGCGCCAGCGAGAACAACACCATCAAGATCTGCGACGTGCCGCGCACCGGCGTGCCGGTGCAGCGTGGCCACACCTACGACGGTCTGGGCAAGTACTACCGGGAGACCATCGAGGAGTCGGCCGACGAGCCGGTCGACATGGTCCAGGCCCTCAAGGACGCCCAGGTCGACGTCCTGGTCTGCTACCTGCCGGTGGGCTCCCAGACGGCGGTCGAGTTCTACGCCCAGGCCGCCATCGACGCCAAGGTCGCCTTCGTCAACGCGCTGCCCGTCTTCATCGCGGGCACCAAGGAGTGGGCGGACAAGTTCACGGAGGCCGGCGTGCCGATCGTGGGCGACGACATCAAGTCCCAGGTCGGCGCGACCATCACCCACCGGGTGATGGCCAAGCTGTTCGAGGACCGCGGCGTCATCCTGGACCGCACGATGCAGCTCAACGTCGGCGGCAACATGGACTTCAAGAACATGCTGGAGCGCGACCGGCTGGAGTCCAAGAAAATCTCCAAGACCCAGGCCGTCACCTCGCAGATCCCCGACCGCGACCTGGGCGAGCACAACGTGCACATCGGCCCGTCCGACTACGTGGCCTGGCTGGACGACCGCAAGTGGGCCTACGTC
Source organism: Streptomyces solitudinis (assembly GCF_036323765.1). Classification (NCBI taxonomy): domain Bacteria; kingdom Bacillati; phylum Actinomycetota; class Actinomycetes; order Kitasatosporales; family Streptomycetaceae; genus Streptomyces; species Streptomyces solitudinis. The sequence goes on from NZ_JAZDCW010000006.1 coordinate 255,538, forward strand.
CGGCTGGAGGGCCGCGCGTTCGGTGACGTTCCGCTGAACCTGGAGTACAAGCTGGAGGTCTGGGACTCCCCGAACTCCGCCGGCGTGATCATCGACGCCCTGCGCGCCGCGAAGATCGCCAAGGACCGGGGGCACGGCGGTCCGGTGCTCTCCGCCTCCTCCTACTTCATGAAGTCCCCGCCCGTGCAGTACTTCGACGACGTGGCCCGGGAGAACGTCGAGAAGTTCATCCGGGGCGAGGTGGACGGCTGAGTGTTCGGCGCCCCCTGCTGAGGGCGAGCCGCTTAGCCCATGGAAAAGGGTCCGTGTTTCACGTGAAACACGGACCCTTTCCGTCTGCCCGCCGGAGGCTCGCCGCCGCCCGCGCGGGCGGCGCTCAGTGCTCGACGAGCCGGTCGAACTGCGTCGTCGTGTGCCGCAGGTGCGCCACCAGTTCGTCCCCGACGTGCGGCTCCGGCGCGTCCGCCGGAACGAACAGGATCGACACCTGCATGTGCGGCGGCTCCGCGAACCAGCGCTGCTTGCCGCCCCAGACGAAGGGGGACAGGTTGCGGTTCACCGTCGCCAGCCCGGCCCGCGCCACGCCCTTGGCCCGTGACGTCATCCCGTGCAGCGCCTTCGGCGCCTCCAGGCCCACGCCGTGCGAGGTGCCGCCCGCGACCACGGCCAGCCAGCCGTCGCCCGGCGCCTTCTGCTGGCGGTAGCCGAAGCGGTCACCCCGCACGACACGGGTCACGTCCAGGACCGCGCCGCGGTACTCCGTGGCCGTGTGGTCCCCGAGCCAGAGATTGGTGCCGATCCGCGCCCGGAACCGGGTCTGCGGGAACTGCTGCTGGAGGCGGGCGAACTCCTCGGCCCCCAGGTGACTGACGAACATGGTGTCCAGCGGCAGCCGGGCCGCCCGCAGGCGGTCCATCCAGCCGATGACCTCCTCCACCGCGTCCGAGCCGTCGGCACGGTCCAGCGGGAGGTGGATGGCGAAGCCTTCCAGCCGCACGTCCTCGACGGCGGCGCGCAGCTTTCCGAGGTCCTCCTCGCAGACCCCGTGCCGCTTCATGGAACTCATGACCTCGATCACGACGCGGGCTCCGACGAGCGCCTCGACGCCGTCCACCGAGGAGACCGAGCGGATCGCCCGGTCCGGCAGCGGCACCGGCTCCTCGCCGCGGCGGAACGGGGTCAGCACCAGCAGGTCGCCGCTGAACCAGTCCTTCATCCGCGCGGCCTCGTAGGTGGTGCCCACGGCGACGATGTCAGAGCCGAACCGGGTGACCTCCTCGGCCAGCCGCTGGTGCCCGAAGCCGTAACCGTTGCCCTTGCAGACCGGCACGATGCCCGGGAACTGCTGGAGCACGGACTGCTGGTGCGCTCGCCAGCGGGGTGTCTTGACGTACAGGGAGAGCGCCATGCCGGTGTGGGACCTTTCTCGTGGACGCGGGGCCTGGAGTGCGGGGGCGGCGGGAGGGGGCTGTCGGACGGCCTGCGCGGTGGGGCGGTCAGCGGCGGGACATATACATGTCGAGGGCCTTGTGCAGCAGCTTGTTCAGGGGGAAGTCCCATTCGCCGATGTACTCGGCCGCCTCCCCACCGGTGCCCACCTTGAACTGGATCAGGCCGAACAGGTGGTCGTTCTCGTCCAGCGAGTCCGAGATGCCGCGCAGGTCGTAGACGCTGGCGCCCAGCGCGTAGGCGTCCTGGAGCATGCGCCACTGCATCGCGTTGGACGGCCGCACCTCACGCTTGTGGTTGGCCGAGGCGCCGTAGGAGTACCAGACGTGGCCGCCGACGACGAGCATCGTCGCGGCGGCGACGTTCTCCCCCTCGTGCTGGGCGAAGTAGAGGCGCATCCGGTTCGGGTCCTCGCTGTTGAGCGCCTTCCACATCTGCTGGAAGTAGCCGAGCGGGCGGGGCCGGAAGTGGTCGCGCTCCGCCGTCACCTCGTACAGCCGCTGCCACTCGGGCAGGTCCTCGAAGCCGCCCTGGAGGACCTCCACGCCCGCCTTCTCGGCCTTCTTGATGTTGCGCCGCCACAGTTGGTTGAAGCCCTTGTGGACCTCGTCCAGGCTGCGGTTCTCCAGTGGCACCTGGAAGACGTAGCGCGGCTGGACGTCACCGAAACCGGCCCCGCCGTCCTCGCCCTGCTGCCAGCCCATGCGGCGCAGCTTGTCGGACACCTCGAAGGCCCGCGGCTCGATGAACGTCGCCTCCACGTCCCGCAGCCGCTTCACGTCCGGGTCCTGGATGCCCTTCTTGATGGCGGGAGCGTCCCAGCGGCGGATGACGACCGGCGGGCCCATCTTCACCGAGAAGGCGCCCTGCCCCTTCAGGTGCGCCAGCATCGGCTTGAGCCAGTCCTCCAGGTGCGGTGAGAACCAGTTGATGACCGGGCCCTCGGGCAGGTACGCCAGATAGCGTTTCACCTTCGGAAGCTGCCGGTACAGGACGAGACCCGCCCCGACCAGCTCACCGGTGCGGTCGTCGAACCAGCCCAGGTTCTCCGCGCGCCACTCGGTCTTCACGTCCGCCCACGCCGGGACCTGGCAGTGGCTCGCCGACGGCAGGCTCCGGATGTACGCCAGGTGCTGTTCGCGGCTGATGGTCCTCAGGGTCAGGCTCATTCGGGGGCGCTCCTCCGGCGTACTTCGCAGGGTCTGGCGCGAAGCCTACTGCGCCCGGAGTGCTCCCCGTATGGCCTGACTGTCCGGCCCGTCAGCCGACGAGGCCGCCGAAGAGGCCTCCTTCGGCCATACCCAGGTAGAAGCCCAGCGCCGAGGCGCCCAGCCCGGCCACGAGGAGGAAGCGCTCCGCGGTGGTCGCCGAGATCATCTGCCCCCACAGCCCCGCGCCGAGGCCCACCAGCCCGGCCCAGGACGCCAGGAGGTGCAGCCCGGGGAAGACGAGGGCCGAGACGAGGGCGACCGCTCCGAGCAGCACCGTCGCCGCGGCGAAACCGTTCTCGACCGGGTGGGCCCGGCCGTCGCTGTCGAGGACGGGCAGGACGTGCCGCTGCTGATGCCGTACGGGCTGTGCCATGAAGCCACCTCCTGGGGACGGCGGCGCGGGTGGCGCCGCTCACACCCGATGTGTCCAGATTGCGGGGTATCCGGGCCCGATTTCAACCGGAAGGACCACGGCGGGTACGCTGTACCGTCTGCACCGGCTCCTGTCCTGCCTCCCCCGCACTCACCGGCGTCCCCGACGACGCGGTGTGACTGTCGGAGGCAGCCGGTACACCTGTACCGCAGGACAGGGACCGTGGCGTCACGCATATGACCCTCCTGCCACGGAACGACCGTGGCCGCTGAGTCCAGAGGAGGTGGGTTCCACATGCGTCACTACGAGGTGATGGTGATCCTCGACCCCGATCTCGAGGAGCGCGCTGTCTCCCCGCTGATCGAGAACTTCCTTTCCGTTGTCCGTGAGGGCAAGGGGAAGGTCGAGAAGGTCGACACCTGGGGCCGTCGTCGTCTCTCCTACGAGATCAGCAAGAAGCCCGAGGGGATCTACTCGGTCATCGACCTGCAGGCCGAGCCTGCGGTCGTCAAGGAACTCGACCGCCAGATGAACCTGAACGAGTCGGTCCTCAGGACCAAGGTCCTCCGCCCTTCCATCCGCTGAGCCCCGGCCCGGCGATCGAAGGACCCGAGTAGCAGCGCTACGCAGCCCAAGCAGCCAGCAGCACGCCGAGAGGTACCCCATGGCAGGCGAGACCGTCATCACGGTCGTCGGCAATCTCGTCGACGACCCCGAGCTGCGCTTCACCCCCTCCGGTGCGGCGGTCGCGAAGTTCCGTGTCGCGTCCACCCCCCGCACCTTCGACCGGCAGACCAACGAGTGGAAGGACGGCGAGAGCCTGTTCCTCACCTGCTCGGTCTGGCGGCAGGCGGCGGAGAACGTCGCCGAGTCCCTCACCCGGGGCACCCGGGTCATCGTCCAGGGCCGCCTCAAGCAGCGGTCGTACGAGGACCGTGAGGGGATCAAGCGCACGGTCTACGAGCTGGACGTCGACGAGGTCGGCGCCAGCCTGCGCAACGCGACCGCCAAGGTCACCAAGACCAGCGGGCGCGGCGGCCAGCAGGGCGGCGGAGGCGGCGGCTGGGGCGGCGGCCCCGGCGGCGGCCAGCAGCAGGGCGGCGCACCGGCCGCGGGTGGCGACCCGTGGGCGACCGGTGCCCCGGCCGGCGGCGGCCAGCAGGGCGGCGGCTGGGGCGGCGGCTCCGGCGGCGGCTCCGGCGGCGGCTACTCGGACGAGCCCCCCTTCTAGGGCCAGGGCTCACCAGCAACTTCTTGAACTTACTGGAGAGAGACAATGGCGAAGCCGCCTGCTCGCAAGCCGAAGAAGAAGGTTTGCGTGTTCTGCAAGGAGAAGATCTCCTACGTCGACTACAAGGACACGAACCTGCTGCGGAAGTTCATTTCCGACCGTGGCAAGATCCGTGCCCGCCGGGTCACCGGCAACTGCACCCAGCACCAGCGTGACGTCGCCACGGCCGTGAAGAACAGCCGTGAGATGGCGCTGCTGCCCTACACCTCGACCGCTCGATAAGGAAGGGTGACCGCATCATGAAGATCATCCTTACCAACGAGGTCTCCGGCCTCGGCATCGCCGGGGACGTCGTCGAGGTCCGTGACGGGTACGCCCGCAACTACCTGCTCCCCCGCGGTTTCGCGATCCGCTGGACCCGTGGTGGCGAGAAGGACGTCGAGCAGATCCGCCGCGCCCGCAAGATCCGTGAGATCAGCACGATCGAGCAGGCCAACGACGTCAAGGCCCAGCTCGAAGGCACCAAGGTGCGCCTGAAGGTCCGGGCCGGCGACGGCGGCCGCCTCTTCGGCTCCGTCACCCCCGGTGACATCGCCACCGCGGTGAAGTCGGCCGGCGGTCCGGACGTGGACAAGCGCCGCATCGAGCTGCGCACCCCGATCAAGACCCTCGGTGCGCACGAGGTCTCGGTCCGGCTGCACTCCGAGGTCGTCGCCAAGGTCGGCGTCGAGGTCCAGCCCGCGTAACCGGGACGGACACGACGGGAAGCGGGCCGCACCCCTTGAGGGTGCGGCCCGCTTCGCCGTTCCCGGGCGGCAGCCGCACGTCAGGCCCGCACCGCGCCGGTGACCAGCCACCGCCCGGAGCGGGCCCGCCACCACAGGGTCGCCATGCGGGTCGTCATCATCAGCCCGGCGACCGTCCACCACAGCGCCGTCAGCCCGCCACCCAGCGCGGGCACCGCCAGGGCCGCCGGGGCGAAGAGGGCCAGCACGACGAGCATCGCACCGGCCAGGTAGGGGCCGTCCCCCGCCCCCATCAGGACGCCGTCCAGCACGAAGACGACCCCCGCGACCGGCTGGGTGACCGCCACCACCAGGAGGGCGGGCATCAGTGCGTCGTGCACGGCGGTGTCGGAGGTGAACAGGGGCAGCAGGAGCGGCCGGGCCAGGAGCACCAGGACGCCCAGCACCACGCCCGAGGCGATGCCCCACTGCACCATGCGGCGGCACGCGGCCCGCGCGCCGGCCGCGTCCCCGGCGCCGAGGTAACGCCCGATGATGGCCTGCCCGGCGATGGCGATGGCGTCCAGGGCGAAGGCCAGCAGGGACCACAGGGCCAGCGTGATCTGGTGCGCGGCCACCGGGACGTCACCGAGCCGGGCCGCCACCGCGGTGGCGATCAGCAGCACGGCCCGCAGCGACAGCGTCCGCACCAGCAGCGGCACGCCGGCCTGTGCACAGGCCCTGATGCCGGCCGCGTCCGGGCGCAGGGAGGCTCCGTGGCGGCGGGCCCCGCGCACGACGACGGTCAGGTAGACGGCCGCCATCGCACACTGGGCGGCCACGGTGCCGAGCGCCGAACCGGCGATGCCCAGCCCCGCGCCGTAGACCAGGACCGCGTTGAGCCCGGCGTTCGCCGTGAAGCCGCCGACCGCCACGTAGAGCGGTGTCCTCGTGTCCTGGAGGCCACGGAGCACTCCGGTGGCGGCCAGCACGATGAGCATGGCCGGAATGCCCAGGAGGCTGACGCGCAGGTACGTGACGGCGTGGGGTGCCGCCGTCTGCGAGGCGCCGAAGGCGTCGATGAGCGCGGGGGCGGCCGGGTACGCCGCCGCGACGACGAGGACGCCGAGCAGCAGCGCCAGCCAGATGCCGTCCATGCCCTGCCGGATGGCGGCGGGCAGGTCGCCGGCGCCGACGCGGCGGGCGACGGCCGCCGTGGTGGCGTAGGCCAGGAAGACGAAGACGTTGACACCGGTGGTGAGGAGGGCGGCCGCCACGCCGAGGCCCGCGAGCTGCGGGGTGCCGAGGTGGCCGACGATGGCGCTGTCGGCCATGAGGAAGAGCGGTTCGGCGACCAGGGCGCCGAAGGCGGGCAGGGCCAGCGCGATGATCTCGCGGTCGTGGCGGCGGACTCCGGAGGGCCCGCGGCCGGGCTTCGGGGCGGGTGCCGGGCCGGGTTCCGGTGCGGCGGACAGTCTGCCGGCCGGGCGGCGGCCGGAGGAGGAGGGGGGCGCTGGCATGCTCTCGATCCAAACATCCACAGGTAATCATCGCAAGTGGGTTGTGCCTCTTACATCGGCGCCCATACGGCCATCGGGGCCGGTCGGTGGGCGACGGGGGAGCGGTTGGGGGCGATGTTTTTTCCCTGCACAGCCAGTGGACGGAGAAGACGCAGGTCATCGCGGGTACTGCGGGGAGGCTCCGGTCTTCTCCACAGCGCTGTCCCCCGCCTCGTGCACAGGTTCTGCGGGGTTCTCCACAGGAAGTGGCGCGTCACCCACAGGGCCCTGTGGATAACTGGATTGGCGCAGGCCCGCCCGCGTCTTACCGTGGTCCGGCGCCTGCCTCCCGTTTCCCTCCTCGTCGCCGTGTGCCCGACGTGCCGTAACCGGGGTCGGGTGCCTCAGTTGTCAGAGCTGTGCCGTAGAAAAGGTGCCTGCGGTCCGGCACGGGAGGAGGTGGCGCGGTGGCTCAGCCCGAGCATCTGGAAGACCCGTGGGCGGTGGAGGTCGCACGGCCGGGCGACCGGCTGCCGGTGTCCCGCCCCCGCCGGGCCGGCGAGCCGGAGCAGCACGACCGCGGCCCCGACGCCGTCACCGGCAACGCCTTCGAACGCGTCCCCCCGCAGGACCTGGACGCCGAGCAGTCCGTGCTCGGCGGCATGCTGCTCTCCAAGGACGCCATCGCCGACGTCGTGGAGGTCCTCCAGGGGCAGGACTTCTACCGTCCGGCGCACGAGACGATCTACCAGGCCGTCCTCGACCTCTACGCCAAGGGCGAGCCCGCCGACCCGATCACCGTCGCCGCCGAGCTGACGCGGCGCGGGGAGCTGGCCAAGGTCGGCGGCAACGGCTACCTCCACTCCCTCGTGCAGACGGTGCCCACCGCCGCCAACGCCGAGTACTACGCGGAGATCGTCCACGAGCGCGCCGTCCTGCGCCGTCTCGTGGAGGCGGGGACCCGCATCACCCAGATGGGATACGCGGCCGACGGGGACGTGGACGAGATCGTCAACTCCGCGCAGGCCGAGATCTACGCCGTCACCGAGCAGCGCACCTCCGAGGACTACCTGCCGCTGAGCGGGATCATGGAGGGGGCCCTCGACGAGATCGAGGCCATCAGCAGCCGTGACGGCCAGATGTCCGGCGTGCCCACCGGCTTCACCGATCTGGATTCGCTCACCAACGGCCTCCACCCCGGCCAGATGATCGTCATCGCCGCACGCCCCGCCATGGGCAAGAGCACCCTCGCGCTGGACTTCGCGCGGGCCTGCTCCATCAAGAACCAGTTGCCGAGCGTGATCTTCTCCCTGGAGATGGGCCGCAACGAGATCGCCATGCGTCTGCTGTCCGCCGAGGCCCGCGTCGCGCTGCACCACATGCGCTCCGGCAGCATGACGGACGACGACTGGAACAAGATCGCCCGGCAGATGCCGCAGGTCACGGAAGCCCCGCTGTACATCGACGACTCCCCGAACCTGACCATGATGGAGATCCGCGCCAAGTGCCGCCGGCTCAAGCAGCGCAACGACCTCCAGCTCGTCGTCATCGACTACCTCCAGCTCATGCAGTCCGGCGGCTCCCGGCGCCCGGAGTCCCGCCAGCAGGAGGTCTCGGAGATGTCCCGGAACCTCAAGCTCCTCGCCAAGGAGCTCGAAGTCCCCGTCATCGCGCTCTCCCAGCTCAACCGTGGCCCCGAGCAGCGCACCGACAAGAAGCCGATGGTGTCGGACCTGCGTGAGTCGGGCTCCATCGAACAGGACGCCGACATGGTGATCCTGCTGCACCGCGAGGACGCGTACGAGAAGGAGTCGCCGCGCGCGGGCGAGGCCGACCTCATCGTGGCCAAGCACCGCAACGGCCCGACCGCCACCATCACGGTCGCCTTCCAGGGCCACTACTCCCGCTTCGTGGACATGGCCCAGACCTGACCGCCCGGTTGTGGGTTTTCCCATCCCGGGTCCTTCCCATGGGCGACGTCCACCGCGTCGCCGATCGGACAGGGGAAGGGACTCGTGCTGCCCTGATGCGCTGAGGCTGTCGGATTCCCAGCCGGTCTCCTTCGTGGCGTCCGCTCTGGCTCCATCGCTGGTCAGGGCTCCAGTGGATCACGTGCAGGTGTGTATGAGCTGCTTCTCACTCGTATACTCGTCCGAGCTCGTGGAGGGGGAGGTGGAGAAGGTGAAGCTTGCTGAGGCACTGGCAGAACGTGCGGAGGCGGCGCGGCGTGTGGAACAGCTGCGAGCGCGCGTCGTCAGCAGTGCGCGGTACCAGGAGGGGGAGGCACCCGCCGAGGACGCAGCTCAGCTATTGGCTGAGGCCGGTGAGGTGCTGGATGCTCTGGAAACACTGATCCGGCGGATCAACCGGACCAACGCCACCGTGGAGACGGGTCCGGACGGGTCGCTCACCGATGCCCTCGCACGCCGGGACGTCCTGCGGTTGCGTCACGCTGTGGTCACTGCGGCGGCGGACGCGGCGGCGGGTAAGGGCGAGCGGGGCTACGGTCGGCAGCTCCGGTCCGAGCTGATGATGCTTTCCGCACTTCCGGTCGCGGAACTGCGCGGTCAGGCGGACGCCATCGCCCGGGAGATCCGCGAGGTCGATGTGCGGATCCAGCGTACGAACTGGGAGGTCGACCTGCTGGACTGAAGGAGTCCAGCAGGCGGGGACGATGTGGAGTAGGTAGCTGCTTCGGAGGCGTGCACACACCGAGGGCTGGCGGTTTCCAGCCCACTCCTGGCGCGTGAAGAGCAACGCGGGGTTCGACTCCCCCCTTAACAGTGCAGCTCAGCACCGCGTACAGGTAACAGTGCACATCGCACAGCACATCACCACGTGCAGATCCAGGCGGCGAGGGCGGGTTCGGGGCTTCCGCATCGCAGCACCATGGAGAACGGCGGTCTCCGGTGGACGCTGTTGGCGACTTCGGCGGTTCTCCTGCCTCTGGGTACAGCGGTGGCCGCACCGGTACGACCGGCCGACACGGAACGTCACAGGTCGCGGTTCCCGCACGGCGCTGTACGGGGAGGGCCGGGGCATCGCGGGCCCACCTGTGGCCGTTCCTGTCGGACTCCGCCCGCCGATCGGTGGCCGGGCCGCCGAGCGGCGCCCGGCGGCCCCGTGCCGGGGGTAAGGCAGGATGAGGGCATGACGAGCGTGCGTGACGGCCGTGTCGTGCGGCCCACCGTCGAGGACGAGGTCGCGGCAGCGGGCAGCGAGCTGATCGGCGGGCCGGTGGGCAAGCGGGCGGCTGTCGGCGGCAGTTGGTGGACGCCGGTGCGCATCGTCGTGCTGTGCGCGCTCGGCCTCTTCGCGCTCGGCATGGTGCAGAAGTTCCCCTGCTACGACGGTGGCTGGTTCTTCGGGCAGAGCACCCAGTACGTGCACGCGTGCTACTCCGACATCCCGCACCTGTACACCGGACGCGGTTTCGCCGACGGCTTCACCCCGTACGCCGACCGGATCACCGAGGTGTCCGGCGGCATGGAGTACCTGGAGTACCCCGTGCTCACCGGGCTGTTCATGCAGGTCGCCGCCTGGCTCACCCCCGGGTTCGCCGAGACCATGCACGAGCAGCAGGCGTACTGGCTGGTCAACGCCGGAATGCTGATGGTCTGCGCCGCGGTGATCGTGGTCTGTGTGGCCCGTACCCACCAGCGCCGTCCGTGGGACGGCCTCCTGGTGGCGCTCGCGCCCGCCTTCGCGCTGACCGCCACGATCAACTGGGACCTGCTGGCCGTCGCGCTGACCGCGGCGGCCATGCTGATGTGGTCCCGCAGCCGGCCGCTCGCCTTCGGGGTGCTGCTGGGACTGGCGACGGCGGCAAAGCTCTACCCGGCCCTGCTCCTCGGTCCCCTGCTGGTGCTGTGCTGGCGCGCGGGGAGGTGGCGTGCCTACGGTGCCGCGCTGGCCGGGGCAGCCGGTGCCTGGCTCGTCGTCAACGTTCCGGTGATGCTCGCCGCCCCCGAGGGCTGGGCCAAGTTCTACACGTTCTCGCAGGAACGCCCGGTGGACTTCGGTTCGATCTGGCTGATCATCTCCCAGCGCTCGGACGTCGCGCTGGACGGTGCCAACACCTACGCCATCGCCCTCGTGCTCCTGGGCTGCGCGGCGATCGCCGCACTCGTCCTCTACGCGCCGCGCCGCCCCCGCTTCGCCCAGGTCGCCTTCCTCATCGTGGCGCTGTTCATCGTCACCAACAAGGTCTACTCCCCGCAGTACGTGCTGTGGCTGATCCCGCTCGCCGTCCTGGCCCGCCCGCGCTGGCGGGACTTCCTGATCTGGCAGGCGTGCGAGGTCGTCTACTTCCTCGGGATCTGGCTCTACCTCTCCTACACCACGGGCGACGACAAGCACGGACTGCCGCCCGAGGGCTACCAGATCGCCATCGCCGCGCACCTGCTCGGCACCCTGTACCTCTGCGCCCTGGTGGTGTGGGACGCCCTGCGTCCGGACCGGGACCGGGTGCGTCAGGACGGGTCGGACGATCCGTCGGGAGGTGTCCTGGACGGCGCCCCGGACGCGTTCGTGCTGCACCCGGCTGCGGAACCCGCGGGGGTGCCCGCAGAGCACGCGCATACGTCCGTCCGCTGGGGACGGCCCACCCCGGGCTGAGAAGAAGGCCGTTTCACGTGAAACCTTCCGTACGACTCGAAGCCGGGGGCCACCCGGGGGCCGCCGCACGCACCGGCCTGGTGGCCGACGGGCGTGTGCTGCTGCGTTTCCGGGACTTCCGCCGGCTGCTGGCCGTGCGGCTGCTCTCCCAGCTGGCCGACGGGGTCTATCAGGTCGCGCTGGCGACGTATGTCGTCTTCTCCCCGGAGAAGGAGACCTCCGCCGGAGCCATCGCCGCCGCCATGGCCGTGCTCCTGCTTCCCTACTCCCTGCTCGGCCCGTTTGCCGGAGTGCTGCTGGACCGCTGGCGACGACGCCAGGTCCTGCTGTTCGGCAACCTCCTGCGCGCCGGACTCGCCCTGGGGACGGCGGTGCTCGTCCTGGCTCCGGTCCCGACCTGGCTGTTCTACCTCTCCGCCCTCTCGGTCACGGCCGTGAACCGTTTCGTCCTCGCCGGCCTCTCCGCCGCGTTGCCGCGCGTCGTGGACGAGGAGCGGCTCGTGCTGGCCAACTCGCTCTCCCCGACGGCCGGCACCCTCGTCGCCACCCTGGGCGGCGGACTCGCGCTCGCGCTCCAGGTGATCACCCCGGAGGGCACGGACGCGGACGCCTGGGTCGTCCTGCTCGCCGCCGGGCTCTACCTGTCCGGCGGCCTGGCAGCCCTGCGGATGGGCCGCGGACTTCTCGGCCCGGACCCGTCCCTGGTACAGCCCCGCCTCCTGACCGCCGTGGCCGGCACCGCCCGCGGTCTCATCGCCGGACTCCGCCATCTCGTGGAACGGCGTACCGCAGGCCAGGCGCTGATCGCCATGGGCGTCCTGCGCTTCTGCTACGGCGCCCTCACCGTCATGGTGCTCATGCTGTGCCGGTACGCCTGGAGCGACGTCACGTCGGACGGCCTGGCGATGCTGGGCCTCGCGGTGGGTGCCTCCGGACTCGGCTTCTTCGTCGCAGCCGTGCTGACGCCGTGGGCGGCCCGCCGGTTCGGACGGCTCGGCTGGATGGGCTGGTGCGCCACCGGCGCGGCCTTGCTCGTACCCGTCCTGGGCCTCACCTTCCGCCCGGTGCCGGTGCTCATGGCCGCCTTCCTCCTGGGCGCGGTGACCCAGGGCGCCAAGATCGCCACGGACACGGTGGTGCAGGCGACGGTGGACGACGGCTACCGGGGCCGGGTCTTCGCGCTCTACGACATGCAGTACAACGTGGCCTTCGTCGGCGCGGCGGCCGCCGCCGCGCTGATGCTCCCACCGGACGGCCGTTCCGCCGTGCTGGTGGCGACCGTCACCGCGCTCTACGGAGCGACGGCGGTGGGGGTGTTCCGGATGCACGCTCGTGGGCGTACCGGTGGGGACTGACACCGGACACGGACGTCCGGGCCAAGCAGGACGTCACGGGCGGGGGGCGTCACAGGCGTGCCACAGTCGGGGCGGATGAGCACTCCCGGATGCCGGGACGCCTCCCCTCATCGCTAACTTACAGGGGTTGTTCCAAGCATCACCGACTCACCGCTCACCCCAGGGGGACCCCGCATGACCAACCCGTCTCAGCCCGGCATACCGCAGGGCCAGCAGCCGGGCGCATCTCCGTACGGCCACCCGGCACCGGGCCACCCAGCCCAGGCGCAGTCGGCTCAGGCGCCGTCGGCACCGGGCCATCCGGCCCCGGGGCAGCCGCCCCACGGTCCGTACTCCGGGGCCTTCCCGGCCCCGCCCAAGAATCCAGCGAAGAAGATCATCGCCATCGTCGTTCCGGTGCTCGTCCTGTTCGGCATCGCCGTCAACGTGGTCCTCGGCAACTTGTCGAGTGACGACACCACCAAGCTGGAGGTGGGCGACTGCTTGCAGAACAAGGGCTCCGCCACCGAGCCCGACGTCCACAGGGTCGACTGCGGCGCCGCTGAGGCCACCCACAAGGTCCTCGGCAAGAAGCAGAACTCGATGAGTCCTGGCATGGCCTGCCAGGACGTCGAGGGGGCCGCGGACGTGCTCGTGTGGCGGGAGAGCGAGGACGCGGTCATGTCCCTCGTGCTCTGCCTGGGCGACCCCGCGTAGCTCCGTGCACGAGGGGAGGGGGCGGGTGTTTCACGTGAAACACCCGCCCCCTCCCCTCGTGCACGGCCGCGTCCCGGCGGCCTCAGCCCTGCTGCCCGGCCCACCACTCCCGCAGCGTCGCCTCGGTGGCTTCCCGGCCCATGGGCCCGTGCTCCAGGCGCTGGTCCAGCAGGTACCGGTACGCCCGGCCGATCTCCGGGCCCGGTGCCAGCCCGAGGATCTGCATGATGTCGTTGCCGTTCAGCTCGGGACGGATCGCTTCCAGCTCCTCCTGCTCCTGCAACCGTGCGATGCGGTCCTCCAAGCCGTCGTACGCCCGCGACAGCGCGTTCGCCTTCCGCTTGTTCCGCGTCGTGCAGTCCGAGCGGGTCAGCTTGTGCAGGCGGTCCAGCAGCGGTCCGGCGTCGCGCACGTAGCGGCGCACCGCCGAGTCCGTCCACTCGCCGAGTCCGTACCCGTGGAAGCGCAGGTGCAGCTCCACCAGCCGGGAGACGTCCTTGACCAGCTCGTTGGAGTACTTCAGCGCGGCCATCCGCTTGCGGGTCATCTTGGCACCGACCACTTCGTGGTGGTGGAACGAGACCCGGCCGTCCTTCTCGAAGCGGCGCGTGCGCGGCTTGCCGATGTCGTGCAGCAGCGCCGCGAGGCGGAGGGTGAGGTCCGGGCCGTCCTCCTCCAGGTCCATGGCCTGCTCCAGGACCGTCAGCGAGTGCTCGTAGACGTCCTTGTGCCGGTGGTGCTCGTCCCGCTCCAGCCGGAGGGCCGGGATCTCGGGCACCACCTGCTCGGCCAGCCCGGTGTCCACCAGGATCTCCAGACCCTTGCGCGGGTGCGGGGACAGCAGGAGCTTGTTCAGCTCGTCCCGCACACGTTCGGCCGAGACGATGTCGATCCGCTCGGCCATCTCCCGCATGGCTTCCAGCACCGGCCCGTCGACCGCGAAGTCGAGCTGGGCGGCGAACCGGGCCGCCCGCATCATGCGCAGCGGATCGTCGGTGAACGAGTCCTGGGGCGCCCCCGGAGTGCGCAGGACGCGGAGAGCGAGGTCCTCCAGCCCGTTGTGCGGGTCGATGAACTCCTTCTCCGGCAAGGCGACGGCCATCGCGTTCACCGAGAAGTCACGGCGGACGAGGTCCTCCTCGATGGAGTCCCCGTAGGAGACCTCCGGCTTCCGGGAGGTGCGGTCGTAGACCTCGGAGCGGTAGGTGGTGATCTCGATCTGGTAGTCCAGCGCCTCAGCCGCCTCGTCCCCGGCTTCGGCGCCCTTCCCGGCAGCCGCGGTCTTGCGGCACCCCACCGTGCCGAAGGCGATGCCCACCTCCCACACCGCGTCCGCCCACGGTCGGACGATCTTCAGGGCGTCCTGGGGGCGGGCGTCGGTGGTGAAGTCCAGGTCGTTCCCGAGCCGCCCCAGCAGCGCGTCCCGCACCGAGCCGCCGACCAGGGCCAGGGAGAACCCCGCCTCCCGGAAGCGGTGGGCGAGGTCGTCGGCTACGGGGGACACCCGCAGCAACTCGTGCACCGCGCGGCGCTGTGCCGTGCTGAGCTCGTGGGTCGGAGGCTGGGCATGGCTGTCAGTCTTGGCGTTCGGCACAACAGAAGAGGGTACGTGCCGCGCCCCGGCCCGCGCGCGTCCGCTCCGCGGTTCCGCGCACCGGGGACGCGAGCGCGGGAGCTGCCACGTGACGGGGACCGCGGCACCTGGGGCCTGCAGAAATCGTTAGCATCAGGGAAGCGGCAGGACCTCATCAGGCGAGCGATGACAGGACGGACGAGCGTGGCCGAAGCGGCGAAGAAACACGGCACCCGTACCGCGCCTGTGGCCAGACGGTGGCTGCACCGCGCGGCGGCCGCCCTGACCGTGCCGCCGCTGCTCGTCGGCGCGCTGGCCGCCGCTCCGGCCGCGGCCGCTGCGGGTGCCCACACGGCCCGCGCCGCCGCTCCCGCCGCCACCGGGGACACCGGGCCGACGCCGGCCGAGGTCCGCCTCACCGAGGTGACCCCCGCCGTTCCGGAGGAGGACGGCACGGTCACGGTGAGCGGCAGCGTCACCAACCGCTCCGGGGCGGCGATCACCGGCGCGGCCGTGGAGCTGCGCTCCGGACCGCGCCTGACGACGCGCAGCTCCATCGCCCGGATCGCCGACCCCTCCGCCCCCTCGTCGGACGGCGGACAGGTCGACGCCAGGACGGCCACCGTGGCCCTGGACGACATCGCGCCGGGGGCCACGCGCTCCTTCACGATGCGCGTCCCGGTCGAGAGCCTGGACCTCGGCGACAGCGGCGTGCACCAGCTCGGCGTCGTCCTCACCGGGGAGATCCACGGGACGGACCCCGGCCCCGCGCTGGGCGTCGCCCGTACGCCCCTGTCCTGGCAGCCGTCCGCCGCCGGCACCAGGACCCAGGTCACCGTCCTGTGGCCGCTGATCTCCACTCCTCACCTCACGGCCCGTACCCAGTCCGACGAACAGCAGTCCCCGATCTTCCGCAACGACGACCTGGCCGACGAGATCGCCCCGGGCGGCCGTCTCCAGCAGCTCGTCGCACGGGGGGGTGACCTGCCGGTGAGCTGGGTCGTCGATCCGGACCTGCTGGCCTCCGTCGCCGCCATGGCCGGGGCGTACCAGGTGCAGACCCCGGACGGCCCGTTGCCCGGTCACGCGCAGGAGCTGGCCAAGAAGTGGCTCGCCGACCTGGAGGAGGCGACGCGGGGCGACGAGATCGTGGCGCTGCCCTCCGGCGATCCGGACATCGCGTCGCTCGCCCACCGCGGCCGCAACGTCTCCGGGGCGCTCAGCCACCTCAAACCGGCCACCGACGTGGCTGGCACCACGGTCAAGACCATCCTCAACACCACGCCCAGCACCGACTTCGCCTGGCCGGTGGACGGGGCGGTCGATCCGACGGTCGTCGCCGTGGCCACCTCGGCCGGTGCCCGCAAGGTGATCACCCGCAGTGACAGCCTGCGGGAGAAGCGGGGACTGCCCTACACGCCGACGGCGGCACGGCCGGTCGGTGGCGGCATCACGGCCGTGTCGGCCGACGCACAGCTCTCCACGCTCTTCGAGGGCGACATGACGCGGGCGGACACCGCCACCGCTGCCGTCCAGCAGTTCCTCGCCCAGACGCAGTCGATCACCGAGCAGAACCCGGCGAAGCAGCGCAGCATCGTGGTGGCGCCCCAGCGCATGCCGACGGCCAGCCAGGCCGGGACGATGGCCGACGCCGTCCGCGCGCTCACGGCGGCGGGGTGGGCCGACGTCGTACCGCTCACCGAGGCGGCCGAGGCCGAGCCCGAACCGGAGGCCAACCGCCAGGTTCCCGGGGAGAAGGCGTACCCGCAGGAGCTGCGCCAGGAGGAACTGCCCACCGAGGCGTTCGAGACGATCCGCCAGACGCAGAGCACCCTCAAGGACTTCACCGTCATCCTCAGCGACGAGGAACGGGTGGTGACGCCCTTCGGCAACGCCATCCGCCGCGAGATGTCCACGGGCTGGCGCGGCCGGCCCGCCGAGGCCGCCGCCTACCGGGCCGACGTCCACGACTACCTCGTGGGTCTGACCGAGGGCGTCCGGCTCGTGGAGAAGTCGCGGATGACGCTGTCGGGGCGCAGCGCGACCATCCCGGTCACCGTGCAGAACAACCTGGTGCAGCAGGTCGAGGGGCTGGAGCTGCGGCTGACGTCCGGGCGCCGCATCGGCCTGGACATCGACGACGAGACCAAGCCGGTCGCCGTGGACGGCGGCCACAGCCAGTCGATCACCTTCGAGACGACGGCGAAGGCCAACGGCCGCACCTTCATCACCGCGCAGCTCTACACGTCGGACGGCAAGCCCTACGGTGATCCGATGACCTTCCAGGTCGACGTCACCGAGATCACCTCCACCGTGCTGCTGGTGATCGCGGGCGGGGTCCTGCTCGTCGTCCTGGCGGGCGTGCGCATGTACACCCAGCGCAAGCGGCGCGGCCCGCAGGCCGATCCGGACGCGCCCCTGACCCCGGACGAGGCCGCCGACGCCGAGCCCCGGCCCGGTCCGGACGACCGGGCCGGGACGTCCGCGGCGGACCGGAGGAGCGCGCGGGGTGACGGTGACCGTGACACCCCGGCCGAAAGCCGGGAGCGTCCGGGACCAGGTGAGAAAGTGGACCGTTGAGCGAGGCGCCGGGCCGGACACCGGCCGGGACGACGAGGTGGGGTACCCAGTGAATGTGCCGTACGACCGCGAGCGCGGCGAAGGTGGGCGCCCCCCGGGCCCGAACGCCCCCGGGCCCGGCAGCGCCCACCAGGGGCACCACGGCCCCGACGACGGCCACGTCCCGGAACCGCACCCCCAGGACGGCCACGGGCAGCCGCCGTACGCACACGGGGCCTACGGACAGCAGCCGTATCCGGCCCACCCGCCGCACGGGCAGCAGCCGTACCGCGTCGAACAGCCCTACGGCCAGCAGCCGTACGCGCAGGGCGGCCACCCGGGCGAACCGCTCCAGGGCCGTGACCTGAGCGCCCGGGACCCGCTTGGTGAACCCCTGCACGGTCACGCGCAGCCGCCGGGGGGCCCGCTCCACGGCGACCGGCCGGGGGACGCCTTCGAGCACCTCTTCCGCGACCAGCAGCGCTTCCCCCAACAGCCTCCCCAGCCCGCTCCGCACTCCGCAGCGCCACCCCCGGCACCCGCCCAGCCCTACCCGGGCGGTGTCCGGCACGCCGGGCAGCAGGCCCCCCACCCGGGACACCGGCCCGGCCCGCCTCCCCACCACGGCCCCGCACCGGACCACGGCCCCGCGCAGCACCACGGCCCCGCGCAGCACCACGACGCGGGTGCGCAGAACCGGCCGCCGGAGCAGGCCGTGCCACCGCCACCGGCCGGAGGGGCGCCGACCGGGCCCACCCCGCCGCCGCAGGACGCGCCGCCCGCAGCCGCCAAACCGTCGGGCCGCGGCGGCGGGCTGCTGAAGTCCAGCGCGATCATGGCGGCCGGTACGCTCGTCTCCCGCATCACCGGGTTCATCCGCACGCTCGTCATCACCGCCGCCCTCGGCGCCGCCGTGCTCGGCGACACCTACACCGTCGCGTACACCCTGCCGACGATGATCTACATGCTGTCCATCGGCGGCGGGCTCAACTCCGTCTTCGTGCCGCAGCTCGTGCGGGCGATGAAGAACGACGCCGATGGCGGTGAGGCGTACGCGAACCGGCTGCTGACCCTCGTCATGGTCGTGCTCGGCGGGCTCACGGCCCTGGCCGTGTTCGGCGCCCCCCTGCTCGTGCGGATGGTGTCCGTCGAGACGGCGTCCGACCCGGCGGCGAACGGCGTCGCCGTCACCTTCGCCCGCTACTGCCTGCCGACGATCTTCTTCATGGGCGTACACGTCGTCATGGGCCAGATCCTCAACGCCCGGGGCCGGTTCGGCGCGATGATGTGGACGCCCGTCCTCAACAACGTCGTCATCATCTTCACCTTCGGCGCGTTCATCTGGGTCTACGGCACCTCCCGCAGCTCCGGCCTCGGCGTCACGACGATCTCCCCCGAGGGCGTCCGGCTGCTCGGCGTCGGCACCCTGCTCGGCCTGGTGGTGCAGGCGCTGGCGATGCTGCCCTACCTCAAGGCCGCCGGCTTCCACTTCCGGCCGAGGTTCGACTGGAGGGGCCAGGGCCTCGGCAAGGCCATCCGGCTGGCGAAGTGGACGTTCCTCTTCGTGCTGGCGAACCAGGCCGGGCTCATCGTCGTCACCCAGCTCGCCACCGCCGCCGGCGCCGAGTCCGCCGCCGCGGGCAACGACGGGGCGGGCATCCTCGGCTACCAGAACGCGCTGCTCATCTGGCAGATGCCGCAGGCCATCATCACCGTCTCCGTCATGGCGGCGCTGCTGCCCCGGCTGTCCCGCTCCGCGCACGACGGTGACGCCAGCGCCGTACGCGACGACCTCTCGCACGGTCTGCGCACCTCAGCCGTCGCCATCGTGCCGATCTCCTTCGCCTTCCTGGCGCTCGGCGTACCGATGTGCCTCATGCTCTACGCCTCCGCCGGCACGGACGCCGCCTCTTCCATGGGCTTCATCCTCATGGCCTTCGGACTCGGGCTGATCCCGTACTCCGTGCAGTACGTGGTGCTGCGCGCCTTCTACGCCTACGAGGACACCCGCACGCCCTTCTACAACACCGTGATCGTCGCGGCGGGCAACGCCGTCGGGGCCGGGCTCTGCTTCCTGGTGCTGCCGAGCCGCTGGGCCGTCGCGGGCATGGCGGCGACGTACGGCGTCGCCTACGTCATCGGCGTCAGCGTCGCCTGGAAGCGGCTGAGCCGGAAGCTGGACGGGGACCTGGACGGCCCCCGCATCGCCCGCACCTACGCGCGCCTGAGCCTGGCCAGCATCCCCGCCGCGCTGCTGGGCGGCGTGGCCGCATACGCTGCTGTCCGGTACCTGGGCAACGGCTTCACGGGTGGAGCGGTGGCGTTCGCGGCCGGATCGGTGGTCATGGGGGCCGTCTTCGTCCTGCTGGCCCGGCGGCTGCGCGTCCAGGAGCTGACCGCCATGCTCGGTATGGTTCGCGCCAAGCTCGGCCGCTGATACAACCCCGGACCGCCTTCGTGTGTCGTGCACATCGGCGGTCTGCGGGCACAATTGTCTGTGGCCGGACCGGACGGCCGTGCGGAGTGGCCGGCTGGCCCGGCTCACGGGACGCAACGGATGGGGAGGCAGGAGCGACGGTGGCGGAACGGAGCACAGCTGCCGTCGACGTGGCGCACTCGGGCGGCGACAGCGGTGGCGAGGACACGCCGCAGCCTTCCCGCTCGGACGACGCCGCGGCCGACGGTACAGCGCCCCAGAACGACGGCCAGGACGGCCAGGGCAGCGGTGGGGGCAAGCGCCCGGAGCGGTCCGGCCGGGAGAACCGGGAAGGCGGCGCGCCCGATCTGCACAGCGGTCACAAGCTCGCCAAGCGGTACCGCCTGGAGGAGTGCGTCACCCGGTTGGACGGCTTCAGCAGCTGGCGTGCCGTGGACGAGAAGCTGCGCCGGGCCGTGGGCATCCACATCCTGCCGGCCGACCACCGCCAGGTCCGCCCCGTGCTGGCGGCCGCCCGTTCCGCCGCCCTGCTGGGCGATCCGCGGTTCGTGCAGGTGCTGGACGCCGTCGAGGACGGCGAGCTGGTCTACGTCGTCCACGAGTGGCTGCCGGACGCCGTCCCGCTCGGACCGCTGCTCGCCGCCGGTCCGCTGCCGCCGCACGAAGCCTACGAGCTGGTGAGCCAGCTCGCGGAGGCCATGGCCGCGGCCCACCGGGAGGGACTGGCCCACCTTAGGCTCACGCCCGGTGCGGTCCTGCGCACGGGCACGGGGCAGTACCGCATCCGCGGCCTCGCCGTGAACGCGGCCCTGCGCGGCATCTCCTCGGCCACCCCGCAGCGCAGCGACACCGAGGCGATCGGAGCGCTGCTGTACGCCGCCCTCACCCAGCGCTGGCCCTACGAACAGGACGCCTACGGGCTGACCGGCGTCGCGCGTCTCTCCGGCGGCACGCTGATGCCACCCGACCAGGTGCGGGCCAACGTCCACCGCGGCCTGTCGGAACTCGCCATGCGCGCACTCGTCAACGACGGCGCCACCGCCTCCAGCGAGAACCCGCCCTGCACCACACCCGAGGAACTGGTGCGGGCCGTCGCGGAGCTGCCCCGCATCCGGCCGCCGGAGCCCGCGTTCGTGCAGCCGGCACCGTACGAGCGGACGACCTACCAGCAGGGCGCCTTCGTCGCGGAGCCCGTCCCCGCCGTCTCCGTCCCGGCTGGCGCCGCCGCCCCGCTGACCGCGGTGCCGCCGACGCTGCCGGGGCGCACCGGCAAGCTGCTCAAGTGGGGCGTGTCGGCCCTGCTCATCGCGGCGCTCGGGCTGGGGAGCTGGCAGATCGCGGACGCGCTGCTGAAGGGCGACAAGGGCGGCGAGCCCGCTCCCCGGGGGCAGGTGCAGTCCGAGCGGGAGAACGAGGAGCCCTCGGCCGTCGGGAACCCCGTCTCCGGCAAGCCGGTGAACATCACCTCGGCCCGCATCCTCGACCCGCAGGGCGCCGGGAGGGAGGACGCCGACGACGCGGAGCTGGCCTTCGACGGCAACCCCGGCACCTACTGGCACACCCTGCACTACGCCAGCGCCAAGTTCGGCAACCTCAAGCCGGGCGTCGGACTGATCCTGGATCTCGGTGAGGCGCAGCAGGTGAGCACGCTCAAGGTCAGCTTCCTCGGCCCGACCGGCGTGGATTTCCTCGCCAGCCCGGCGACGATCAGCGGTCGGCCCGACTCCCTCGGCGACTTCAGCAAGGTCAGCAGCGGCAACGGGACCGAGGTCGTCCTCACCGCCAAGAAACCGATCAGGACTCAGTACGTACTGGTCTGGCTCACCGAGCTTCCGCTGACCGAGCAGCAAGAATACCGTGGCCGGATCACGGAGATCAGCGTCACCAGCTGATCCGTACGGCGGGTGAGGGAGGGCCTTGACGGTGGGCGACGACGTCACAGGGCACTCCCCGGGCGCCGCCGACGCCTCCTCGCCCAGCGATCACGAGCTTCTGGCCCGGCACGTCCGGGGGGAGCCGGACGCGTTCGGTGAACTGGTGCGACGGCACCGCGACCGGCTCTGGGCGGTGGCGCTGCGCACCCTGGGCGACCGCGAGGAGGCCGCCGACGCCGTCCAGGACGCCCTCGTCTCCGCGTACCGGCGGGCGGCCACCTTCCGGGGCCAGTCGGCCGTCACGACGTGGCTGCACCGCATCACCGTCAACGCCTGCCTGGACCGCGCCCGCAAGGTGGCCTCCCGGCGCACCTCCCTGACCGACGACGACGAGCGGTTCGAGCGGCTGCTGGAACCGCACGAGTCCGCCGCGGCACCCGCCGAGCGGGCGGAACTGCACCGGGAGCTGATCGCCGCGCTGGCCCACCTTCCCGTCGACCAGCGCGCGGCGCTCGTCCTCGTCGACATGCAGGGCTTCCCCGTCGCGGAGGCCGCCCGGCTCCTGGGCGTGCCGGCGGGCACGGTGAAGAGCCGCTGCGCCCGCGGCCGGGCCCGGCTGCTGCCCCTGCTGACCCATGTGCGGCCGGAGGGTAGTTCACCGGAGACAAGGGGAAGGAACCGGACGCAGGGGACATCCGTCCCACCGGCGCGAGGAAACGAGGGAACCGGAGCTGTGAAGGGCGGAGGTGGACCCGCATGACCGCGTCTTCTGCGACGTCCGGTGCTGAAAGCCATCCGGAGGTCACTGAGATCTCGGCCCTGACCGAAGGGCTGCTCCCGCCGGCGCGGTCCACGCAGGTGCGCACGCACCTGGACGGCTGCCCGCTCTGCGCGGACGTCCGCACCTCCCTGATGGAGATCCGCAGTGTGCTGGGCACACTGCCCGGGGCCAGTCGCATGCCGGACGACGTCGCCGAACGCATCGACGCCGCGCTGTCGGCCGAGGTCCTGCTGCACGCCACCACGCCGGGCCGGAACACGTCCGGTGGCGGGGAGGCGGAACCGGACGTGACGCCCCACCGCGCGGTCGCCGCCGGAGCGGCCCCGGCCGGGAAGCCGGGTTCTGCGGCTCCCTCCGCCCCACGTGCGGCCCGCCCTGTTTCACGTGAAACACGACGGCCGCCGGGCGCACCGCTGGGCGGCGGTCCCGGACGTGACGGCCGGGACGGTTCCGGGAGCCGGCCGGGTGGCCGCCGCCGGCGCAGGGTTCTGCTCGGAGGGGTCGGCGCCCTGGCTGCCCTCGCCCTGGCGGTCCTCGTCCTGCCGGACGTGCTCTCCACGGATGCCGGGGACGTTCCGAGCACGGTCCAGGCCGGACCGTCGCAGGAGGGGGAGGAAGAAGCCGCCGGTTCCGGTCCTCTGGCGGACCGGGTCCACGCGCTCCTCGCCGCAGCGCCCGCCAGCCCTCCCAAGGACGCCCAGGGACAGCAGCCGGAGCAACTCGGGCCGGACGCCCAGGGCCGGCCGAACGTGCCGTTCTCCGGGGAGGGTGATCCGGCGGTGCCCGGATGTGTGCGACAGGCCGTCGGCCGGGCGGAGGCTCCGCTGGCCTCCGGTGCGTACGAACACCAGGGCACAGCCGCCTACCTCGTGGTCCTGCCGCACCCCGGCGACTCCAGCCGGGTCGATGCCTACGTGGTCGACGCCGCGTGCGTCACCTCTCCCTCCGGCGCACCCGGGGAGCGGCTCGCCGTCCGCACCCTCGACCGCCGCTGACGCCATCGGCCGCGCGTGGGCCCGGCCGCGCCGGGAGCCGGGCCCACGTCGCCCGCCGGGCGTGGGCCCACCGGGCGGGAATGCCCGCGCCGTAGTATCCGTTGGGTGGAGTGAGAACCTCACCAGAGCAGATCCGGTACGCCATCGGCAGACAAGGAAGACACCCGTGAGTGACGTCCGCAACGTGATCATCATCGGCTCGGGGCCCGCGGGCTACACCGCCGCTCTCTACACCGCGCGCGCGTCCCTGCGACCCCTGGTGTTCGAGGGCTCGGTCACCGCGGGTGGTGCGCTGATGAACACCACCGAGGTGGAGAACTTCCCCGGTTTCCGGGACGGGATCATGGGGCCGGAGCTGATGGACCAGATGCGGGCCCAGGCCGAGCGCTTCGGCGCCGAGCTGATCCCGGACGACGTCGCCGCGGTCGACCTCACGGGGCAGGTCAAGACGGTCACCGACTCCGCGGGCACCGTCCACCGCGCCAAGGCGGTGATCGTGGCGACCGGCTCCCAGCACCGCAAGCTGGGCCTGTCCGGTGAGGACGAGCTGTCCGGGCGCGGGGTGTCCTACTGCGCCACCTGCGACGGCTTCTTCTTCCGGGACCAGGACATCGCCGTGGTCGGCGGTGGCGACACCGCCATGGAGGAGGCCACCTTCCTCTCCCGCTTCGCCAAGTCCGTCACCATCGTGCACCGCCGCGACACCCTCCGGGCGTCCAAGGCCATGCAGGAGCGTGCCTTCGCGGACCCGAAGATCCGGTTCGCCTGGGACAGCGAGGTCTCCGAGATCCACGGCAAGGACGGCAAGCTGGCGTCGCTGACGCTGCGCTCGACGAAGAACGGTGAGACCAGCGAGTTGCCGGTGACGGGCCTGTTCGTCGCGATCGGCCACGACCCGCGCAACGAGCTGTTCCGCGGCGTCCTGGATCTGGACGAGGAGGGCTACCTCACCGTGGACGCGCCCTCGACCCGCACCAACGTCTTCGGCGTCTTCGCCGCTGGTGACGTCGTCGACCACACCTACCGCCAGGCCATCACCGCCGCCGGCACCGGCTGCACCGCTGCGCTCGACGCCGAGCGGTACCTCGCTGCTCTCAGCGACGCCGAGCCCGCCGAGCCCGAGATGGCCGAAGAGGCCGAGGAAGCCGCCGCGGCCATCTGAGCCTCCGCACGCCCATCCCTCCCACACACCGCAAGGAGAATCCATGGCCACCGTGACCGCCACCGACGCCGACTTCGAGAAGGTCGTGCTCCAGAGCGACAAGCCCGTGCTGGTCGACTTCTGGGCGGCCTGGTGCGGCCCCTGCCGCCAGGTCGCTCCGTCGCTGGAGGCCATCTCGGAGGAGCAGGCCGACAAGCTCACCATCGTGAAGCTGAACATCGACGAGAACCCCGCGACTGCGGCCAAGTACGGCATCATGTCGATCCCGACCATGAACGTCTACAAGGGCGGCGAGGTCGTGAAGACCATCGTGGGTGCCAAGCCGAAGGCGGCCATCGAGCGTGACCTGGCCGAGTTCATCGGCGGCTGAAGGTACCGCTCCTTCGTTTCACGTGAAACGGTCCGCTCCGGAAACGGAGCGGACCGTTTTCGTTGTCTCCCGCAGGCTCGTCTTCCGCACGCTGTCCTGCCGGGCGGCAGGCCGGCAGGTGAGGAGCCGACTCCCAAGGCGGGAGGGTGGGCCGCTCACAGCGGCCGGAGTACCGGGTCCTTCTGCACCGCACCGAGCAACTGGTCCAGCGCCCGCTCGACGTCCGCCTTCCAGGAGAGCGTCGTCCGCAGCTCCAGCCGCAACCGGGGAAAGCGATGGTGCGGCCTTACCGTCTTGAAGCCGACGGCGAGCAGATGCTCAGCGGGGAGGAGGCAGCCGGGCTCCTTCCAGCGGGCATCGGCGAACACCTCCACGGCCTTGAACCCCCGGCGCAGGACGTCCTTGGCGACCGTCTGCACCATCACCCGCCCCAGCCCCTGGCCCTGGTACCCGGGCACCAGAGCGGCCGTCATCAGCTGCACGGCGTCGGAGGACACCGGGCTGGTGGGAAAGGTGAGCGAGCCGGGGACGTAGGCCGGCGGGGCGAAGAGCACGAAGCCCACCGGCACCTCATCGACGTACACCACACGTCCGCAGGACCCCCATTCGAGGAGGACGGCGGAGATCCAGGCTTCCTTCTCCCGCTCGGCATGCCCGTCCTTCTCCGCCCGGTCCGCGCTGACCGGATCCAGCTCCCAGAACACGCAGCGGCGGCACGGCATGGGCAGGTCGGGCAAGTTGTCCAAGGTGAGCGGAACAAGCTGACGCCCCATGGAGCCATCGTAACCATGGGGCGTCAGCGACGTGCCGGTCAAGCGGCTGAGCTGCCTTACGCGTCCTGCTGGCCGTCCTCGGGGGTCTCCTCGGAGAGCCGCTGTTCGAGGACCCGCCCCTCACCGGGAGCGAACTGGGTGAGGATGCGCTCCAGATCCTCTATCGAAGCGAACTCGACGACGATCTTCCCCTTCTTCTGTCCGAGGTCGACCTTCACCCGCGTCTCGAAGCGGTCGGACAGGCGGCTCGCCAGGTGGTCCAGGGCAGGCGACACCCTCTTCCCCGCACGCGGTCCGTTGCTCTTGGCCGAACGCCCGGGCTTGTCGCCCATGAGCGTCACGATCTCCTCGACCGCCCGCACTGACAGGCCCTCCGCGACGATGCGGTGGGCGAGCCGGTCCTGCTCCTCCCCGTCGCTCACGGACAGCAGGGCCCGGGCGTGTCCGGCGGAGAGCACCCCGGCGGCCACCCGGCGCTGCACCGAGGGGGACAGGCGCAGCAGCCGGAGGGTGTTGGACACCTGGGGGCGCGACCGGCCGATCCGGTCCGCCAGCTGGTCGTGCGTGCAGTCGAAGTCCTTCAGGAGCTGGTCGTAGGCGGCTGCCTCCTCCAGCGGGTTCAGCTGTGCCCGGTGCAGGTTCTCCAGCAGGGCGTCCAGAAGGAGCTTGTCGTCCTCCGTGGCCCTGACGATGGCCGGGATGAGCTCCAGGCCCGCCTTGCGGCAGGCGCGCCAGCGCCGCTCTCCCATGATCAGCTCGTAGCGGTCGCCGTCGAGCTGCCGTACGACGACCGGCTGGAGAAGCCCGACCTCCTTGATGGAGGTCACCAGCTCAGCCAGAGCGTCCTCGTCGAACTCCTTGCGCGGCTGGCGCGGGTTCGGCGAGATGGCGTCCAGCGGCAACTCGGCGAAGTGGGCGCCCGCCACCTCGTCCGGCAGCGCCGCGGTCTCCGCCTCGGCCCGCTGCTCCGCCGTTCGCCGCGGTGTGGGGGAACCGCTGTCCGGGAGGGCGGTGACCGCCGCCGCAGCCACGCCCCGCTCCGCGCTGATCACGGGTACGGCGGTGGGCGACGTGGCACCGTTGATGCCGATCGTCGGCACCGGGCCGTCGTCCGCCCCTGTCGGTGCGGCGGGGATCAGCGCACCGAGCCCGCGGCCCAGCCCTCTACGTCGTTCGCTCACTGATTCCCCTCCACCGTGCTGTGCTGATGTTCCGGCTGCGCACTCACGTTGCGCAGAGCGATCTCCCGGGCGGCTTCCAGGTAGGACAGGGCGCCACTGGAACCCGGGTCGTAGGTGAGGACGGTCTGCCCGTAACTGGGAGCCTCGGAGATCCGGACGGAGCGCGGGATGTTGGTGCGCAGCACTTCCTTGCCGAAGTGGCCGCGCACCTCCTCGGCAACCTGGGAGGCGAGCCGGGTGCGTCCGTCGTACATGGTCAGCAGGATCGTCGAGACGTGCAGCTCCGGGTTGAGGTGCCCCTTCACGAGGTCCACGTTGCGCAGGAGCTGGCCCAGCCCCTCCAGCGCGTAGTACTCGCACTGGATCGGGATGACGACCTCCGCGCCCGCCACGAGGGCGTTCACCGTCAGCAGCCCCAGGGACGGCGGGCAGTCGATCAGGATGTAGTCGAGCGGCTGCTCGTAGGCGGTGATCGCCCGCTGCAGTCGGCTTTCTCGCGCCACCAGCGACACCAGTTCGATCTCCGCACCGGCGAGGTCGATCGTGGCCGGGGCGCAGAACAGACCCTCGACATCCAGGACGGGCTGCACCACCTCAGAAAGCGGTCTGCTTTCCACGAGGACGTCATAGATCGAGGGCACTTCCGCGTGGTGGTCGATGCCCAGGGCCGTGGAAGCGTTGCCCTGGGGGTCGAGGTCCACGACCAGCACCCGGGCACCGTGCAGAGCCAGCGACGCGGCCAGGTTGACCGTCGTCGTCGTCTTCCCCACGCCGCCCTTCTGGTTGGCAACCACCATGATGCGGGTCTGCTCGGGCCTGGGGAGACCTTCACCGGCGCGGTTCATCGCCTCGACCGCCTGCTGGGCGGCGCGGCCGATGGGGGTGTCGTCCATGGGGGGCAGCGTCTCACGTGTTTCACGTGAAACGTCCGCCAGTTCAGCGCGGGGACCAGGGACCGGGTCGGCCATCGGTCCCGCAGTATTGGCGTCGGACCGCAACGGTTCACTCTCCTCGAAAGGCACCTTCGCAGGCTCAAAGCCTGCCATGCCTTCGGGGTCAGCAACCACTGAGCCCTGCCCACCTGTGGACAACTCACGAGTTGTGGACAAGTCCTCAGGGCGGGGCGGACGCGATTTCCGGTCGTGCGGCTCGGCAGCCGCACGACCCCGACTGATGATTCCATGCAGCAGGGAGCGGCGTTTCACGTGAAACACGATGCACCGGCCTGGAAACCGCAACGCGACGACACTCCGCAATCGGCAGCTTTGCCGCTTTTATGGAGTAAGCACCTCGACCAGGGATACCGCCGCGCGGCCTGCGGCGTCGGGGGCTGGCGGTGTCACCGACACCGCCAGCGCCTCAGCGTCGACGCCGCGCGGAACGACCGGACCGGGCCGCTTTCGCGCGCTTGGCCGCGAACCGCACACCGCCGGGGCTCTCCCCGACCTCGGCCCGCACCACGGTGGACAAGGGCTCCACGATCCCCTCGCCCACCTGCACCACCGTGGTCTTCACCACACCCAGTTTCTGGAGGGCCGAGCGGGCACCGTGCAGCTCCTGCTCCGCCGTGTCCCCCTTGAGGGCCAGCATCTCGCCGTAGGGGCGCAGCAACGGCACACCCCACCCGGCCAGCCGGTCAAGCGGAGCCACCGCGCGGGCCGTCACCACGTGCACCGGCGCCAGCGATCCCAGCACCTCTTCGGCCCGGCCCCGGACCACCGTCACGTGATCCAGCCCCAGCAGCTCCACGACCTCCTGGAGGAACGTGGTGCGCCGCAGCAGCGGCTCCAGGAGCGTGATCCGCAGGTCCGGACGGACCAGCGCCAAGGGGATGCCCGGCAGCCCCGCCCCGGAACCCACGTCGCACACCGTCACGCCCTCGGGCACGACCTCCGCCAGCACGGCGCAGTTCAGCAGGTGGCGCTCCCACAGACGCGGAACCTCGCGCGGCCCGATCAGGCCGCGGCGCACCCCGGCGTCGGCCAGCAGCTCCGCGTACCGCACGGCGTCCGCGTACCGCGTTCCGAACACCTTCCGCGCCGCCTCCGGCGCAGCGGGCGGCGCCTCGGCCGCCCGCTGGCCGTCACGGTGACCATCGTCAGCCGTCACGGCAGGACGACCACGCAGCGCTGCGGTTCCTCGCCCTCCGACTCACTGCGCAGGCCGGCCGCCTTCACGGCGTCGTGCACGACCTTGCGCTCGAAGGGCGTCATCGGCTTGAGCTTCACCGGCTCGCCGCCGCTCTGCGCCCTCTCGACGGCGTCGGTGGCGAGCTGGGTCAGCTCCTCGCGCTTGCGTGCGCGGAAACCGGCGATGTCCAGCATCAGGCGGCTGCGGTCGCCGGTCTCCCGGTGCACGGCGAGCCGGGTGAGTTCCTGGAGCGCCTCCAGCACCTCACCGTCGCGTCCGACGAGCTTGTGCAGGTCGCGGCTGGAGGAGTCGCTGATGATGGAGACCGCGGCGCGATCCCCCTCGACGTCCATGTCGATGTCCCCGTCCAGGTCCGCGATGTCGAGCAGACCCTCCAGGTAGTCGGCCGCGATCTCCCCTTCCTGCTCCAAGCGGGTCAGGGTGTCGGTGCCCTCAGCGGCTTCGGTCGTGTCCGTCACTGATGGACTCCTTCTTACTTCTTCGACTTCGCGGACGACTGCGGCTTCTTCTTGTTCTGCTTCGCCTGCCCCGGCTTCACCTGACCCGGCTTGGCCGGCCCCTGGGCCTCACCGGCCGCCTTGGGCGCACGCTCCGCGGCCTGCTGGGGCTGGCGGGGCTGCTGCGGCTGCTTGCGGAGGTTGGCCGGCTGCGCACCGCCGCTCTGGCGCTTGGCCTTCGGCTGCCGCTTGGGCTGGCTGCGCTGGGCTCGGGCCTGCTCGACGGCCTCCTTGGCGGCGGCCTCGGCCGGGTCCTCCTGGAGCTTGCCCTTGGCCCGCAGCCGCTCCTGGCGCTGCTGGTAGGCCAGCGAGCCGGGGGTGGGGTTGCGCTTGATGATGTACATCTGCTGGCCGAGCGTCCACACGTTGGTGGTCAGCCAGTAGACCAGCACACCGACCGGGAAGTTGATGCCGAAGACGGCGAACATGATCGGGAAGACGTACATCAGCAGCTTCTGCTGCTGCATGAACGGCGTCTTGACCGTCAGGTCGACGTTCTTCGTCATGAGCTGGCGCTGCGTGTAGAACTGCGACAGCGACATCATCACGATCATGATCACGGTGACGATGTGGACGTTCGTCAGCGACGCGTTCAGCGCCTCGACCGTGCTCGCGCTGTCCATGAACTTGGCCGCGATCGGTGCGCCGAAGACGCTCGCGCTCCGGGCGCTCTCGACCAGTTGCTCGTCCATGACGCCGACGGTCTGGTTGTTCGCGATCTTGTTGAGCACCTGGAAGAGCGCCAGGAAGAACGGTGACTGCGCCAGGATGGGAAGGCAGCTGGAGAGCGGGTTGGTGCCCGTCTCCTTGTACAGCTTCATCATCTCTTCGGACTGACGCTGCTTGTCGCTCTTGTACCGCTCCTGGATCGCCTTCATCCGCGGCTGGAGCGCCTGCATGTTCCGCGTCGCCTTGATCTGCTTCACGAAGAGCGGGATCAGGGCGATGCGGATGACGATAACCAGGCTGACGATGGACAGACCCCAGGCCCAGCCGCTGTCCTCGTCGAACACGAGGCTGAACAGCGAGTGGAACTGGACGATGATCCAGGAAACAGCGGTATAGAGAGGGCCGAGGATCGTGTCCACGAATCAGGCTCCTTGGGCGTTGGACTGGGTCCGATGCTGCCAGCGGCTGCGCAGCCGCTGGTGCCAGACCGGATGCTTCCGGGCAGGGACATGGTCGACGCCACCGGGCGACCATGGGTTGCACCGCAGGATGCGCCAGGCGGTCAGTGCCGTGCCCTTCACCGCACCGTGCCGGCGGACGGCCTCGTACCCGTAGTGCGAACACGACGGGTAGTACCGGCACACCGGCCCGAGCATCGGGCTGATGGTCCACTGGTACAGCTTGATGAGCCAGAGCAGCGGGTACTTCACGTCGGCGGCCCTCCAAGCAGCCGCTGCAGCGCGGAATCGAGGTCGCGGGCCAGCCGTCCGTGGTCCGCCTCGCCCGCGCCGGGCAGCGCCCGTACTACCACCAGGCTACCGGGGGGCAGCAGGGGCAGCCGCTCCCGTATCCGGTGGCGCAGGCGCCGCTTCACACGGTTGCGGACGACGGCGTTGCCCACGGCCTTGCTCACGACGAAACCCGCACGCGGCGGGGGGGCGTTCCCCCCCGTCGCGTGCGGGTCCGTGTCCTTGCGCAGGTGGACGACGAGAAGCGGGCGTCCGGCCCGACGCCCTCGCCGTACCGCGGCCGCGAAGTCCTCGCGCCGCCTCAGCCGGTTCTCCGTAGGCAGCACGTCATGGACCTGCGGGCCGTGCGGCTCAGGCCGACAGGCGGGTGCGGCCCTTGCTGCGGCGGTTCGCGACGATCGCGCGGCCGGCGCGGGTCCGCATGCGCAGCCGGAAGCCGTGGGTCTTCGCGCGGCGGCGGTTGTTCGGCTGGAAGGTGCGCTTGCTCACTCGGGGGCTCCAGGAATGCTTGTGTCTGCATGAGACGGTGTGGGGCGCCGACTGGCTGTCACCGTGCGCCCACGAGTAGCTCGCAACGCCCGAGTGCACCGCTTCGTCATCCAGGAGGACTTGCCCATCGGAGGCAGGCGGCAGCAGCCATCGACAACTCGACCTGGTCACGGTACGCGCGGCGGCGCCATTCGGTCAAACCAGGCCCCGCCGACACCGGCACACGCCCGCGTTCCGGCCCTCCGGCGCCCGCGGGAGCCCGGACGGGGGCCGGGGGCCGTCCCCGCATGGCACAGTTGTGCACACCCTGTGGACAACAACTTGAGCGGCACCAGCAGGGCCGACTACCGTGGCCGGACTCCGATTCCTCCCGGCCGTCCCGAGAGCCACACTTTCGCGGAAAGTGTCCCCAAGCGAGTGAGAGAGCGTGCCCTGTGGCTGACGTACCTGCCGATCTTGCCGCAGTGTGGCCACGCGTACTGGAGTACCTCCTCGCCGACGGGCAGGGCATCGAGGCGAAGGACCAGCGCTGGCTGCGCGACTGCCAGCCGCTCGTCCTGGTCTCGGGCACGGCGCTGCTCGGTGTGCCGAACGAGTACGCCAAGGGTGTGCTGGAGGGCCGGCTGGCCCCGATGATCGGCGACGCCCTCAGCCGTGAGTGCCAGCAGCCGATCCGGCTGGCGATCACCGTCACCGGTCCGGCGCCGGAGCCGTCCCCCGGTCCGCCCGGCCACGCGCCCGTCCCCGAGCAGCGCGGGCCCGACCCGCGCGGGCCCGAACAGCGCGGCACGCAGCCCCCGGCGCCCCGCTACGACGAGCAGCGGTACGACGAATCGCCGCGCTACGAGGAACCGTCCCGCTACGAGGAACCGCCCCGGTACGACGAACCGCCGCGTTACGAGGAACCGCCCCGGTACGAGGACCGGGAGCTGCCCAGCGCGCGTCCGGCCTATCCCGGGTACCCGCACGCGCCGCAGCCCCACCACCAGCGCCAGCCCGGAGCGTGGCCGCGCCAGCCGGAGCCGGACGGCTGGCCCCCGCGCGACGCCTACCCGCCGCCGGCGCAGCCCGGCTACGGCGTCCGGGGCGGACGCGAGGCGTACGAGCCCTACGACCAGCGCCCCCAGCCGGGCGGCGGGTACGAGCAGCACCAGCCGCCCCCGCCGCGGTTCGACGAGCTGCCGCAGCTGCCGGCGTCCAGCGGCGCGCCGGGTCCGCTCGCCGCACAGCCGGCCCCGGCCACGGGGCCGGGGGAGCCCACGGCCCGGCTGAACCCGAAGTACCTGTTCGACACCTTCGTCATCGGGGCGTCCAACCGGTTCGCCCACGCCGCCGCGGTCGCCGTCGCCGAGGCACCGGCGAAGGCGTACAACCCGCTGTTCATCTACGGCGAGTCAGGGCTCGGCAAGACGCACCTGCTGCACGCGATCGGGCACTACGCCCGCAGCCTCTACCCGGGGACCCGGGTGCGGTACGTCAGCTCCGAGGAGTTCACGAACGAGTTCATCAACTCCATCCGCGACGGCAAGGCGGACGCGTTCCGCAAGCGCTACCGCGACATGGACATCCTGCTGGTCGACGACATCCAGTTCCTGGCGAGCAAGGAGTCGACGCAGGAGGAGTTCTTCCACACCTTCAACACGCTCCACAACGCCAACAAGCAGATCGTGCTCTCCTCGGACCGGCCGCCCAAGCAGCTGGTCACCCTGGAGGACCGGCTGCGCAACCGCTTCGAGTGGGGGCTGATCACCGACGTCCAGCCGCCCGAGCTGGAGACGCGCATCGCCATCCTGCGCAAGAAGGCGGTCCAGGAGCAGCTCAACGCGCCCCCCGAGGTGCTGGAGTTCATCGCCTCGCGGATCTCGCGCAACATCCGCGAGCTGGAGGGCGCGCTGATCCGGGTGACGGCGTTCGCCAGCCTGAACCGGCAGCCGGTGGACCTCGGGCTCACCGAGATCGTCCTCAAGGACCTCATCCCGGGCGGTGAGGACGCCGCCCCCGAGATCACCGCCGCCAACATCATGGCCGCGACCGCCGACTACTTCGGGCTGACGGTGGACGACCTGTGCGGGTCCTCGCGCAGCCGCGTCCTGGTGACGGCGCGGCAGATCGCCATGTACCTGTGCCGGGAGCTGACGGACCTCTCGCTGCCGAAGATCGGCGCCCAGTTCGGCGGCCGTGACCACACCACGGTCATGCACGCCGACCGCAAGATCCGTGCCCTCATGGCGGAGCGCCGTTCCATCTACAACCAGGTCACCGAGCTGACCAACCGCATCAAGAACGGCTGAACCGGCCCAGCACCGCCTGCCCGGCAGCGAACGTTCCGTTTCCGGGGCGAGCCGCCGGGCAGGCGGTGCTGGGAACGGCCGCTCTGCGGCATCCCCGCCCGGCAGCGTGCCGGGCACCAGGACGGAGGTTCGCTCGTGTTCAAGGCGATCGCAGATGTGCTCCGAAGCATCGGTGGTGCAGTGGCCACCGTCGTCACCCTGCCCTTCCGGGCCGTCGCCCGTCTCTTCGGCGGTGCGTCGAGCACCGCGCACGGGCGCCACTGAGCGCCTTCTCCCGGTGGCGCCCGTGGCGCCGCACACCTCCCAGGACCCCGGTCGGCACCTCGCCGGCCGGGGTCCTGTGCATGTGCGCGGCCCGGTCCCGGACCGTGCGGTGTTCGAGTGCGGCCCGGCCGGGCGATCATGTCCACAGGTTCGGGCGCCTGCGCGCGTCCACACCCTGGGGACCGGGGAGTTGTCCCGACCGTGTCCACAGCCCGGCCCGCCGTGGGATCGTCGTCGCAGTTCAGCCCCCTGGGGATTTGTGCACGCGCGGACTCCACAGGCTGTGGACGGATTCGGGGCGGTCAACCGGGGTCCACGGCTGTCCACCGGCCGCCCACAGGCGGGGGCCGGTTATCCCCAGGTTCTCCACACCCCTGTCCACTGTTCGACAACACGACGCGCCCCCTCACCGGTCGGAGTGAAAGCGGTCACACCAAGCTGCTGGGTTGGGCTGTTGAGAACGTGGGTAAAACTGGGGACGGCGCTGTGGGGAAGTCGCCCCCGCCTGTGCACGGGGTGTGCAGAACTTCCCTCTGTCCACAGCTACCCCCTGTTGGTCCACCGCTGCGCCCACAGGCCCGGTGGATAAAATTCCCCTGCTGACCTGCACAAACGCGGTTATCCCCGGAATCCACAGCACCTACTACTAAGACCACAGAGATAAGCCGGGAAACTCGTGTCGAAGCAGGTCCTGTGCACAACTCGGCTCCGGGCCGCCCCGGCCCCGCGGCGGCGACTTGACCCCGAGCCGCGCCGACTGTCAGCCGAGTGCGTCAGACTGGTCCCCGGCAACCAGCAACAGCAGGAGGCGGCTGAAGGTGAAGATCCGGGTAGAGCGCGATGTCCTGGCGGAGGCGGTGGCGTGGGCCGCCAAGAGCCTCCCGGCCCGTCCGCCGGTGCCGGTCCTCGCCGGCCTGCTGCTGAAGGCCGAGGACGGCACGCTCAGCCTCTCGGGCTTCGACTACGAGGTCTCCGCCCGCGTCTCCGTCGAGGCGGACGTCGAGGAGGACGGTTCCGTCCTGGTCTCCGGCAAGCTCCTCGCCGACATCAGCCGTGCCCTCCCCAACCGGCCGGTGGAGATCTCCACGGGCGGTGTACGGGTGAGCGTCGTGTGCGGCTCCTCCCGGTTCACGCTCCACACCCTCCCGGTGGAGGAGTACCCGGCGCTGCCCCAGATGCCTTCGGCCACCGGCACCGTCCCCGGTGAGGTCTTCGCCTCCGCCGTCTCCCAGGTGGCCATCGCGGCCGGCCGGGACGACACCCTCCCCGTGCTCACCGGTGTGCGCATCGAGATCGAGGGCGACACCGTCACGCTGGCCTCCACCGACCGCTACCGCTTCGCCGTCCGCGAGTTCCTGTGGAAGCCGGAGACGCCCGACGCCTCCGCCGTCGCCCTCGTCCCGGCCAAGACGCTGCTGGACACCGCCAAGGCGCTCAGCGGCGGCGACCAGGTGACGCTGGCGCTGTCGGGCTCCGGCGCCGGTGAGGGGCTCATCGGCTTCGACGGCGCGGGCCGCCGCACCACCACGCGGCTGCTGGAGGGCGACCTCCCGAAGTACCGCACGCTCTTCCCGACGGAGTTCAACTCCGTGGCCACCATCGAGACGGGCTCCTTCGTGGAGGCCGTCAAGCGCGTCGCGCTCGTCGCCGAGCGGAACACGCCGGTGCGGCTCAGCTTCGAGCAGGGCGCTTTGACCCTGGAGGCCGGGTCGAGCGACGACGCACAGGCTGTGGAGCGGGTGGACTGCACGCTGGAGGGCGACGACATCTCCATCGCGTTCAACCCGGGCTTCCTGCTGGAGGGGCTGAGCGCGATCGACTCGCCCGTCGCCCAGCTCTCCTTCACCACGTCCACCAAGCCCGCCCTGCTGCGCGGGAAGCCGGCGGTGGACGCCGAGTCCCACGACGCGTACAAGTACCTGATCATGCCGGTACGGCTGAGTGGCTGACGACATCGCGGCACGCCTCCGAACGAGCGGCTGAGCCCACAGATGTGCGCGGCGGTCGCGGCGTAGGCTCGTGCACGGGCGGCCACCGCAGTCCGCCCGTGCACGCATCTGCACCGCGAGAACGTCAAGGAAGGCCCACTGATGGAGCTCGGTCTCATCGGCCTCGGCAAGATGGGCGGCAACATGCGCGAGCGCATCCGCCGCGCAGGCCACACCGTCATCGGATACGACCGCAACCCGGAGCTCGCCGACGTCCACAGCCTGCGGGAACTGGTGGACGCCCTGCGGGGCCCCCGCGTCGTGTGGGTGATGGTCCCGGCGGGCGGGCCCACGCAGGCCACCGTGGACGAGCTGGCGGAGCTGCTGTCCCCCGGTGACGTGGTCGTGGACGGCGGCAACTCGCGGTGGACGGACGACGAGCGGCACGCCCGGCAGCTCGCCGAGCGCGGCATCGGGTTCGTGGACTGCGGCGTGTCCGGCGGCGTGTGGGGCCTGGAGAACGGCTACGCGCTGATGTACGGCGGCGAGGCCGAGGACGTGGCCAAGGTGCAGCCGGTCTTCGAAGCGCTCAAGCCCGAGGGCGAGTACGGTTCGGTGCACGCGGGCAAGGTCGGCGCCGGGCACTTCGCCAAGATGGTCCACAACGGCATCGAGTACGCGATGATGCAGTCCTTCGCCGAAGGCTGGGAGCTGCTGGAGGCCGTCGACTCGGTGACCGACGTGCGGGAGATCTTCCGCTCCTGGCGGGAGGGCACCGTCATCCGCTCCTGGCTGCTGGACCTCGCGGTCAACGCGCTGGACGACGACCGGCACCTGGAGAAGCTGCGCGGCTACGCGCAGGACTCCGGCGAGGGCCGCTGGACGGTCGAGGCGGCCATCGACCACGCGGTTCCGCTCCCCGCCATCACGGCGTCACTGTTCGCCCGGTTCTCCTCGCGGCAGGACGACTCGCCGCAGATGAAGATGATCGCGGCGCTGCGCAACCAGTTCGGCGGGCACGCCGTCACCGAGAAGAGCGACGACCTCGGCGTCGACGCGCCGGGTGCGGACGTCGACCCGCCCGTGGGCGGCTGACGACGTAGATGCACGTCACGCATCTGTCGCTCGCCGACTTCCGTTCGTACGCCAGGGCCGAGGTGCCGCTCGGCCCCGGCGTCACGGCGTTCGTCGGGCCGAACGGTCAGGGGAAGACGAACCTGGTCGAGGCCGTCGGCTACCTCGCCACGCTCGGCAGCCACCGGGTGGCCGCCGACGCGCCGCTCGTGCGCATGGGCGCGGAGCGGGCGGTGGTGCGGGCGGCCGTGGTGCAGGGCGAGCGGCAGCAGCTCGTCGAGCTGGAGATCACTCCGGGCCGGGCGAACCGGGCGCGGATCAACCGCTCGTCCCAGGTCCGGCCGCGCGACGTGCTGGGCATCCTGCGCACGGTGCTGTTCGCCCCGGAGGACCTGAGCCTGGTGAAGGGCGACCCGGGGGAGCGCAGGCGGTTCCTGGACGAGCTGGTCACGGCGCGCTCGCCGCGCATGGCGGGCGTGCGCTCGGACTACGACCGGGTGCTGAAGCAGCGCAACACCCTGCTGAAGTCGGCGGCGATGGCCCGCCGGCACGGCGGCCGTTCGCTGGACCTGTCCACGCTGGACGTGTGGGACCAGCACCTGGCGCGGGTGGCCGCCGAGGTGCTGGTCCAGCGCTACGCGCTGGTGGCCGACCTGGAGCCGCTGGCCGACAAGGCGTACGACCAGGTGGCGCCGGGCGGCGGCCCGGTGGCACTGGAGTACCGTGCGCCGGTGCCCGAGGGGAGCCGGGAGGAGCTGTACGAGCGTCTGCTCGTGGCGCTGGGCGAGGCGCGCAAGCAGGAGATCGAGCGGGGCGTGACACTGGTGGGGCCCCACCGGGACGACCTGCTGCTGCGGCTCGGCCGGCTGCCCGCGAAGGGGTACGCCAGCCACGGGGAGTCCTGGTCGTACGCGCTGGCGCTGCGGCTGGCCTCCTACGACCTGCTGCGGGCCGAGGGCAACGAACCGGTGCTGGTGCTGGACGACGTGTTCGCCGAGCTGGACACCCGGCGGCGGGAGCGGCTGGCGGAACTCGTCGCCCCCGCGGAGCAGGTGCTGGTGACGGCCGCCGTGGACGACGACGTCCCGGCCGCGCTGTCCGGTACCCGGTTCTCCGTCGCCGACGGGGAGGTGGTGGCGGCGTGAGCGAGGCAGACCCCGGCTCCGGCGGGCCCGGGAACCCCGCGCCGCCCCCGCTCTCGGGTGTGGACCTGGCGAGGGTGGCGCTGCGGGCCGCCAAGGAGCAGGCCCGGGTGCGGGGTGAGGCGACGCGGCAGCGTCAGCAGGCCCGGCGCGGGGGAGTGCGGTCGGGAGCCCGGCGCGACGGCCGGGACCCGCTGCCGCTGGGTGCGGCCATCGAGCGGCTGAAGACGGAGCGGGGCTGGGAGATGCCGATGGCCGTCGGCGGTGTGATGGGCCGCTGGCCGGACATCGTCGGGGCGAAGAACGCCGAGCACTGCCGTCCCGAGCGGTACGACGAGGACACCCGGGTGCTGCACGTCCGCTGTGACGCGACGGCGTGGGCGACCGAGCTGCGGCGGCTGGCGCCCGAGCTGGTGCGGCGGCTGAACGAGGACCTGGGTCAGGGCACGGTCACGCTCATCAAAGTGCGGGGACCGGGCGGGCCCGGCCCCCGCTACGGCCCGCTCCGGGTCCGCTGAACCGTCGTTTCACGTGAAACGGCGAGCCCTCCGCCCCGTGTCAACGCCGCACCGTAACGTGTCCGTTTCACGTGAAACATACCCCCCGTACGGGGCGGCGGACGTGACCCCGGTCACGGTAACGGGTGGTTGACACTCCGAAGCGCTGAGCGCCCCTGTGAGCCTCTTGGGGCCCCCGGTCGCATATGGGGAGTCGGACGACGCTCGTCCAGGGCGGCACATGGGGACTCAGGCGCCAGCAAACCCCCATCAATGTCAGCGCTACCGGTAGACTGGGAGGCACCCGCCGTACCGCGGACCAAGCCGAACGATGCAGCCGCTCCTGCCCGAAAAGGAGACGGCTTCTGCTGTGCCAGAAAGGGCGCTTCGTGGCCGATTCCGGCAACCCCAACGAGAACCCCCCGTCCGTCGCCGAGGACGCCCCCGTCGCTCCCCTGCGCCAGAACGAGGTGGCGTACGACGCGAGCGCGATCACGGTCCTGGAGGGCCTGGACGCGGTCCGCAAACGTCCGGGCATGTACATCGGTTCGACCGGCGAGCGCGGCCTGCACCACCTGGTGTACGAGGTCGTCGACAACT
Source organism: Streptomyces solitudinis (assembly GCF_036323765.1). Lineage (NCBI taxonomy): Bacteria > Bacillati > Actinomycetota > Actinomycetes > Kitasatosporales > Streptomycetaceae > Streptomyces > Streptomyces solitudinis. The sequence continues at coordinate 294,750 of NZ_JAZDCW010000006.1, forward strand.
CCGTCGACGAGGCGCTGGCCGGCTGGGCGAACGCCATCGACGTCACGGTCCTCGCCGACGGCGGGGTGCGCGTGGTCGACAACGGCCGTGGTATCCCGGTGGACATCGTCCCCTCGGAGAACCGGCCGGCCGTCGAGGTCGTCCTCACCGTGCTGCACGCGGGTGGCAAGTTCGGTGGCGGCGGGTACGCCGTCTCCGGCGGTCTGCACGGCGTCGGCGTCTCGGTGGTGAACGCGCTCTCGCAGCGGGTCTCGGTCGACATCCGGCGGGACGGTTACCGCTGGACGCAGGAGTACCGGCGCGGCGCGCCCGTCAGTCCGCTGGAGCGGCAGGAGGCCACCGAGGAGACGGGGACGACGCTCACCTTCTGGGCCGACGGCGACATCTTCGAGACGACGGAGTACTCCTTCGAGACGCTGTCGCGGCGTTTCCAGGAGATGGCGTTCCTCAACGGCGGCCTGACGATCTCGCTGACCGACGAGCGGGCGTCCGCGAAGCAGACGGCGGGGGCGGACACCACCGACACGGCGGACGATGACAAGCCCCGTACGGTCACCTACCACTACGAGGGCGGGATCTCGGACTTCGTCCGCCATCTCAACTCCCGCAAGGGAGAGGTCGTCCACCCGACCGTCGTGTACTTCGAGGCCGAGGACAAGGAGCGGATGCTCTCGGCCGAGATCGCCATGCAGTGGAACACCCAGTACACCGAGGGCGTCTACAGCTTCGCGAACATCATCCACACCCACGAGGGCGGCACCCACGAGGAGGGCTTCAGGGCGGCGCTCACCGGCCTGGTCAACCGGTACGCGCGGGAGCGGAAGCTGCTGCGCGAGAAGGACGACAACCTCACGGGCGAGGACATCCGCGAGGGCCTGACGGCCATCCTCTCCGTGAAGCTCGGCGAGCCGCAGTTCGAGGGCCAGACGAAGACGAAGCTGGGCAACACCGAGGTGAAGACGTTCGTCCAGAAGGTCGTGCACGAGCACGTCACCGACTGGTTCGACCGCAACCCCAACGAGGCAGCGGACATCATCCGCAAGGGCATCCAGGCGGCCACGGCGCGGGTCGCGGCCCGCAAGGCGCGGGATCTGACGCGGCGTAAGGGGCTGCTGGAGACGGCGTCGCTGCCGGGCAAGCTGTCGGACTGCCAGTCGAACGACGCCAGCAAGTGCGAGATCTTCATCGTCGAGGGTGATTCCGCCGGCGGTTCGGCCAAGTCCGGGCGCGACCCGCAGTACCAGGCGATCCTCCCCATCCGCGGCAAGATCCTGAACGTGGAGAAGGCCCGCATCGACAAGGTGCTCCAGAACACCGAGGTGCAGGCGCTGATCTCGGCCTTCGGCACGGGCATCCACGAGGACTTCGACATCGAGAAGCTCCGCTACCACAAGATCATCCTGATGGCGGACGCCGACGTCGACGGCCAGCACATCAACACCCTGCTGCTGACCCTCCTCTTCCGCTTCATGCGCCCGCTGGTGGAGGCCGGGCACGTGTACCTCTCGCAGCCCCCTCTGTACAAGATCAAGTGGACCCGGGACGACCACGAGTACGCGTACTCCGACCGCGAGCGGGACCAGCTCATCCGGCTCGGACGCGAGCAGGGCAAGCGCATCCGCGACGACTCGGTGCAGCGGTTCAAGGGTCTGGGCGAGATGAACGCCGAGGAGCTGCGCACGACGACGATGGACTCGGAGCTGCGGGTGCTGCGCCAGGTCACCATCGACGACGCCGCCGCCGCCGACGACCTGTTCTCGATCCTCATGGGCGAGGACGTGGAGTCGCGGCGCTCGTTCATCCAGCGCAACGCCAAGGACGTCCGTTTTCTCGACATCTGAGTCGGCCCGTGAACGCCGCCGCCAGAAAGGGACTGTGAACAGCAATGGCCGACGAGAACCCCCCGGCAGCCGTGCCCGAGCCGACCGGTGAGGCGGGTGCCCTGCGCATCGAGCCGGTGACGCTCGAAACGGAGATGCAGCGCTCGTACCTCGACTACGCGATGAGCGTCATCGTCTCCCGGGCGCTGCCCGACGTCCGGGACGGCCTCAAGCCCGTGCACCGACGCGTGCTGTACGCCATGTACGACGGCGGCTACCGCCCCGAGCGCGGCTTCTACAAGTGTGCCCGCGTCGTCGGTGACGTCATGGGCACCTACCACCCGCACGGTGACTCCTCCATCTACGACGCGCTCGTCCGTCTGGCCCAGACGTGGTCGATGCGGATGCCGCTGGTCGACTCCAACGGCAACTTCGGCTCCCCGGGCAACGACCCGGCCGCGGCCATGCGGTACACCGAGTGCAAGATGGCCCCGCTGGCCATGGAGATGCTCCGGGACATCGACGAGGAGACCGTCGACTTCCAGGACAACTACGACGGCCGCAACCAGGAGCCGACGGTGCTGCCGTCCCGGTTCCCGAACCTGCTCGTCAACGGCTCGGCGGGCATCGCGGTCGGTATGGCCACCAACATCCCGCCGCACAACCTGCGCGAGGTGGCGGCGGGCGCCCAGTGGTACCTGGACCACCCCGAGGCGTCCAACGAGGAACTGCTGGACGCGCTGCTGGAACGGATCAAGGGCCCGGACTTCCCCACCGGCGCGCTGGTCGTCGGCCGGAGCGGCATCGAGGACGCGTACCGGACCGGGCGCGGCTCGATCACCATGCGCGCGGTCGTCGAGGTGGAGGAGATCCAGGGCCGCCAGTGCCTGGTCGTCACCGAGCTGCCCTACCAGGTGAACCCGGACAACCTCGCGCTGAAGATCGCGGACCTGGTCAAGGACGGCAGGGTCGGCGGCATCGCGGACGTGCGGGACGAGACCAGCTCACGCACCGGCCAGCGTCTGGTTGTCGTCCTCAAGCGGGACGCGGTGGCCAAGGTCGTCCTGAACAACCTGTACAAGCACACCGACCTCCAGACGAACTTCGGCGCGAACATGCTCGCCCTGGTGGACGGGGTGCCGCGCACGCTGTCGCTGGACGCGTTCATCCGCAACTGGGTCGCGCACCAGGTCGACGTCATCGTCCGCCGCACCCGCTACCGGCTGCGCAAGGCCGAGGAGCGGGCCCACATCCTGCGTGGCCTGCTCAAGGCGCTGGACGCGATCGACGAGGTCATCGCGCTGATCCGGCGCAGCGACACGGTCGACGTCGCCCGTACCGGGCTGATGGGGCTGCTGGAGATCGACGAGATCCAGGCGAACGCCATCCTGGAGATGCAGCTGCGCCGGCTCGCCGCCCTGGAGCACCAGAAGATCACCGCCGAGCACGACGACCTCCAGGCGAAGATCACCGGGTACAAGGCGATCCTGGCCTCGCCGGAGCGCCAGCGCAGCATCATCAGCGAGGAACTGACCGCGCTGGTGGAGAAGTTCGGCGACGACCGGCGCAGCCAGCTGGTGCCCTTCGAGGGCGACATGTCCATCGAGGACCTGATCGCCGAGGACGACATCGTCGTCACCATCACCCGCGGCGGCTACGTCAAGCGCACGCGGACGGTCGACTACCGGGCGCAGAAGCGCGGCGGGAAGGGCGTGCGCGGCACGAAGCTGCGGGAAGACGACATCGTCGACCACTTCTTCGTGTCCACCACGCACCACTGGCTGCTGTTCTTCACCAACAAGGGCCGGGTCTACCGGGCGAAGGCGTACGAGCTGCCGGACGCGGGGCGGGAGGCACGCGGGCAGCACGTGGCGAACCTGCTGGCGTTCCAGCCGGACGAGCAGATCGCCGAGATCCTCGCCATCCGGGACTACGAGGCGACGCCGTACCTGGTGCTCGCGACGAAGTCCGGACTGGTGAAGAAGACCCCGCTCAAGGACTACGACTCGCCGCGGGCCGGCGGCGTCATCGCCATCAACCTCCGGCAGATGGAGGACGGCCGTGACGACGAGCTGATCGGCGCCGAGCTGGTCTCCGCGGAGGACGACCTGCTGCTCATCAGCAAGAAGGCGCAGTCCATCCGGTTCACCGCCACCGACGAGGCGCTGCGGCCCATGGGACGGGCCACCTCGGGCGTGAAGGGCATGAGTTTCCGCGCGGACGACGAGCTGCTCTCGATGAACGTGGTCCGGGCGGGTACGTTCGTGTTCACCGCCACCGACGGCGGCTACGCCAAGCGCACCAGCGTGGACGAGTACCGCGTCCAGGGCCGTGGCGGCCTCGGCATCAAGGCCGCCCGGATCGTGGAGGACCGCGGTTCGCTGGTCGGTGCGCTCGTCGTCGAGGACACCGACGAGATCCTGGCCATCACGCTGGGCGGCGGGGTGATCCGCACGCGGGTCAGCGGTGTGCGGGAGACGGGCCGTGACACCATGGGCGTCCAACTGATCAACCTGGGCAAGCGGGATGCCGTCGTCGGGATCGCGCGGAACGCGGAGGCCGGCCGTGAGGCGGAGGAGGTCGAGGCTGACGTACCTGCCGACGGCCTCGCGGAGCCGACCACCACGGACGCCACCGCTGCGGATGACGCGGCCGGTACGGCCACGGACAGCGAGGAGTAGGGCGTGAGCGGGACCACGGGCGGGGCGGAGAAGGGCGCGGCGGGTGGCCCCGCTCCGTCCGGGGGCGGCCGGACGCCCTATCAGGGGCAGACGCCGGCGCGCGGAGTGACGATGACCAGCGCCCAGCCGCCACATCAGCAGCCGCACCGGCCGCCACAGGCGTACCCGGCTCCCGGCGGCGAGGAGGAGGACGGGCCGGGCGGTGTGCGGCGCCCCCGCACGGGCGCCCGTGCCGTGCCGCGCACGCGCAAGGCACGGCTGCGGGTGGCCAAGGCGGACCCGTGGTCGGTGATGAAGGTCAGCTTCCTGCTCTCCGTCGCGCTCGGCGTCTGCACGGTCGTGGCGGTCGCGGTGCTGTGGATGGTCATGGACGGCATGGGCGTGTTCTCGACCATCGGTGACACCATCAGCGACGCGACGGAGAGCCCGGAGGGTGCGGGCTTCGACCTGGAGGCGATGCTCTCGCTGTCCCGGGTGCTGACGTTCACGGCGGTCATCGCGGCCATCGACGTCGTCCTGGCCACGGCCCTGGCCACGCTGGGCGCCTTCATCTACAACCTCTCCGCCGGTTTCGTCGGCGGTGTCGAGCTGACGCTGGCCGAGGACGAGTAAGCCCAGGCCCGGGGCCCGCCACGGGGGCGGGCCCCGGCCAGGAACCGATTTTGGGAGAGCGCGGAAGTGCGCTAATGTTTCGTTGCAGCGCGGGGCTATAGCTCAGACGGTTAGAGCGCTTCCCTGATAAGGAAGAGGCCACAGGTTCAAGTCCTGTTAGCCCCACCGTGCAAGTCCCCGGCCGGTATCCGGCCGGGGGTTTTTGCTTGTGCTCGGGCTTTCCTCGTGTCCCGGTCAAGGGACACGGCGGGTGCGGCCGTGCGGCGATCGCTCGCGCATACGGTTGGGTATCATCGGGCGCCAGTAGGGTTCCGACGTCGTTGAAGGACGAGGTAACGCCGTGAAGAAGCTCCTCCTGGTCGCGCTGGCCGCCATCGGCGGGCTCCTCGTGTACCGCCAGATCCAGGCGGACCGTGCCGAGCAGGACCTGTGGACCGAGGCCACCGACTCCGTGCCCTCGGGCCCGGGTGCCTGAGGGCACACTGACCGCCGGTGCCGCGCAGCCGGTACCCGATCCCGTACCGCTGTCCGCACCTCCTCCTTGAGGAACACCGCTCCTTGAGGGCGGGCGGCGGCTCCAGACGAAGCCCCGGCCGTGGCGGCCGGGGCTTCGCCGCGTTCCGGCACCGTGACACGCCTCGCCCAGGTCTGTGCGCTCGCAAATGTCCTGGGCAGTTGCCGCTCCGGGCGCTCCCGCGCGGTCCGGCGGGCGGATGCCCGGTCGCGCGAGACGTCAGGCCCTGAGCCTGACGCAACGTCAGTTCTCGGGCGCTCCGGTGACGCCGAAGGGCCCGTCGTGCGCCGCCGCCCCCGCCGTGGTGCGGGTCGCACGGCGCCCGCCTGCGCCGTTGCGGCCGGGAAAAGAGAGTGAGGACGGGCGGACTGCCGTGGCTCGCGCTCGTCCACCCGGCCCGGCCCGGGCCGCGGGCGCCGGGAAATCCGGGGGCGGCGGGCCCTGGGACGGGGCGGACGGTGCAGGATGGACCGGTCCGGGCCGCCGCGGCGGGCCCGGCCGTCGGCCACGGCGGCCAACGGCCGGGCGGCCGGCGGCACGAGCGAGACGACGAGGGGGCGGCGCATGGCGAAGCGGCGTACGAGGAGGACGGGCGCGCGGTGGACGGCGGCCGTGGTGGCGCTCGGCGCGGTGACGGCGCTGCCGGGCGCGGCGGCGGCGCAGGACGCGCCGGACGCCGCGCCGTGGTACGTGGCGGCCGAGGACGCCGTGGCGGTCGAGGGGCAGGCCAGCAGCTCGGACGGCCCCGAGCTGACGCCGGGCCGGTACACCGACGCCATCGGCCCCGGGGAGACGAAGTTCTACAGCCTCGCGCTGGACGACACCTCCACCGCCTACCTCGCCGCCACGGTGGCCCCGAAACCCGGCACCACCGTCGCCTCCTTCGGCGAGGAGATCGAGGTGCGGCTGACGACCACCGACGGCCAGGTGTGCGACACCGGCGGCGACGGGTTCGCCGGGGACGGCACCGCGTACCCGGTCAGTGACTACGCGGCGCGCCGGATAGGCGGCGGCATCGAGCGGTGCCAGAAGGCCGGGCCCTACCTCTTCCAGGTGACCCGCGACAACCCCGAGACGGCCGACCCGGCCGACTGGCCGGTCGAGATCAGCTACCTCTCCGAACCGGGCCTGACGGGCGCCGTCCCCGGGCCGCCTGGGAACGGGGCCGACGAGGACGAGGAGCCGCCCCCGCCGCCGACCGGCACCCCGAAGGAGGCGCACGGCGGGACGGGCTTCAACGACGCCGGTTCCGTCGGCGCCGGCGTGTGGAAGGACCGGCTGGAGGCCGGCCAGACCCGGTTCTACCGGGTGCCGCTGGACTGGGGGCAGCGACTGCACGCCCTGGCCGAACTGCCCAACGGCCGGGCGTCCGACGAGGCGTCCGGCTTCGTTTCCAAGGCCGTCGGGCTGCACACCTTCGATCCGGCACGCGGTGACCTGGCCTCGAACTTCCAGTCCTTCACCGGCGCGCAGACGGCTGTGGGCCTGAGCACCGGCGTCGTCGAGTACGGCGCCCGCTTCGCGGACAAGGTGCCCGGCCCCGACATGGCCGGCTGGTCCTACCTGGCCGTCACGCTGCACCAGGATCTGGCCCCGCACTTTCCCTCGGGCGCGAACGTCACCCTGCGCGTCACCATCGAGGGCGAGCCGAAGGAGGCGCCCGCGTACGACAGGGACGCGGTGGCCGCCGGGTTCGGCGTCACCGACGCGGACCGGGACGCGGCCGCGAAGGGGCTGACGGCGGCCGAGGCCGCCGAGGGCGACACCCGGCAGCTCATCGCCGTGGCCGGGATCGGCACGGGCAGCGTGCTGGTCCTCGGCCTGCTGGTGTGGTGGCTGCTGGCCCGCCGCCGGGCGGGGGCCGCCGCGGTGCCGTCCGCGGCCGTGGGCGGTTACGGTCACCCGCAGCCGGGATACGGACCGGCCGCCGGTTCCTGGCCTCCTCCGGGGGACGGCCGGGGGCAGCCGTGAGTCCGTCACCGCGGGGGCGGGGGCCGGTGCGCCGCACCGGGCCGGTGCGCGGGGGCCGGGCGTTCAGGACTGCGTGAGCGCCCAGATCCCGACGGCGAAGCACAGCAGGGCGACCAGCAGCACCGGGACCGCGACCTTCGCGGGCGGTCCCGGCCGCTTGCCCACGGCGGCCGGCGCGGGCTCGGCCGGTGCGGGACGGGGGTGGCCGCCGGGGTGCGCGGGAGCGTGGGCGGCGGTGGTCTGCGGCGGTCCGGCGGCGTACGGGGGCGTGCCGTGCGGGGCCGCCGGGTGCGGTGCGGGCCGGGCGGAAGCCGGTGCGGTGGCGGCGGCCTTCGGGGCCGCCGGTGCGGTGGCGGCCGGTGCCGGGGCCGCCGGTGCCGCACCGGGCGGGGCCAGGTGGAAGCTTCCCGTATCGGAGGCGTCCGGGTACACCGCCGCCTCCGCGGCCTTCGCCGACGGCCGCTCGGGCCCGGCGGCCCCGTACCCGGCGGGCAGCGGGCCGACGTGGTCGGACACCTCCACCGTGCCGGCGGAGCCCGCGCCGGCACGGCCCACCCCGGCCAGCCGCAGCGTCGCGTCCGCGTCCAGCACCTCCAGCGCCCCGGCGACGGCCCTGCGGGCCCCGGTCGCCGTACGGAAACGGTCCTGCGGGTCCGGCTGGAGCAGTCCGGCGAGCACCTGCCACAGCGGTTCGGGCACCCCGGCGGGCGCCTCGGGCACCCCGTGCTCGTAGGCGGCCAGGAGCGCCTGCGCGTCCGGCTTGCGGCCGTGCAGCAGGTAGAGCCCGACCAGCCCGACGGCGTACAGGTCGGCGGGGAAGTCGGGCTCGGCGCCGAGCAGCTGCTCGGGCGCGAAGTAACCGGGCGTGCCGACGACGTAGGCGGTCCCGGTGAGCCGCGGCTCACCCTTGCGCATGGCGATGCCGAAGTCGGACAGCCGCAGGTGCGGCCGTCCGGTGCCCGTCGCCTCCAGCAGGATGTTGGCGGGCTTGACGTCGCGGTGCACCACGTCCTCGGCGTGCACCGCCGTCAGCCCGGACAGCAGCTGGTCGAGCAGGACGCACACCAGGCGGGGCGGGAGGGGGCCGTGGTCGCCGATGAGGTGGGCCAGCGAGCCGCCGCACAGCAGGTCCATGGTGAACAGGACCTGGTCGTCGTCGGCGGCCCAGCTGGTGGGGGCGAGCACGTGCGGGTGGTCGATGCGCAGGGCCTGCTCGCGCACGAAGCGCAACAGGGAGTGGGCGTCGCCCTGCTGGAGCACCTTGGCCGCGACGTAGCGCTTCCTGCGGTGGTCCCAGGCCCGCCAGACCGCTCCGGCCCCGCCCCGGCCGATCGGGTCGACCAGTTCGTACCGACCCGCGAAGACCTCGCCCATCGCGCCGTGCCGCCCTTTCCCGCCCGTGCCTGTGCCCGTCAGCCCTGGTGGGCCTCGTAGTGCTTGACCGCGTCCGAGGTCCTGCCCGCCCCGTACACCCGGAGGAACTCTGCCAGTTCGGGATGGCTCTCCGCGAGCGTCTGCGACGCCTCCAGGACGTCCTGGGCGTCCGCGATGGCCCGCAGCAGCGACTGGATCTCCCGCACGGCGCGCTTGACGGTCGTCTGCTGGCCCGACGCCGTGGTCTGCGTGGTGCCGCCGAGCACGCTCTGCCCGGCGGTCCGGCGGATCTCCTCCATCCGCCGGGTGGCGTCGGCCGCGCTGACGTGACCGCCCGTGACCTCACCGGCCAGTGCCTGGAGCGACTGCACCCGCTGGACGACCGCCGGGTTGCCGATCTTGGCGCGCTGACCGCTCATCAGCTGTGAAAGCATCGGTGCCGAGAGGCCGAGCACAGTGGCCAGCCGCGCCTGGTTCAGGCCGAGATCGTCGATCAGCCGCCGGAACAGGCTGCCGAGCGGCTCCCCGTACCAGGCGCTCTGCAGCTCCCGGGCTTTGGCCGTGGGGTCCTGCTGTGCTGCTTCCATGTGTCTCCCCTGAGTCTCCCCTGTCCGCTTCGCGCCAGCGAACTTGCGGTGCATCCTACGGAGCCGTACGCGTCGCGGCGATACCCGGTCGGAATCGGACGTCCGGAGCGGGTACGCTTGGGGCCGACGGGGCCTTAGCTCAGTTGGTAGAGCGCTGTCTTTGCATGGCAGATGTCAGGGGTTCGACTCCCCTAGGCTCCACTCTCTTCAGACCCCCCCTCACCTGCGGTAACGCAGGTGAGGGGGGGTCTTGTTGCTGCTGGGGGCAGGGGCGGGCGCGTCGCGGCGACGGCTGCGGCCGTGCGGCGGGAGCAGGGCGGCGAGTGGACCGCCGTCGACCAGGGGGAGGTCCGCGCGGGCCGGGAGCGCTCCGGCGGCGGTCAGCGGAGTTCGGCGGGCGGCGTGCGGTCGGCGTCCACCGGCTCGGTGCGTGTCAGCTCACCCCACACGATGTACCGGTAGTTGGAGGTGAACACCGGCGTGCAGGTGGTGAGGGTGATGTAGCGGCCCTCCTCCTCCTTGCCGGACTCCTCGGGGACGTCGGCCAGCACCTCGACGTTGTACTTCGAGGTCTCGGGCAGGATCGCGTACACCTCGTAGACGAACCACGTGTCCTTCGTCTCGAAGACGACGGGGTCGCCCTTCTCGATCTTGTGGATGTCGTGGAACTTCGCGCCGTGCCCGTCGCGGTGGGCGGCCAGCGAGAAGTTGCCCTCCTCGTCCCACGGCATCGCGGACTTCACCGGCTTCTCGTAGAAACCGGCGATGCCCTGGTTCAGTTCCTCGGGGTCGGTACCCGGCATGACGAGGATCTCGTCGTCGTCCATCGCGGGCACGTGCAGGAAGCCGATGCCGTTGCGCACGTCCAGCGCGCCCGGGCCGGTGTCCTTCCCGGGGGCGTCGGCGCCGTCCTCCTGCACGGCCCAGCTGTCCCGCAGGGACTCGCTCTCCCGGGCGGCGGCCTGGTCGGCGAGCACGTTCGTCCACCACAGCGAGTAGGCGACGAACAGGGCCAGCAGGACGCCCGTGGTGATGAGCAGTTCACCGATCACGCTGACGGTGGCGGCGACGCGTCCGCGTGTCCGCCCGCCCCCGCGCGGCGGCCGCACGGGCTCCCCGGTCTGCGCCTCGTCCCGCTCGGTCACTGCCACTGTCTCCACCGTCCGCCTTCGCTTCCGCCCGGCTACCCGACGAGGGCGTCCGGCTTGCCCTCGCTCCGCGGGCGCTCCTCGACCATCTTCCCCCAGACGATGAGACGGTACTTGGACGTGAATTCCGGGGTACAGGTGGTCAGCGTCACATAGCGGCCCGGCTCGGTGAAGCCCGACTCCTCGGGGACGGGGGAGACCACGTCCACGTTGGACGGCAGCGTGGACGGCAGCATGCTCGTCATCTCGTACGTGTAGTAGGTGTCCCGGGTCTCGACGACGATGGGGTCGCCCGGTTCCAGCTTGTTGATGTAGCGGAACGGTTCGCCGTGGGTGTTGCGGTGGCCCGCGACGGCGAAGTTGCCCTCCTCGTCCCAGGGCATCGCCGTCTTGAGGCCCGACTCCTCGTCGTAGTGCCCGGCCAGCCCGCGGTCCAGGACGCTGTTCTTGTCGATCCCCTCGGCCACCGGGACGCGGACGTCGAGCTTGGGTATGTACATGATGGCGAAGCCCTCGCCGGGGGTGAAGGCGCCGGGCCTGCGGGCGTCGGCGTCCTCCGTCTCCCACCTCTGTGTGAGGTCGCTGGCCGTGCCCCGGGCGGCCATGTCGGCCTGGACGTTGGTCCACCAGAGCTGGTAGGTGACGAAGAGGAGCAGCAGCACGCCGCAGGTGATGAACAGCTCCCCCACGGCGCGGCTGGCGACGACGGAGAAGCTGTCCTTGTGCGCCCTGGCGGCCTGGGCCGCCGCCCGGCGCCGCGCGGCCCGGCCCCCACCGGGCGCGGCGGACGGCCGGTCAGCGGGCTGCCGGTCTTCGGGCCGCGGGTCCCGGGGCTGCGGGGCCGGTGCGGCCGGACGCGGCCGTACCCGCCGCAGCGCGACGGTCTGCGGGTCGTCGGCCGCCTCCCCGGCGCCCGGCCAGGTGGCACCGTGGCGGGAGCCGGGCGCGGGCGGGGCCCCGGCGGTCTCCGGCGGGACGGGCGCGCTCGGCCGGGGCGGTGCGGGGCGTGGCGGGGCGGACCGCGGCGGGACGGGCTCCGGCGGGACGGGCCGCGTCCTGAACCACGGTGAGCCCGCGTGCGCCCCCCGCGCCCCCTCGCCCCCCACCGTCTCCTCGCCCCCGGTCGGCCGCTCGCCCCGGGCGGGCGGCGGCACGGCGCCGGGAACGTGCGGCGCGCGGGGAGCGTCCCGGCCGGGCAGGGGGTCGTTGAGCGGGTCTTCCAGGCGGCCGACGGCTTCCTCAAGCGCCTCGGGGTCCGTGTACGGATCGCCCGGCGACGTCACGTCCCGACCACCGGGGCCAGGCCCCCGGACCGCTCCACCGCACCGGTGTCACCGCACTCGGCCAGCCAGTTGGCCAGCATCCGGTGACCCCACTCGGTGAGCACGGACTCGGGGTGGAACTGCACGCCCTCCACCGCCCGCTCGCGGTGCCGCAGCCCCATGACGACGCCCGACTCGGTGCGCGCGGTGACCTCCAGCTCGTCCGGCACCGTCTTCGGCTCGGCGCACAGCGAGTGGTAGCGGGTGGCGGTGAACGGCGAGGGCAGTCCGGCGAAGACGCCCCGGCCCTCGTGCGTCACCAGTGAGGTCTTGCCGTGCAGCAGCTCGGGTGCGCGGTCCACGACGCCGCCGTAGGCGACCGCCATCGACTGCATGCCCAGGCACACGCCGAAGACCGGCACCCCGGTGCCGGCGCAGTGCCGGACCATGTCCACGCACACCCCGGCCTGCTCCGGCGCGCCGGGGCCGGGGGAGAGCAGGACGCCGTCGAAACCGTCCTGGGCGTGCTCCGTGCGGACCTCGTCGTTGCGCAGCACCTCGCACTCGGCGCCGAGCTGGTAGAGGTACTGCACGATGTTGAAGACGAAGCTGTCGTAGTTGTCGACCACGAGAATCCGTGTGCTCATACCGCCAGCCCCCGTCAGCTCTCGTCCACGGTCACGTCGCCGAACGGCAGCAGCGGTTCGGCCCACGGGAACACGTACTGGAAGAGCAGGTAGACGGTCCCGAGGACCAGCACGAGCGAGATCAGCGCCCGCACGAGTGCGTTGCCCGGCAGGTGCCGCCAGATCCAGCCGTACATCCGTGGTGCCGTCCTTCCGTCCCCGCCCGCGTGTTCCCGCCGCGCGTGCGCGCGGGTCCCAGAGTACGTGGCGGGGCACGGGCGCGGGGGTCAGTCCAGCGGCTTCGCGTACTGGAGGTCGAACGGCCCCGCGTAACCGGGCAGTGTCGTGTCGCGGTGCTCGTCGACGTCCCAGCCGAGCCCGTAGGCGTCGACGTACCGCTTGTACGCCTGGATCGCGGGCGCGCCGTCGAGTGCCTCGCGCAGCCGCTCCGGCTCGCCGACGGCGGTGACCTCGTAGGGCGGCGAGTACAGGCGGCCCTGGAGGATGAGGGTGTTGCCGACGCAGCGCACCGCACTGGTGGAGATGAGCCGCTGGTCCATGACCCGGATGCCCTCGGCGCCGCCCGCCCACAGGGCGTTGACGACGGCCTGGAGGTCCTGCTGGTGGATGACGAGGTCGTCCGGGCTGGGCTCGGGCCAGCCGGGGATGCGGGCGGTGGCGTCCGGCGGGGCGTCGGTGAGCGTGACGGTCAGCCCGGCGCCCGAGACCTCCTCGGCCCCGGCGGCGGCCTCGGCCCGCTCCAGCCGCTCGCGCGTGGCCGGTGAGACGCCGCTGTCGCGGTCGGCGAGCGCGTCGACCTCCTCACGCAGCCGGGCGGTGCTGCCCTCCAGCTCGTCGTTCTCGTGGCTGCGCTGCTCGATGAGGTCGGAGAAGCGCAGCATCGACTCGTCGCTGCGCAGATCGGTGCCCTTGGCGGTGTTGAAGCTCACCCAGAAGATCAGCCCGGCCAGGGCGAAGACGGCGGCGCTGGCCAGCCGCAGCGGGCGGAAGCGGAGACGGGACCGGAGCGGACCGCCGAGCGGGCCGCCACCGGAGGACGCCGTGCCGTCGGACACACCGGGGCCGGTGCCGGGACCGCCGCCGGTGGGGGGCTCCTGGGGAGGAGTCGCGGAAAAGGTCACCGTACCCTTGTCTCCTTACACCGCCTACACGCACTACGCTAACGGACCACACCAGCATCCGTTCCGCGCGGTCGCAGCGCATCGACAGGAGAGCCCCTCGTGCCGAAGTCTCGGATTCGCAAGAAGAAGGACGACTACACCCCGCCGGCGGCGCAGCAGTCGACCAAGCTCGACTTCAGCAGCTCCGGGCGGCGCTGGGTCGCCCCCCTGATGCTGGCGATGTTCGCCATCGGCCTGGCGTGGATCGTCGTCTTCTACATGACCGAGGGCTCGTTGCCGGTCGACGCGCTGGGCAACTGGAACATCGTGGTCGGCTTCGGGTTCATCGCGGTGGGGTTCGTCGTCTCGACGCAGTGGAAGTAGCGCGTGCGTCGGCCGCTTCCGGTTGCCGGGGGCGTGCCCCGTCGCGCTCCGGCCAGGCCGGAGGGCGGGTTATCCACAGGCTGTCCACAGGGCTGGGAAAAGTTCAGACGATCTGTGGATAACTCTCATCGGGTTGACGCCGCCCGCCACCTCGGACACACGTTCTTCCCAGGACCTCCAGCGGAAACGCACCTGCGTACGAGCGCCTGCGCGCCATGCACAAGATCCGCTACCCCCTGTGGATAACATCGCGTAGCGCTCGGGCCAGCACTTCCGGAGCGCTCAGCTCAGCAGCGCCGAGGTACGGAGCACGCAGACCACGGCCAGCACCACCAGCAGCGCCGCGCACGTGCCCCACTGCACCAGCGACCGCGCCCCGCGCGGCGCGTGGACGAAGGCCACGGCGATGACCGCGCCCACCACCAGGCCGCCCAGGTGCGCCTGCCAGGCGATGTTCAGGCCGGGCAGGAAGGTGATGACGAGGTTGATCGCCAGCAGCACGAGGATCGGCCGCATGTCGTAGCGCATCCGCCGCATCAGCACCGCCGTCGCGCCGAACAGGCCGAAGACCGCCCCGGAGGCGCCCAGCGAGAGCTGGTTCTGCGCCATCAGCAGGTACGCGAGGACGTTCCCGCCCAGCGCGGAGAGCAGGTACAGCACGACGAACCGCAGCCGCCCGAGCGCGGCCTCCAGCGGCGGCCCGAGGAACCACAGCGCCATCATGTTGAAGCCGATGTGCCAGATCTCCTGGTGCAGGAAGGCCGACGTGAGGAGCCGGTACCACTCGCCGTCCGCGACGCCGATGAGCGCGAACGAGCCCGAGCCGTCGAAGGCGTACCCGATCATGCCCAGCGAGGTCACCAGCTCCCGCCCGGCGGCGAGGACGGCGATGAAGACCGCGAGGTTGAGGCCCACCAGGATCTTGGTGACCAGCCGGGTGTCCCCCACGACCGTCCCGCCGGCGACCGTGCGCGGCCGGGTGTCGCCCGAACCTCCGGTGCCGCCGCCACCGCGCACGCACTGCGGGCACTGGTAGCCCACCGAGGCGCCGATCATGCAGTCCGGGCAGATCGGCCTCTCGCACCGGGTGCAGCGGATGCCCGTCTCCCGCTCCGGGTGCCGGTAACAGCCGGGCAGCGTGTGTCCGGGCCCGGTCCCGCCCTGCTGGTGCTCCATCTCTCCCCTTCCGCCGCGCCGCCCCACCCGTCATACGGACGGGTGGGGCGGACCGTTCCCGCACGGGTCGCCCCGCGCCACCGGAACGGGTCAGCGGCGCTCGATCACGACCGACTCGATGACCACGTCGTCCACCGGGCGGTCGGTGCGCGGGTTGGTCCGGGTGGCGGCGATCTCGTCCACGACCTTCTTGCCCGCCTCGCCGCTGACCTCACCGAAGATGGTGTGCTTGCCGGTGAGCCAGGACGTCGGCGACACCGTCACGAAGAACTGCGAGCCGTTCGTGCCCGGACCGGCGTTGGCCATGGCCAGCAGGTACGGCTTGGTGAACGCGAGGTCGGGGTGGATCTCGTCGCCGAACTCGTACCCCGGGCCGCCGGTGCCGTTGCCCAGCGGGTCGCCGCCCTGGATCATGAAGCCGCTGATCACCCGGTGGAAGACGGTCCCGTCGTAGAGCCGGTCCTGCGACTTCGCGCCGGTGCCCGGGTGCGTCCACTCCCGGGAGCCCTCGGCGAGTTCGACGAAGTTCTTCACCGTCTGCGGGGCGTGGTGCGGGAACAGCTGGATCTCGATGTCCCCGCGGTTGGTCTTGAGAGTGGCGTAGAGCTGCTCGGCCACGATCTGCCTTCCCTAGTCCTGACTGACGGACCGATCCTCCCATGGACGGACGGCGCGGATGCCCGGTGCTCGCATCGGAGTGATGATGAACAGGCAGTCGGCGGTGCGGGGCCGCGGGAACGTCCCGCGGCGGTACGGGTCGTGGCATGGTCGGCTGGGAAGGCCGGCGTGGGCCGGACTCCGGGCCGCCGCGGCGTGGCACCCGTGACGGCGCGCCCGGCCCCGATGGCCCGCTCGACATGCCGAATCCGGTGTTGCCCGGCATGATCTCGACCCGGATGTAAAGGCGACAAGGAGAGGTGTGCCGGGGCCCGCCCCCGGACCACGTGCCACCGAGGAGGAGGATCTCGTGACCCGCAAGGACAGCGTGCGTGCCGCGTCGGGCACCGCCAAGGGAAGTGTGCTGCACGCCGCCGAGGCGGTGGGGCCCAAGGTGGGTCTCGCCGCGCGCCAGGCGCAGCACACCGCCCGTGAGCAGTACGAGAACGTGGTGGCCCCGCGTCTCAGCCACGCCCGCAGTTCCCTGCCCCCGGCCGTGGACGACGCCGCGTCACGGGCGGCCGAGCGGACCCGCGCGGCCGCCAAGAGCGCCGCCGCCTACACGACCCCCCGTGTCGAGGCGGCCCGCGCCGCGGCCGGACCGGCCCGGGACGAGGCGCTGGGCCGCTCGGTCGCCGCGCTCGCCGCACTGCGCGGGGAGATCACCGCGGCGGAGGTCAAGAAGCTCAACAAGAAGCGCACGCGCCGCGCCCGCAACGGCAGGGCGTTCAAGCGGGTCCTGGTGCTCGGCCTCCTCGGCGGTGCCGCGATGGCCGCCTGGCGCTGGTGGGACCAGCAGGCCAACCCGGACTGGCTGGTCGAGCCGCCCGCCCCGACCGACGTCACCGAGCGGTCCGCCCTGTCGACCGTGGACGGCGCCCCGGAGGACGCCGCCTCGCTGGACCCCGAGGTGCAGGCCAAGCAGGCCGACGCCGACACCGGCCCGGACGGCGGCAAGGACGAGAGCCAGGGCTGAGGCCCGCGGCCGGACGCCGTACCGCGTCCCGTCCCGGACGCCTCCCCGTCCGGGCCGGACGAGGGCGGGCCGGACGAGGCTGGACGTGCACGAGGGCCGGGGCTCCACCGCGGTGGAGCCCCGGCCCTCGTGCGTCGGGTGCGTCTTCGGCCCTGTGCGCCGGGATTCGCCCCGTGCGCCGCGACACCCGTGTGCTGCGACGGGGCCGGGTTCCGGTGGCGCGTCAGTCGTCGCCGCGCCCCCAGTTGCCCTGGCCCGGGAAGAACCCGCCGATGGCCCCGTCGTCGTCGCCGTCGCCTCCGTCACCCCCGTCGCCTCCGTCGCCGCCGCCCGGCACGGTGATGAGGACGACCTCGGAGCCCTCCTCGGCCGGGGTGTTCGCGGGCGGGTTGGTGCCCTGGGCGCGGGCGTTGCCCTCCTGCGGCCCCTCGATCCGCACCTGGAACCCGGCCTCCGTCAGCGCCTTCTGGGCCTGGCCGACCTTGCGCCCGGTGACGTCCGGGACGGGGACCATCTCCTTCTGCGGCGCCTTGGCCACCACCAGGGTCACCGTGGAGTTCACAGCGGCCTGCTCGTTCCCGGGCGGGTCCTGGCGCAGCACCGAGTTCTCCGGCTGCGACTCGTTCTCCTCCTCCTCGACCTCGACGAGGAAACCGACCGCCTGGAGCTGCTGGCGGACCTGGTCGACGTTCTGGCCGACCACGCTCGGCACCGTGCGCGTCTCCGTCTCCACGACGGACAGCGTGACCGTCGAACCGGGCTGCACCTCCTCGCCGCCGCCGGGGCTCTGCTCGGTGACGGTGCCCTGCGGCTCGGTGGACGAGGAGACGGCCTCCTCCTCCACCTCGAAGCCCGCTTCCTCCAGCTCGGTCCGCGCGTCGTCGATGGTGCCGCCGGTGACGTCCGGCACCTCGACGGCGGCCGGACCGTCGGAGACGATCAGCTCGATCTGGGTGCCCCGCTCCAGCTCCGTGCCCGAGGCCGGCTCGGTCTTGCAGACCGTGCCCTTCTCCTGGTCGCAGTTCTCGGTGCCGCCCTCGACGGCGGTGAGCCCGGCGTTCTCGGCGCGCTGCGACGCCTCCTCGACGCTGAGGCCCGCGACCCGCGGCACGGTGACGGGATCGGACCCCGTCCCCCCGAAGAGCGCCTTGCCGATGAAGACGGCGCCGATCAGGACGAGGATGCCCGCCACGACCAGCAGGATCGTGGAGAGCTGGCTGCCCCTGGGCTCGCGGCGTCTGCCGCGCGGCTCGTCGTAGCCGTACCCGCCGTCGTCGTCCCGCGTCGGCGGCAGCATGGCGGTGTGGGCGCCCGCGCCCGTCGCGCGGAGCGCCTGCGTGGGCCGGTCCTCGGGGTAACCGCCGTAGCCGGCCGCGCCCATCGCGGCGGCGGCGCCGACCGGCTGGCCGTCGAGGGACGCCTCGATGTCGGCGCGCATCTCGTCGGCGCTCTGGTAGCGGTAGTCCGGGTCCTTGGCGAGCGCCTTGAGGACGATCGCGTCCTGCTCGGGCGTGATCTCCGGGTCGAAGACGCTCGGCGGCGACGGCTCCTCGCGCACGTGCTGGTAGGCGACGGCGACGGGCGAGTCACCGATGAAGGGCGGCCGCACGGTCAGCAGCTCGTAGAGCAGGCAGCCGGTGGAGTACAGGTCGCTGCGGGCGTCGACCGTCTCGCCCTTCGCCTGCTCGGGGGAGAGGTACTGGGCGGTGCCGATGACGGCGGCCGTCTGCGTCATGGTCATGCCGGAGTCGCCCATGGCGCGGGCGATGCCGAAGTCCATCACCTTGACCTGCCCGTTGCGCGTCAGCATGACGTTCGCGGGCTTGATGTCCCGGTGGACGATGCCGTTGCGGTGGCTGTACTCCAGCGCCTGGAGGATGCCGACGCACATCTCCAGCGCCCGCTCCGGCAGCAGCTTGCGCCCGGAGTGCAGCAGCTCGCGCAGCGTGGAGCCGTCCACGTACTCCATGACGATGTAGGGGATGGAGATGCCGTCGACGTAGTCCTCGCCGGTGTCGTACACGGCGACGATGGCGGGGTGGTTCAGCGACGCCGCCGACTGCGCCTCGCGGCGGAAGCGGGCCTGGAACGTGGGGTCCCGCGCGAGGTCGACCCGCAGGGTCTTGACTGCGACGGTACGGCCAAGCCGGGTGTCGTGGGCCAGGTAGACCTCGGCCATGCCGCCGCGGCCGAGCACCTGACCCAGCTCGTACCGCCCGCCTAGGCGACGCGGCTCGTCCATATCTCCAGCCTCTCCGTTCGTCCGGGCCACACCGGTGTGGGGCCCGGCGGCGTGCTAGCTCGGCATACGGTACCGGGCTCGCGCACCCGTCCCCGTCCCGGCCGCCGGCCCGGCCCGGGGCGCGGGACGGCCGTCCGGGGCCGGTGGCGGACGGTCACTGCCCGCCGTCGAGGACGGCCTTCATCACGTCCGTGGCGATGGGGGCCGCGAGGCCGCCGCCGGAGATCTCCGAGCGCTCGGCGTTGCTGTCCTCGACCACCACGGCCACGGCGACCGGCGAGCCGTCGTCCGTCATCGCGTACGAGATGAACCAGGCGTAGGGGTTCTCCTTGTTCTCCGCGCCGCGCTGGGCCGTACCCGTCTTGCCGCCCACTGTGACGCCGTCGATCTGGCCCCTGGTTCCCGTGCCCTCCTCGACCACGGTCTCCATCATCTGCTGGATCTTCTCGGCGTTCGTCGCGTCCAGCGGCTGGCCCAGCTCCTCCGGCTCGGTCTGCTCCACGACGCTGCGCGGGCCTTCGAGGCGGTCGACCATGTAGGGCTTCATCAGCGTGCCGTCGTTGGCGATGGCGGCGGTGACCATGGCCATCTGCAGCGGCGTGGCCCGGTTGGACGCCTGCCCGATGCCGGCCATGGCGTTCTGCGGCTGGTTGTCCTCGGGGTAGACGCTCACGGCGGTGCGGATGGGCACGAAGTGCTCTTCGTTGAAGCCGAACGCCTCGGCCATCTCGATCATGCCCTCGTTGCCGATGTCGTCGCTGATGCCGGCGAAGGTGGCGTTGCAGGAGTACTTGAGCGCGTCGCGCAGCGTGGCGTTGTCGCAGGGGGGGCTGCCGAAGTTGCTCAGCTCGTCGCTCGACTGCGGCAGGGGGAACGGGTCCTCGATGCCCGACTCCTTGTCGATGTCGTACTTGCCGCTCTCCAGCGCCGCCGCGGCCGTGACCACCTTGAACGTGGAGCCGGGCGGGTACGTCTCGCGCAGGGCCCGGTTGTTCATCGGCTTGTCCGGGTCCTCGTTGAGCGCGACCCAGCTCTCCTGGTCGTCCGCCGAGTATCCGGAGATGGTGGACGGGTCGTAGGAGGGGGTGCTGGCGAGCGCGAGGACGGCGCCGGTGCGCGGGTCGATGGCGGCGACGGCGCCCTTCTTGTCGCCGAGCCCCTCGTAGGCGGCCTTCTGGGCCGCCGCGTTCAGCGTGGTGACGACGTTGCCGCCCTCGCGCGGCTTGCCGGTGAGCATGTCGATGGTGCGGTTGAAGAACAGCCGGTCGTCGTTGCCGGTGAGGATCTCGTCGTAGACGCCCTCCAGCATGGAGGTGCCGTACGCCTGGGACGCGTAGCCGGTGACCGGCGCCCACATCTCGCCGTTCTTGTAGGTGCGCTCGTACGTGTAGTTCTGGTCGTCGGTCTCGGCGGACCCGGTGATGGCCTTGCCGTCGACGATGATGTTGCCGCGCGGGTGGGAGTACCGCTCGATGGCCACCCGGCGGTTGCGGTCGTCGGTCTGCAGCTCGTCGGCCTGGACGAACTGGATCCAGTTGACCCGCACCAGCAGGGCCATGATCAGGATGCCGCAGAAAATGGCGATCCGGCGAAGGGGCTTGTTCACGACCTCACCACCTGGGTCATCTCGACGTCGGGATTGGGCGCGGGGGCGGGTGCCGGACGGCGCGCGGTGTCACTGATGCGCAGCAGGATCGCGAAGAGCGCCCAGTTGGCGATCACGGAGGAACCGCCCTGCGCGAGGAACGGCATGGTCATGCCGGTGAGCGGGATCAGCGAGGTGACACCGCCGGCGACGACGAACACCTGGATGGCGAAGGCCCCGGAGAGGCCGACGGCGAGCAGCTTGCCGAACGGGTCCCGGGCGGCCAGCGCCGTGCGGATGCCCCGCTCGATGAGCAGCCCGTACAGCAGGAGGACGGCCATCATGCCGGTGAGGCCCAGCTCCTCGCCGATGGTGGCGAGGATGTAGTCGCTCTTGATGGCGATGCCGCCGATGAGCCGCGAGTAGCCCTCGCCGAGCCCGGAGCCGAACAGTCCGCCGGAGCCGAAGGTGTACATCACCTGGGCCGCCTCGGTGACGTCTCCGTTCTTCGTGGCCAGCGGGTTGAGCCAGTTGTCCACGCGGGTGGCGACGTGGCTGTTGAACGAGGCGACGAAGACCGCGCCGGCGGTGGACAGCAGCAGGCCGAAGATGATCCAGCTCGTGCGCTCGGTGGCGACGTAGAGCATCACCACGAACATGCCGAAGAACAGCAGCGAGGTGCCGAGGTCCGTCTCGAAGACCAGGATCATCAGGCTGATGGCCCAGATGACCAGGATCGGCCCGAGGTCGCGGCCGCGCGGCAGGTAGACGCCCATGAAGCGGCGGCTGGCCAGCGCCAGCGCGTCCCGCTTGACCATCAGGTAGCCCGCGAAGAACACGGTGATGATGATCTTGGCGAACTCGCCGGGCTGGAGCGAGCCGACGCCGGGGATCGTGACCCAGATGCGGGCGCCGTGCACGGCGGGGAAGAACATGGGCAGCGCCAGCAGCACCAGGGCCACGGCCATGGAGATGTAGGTGTACCGCTGGAGGATGCGGTGGTCCTTGAGGAAGACCAGCACCGCGAGGAACAGCGCGACGCCGACCGCCGACCACATGAGCTGGCCCGGTGCCGCGTTGGCCGGGCTGACGCCCGACTCCTGGTCCAGGCGCCAGATCAGCACCAGCCCGAGCCCGTTGAGCAGGGTGCAGATCGGCAGCATCAGCGGGTCCGCGTAGGGGGCGAACCTGCGCACCAGCAGGTGCGCGACGCCCGCGAGCAGACCGAGCCCGAGCCCGTACCCGAGCATGCCCGCCGGCAGGGTGCCGTCCTTGGCCAGGCCGACGTTGGCGTAGGCGAAGACGGGGATGAGGACGGCGAAGACGAGCAGGCCCAGCTCGGTGTTGCGGCGGCTGGGCAGGCCGCCCGCGGAGACGGTGCTCGTGCCGCCGGTGGTGGTGTTGCTGCTCATAAGTCGTGGGCCCCTCACGGCGTCCGGCACATCCGGGCGAGCTTCTGCTGCTGCTCGGTCAGGGTCGGGCCGGTGGTCGGCGCGCTCGTCGGCGGCTCCTCGGCGCCGGGCTTCCCGTCGGCCCCGGGCTGGGTGTCGTCGGCGTTCTCCCTGGCCTCCTCGGCGGCGGCGCGCTGGGCGGCCACGATCTCGCAGACCTCGGCCTGGTTCCCCAGCTCCTCGATCTTGTCGCGGGCCTGGCCCAGGCTGCCCATGGAGATCGTCTCCCGGACCTGGTTGCGCTGGTACACCGGCAGGTACTTGAGTTCGATGCCGGTGCGCTCCTTGACGTCGCCCAGCTCCAGCCACGCCAGCTTCTGGCTGATGCCCTGGTACAGCGCCACCTTGTCGCCGTCGGCGCCCACGTAGTACTGCGTCCTCGTCCAGTTCCAGGCCGCGTACGCACCGCCGCCGAGCAGGGCGAGGACGAGCAGGACCAGCAGGGTGCGCCGGAGCCAGCCGCCGCGTCTGCGCCGCGCGCCGTACCCGTCGGTGCCGCCGCCGGACTCGCCGTCCTTGCCGTAACCGCCGTAGCCGTCACCCGCCGCCGCGGCCCCCGTGCCGCTGCCGGGCGGGCCGAAGCCCTCCGCCGCGCCCTCGCCGCCGGACTGCTGCGGCACCGAGCGGCTCAGTTCGGCCGCGCGGGAGGCGGGGGTGGCCTGGCCGGACCCGCTGCCGGGCGGCGGCTGGTTCTCGGCGACGGCGCCGACCACGACGGGCGTGTCGTTGAGCTGGGCGGCGAGGGTGTCGTTGCCGTCGACGTCGAGGACGTCGGCGATGATCACCGTGATGTTGTCGGGACCGCCGCCGCGCAACGCGAGCTGGATCAGCTCCTCGACCGTCTCGTGCGGCCCCTGGTACCCGGCGAGCGTCTCCTCCATCGTCTGGTGGCTGACCACGCCGGACAGGCCGTCGGAGCAGATGAGGTAGCGGTCGCCCGCGCGCACCTCGCGGATGGAGAGGTCCGGCTCCACGTGGTCGCCGCTGCCCAGCGCGCGCATGAGCAGGGAGCGCTGCGGGTGGGTGGTGGCCTCCTCCTCGGTGATGCGGCCCTCGTCCACCAGGCGCTGCACCCAGGTGTGGTCCTGGGTGATCTGGGTGAGGGCGCCGTCGCGCAGCAGGTAGGCCCGGGAGTCGCCGACATGGACGAGTCCGAGCCGCTTGCCCGTCCACAGCAGGGCGGTGAGCGTGGTGCCCATGCCTTCGAGCTGCGGGTCCTCCTCGACCATCACGCGGAGCTGGTCGTTGGCGCGCTGCACGGCCGTGCCGAGCGCGGTGAGCAGGTCGGACCCGGGAACGTCCTCGTCCAGCTCCACGATCGTGGAGATCACCTCGGAGCTGGCCACCTCGCCGGCCGCCTGGCCGCCCATGCCGTCGGCGACGGCGAGGAGCCGGGGCCCGGCGTAACCGGAGTCCTCGTTGTGGTCGCGGATCATGCCGTCGTGGGACCCGGCGGCGAAACGCAGTGACAGACTCATGCGCACCTCGCCCGTCGGCTCCGGATACATCCGCACGGTGCCCACCCTCCGGTCGTCATGTTCGTCTACTTCCGCAGCTCGATGACCGTCTTGCCGATGCGGATCGGAGCACCGGGCGGAATCGGCGTCGGTGTGGTGAGTCGGTTGCGGTCAAGGTAGGTGCCGTTGGTGGAGCCGAGATCCTCGACGATCCACTGTCCGTCCCGGTCCGGGTAGATCCTGGCATGCCGGCTGGACGCGTAGTCGTCGTCCAGCACGATGGTCGAGTCGTGGGCCCGTCCGAGGGTGATCGTCTGCCCCTGGAGGGCGACCGTCGTGCCGGTCAGCGACCCCTCGGAGACGACGAGCTTCGTCGGGGCCCCGCGCCGCCCCCGTCCGGCGGCGCGGCCCGCGGGCGGTGACTGCTGCGGCGGCCGGGCCGCCGGGCGGTCCGGTGCGCGTCGGCCGGCGTTCTGCCGCTGGGTCACGCGCGTGCCGAACAGGTCGCTGCGGATGACCTGCACGGCCACGATGACGAACAGCCACAGTACGGCGAGAAAACCCAGCCGCATGACCGTCAGGGTCAGCTCTGACATTGCCCCCGCTTCACCCTTCGGCTTGCCGGTAAATGATCGTGGTGCTGCCCACGACGATGCGTGAGCCGTCGCGGAGCGTAGCGTGTGTGGTCCGCTGTCCGTCCACCACGATGCCGTTCGTCGAGCCGAGGTCCGCGACCGTGACGGTGGGACCGGTGCGGATCTCGCAGTGCCGCCGGGAGACGCCGGGGTCGTCGATGCGCACGTCGGCCTCGGTGGAGCGGCCGAGGACGAGCGTCGAACGGGAGATCTGGTGCCGGGCGCCGTTGATCTCGACCCAGCGCCGCACCTGGCCGCCGGACGTCGGCCCGCCGCCGGGGGGCGGGGCGGACGGCATGCGGGGGACGCCCGCGGGCATCGGGGGGGCGCCGGACGGGCCGCCGTCGTGCCGCGCGGGGGCGGGGGCCTGCTGCTGGGAGCTGCTGGCGGCCAGCGTGCGGCTGCGGACCCGGTACAGGCCGGTGTCCAGGTCCTCGGCCTTCTCCAGGTGGACCTTGACCGAGCCCATGAACGTGTAGCGCTGCTGCTTGGCGTAGTCGCGCACCATGCTGGCCAGCTCGTCGCCGAGCTGCCCGGAGTAGGGGCTGAGCCGCTCGTGGTCCGGTGCGCTCAGCTCGACGATGAAGTCGTTCGGGACGACGGTGCGCTCACGGTTCCAGATCGTGGCGTTGTTGTCGCACTCGCGCTGGAGGGCGCCCGCGATCTCCACGGGCTGGACTTCGGACTTGAACACCTTGGCGAAGGTGCCGTTGACGAGACCTTCGAGACGCTGCTCGAAGCGCTTCAGAACTCCCACGGTGCACCTCCTTCCCAGGTTCCGTTGTCCTAGTGCGCTGCGCAGGCCGCAGCGACCGGTACTGCTTACTGATCGTATCCACGCGCCGGAAAAACGGCTGGTTCCGCTTGGCCGCCTGACGCTGGGGTGTCACCTCTCACACGGATCGTAGAGGCGTCCCACGGTCAGTGTCCCCCACCGGCGGCGGGCCGGGAGCGCCAGGAACGGATGTGAGAGCACCGTGGACACCGTGCTAGTCTTCTGCATGTCGGCAGGGCGCGGACGCGAAGCGGACACGGCCAGGCGACACACCCAATGCGCGGGTGGCGGAATAGGCAGACGCGCTGGATTCAGGTTCCAGTGCCCGAAAGGGCGTGGGGGTTCAACTCCCCCCTCGCGCACAGCAGAGAAGGTGCCCTCCCGGGTGGCGACAGTCACCGGGGAGGGCACCTTCTCTTTTGTCGTGCGCGCGTGTTGCGGTACGGCGCGGGTGCCGGTGCGGGGACGAGGTGGGGTGGACGGCGTGCGGGTGCTCGTGCTGGGGGGCACGGGGGAGGGGCGGCGGCTGGCGGAGGCGCTGGCGGACGTCGCCGGGGTGCGGGTCGTCTCGTCGGTGGCCGGGCGGGTGCGGGGCGGGCCGCAGCC
Source organism: Streptomyces solitudinis (assembly GCF_036323765.1). Classification (NCBI taxonomy): domain Bacteria; kingdom Bacillati; phylum Actinomycetota; class Actinomycetes; order Kitasatosporales; family Streptomycetaceae; genus Streptomyces; species Streptomyces solitudinis. Next base: position 320,410 of record NZ_JAZDCW010000006.1, read on the forward strand.
GGCGGGTGAGGTGCGGACCGGAGGGTTCGGCGGGGCCGGGGGGCTCGCCGCGTGGCTGGTGCGGAACCGGGTGGGGTGCGTGGTGGACGCCACCCACCCGTTCGCCGCGGTGGTGAGCGCCCACGCGGCACAGGCGGCGGCCGGGACCGGGGTTCCGCTGCTGGCGCTGCGCCGCCCCGGGTGGACGCCCGGCGCCGGGGACCGGTGGGTGGACGCCGGTTCCATGGCGGAGGCGGCCGGGGCGCTGGCCGGGCTCGGGGAACGGGTGTTCCTGAGCGTCGGGCGGCAGCAGGCCGGGGCGTTCGCCGGGCTGGACGGCCACTGGTTCCTGCTGCGGGCGGTGGAGCCGCCGCAGCCGCCGCTCCCGCGCCGCCGCACGGTGGTGCTGGCCCGGGGCCCGTTCACGGTGGCGGGCGAACTGGCGCTGCTGCGGGAGCACCGGATCGAGGTACTGGTGAGCAAGGACAGCGGGGGTGGTGCGACGCGGGCCAAGCTGACGGCGGCCCGGCTGCTGGGGCTGCCGGTGGTGCTGGTGCGCCGTCCGCCGCTGCCGGAGGGCGTGGCGTCGGTGCCGGACGTCGCGGGCGCGGTGGCCTGGGTCAGGCGTCAGGCGGCGGCTGCGGGTCCTGGCGGGGGAGGCGGCGCAGCAGGTAGGTGTCCATGATCCAGCCCTTGCGCTCCCTGGCCTCCTCGCGGAGCGCGGTGATGCGCTCGGCCGTTCCGGCGAGCGGTCCCGAGGCGAGGATCTCGTCGGGCGTGCCGAGGTAGGCGCCCCAGTAGACGTACAGGTCCTCCTCGTCGGCGTACCGCTCGTAGGTCCGGTGGGCGTCGAGCATGACGACGACGTCGTCGGCGTCCTCGGGGAAGGCCTCGGCCAGCCGCCGTCCCGTGGTGATCTGCACCGGGCGCCCGACGCGGTTGAGGCCGGTGCGGTGCCGGGCGGCGAGCGCGGAGACGCTGCTGATCCCGGGGATGACGGTGTGCTCGAAGGCGACGGTGCCGCGGGCGAGGACGTCGTCGAGGATGCCGAGCGTGGAGTCGTACAGCGCCGGGTCGCCCCACACCAGGAAGGCGCCGCACTCGCCGTCGGCCAGTTCGTCGCGGATGAGGCGCTCGTAGATGTCGGCGCGGGCGCGGCGCCAGTCGTCCACGCCCCGTGTGTAGGCGCCGCTGCGGTCGGCCGTGGGGGTGGTGCGGTCACGCTCGGGGTCGGCGTCCTCCACCACGCGGTAACCGGGGCGCCTCACGTGGCACCGCAGGATCTCCTCGCGCAGCGCGATGAGGTCCCGTTTGGCGTGTCCCTTGTCGAGGAGGAAGAAGACGTCGGCCTCGTTGAGGGCGCGGACGGCCTGCATGGTCAACTGCTCGGGGTCGCCGGCTCCGATGCCGATCACCAGGATTTTTCGCACGGGGGCGAGTCTGCACCCCGGCCGGGCGGGGGTCTGCGCCAGGGGCGCGGGAGGTGGCGCGGCGGGTGCCGCGCGCGGGTGCGTCCACCGGGATGACGGCGGGTTCCGGCCAGTGGCGGGTTCCGTACGGGAGTCAAAGGTCACAGCTGCGCGCCGCTGTGTTCGGCGGCGCCGCTCCTCTAGCCTGCCGTGCATGACGGTCCTGCCTGATGACGGGCTTCCTCTGGCCGCCGAGTTCCCGGATGTCACGCGCGAGCAGTGGCAGCGCCTCGTCGAGGGTGTGCTGCGCAAGTCTGGCGCGAGCGAGGCCACCGGGGCGGGCGCCGAGGACGCGCTGTCCACCGAGCTGGAGGACGGGCTGCGCACGCGCCCGCTGTACACCGCCGAGGACGCTCCGCGCGTCGCGCCGGGCCTGCCGGGCGCCGCGCCGTACCTGCGCGGCGCGACGCCGGCGGGCAGCGTCCCGGACGGCTGGGACGTGCGCCAGCTCCACCGGCACCCGGACGCCGCCCGCACCAACGAGGCGGTGCTCGCCGACCTGGAGCACGGCTCGTCCTCGCTGTGGCTGGTCGTGGGAGGCGCGGGCCTGCCGGTGGCGGCGCTGCCCGCGGCGCTGGAGGGCGTGTACCTGGACCTGGCCGCGGTGGCGCTGGACGCGGGGGAGAACTTCGACGCCGCCGCCTCCGCCCTGCTGGAGCTGCACGAGCGGCGCAAGGTGCCGCCGTCCGCCGTCGCGGGCAGCCTGGGCGCCGACCCGCTCGGCCTGCTGGCCCGCACCGGCGACGCCGGGCCGACGGCGGGCCTGCTGGACGCCGCCGCCGCGTGGGCGGTGCGGCTGGGCCGTACCCGTCCCCGGCTGCGCGTCCTGACGGTGGACGCGCTGCCCTACCACGAGGCGGGCGCCTCGGCCGCCGAGGAGCTGGGCTGCTCGCTGGCCACCGCCGTCGCCTACCTGCGGCGGCTCACCGCCGAGGGGATGAGCGCCGAGGACGCGTGCCGCCGGATGGAGTTCCGGTACGCCGCGAGCGCCGACCAGTTCACCACCATCGCCAAGCTGCGGGCCGCGCGGCGGCTGTGGGCGCGGGTCGCGCAGGCGTGCGGGGTGACCTCCGACGCCGCGGCCCAGCGGCAGCACGTGGTGACGTCACCGGTGATGATGACCCGCCGCGACCCGTGGGTGAACATGCTGCGCACGACGGTCGCCACGCTGGCCGCCGGGGTGGGCGGCGCGGACGCCGTCACCGTGCTGCCCTTCGACCACGCGGCCGGGCTGCCGGACGCGTTCGCCCGGCGCATCGCGCGGAACACGTCCACCATCCTCGTCGCCGAGTCGCACCTGGCCCGCGTCATCGACCCGGCGGGCGGTTCCTGGTACGTGGAGCGGCTGTCCGACGAGCTGGCGCACGCCGCGTGGGCGTGGTTCCAGGACGTCGAGCGGGCCGGCGGCCAGGAGGCGGCGCTGCGCGACGGCGTCGTGGCGCGGCGGATCGAGGCGACGTGGGCGCGGCGTTCGGCGGACCTGGCGCACCGCAGGGAGCCGGTCACGGGTGTGAGCGAGTTCCCGCTGCTCACCGAGGAGCCGGTGGTGCGCGAGAGCGCGCCCGAGCCGCCGTCGGGCGGACTGCCCCGGGTGCGCCGCGACGAGGCGTACGAGGATCTGCGCGCCCGCTCCGACGCGCACCTGGCCGCGGCCGGCGCGCGTCCGAAGGTGCTGCTCGCCGCGCTGGGCAGCGCGGCGGCGTACACGGCGCGGGCCACGTTCGCGGCGAACCTGTTCCAGGCGGGCGGGGTCGAACCCGTGCTGGTGCCGGTGGACCCGGCCGACGCGGACGGCCTCGCGCGGGCCGTGCGGGAGCAGGGGACGGCGCTGGCGTGCCTGTGCTCGGCCGACGCGGTCTACGCCGAGCACGCCGCGTCCGCCGCCGGGGCGCTGAAGGCGGCCGGGGTGCGGCGGGTGCTGCTCGCCGGGCGGCCCGGCGCGCTGCGCGAGGCGCTGGAGGAGGCCGGGGTGGACGGGTACGTCGCCGCGGGCGGTGACGCGGTGGCGCTGCTCACCGGCGTCCTGGACGAGCTGGGAGTGAAGTGATGAGCGCTGTCCCTGACTTCACCGGTGTCGAGCTGGACGACGCCGCGCCCGCGCCCGGTGCCGACGGGGGCGCCGCCTGGCGGGAGGCGTTCGCGCGGCAGACGGGCCGCAGCCCCGAGGAGCTGGTGTGGGAGACGCCGGAGGGCATCGGCGTCAAACCGCTGTACACCGGCGAGGACGTGGCGGGCCTGGACTTCCTCGGCACCTATCCGGGCGCCGCGCCGTACCTGCGCGGCCCGTACCCGACGATGTACGTGAACCAGCCGTGGACGGTGCGCCAGTACGCGGGGTTCTCCACGGCGGAGGAGTCCAACGCCTTCTACCGGCGCAACCTGGCGGCCGGGCAGAAGGGCCTGTCCGTCGCGTTCGACCTGCCCACGCACCGCGGCTACGACTCCGACCACCCGCGCGTCACCGGTGACGTCGGCATGGCGGGGGTGGCGATCGACTCGATCTACGACATGCGGCAGCTCTTCGACGGCATCCCGCTGGACCGCATGAGCGTGTCGATGACGATGAACGGCGCGGTGCTGCCCGTGCTGGCGCTGTACATCGTCGCGGCGGAGGAGCAGGGCGTCCCGCCCGAGAAGCTGGCCGGAACCATTCAGAACGACATTCTGAAGGAGTTCATGGTCCGCAACACCTACATCTACCCGCCGCTGCCGTCGATGCGGATCATCTCCGACATCTTCGCGTACACCTCGCAGCGGATGCCGCGCTACAACTCGATCTCCATCTCCGGCTACCACATCCAGGAGGCCGGGGCCACGGCCGACCTGGAGCTGGCCTACACGCTGGCCGACGGGGTGGAGTACCTGCGGGCGGGCCGGGACGCGGGTCTGGACGTGGACGCGTTCGCGCCGCGCCTGTCGTTCTTCTGGGCGATCGGCATGAACTTCTTCATGGAGGTCGCCAAGCTGCGCGCCGCGCGGCTGCTGTGGGCGAAGCTGGTGCGTGGCTTCGGCCCGCAGAACCCGAAGTCCCTGTCGCTGCGTACCCATTCGCAGACGTCGGGCTGGTCGCTGACCGCGCAGGACGTGTTCAACAACGTCACCCGTACGTGTGTGGAGGCGATGGCGGCGACCCAGGGGCACACGCAGTCGCTGCACACCAACGCCCTGGACGAGGCGCTGGCCCTGCCCACCGACTTCTCCGCGCGGATCGCCCGCAACACCCAGCTCCTGCTCCAGCAGGAGTCGGGCACCTGCCGCGTCATCGACCCGTGGGGCGGCAGCGCGTACGTGGAGCGGCTGACGTACGACCTGGCGCGGCGGGCCTGGCAGCACATCCAGGAGGTCGAGGAGGCCGGCGGCATGGCGAAGGCCATCGACGCGGGCATCCCCAAGCTGCGGGTGGAGGAGGCCGCCGCCCGTACCCAGGCGCGCATCGACTCCGGACGGCAGCCGGTCATCGGCGTCAACACCCACCGGGTGGCCAGCGACGAGCAGATCGAGGTGCTGCGGGTCGACAACTCCTCGGTGCGCGCCCAGCAGGTCGACAAGCTGCGGCGGCTGCGCGCGGAGCGGGACGAGGACGTGTGCCAGGACGCGCTGCGGGCGCTGACCGGCGCGGCCGAGGAGGGGCACCGCGGCGGTGGCGGCCTGGAGGGCAACCTGCTGCACCTCGCGGTGAACGCCGCCCGTGCGAAGGCGACCGTCGGGGAGATCTCGGACGCCCTGGAGAAGGTGTACGGACGGCACGCGGGCCAGATCCGTACGATCTCCGGTGTGTACCGAGACGAAGCCGGGCAGTCCTCCGCGCTGGAGGGCACCCGCGCCCTGGTGAGCGACTTCGAGCGGGCCGAGGGGCGCCGCCCGCGCATCCTGGTGGCGAAGATGGGCCAGGACGGGCACGACCGCGGCCAGAAGGTCATCGCGACGGCCTTCGCGGACCTGGGCTTCGACGTGGACGTCGGCCCGCTGTTCCAGACGCCGCAGGAGGTGGCCCGGCAGGCGGTGGAGGCCGATGTGCACATCATCGGCGTCTCCTCGCTGGCGGCGGGGCACCTCACGCTCGTCCCGGCGCTGCGGGAGGAGCTGGCGGCGCAGGACCGCGGGGACATCATGGTGGTGGTCGGCGGGGTCATCCCGCCCGCGGACGTCGAGCCGCTGCGGGAGATGGGCGCCGCCGCCGTCTTCCTGCCCGGCACGGTGATCCCGGAGGCGGCGCGGGACCTGCTGCGCTCACTCGCCGCGGACCTCGGCCACGACCTGTAGACGGGCCGGGCACCGCCGGCCGGACGACGGGACCGGCCGGGCGACGCACCGGCCGGACGACGGAAGCAGACGAGACGGGTGGGCATGGCGAAAGCGCCGGACCTCGACCGCTACGTGGAGGGCGTCCTCGCGGGCTCCCGGGCGCAGATCGCGCGCGCGATCACGCTCGTGGAGTCCACCAGGGCCGATCACCGCGAGCTGGCGCAGCGGCTCCTGGTCGAGCTGCTGCCGCACAGCGGCGCGGCGCGGCGCGTGGGCATCAGCGGGGTGCCGGGGGTGGGCAAGTCGACGTTCATCGACGCGCTCGGCACGCTGCTGACCGCGCGGGGGCACCGGGTGGCGGTGCTGGCCGTGGACCCGTCCTCCGGGCGCAGCGGCGGTTCGATCCTCGGTGACAAGACGCGCATGGCCCGCCTCGCGGTGGACCCGGCGGCGTTCGTGCGGCCCTCGCCGACGTCGGGAACACTGGGCGGTGTGGCGCGCGCGACGCGCGAGTCGATGGTGGTGATGGAGGCCGCCGGGTACGACGTCGTGCTGGTGGAGACGGTCGGGGTGGGCCAGTCCGAGACGACGGTCGCCGCGATGACGGACACGTTCCTGCTGCTCACCCTGGCCCGCACCGGGGACCAGCTCCAGGGCATCAAGAAGGGCGTGCTGGAGCTGGCGGACGTGGTGGCCGTCAACAAGGCGGACGGGCCGCACGAGCGGGACGCGAAGGCGGCGGCCCGGGAGCTGGCGGGCGCGCTGCGGCTGCTCCAGCCGCCGGACGCGGAGTGGAACCCGCCGGTGCTGACGTGCAGCGCGCAGGAGGGCACCGGGCTCGACGGGCTGTGGGAGCGGCTGGAGGCGCACCGGTCGCTGCTGGAGACGACGGGGGCGCTGGCGGCCAAGCGCCGCGACCAGCAGGTGGAGTGGGTGTGGGCGATGGTGCGCGACCAGCTCCTGGACCGGCTGCGCGACCACGCCGCGGTGCGCGCCCTGACGCCGGAGCTGGAGCGCGAGGTCCGCGCGGGCACACTGACCGCCACGCTGGCGGCGGAGCGCATCCTCACGGCGTTCTCGGAACGCTGAGCGCCGGACCGGCTCGCCCCGGACCGGTCCGGGCCGCGCCTAACCGGCAGCGGGCGGCCAGCTCCCTGGCGGGGCGCCCGGACGCGTAGGGTGGTCCGGTGACCTCCCCCGACCCGCCCTCCGGCGCCCCCGCGCAGCCCGCCGAGCCGTCCACGGAACGGCTGGAGCGGGCGGTCCGCGCGGCCGAGACGGCGCTCATCGAGTACGAGATCGCCGTCGAGACCTTCCGCGTCGAGGTCGACAACTTCTCCCGCCTGCACCAGCAGCGCCTCGGGCCGGTCTACGCGCGCCTGGACGAGCTGGACGCGCTGATCGCCGAGGCCGTCGCCGCCCGCAGCGGCGACCCCGAGGACGCCCGCCGGGCCCGCGAGGCCCGCGCCGCCGTCGCCCCGCTGCCCGGCGTCGAGGAACTGCTCGGCGGCTGGGTGCAGCCCGAGGGCCTGTCGCCCGAGGCGCAGGCGATGCTGACCGGGCAGCCGGTACGACCGCCCCAGCGGGTGCGGCCCGGCGAGGAGGCCCGCCGCCGCTACCGGGAACTCGTCCGCAGGGTGCACCCGGACCTGGCGACGGAGGAGGGCGACCGGGTCCGCCGCGAGGAGTTCCTCGTCCGGGTGAACCGCGCCTACGCGGACGGCGCCGAGGCCGCGCTCGCCGCGCTCGCCGAGGAGTGGGAGGCCGGTCCGCGCCCGGAACCGGACGCGCTCGGCCAGGCCGAACAGCTTTACGACCGTCTGGAGTGGCTGTCCGCCCGCAAGGAGTGGCTGGCCCGCGTCGTCGACGAGCTGGAGTCCGGCGCCGTCGGCTCGATGCTGAAGCTGGCGGGCGGCGATCCGGACGGCCTGCTGGAGGAGATCGCCGAGAACCTGGCCGGGCAGGTGCGCGAGCGCGAGGCCCGCCTCGCGGAGCTGACCGCCGACCGCCCCTGACCCCCGCAGGCCCCCCGCGAGAGGAACGCAGAGCCATGTACCACCCCTCCATCCCCACGGTCGACGTCGGCGCCGTGCCCGCTGACGCCTTCCTGCTCGACGTGCGCGAGCCCGACGAGTGGGCCGCCGGGCACGCGCGGGGAGCGGTGCACGTCCCGATCGGCGAGGTCACCGCACGCGTCGGTGAACTCACCGAACAGGCCGGAGACGCCCGGGTGTTCGTGGTGTGCCGGGTCGGCGGGCGGTCCGCGCAGGTCACGGGGTTCCTCGCGGCCCAGGGCGTGGACGCCGTCAACGTGGACGGCGGCATGCTCGCCTGGGCCGCCGCCGGACGCCCCCTGGTCGCGGGGGACTCCGGGGCGGGCGAGCCGTACGTGCTGTAGGTCCGGCCCGCGCGCCGGGCGGCTGCCCGCCGGCGTCACGCGGCGGCGCCACCCGCGGCCGTCACGCGTCGAAGTCCACCGTGACCGCCGGGCTCGCCGGGTGGGACTGGCAGGCCAGCACGTACCCGGCGTCCAGCTCGTCCGGTTCCAGCGCGAAGTTGCGGTCCATCCGCACCTCGCCCGCCAGCAGCCGCACCCGGCAGGTGCCGCACACCCCGCCCTTGCAGGCGTACGGCGCGTCCCCGCGGTGCCGCAGCACCGTCTCCAGGACGCTCTCCCCCGCCCGGGCGGGCCAGCTCCCGCCGCGCCCGTCCAGCGTCGCCGTCACGGTGGCCGTCGCGGTGGTGGCGGCGGGCCCGGACCCGGGCGCGGCGGGCCCGGGGGCGGCCACGGCGTCGGCGACGTGGAAGATCTCCTGGTGGACGCGGCCGGGGCGGACGCCGAGCGTGCGCAGGGCGTCCTCGGCCGCCCGCACCAGCCCGTGCGGACCGCACAGGAACCAGCCGTCGACGTCCGCGACCGGCACCAGCGCGGGCAGCAGCGACGTCAGCCGCGCCGCGTCCAGCCGCCCGGTGGGCAGACCGCTCTGCCGCTCCTCGCGGGAGAGGGTCTGGACGAGGTTCAGCCGGTCGGGGTAGCGGTCCTTCAGCTCGGCCGTCTCCTCCAGGAACATGGCGGAGGCCGCCGTGCGGTCGCTGCGGACGAGGCAGAACCGCGCACCGGGCTCCCGCTCCAGCAGCGTCGCCGCGATGGACAGCACGGGCGTGATGCCGCTGCCGCCGACGACCGCGGCGTAGTGGCCGGGGCGCGGTGGCAGGACGAAGCGGCCGGTGGGCGGTGTGACGTCCACGGTGTCGCCGACGGCCAGCTCCTTGAGGGCGTACGAGGAGAACACGCCCTCGGCCACGTGCCGGATGCCGACGCGCAGCAGCGGTTCGGCCCGCGCCGGGCTGCACACCGAGTACGTGCGCCGCACCTCCGCGCCGTCCGCCCGGCGCCGCAGGGTGACGTGCTGGCCGGGGACGTGCCGGAAGGTCTCGCGCAGGCCGGGCGGGACGGTGAAGGTGACGGCCACGGAGTCGTCGGTGAGCGGCTCGACCGCCGCGACGCGGAGCGGGTGGAAGATCACTACAGCTCCTTGAAGTGGTCGAACGGCTCCCGGCAGGACGAGCAGCGGCGCAGCGCCTTGCAGGCGGTGGACGAGAAGCGGCTGAGGAGCGCGGTGTCGGCGGACCCGCAGTGCGGGCAGCGGACGCCGAGGGCGACGTCGACGGGCCCGGCGCCCCGGGCGTGTGCCGCCGCGTCCGGCCGGGGCGGGGCGATGCCCGCTTCGGCCAGCTTGCGGCGGCCCGCGTCGGTGATGTCGTCCGTGGACCACGCGGGGGCCAGCACCGTGCGCACCACCACCTCGCGCACGCCGTGCTCGCGCAGCACCCGCGAGACGTCCTCGGCCATCACGCCGATGGCCGGGCAGCCGGTGTACGTCGGTGTCAGCTCCACCTCGACGCGGCCGTCGGCGGCGACGCGCAGGTCGCGCAGCACGCCGAGGTCGGCGATGGACACCTGCGGCAGCTCCGGGTCGGGGACGGCCCCGGCCAGCGCCCGCAGCGCCTCGGCGTCCGGCGGGGCGGGCGTGCCGGAGGCGGCGGGCGTGCTGCCGGGCGCGCCGGGGGCGGCGGGCGTGCCCGGCCCGGTCACCACGAGGCCCCCGGGTGGCTGCGGTGCAGGTGCTGCATCTCGGCGAGCAGCCGCCCGAACGGTTCGGTGTGCACGCCCTGCCGCCCGCCCCCGGCCTTCCAGGCGTCGACCCGCGGCCCCTTCGGCACCCGGCACTCCGCCCGCGTCACGACGTCGGTGACGCGTTCCCGCCAGGCGTCCTCCAGCGCCGCCCACTGCGCCCGCGGGACGCCGAGGCCCTCCACGGGCTGGAACAGCTCGCCGGTGTAGCGCCACAGCGCGTCCAGCCCCGCCTGCATGCGGCGGTGGCTCTCCGGGGTGCCGTCGCCCAGGCGCAGCGTCCACTGCTCGGCGTGGTCGCGGTGGTAGGCGCACTCCTTGACGGCCTTCGCCGCCAGCGGCGCCACCGGTCCGTCGCCGTCCGCCAGCCGCGCGTACAGCAGTTCCTGGTAGACGGAGAAGTACAGCTGCCGGGCGATGGTGTGCGCGAAGTCGCCGTTGGGCTGCTCGACGAGCTGGACGTTGCGGAAGTCCCGCTCCTCGCGGCGGAACGCCAGCTCGTCCTCGTCCCCGGCCAGGGAGAGCAGGGTGCGGGCCTGGCCCAGGAGGTCGAGGGCGATGTTCGCCAGCGCCACCTCCTCCTCCAGCTCGGGGGCGTGCCCGGACCACTCGCCGAGCCGCTGGGCGAGGACGAGCGCGTCATCGCCGAGTGCCAGCAGGGGGGCGTTCACAGGTTCCGCACCCCCTCGGGCACCTCGTAGAACGTCGGGTGCCGGTAGGGCTTGTCGGCGGCCGGGGCGAAGAACGGGTCCTTCTCGTCCGGCGAGGAGGCGGTGATCTGCGTGGAGGGCACCACCCACAGGGAGACGCCCTCGTTGCGCCGGGTGTACAGGTCCCGGGCGTTGCGCAGCGCCATCTGCGCGTCCGGCGCGTGCAGGCTCCCGGCGTGGGTGTGGGACAGTCCGCGCCTGCTGCGCACGAAGACCTCCCACAGGGGCCACTGCGTGCGGGCCCGCGCCTCCCCGGCCGCGCCCGCCGTCCCGGCCGCGCCCGCCGGTTCCGCCGTCTTCCGCGTGTCCGTCATGCCGTCGCCTCCCCGCCGGGTGCGGCGTGCTTGCGCGCGTACGCCGCCGCCGCCTCGCGCACCCAGGCGCCGTTCTCGTGCGCCGTGCGGCGCTGGCCGATCCGCTGCGCGTTGCAGGGCCCGTTGCCCTTCAGCACCTGCTGGAACTCCTCCCAGTCGATCGGGCCGAAGTCGTGGTGGCCGCGCTCCTCGTTCCAGGCGAGCTGCGGGTCCGGGAGGGTCAGCCCGAGGGACTCGGCCTGGGGGACGCAGATGTCCACGAACCGCTGGCGCAGCTCGTCGTTGGAGTGCCGCTTGATCTTCCAGGCCATCGACTGCGCGGAGTGCGCGGACGCGTCGTCCGGCGGGCCGAACATCATCAGCGACGGCCACCACCAGCGGTCCACCGCGTCCTGGGCCATGGCGCGCTGCGCCTCCGTGCCCCGGCTGAGGGCGAGCAGCAGCTCGTAGCCCTGCCGCTGGTGGAAGGACTCCTCCTTGCAGATGCGGACCATCGCCCGCGCGTAGGGGCCGTAGGAGCAGCGGCACAGCGGCACCTGGTTGGTGATGGCCGCGCCGTCCACCAGCCAGCCGATCGCGCCCACGTCCGCCCAGGTCAGGGTGGGGTAGTTGAAGATCGACGAGTACTTCTGGCGGCCCGCGTGCAGCTTGTCCAGCAGTTCGTCGCGGCTGGTGCCCAGCGTCTCGGCGGCGCTGTAGAGGTAGAGGCCGTGCCCCGCCTCGTCCTGCACCTTGGCCAGCAGGATCGCCTTGCGGCGCAGCGACGGCGCGCGGTTGATCCAGTTCGCCTCCGGCTGCATGCCGATGATCTCGGAGTGCGCGTGCTGGGCGATCTGGCGCACCAGGGTGGCGCGGTACGCCTCCGGCATCCAGTCCCGCGGTTCGATGCGTTCGTCCCGCGCGAGTGCCGCGTCGAAGGCGGCCTCCAGCTCCGCGGCGTCCGCGCCGCTGCGTTCCGGCAGCACTGTCGTCATGCTGAGCCCCCTGCCCTGACCCTGCCCCGTCCGTCCACCGACCGATCGTTCGGTTCAATGGTGGGCGGACCGGCACACGGTGTCAAGGCAGTGGCTAACCTCTGGGGGAGCGGAGCGAGGGAGACGCGAACGACCATGCAGCCGAACGCACAGCCGCCACAGCCGTGGCCGGACGCGCCGCCGCAGACGGCACGGGCCCCCGGTGACGCGCCGCAGGACGTACCGCAGGACGCGCCGCACGTGGCCGGGCTGCCGGCGGGCGCCAAGGTGGTCCTCATCGCCGCCGCCGCCGTCCTGACCGTGGCCGTCGCCGCGCACCTGGGCATCGTCTTCCTGCACGTCGCGCCGTCCAACACGGTCAGCAAGCAGCACGCCGAGACGGTGGACGACTACGTCTACCCGGAGTTCGAGCAGAACTGGAAGCTGTTCGCCCCCAACCCCCTCCAGCAGAACGTCGCCGTGCACGCCCGCGCCGAGATACGGGCGGGGGACGGCACCCTGCGGCAGACCGGCTGGACCAACCTCACCGCGTCCGACGCCGCGCACATCCGGGGCAACCCGTTCCCCAGCCACACCGTCCAGAACGAACTGCGCCGCGCCTGGGACTTCTTCACCGGCTCCCACGACGACGACAACCGGGCCACCGGCACGCGCGGCACCCTCTCCGAGGCGTACCTGCGGCGCATCGTGATGCTGCGCCTCGGCGCCCGGCTCGACCCGGACCGGGTCGTCCGGATACAGCTCCGCTCCGCCACCCGCTCCGTCGCCCCGCCGCCGTGGAGCAACGAGAGCGTGGACACCCGGACCCGCTACCGCGTCCTGCCCTGGTGGCCGGTCTCCGGCGCCGACATCCCGGAGGCCGCCCGGTGACGGCCCCGACGCCGTCCCCGGCGGAGCACCCGGGGGAACATCCGGCCGAGCACCCCGTGCCGTCCGCCGCGCCGCGTCCCGCGCCACCGCGGGAGCGGCTCGCCGCACGCTTCGACCGCGCGCTCGTCCGCGCCTTCCTCCGCGTCACCGGCTCGGCTCTCGGCCCGTACCAGAGCGCCGTCGTCCGCATCGGGTTCGCCGCCACCTGGATGTTCTTCCTGCTGCGCGAGTTCCCGCACCGCCACGAGCTGTACGGCCCCGACTCGCCGTGGAGCTGGTCGCTCGCCGAGCGGCTGATCGGCGGGAACGACGCGTTCACCGTCTTGATGTGGAGCGACAGCACCTGGTGGTTCGAGACGGTCTACCTGGCCGCCGTCGCCGCGAGCGCCGCCCTGCTGCTCGGCTGGCGCACCCGCACGGCCTCCGTCCTGTTCATGACCGGGGTGCTCTCGCTGCAGAACCGCAGCGTCTTCATGGGCGACGGCGGGGACAACGTCATCCACCTCATGGCGATGTACCTCGTCCTCACCCGCTGCGGGCAGGTGTGGTCGCTGGACGCCCGCCGGGCCGCCCGGCGGGCCGCCGCAGGCGACGACGGCCGCGGCCCCGACCCCACCGGCGTGCTGCTGTGGGCCGTGTTCGGCGCCGTCCTGGTCTGCGTCACCGTGCCGGGCCTGCTGTCCCTCGGCTGGGGCCTGGTCTTCTGGGGCCAGTGGTTCGTCCTGGCCGCGTGGTGGGGGGTGCGCCGCTTCGCCCGGCAGACCACGCGCACCGTGTGCGACGCGCTCGCCAACCTGCTCCACAACTCCGCGCTGCTGGTGATCATGGCGGAGGTCTGCCTCGTCTACGCCACCGCGGGCTGGTACAAGGTGCAGGGCTCGCGCTGGCAGGACGGCACCGCCGTCTACTACCCGCTGCACCTGGACTACTTCACGCCCTGGCCCGCGCTCTCGGAGACCCTGGGCGGCAACGGGACGCTGGTCATGCTGATCACCTACGGGACGGTGATCACCCAGGTGGCCTTCCCGTTCACGCTGTTCAACCGGCGCGTCAAGAACGTGCTGCTGGCCGTGATGATGCTGGAGCACGCCTCCATCGCGGTCGTCCTCGGCCTGCCGTTCTTCTCCCTCGCCATGATCGCCGCCGACGCGGTGTTCCTGCCGACCGTGCTGCTGCTCTGGCTCGGGGCCCGCGCCTCCGAACTGGCCGCGCTGACACGCCGCGGCCTGGCCGTCCCCCGGGCGCGGCCCGCCGTGCCCGGCCCCCGCGCCGCCTCCGGAGCACCGCCGTCCGGGGAGGCGCCGTCCGGGGAGGCGCCCCCGTCGCCGGAGGCGGCGGAACGCCTCGCGGACGAGCCGGGGGCGCGCTGAACCGCCCCCGGCAGTTCACGCGTTCGGCGGACGACGGCCCGCCTCGCGCGGCTAGACTGCGCCATGCCCACGACGCAGCGCACCCGGCCCCTCATCGCGGTCGTCGGCAGTGTCGACACCGGCCGCGAGTTCACGCCACCGCTCAGGGCGGCGGACCGGGCCCGCGACGCCTGCCGGGCGCTCGGCCGGGAGCTGGCCCGCGCCCACTGCGACCTCGCCGTCTTCTCCAGCAAGCCCAAGTACGTCGAGGCCGACGTCGTCGCCGGTTACGCCGACGCCTCCCACGCGGGATCCCCCGGCCGCGTCGCCGCGTACCCGCCGCGCCACAAGGACGTGGACTTCGCCCTGCCCGAGGGCGCCCACGTCACGGTGGAGACGCTCCGCGACACCAGCGGCGAGTGGGAGGTGTCCTACTACCGGACGCTGCTGGACTGCGACGGGGTGCTGCTCGTCGGCGGCGGCCAGTCCACCCGCGTCGCCGGGATCATCGCCCTGTCGCAGCGCATCCCGCTGCTGCCGGTGGCCGCCTTCGGCGGCGGCGCGGGCCAGGTGTGGGTGAACCTCGACAAGGTGCGCAACGACACGGACGACGCCGACATCGCGCTGCTGGGGGACAACTGGTCACCGGACGCGGCACCCCGGCTGGTGGAGTGCCTGCTCCGGCAGCGCGAGCGCGCGCGGCGGGCGGCTGCGGACCTGGAGCGGGTCGAGCGCTCCCGCGCCCGGCGGGCGGGGACGGGCCTGGCGGTGGCCGCCGTGTGCCTGCTCGCGGCCGTCGCGGCGCTGGTCACCGCGGGCGGGCCCGGTCCGGCGACGGCCCGCGGCCTGGCCGTGCTGCTCGCCGCCCCGCTGCTCGCCGCCGTCTCCGGTGCGCTCATCCGCCACTCCTTCGAGACGGCGGCGGGCTGGTCCCGCGCGGCCGTGCGCGGCCTGGGCGCCGGACTGGTCTCCGTGCTGCTCTACGTCGCCTCGCAGCTCCTCACGGTGCCCGCGCTGCTGGACGACCTCGACGTGCGGCGGCTGCTGTTCTTCACCGTGCCGCTGGGCTTCAGCGCGGGCTTCACGTTCGACCTCGTCTTCGAACGGCTCCGCGCGGGCGCCGTGGCCGGACCGCCGGGCGTGGACCCGCTGGCGGGGGGCGCGTCCGCGGCTCCCGCCGACCCGGTTACGCCTCCCGCGCCGTCCCGGTGAGCGGCTTTCGAGCGGTTCGGGGATGATGTAACGGGTAGGTAAAGAGGAGAGCCGACGCCGGGGCGGATGTGACCGTTTCCGCCCATCATGGTCCTCGGACCGGGGCTGTCGGCCGCAGGAGGGGGGAGTGGGGTGTTCTTCTCGTTATCACCCGCGCTGCTGGTCAAGGCAGCGCTGGGCGCGTCCGGAGCCGTTGTCGGAGAGACGGCGTGGACCGTCTGGGAACGGCTGGCCGAGCTGGTCGGACGCCCGGAGCCGGGCGCGCTGCCCGGCCGCGCCGAACCGCCGCGGGGCCAGCGGGAACTGGCGGCGCTCGCCGCCGCGCCCGCCAGCGGCTCCCGCGCCGAGGCCCTGATCGCCGTCCTCACCCGGCGGGCCGAAGCCGATCCGGAGTTCCGGGGCCGGCTGGAGCGCTGGGGCGAGGAGGCTCGCCTGCTGTCCCACGCGGGCGAGGCACCGTGGGGGCTGCGCGGCTCGCTGCGCGGTTCCGTGGTGCAGTCGGGCGTGGCGATGGGTGTCAGCTTCGTGACCTACGGCCCGGCGCTGTCCGGTGCCGGGACGGAAGCCTCGGAGGACGGCGCCGCGACGCGCTGAGCCCGCGCCGGACGCCCGGGCCGCGTCGCGTCCCCGCCGGGCCGTGTCCGGCGGCTCAGTCCCGCTCGTCCCCGCCGGGCTGTGCGTCCCCGTCACGCCGCTCGTCCCCGCCGGGCTGCCCGTCTCCCCCCGGCCGGTCGTCCTGACCGGTCTCCTCGCCGAGCTGCAACGCCTCGCGCAGGGCCTCGCTGCCCTCCCGGGCCCGCCCGGCCGCCGTGAGCAGGTCGCTCGTCAGCAGGAGCGAGTTGAACAGGCCCGACAGGTGACGGCCCTGGCGGAACGCCTCGTTCGCCGCCCGCAGGTGCTGCACGGCCCGCCGGTCGCCGAGGGTGTGGGCCGCGCGGCCGAGCGCGTGCAGCGCCAGTGCCCGTCCGGTGATGTCCCCCAGCGACGCGTGCGCCTCCGCGCTGGTGAGCAGCGCCTCCGCCGCCGCCTTCGCCTCGCCGTGCGCGAGCCGGGCCAGACCGAGGTTGAGCAGGGCCTGCGCCCACGTCGCCTCGTCCCCGGCGGCCCGCAGTTCGGCCACGGCCTCCTCCAGACACAGCGCGGCCTCCTCGTAGCGGCCGAGCTGCCGCAGCGCGTTGCCGAGGTTGTTGCGCGTCTGAGCGGCGGCGAGCGGGTTCCCGCTGTTGACGTGCTGCGCGTACGCCTGCTCCAGGGCGGCCAGCGCGTCACCGCCGTGTCCGGCCTCCAGCAGCGCCAGGCCCAGGTCGTTGCCCGTCCGCGCCTCCCCCTGGGCGTCGCCCAGCGCGCCGTAGGCGGCCCGCGCCCGGGTCAGCGGCTCCACCGCCAGGTCGAAACGGCCGTCGTCCATCAGCGTGCGCCCGATGGTCTGGAGCACCTCGGCCCCGCCGCGCCGGTCGCCGCCGGCGTCCAGGCGGAGCGCGGCCTCCTCCAGCACGTCGAGCGCCTCGCCGCGCTCGCCCGCCTGGGCGAGCGCGGTGCCGAGGCTGGCGAGCAGCACCGCCTCCTCCCGGCCCGGGCCCTGGGCCCGGCCGGGCAGCGCGACGGCCCGGCGCAGCACGTCCACCGCCTCCACCAGCTGCCCCGACTGGCGCAGGGCGCCGCCCAGGTTGCCGAGGACCTGCGCGTACGCCACCGGGTCCCCGTCGGTCCGCTCGTACTGCGCGGCGGCCTCCCGCAGCACCCGTACGGCGTCGGCGGGCCGGTTCCCCACGAGCAGGGTCGCGCCCAGGTTGCCGAGCATGAGCGCGTAGGCGGAGCGGTTGCCCAGCTCGGTGTGCAGCCGGGCGGCGTCGTGCAGGGCGGTCATCGCGGCGTCGAAGTCACCGGTACGGGCCATGGCGACGGCGAAGTTGTTGAGCGCCGCCGCCCTGATGTACCGGTCGGTGTCGGCGTCCGGTGAGGCGAGGACGGCCTGCATCACCTGGAGCAGGTGCTCGAAGTGCCGGCCCCGGGTCAGGAACTCGGCCAGCGCGAGCGCGATGCCCGAGGCGTCGGGGGCCCGCCCTTCCCGCAGGCAGGCGTCCACCGCGCCGACCAGGCTCTCCCGCTCCCGTTCCAGCCACGCCACGGCCTCCCGGCGGGACGTGAACGGGGAGCCCTGCGGCCCGCTGTCCTCCCGCAGCCAGACGTCGGCGTGCTCCGCGTACGACCGGTAGTGGCGCACCAGGCGGCCGAACGCCTCGGCGCGGCCGTCCTCCTCGGCGTGCTGACGGCCGAGGCCGTCCGCGTACTCCCGCACCAGCTCGTGCATGCGCCAGCGGCCCGTCCCCGGCTCCCGGGTCAGCAGGTGGAACTGGGCGAGCCGGTGCAGCGGCCACTTGGCGGGCCGGTCCAGCAGGGTGGTGGCCACGCCGGTGGAGAAGTGCGGGCCGGGAACGAGGGCGAGCAGGCGGAACACCCGGGCCCGCTCCGGGGTGAGACCGTCGTAGGACTCGTCCAGCGCGGCCCGCACGGAACGGCCCCCGTGGGCGAGGAAGTCCAGCGGGGACGGCGCCCGGGCCAGCGATTCGGCCAGCTCCGCGACGGTCCGGCCGGGGTCGTGGACGAGCAGGCGCGCGGCGATGGTCAGGGCCAGCGGCAGCCGTCCGCACAGCTCGGCGAGGCGGTGCGCGGCCTCCGGGTCGGCTTGCACCCGGCCGGGGTCGCCGCCGTGCAGGGCGGTGTCCACCGCCAGCAGGGTGACGGCGGCGGCGGGGTCGAGGGGGCCCAGGGTGATCGGGGAGAGGTCGCGCACCGGCCCGTCGCCGCGCGTGGAGATGAGCACGCACAGGCCGGGCACCGCGGGGAGCACACCGAGGTGGCGCTCGCGGACCGCGGCGGCGTCGTCCAGGACCAGCAGGACGGGACGGCCGCCGTCTCCGGTGGCCCGGCGCAGGAGGCGTTCGCACAGTTCCCGGCGCGCGGGTTCGCCGTCGGGCCCGCCCGCCGGGACGCCGAGGGCGCGCAGCAGCCGCGACGACGTCAGCGGCTCGCCGTCCAGGGCCACCCACAGCACGCCGCCGGGGAACCAGCCCCGGCCCCGGAGCCGGTGGGCGGCCTCGGTGAGGAACGCCGTCTTCCCCGCGCCGGGCAGGCCGCTGACGACGCCGAGCGCCGTGGACGCGGAGTGGCGCACGAGGTCGGCGCACAGGTCGTCCAGCCGCTCCAGCTCGGCGGTCCGCCCGACGAACCCGCGCGGCCGCGCGGGCAGCCGTCCCCGGGGCGCGAACCGGTGCCCTCCGCCGGTGCCGGGGGCGTCGGCGCCCGTCGCCGCGGGGGGCCGTCCCGACCGGACGTCCAGGCGTGTGGCGTGGCGCAGCAGGGCCCCGGCGCGCGGGCCGGGGCGGGGCGCACCGGCGGCGCGGGCGGGTGCGGCGGTGCCGAGCAGCAGCAGCGGGGTGCGCCCCGGGTCGGTGAGGACGTCGTGGAGGGCGGCGGCCAGGGCCTCGCCGCTCAGGGGGTCGGCCAGGTCGTCGTCGAGGCCGTCCAGCCACAGGACGGTGTGCGAGCCGATCCGGTCGTGCCGGACGGCGTCGAGCAGCGCATCGGCCCGGTCGATGAACGGCGGGCACCACACCCACCAGTCGTCCAGCACCTCCCGCATGGCCTCCCACGCCGTGCGGGACCGGCCGCTGGAGGGCGGCCCGGTGACGAGCACGAACCCGCCGCGCGCCCGAGCGGCGTGCAGGACGCGGGGCAGCCGAGCGGCCCCGGGGCCGCCGCCCGGGGAGCCGTCGTCCGCGTCCGCCGGGGGGAGCACGACGCCGAACCCGGGGGCGTCGGCGCCGGTGAGGTCGGCGACGCGGGTGCCCAGCAGGCCGCGGTCGTGCTGCCGGCCGGTGCGGGGGAGCGGGGGGCCGACCGTCTCGTGGCTGGCGGGTGCGCCGAGCTGGTAGACGACGCCGCGGGCGGTGCGCACGAACACCGGCACGTGGGCGACGTCCGCGACGGCGCGACCGCCGCGCGGCACGCGCAGCCGCACCGCGTCCTGCCAGGCGGACGGATCGGGGGAGACCTCCAGGATGCGCGGCTGGGTGTCCGGCACCAGGATGCCCTCCGCGGGCCAGGCGCGGTCCCCGACGGTGACGTGGGCGCCGTCGTGCCGCACGTGCAGCACGACGTCCGCCACCCCCGCGCCCGGGTCGGACGGGGCGCTCGCCGGGGAGCCGGTGCCGTCCTCCAGCACCGCGCGCAGGTCCCGTGCGGCCGGAGCCCGGCGCACCCGCTCCGGAAGGCGGCGCCAGGCGCCGGTGAGCCAGCGCCGCAGCCCGTCCCGGCGCTCGGGCCGCTCCACCGCGGCGCGCAGCGCGCTCTCCAGCAGCCGGTCGATGGTGGTGTCCGGCTCCTCGGCGGCGACGGCGCGCAGACCCGCGTCGGCCAGCACGGCCGTCCAGGTCAGCCGCTCCTCCAGCGCGAGCGCGGGGGAGAAGGAGTGGTGGGCGCGGAAGACGACGTCACCCGCCCGGCGGACGGCGTCCCGCTCCCGGCTCCCGGCGAGTTCGGCGCGCAGCAGGTCGCGCAGCGGCGCGAGCAGCGGCCGTCGCAGCGCCATGTAGTCGGCGCCGTTGCGCGCGGACCAGGGGCCGAACCACAGCGACGACTCGGCGCCCACGTCCAGGGTGGGGCGCACCTCGACGCGCATGGCCCGCAGCAGTTCCGGTTCGACGCGGGTCGCGGTGCTGAGGGCGACGGCGAGCAGCCGCACCGGTTCCGGGAGGTCCGCGACCTCGGGTTCGGGCGGTTCACGGCCCGGGATGCGGGAACCGCGCGCCCTCATGACAGCCTCGCCTGGGTGATCGCCGCCGTGGTGCTCCGGTCCCAGCCGAGCACCGGCAGCAGCGCGGTCAGCCACGCGGGACGCCGTGCGGGCGGCAGCGGCACCAGGGCGACGGGCAGGCAGCCGCCGCGCCGGATCAGCCGCACCGTCGTCTGCCAGTCCGCCCGCAGGCCGGCCGGGGTGCCGTCGCCCTCCGGCAGCTGCCCGAAGTCGCTGAGCACCAGCACGCGGGTGCCGTTCGCCGGGGGGCGGTAGGGCTTCCACGTCCACCCGGCCTCGCGCCCCGACCGGTGCAGGGGGCAGCCGGTGAAGTACCGCACGTCCCGGTGGTGGCGCCCGGCGATCGTGGTGACCCGCTCGACCAGTTCCGCCTGGTCCCGCAGGAAGGGCTGCATGCCCGCGCCGAGGTCCACGAGCACCTGCACGCCGAAGCGCAGGGTGCGGACGGGCTGGCGCGGCAGCTCGGCCGGGGACTCGCCCCTGGCCAGCAGGCGCAGCAGCCGGTCGACGTCGACGGGTCCCTCGCGGACGACGCGGGACAGCAGCAGGTGCAGCGTCGCGGCCTCCGAGCTGGGCGGCAGCAGCGACTGGTACGGGGGCCGTCCGGTGTCCTTCCGGCCGGCCGGCTCCGCGAGCGCCGGTTCGCTCCACGACCGGGACCCGGCGTCCGTGCCGAGCGGGGTGAGCAGCGGCGGATCGGGCGCGGCGGGCCGGGGCGCGGCGCCGGACCGGGGCGCGGCGGCGGGCACCGGGCGGGACGGGGCCAGGGGTCCGGCGGACGCCGCCCGCCGGACGGGGCGGGGCCCGGCGGCGCGGGGTGCGGGCGCGGGCCGGGCCATTCCGAGCAGCGCCGCGATCCGGCCGAGCGTCGCGTGGTCCGCGGCCTCCGGGCCGAGCGCGGCGACGACCCGGGCCATGTCCCCGGCCCAGATCTCCCCGGCCGGGCGCCCGGCCGGGAGGGCGGCCGGGAGGGCGGCCGGGAGGGCGGCGGGCGCGGCGGGGAGGGCGGCGGCGGGCGGCCGGGGCCCGGGGCCGGGCGGTTCGTCGGCGGACACCGGTCAGTCCCGCAGGTGCTGCGGTTTGAGGAGGGTGAGCCCCCGGACGGCGTCCCACTGCTCGCTCTGCACCCCGATGCCCAGCGACCGGCAGGCCCACAGCGCGTCCAGGTACTCGGCCGTGCTGGGCGGCCGGATGTTGTGCCGGCGCGCGTCCTCCCGCACGTCCCCCAACTCCTTGGCCAGGGCCTCCGCCAGGGCGAGGTCCGCGGGGACGGCCTCCCCCAGCCGGGCGGTCAGGTGCCGCTCCGCGATGCGGACCAGGTCCTCCACCGAGGTGGGCGGGGTCAGTTCGGCGATGACGCAGCGCCGCAGGAACGCCTGCGGCAGCTCCCGCTCCTCGTTCGTCGTGATGACGACCAGGTGCCGGTGGAACGGCCGTTCCCGCGCCGCGTCCCCGGCGGTCTCGATCTCCACCCGCGTCCCGGACTCCGCGACCGTGAACCCGCGCGAGGCCAGCGGCACCAGCAGCCCGTTGGGGACGTCCGGATCGGCCTTGTCGATCTCGTCGATCAGGACGACGGCGTGCCCCGGGGAGCGCCCGGCGTTCCGCAGCTCCTGCGGATGCCGGTAACCGCCGGTGTCTGCGGCTGCGGCTGCGGCTGCGGCTCCGGCTGCGGCTCCGGCTCCGGCTCCGGCTGCGGCTGCGGCTGGGTCCGCGTCCGCCGTCCCGTCCGTCCCGTCCGTCCCGTCCGATGGTGCCTCGCCGCGCCGCCTGCGGCCCGCCCGGACGTGGGCGGCGGCGGAGCGCGGGGCGAACGCCCACCACAGCGGCCCCGGTTCGACGTACGCGTCCGGGTCCAGCAGCGCGTTGCCCTGCGCGTCCGCCAGCCGCCGCACCCCGTCGAACGTCCACTGGAGGTCCCTGGCCCTGGTCTGCGACGTCACCACGAAGTCGTAGTAGCGCCACTGCTTCTCGCGGGCCACCCAGGGCGCCATGGACGACTTGCCCGAGCCCGGCTTCCCGCGCAGCAGCAGCGGACGTCCGGCGGCCAGCGCGACCTTGACGGCGAGGTCCAGATCACCGGGCATGACGTACACCAGACCGTCGTCGCGGTCCGGCATGTCGGCCTGGGGGCCGCTCGGGTCGGTCATGGTCCAGCCTCTCGGTTCGTTCCGGTGCGCCCCGGCGGCGCCGCGTCAGCCGGCCGGCTGCACGACGGCGTCCAGGCGCGTCTTGAGGTCGTAGGCGCGCTGCTCGGCGGCGGCGGACAGCGCCGGGCGCACCGGCACCGCGTGCGCCAGTCCGCAGCGGCGCAGCTCCTCCTCGCCGGGCACGCCCTGCGGGGTGAGGACCACGACGACGAGCCAGGGGTAGTTGCGGTGCAGGGCGCCCACGACCTCGGCCACGTCCCGCAGCGGGTAGTCCTGGGAACTGATGACGAGGTACTCGCGGACGCGTGCGTGCGGGCGCACGGTGTCCGGGCCGAGCGGCATGCGCGGTGGCAGCCGGAAGACGCCCCGCAGGGCGGTGAGGCAGGTGGCGAGCAGTTCCTCGGCCGGGCTGGACTCGTCCCCCGGCAGTGTGTCGCGCTGCGGCAGCCCGGCGAGGAAGTAGCTGTCCGGCTCGCGGTACAGGGCGCGCTGCACGTGCTGCTCCGCCGTCCAGTCGTCGTACGCGCCGAGCAGCAGGACGGGACCGGGACCGGACGTGCCCCCGCCGTCCGGGCGGGGCGGCACGAAGGCGTCGGACGCCGCCGGGTGGACCCAGCCGGGCAGGATCTCCTCGGCCAGGTGCGCCAGCGGTTCGGCCGCGAGGACGGGCCGCAGCGCCGCGAGCGCGCCCGGCAGCCGGTCGTGCCGGTCGCGGCACCCGTGCCAGTCGACGGCGCCGCCGTCGTCCGGCGGCAGCGGTTCGTCCGGGGGCAGGGTCCCCTCCGGGAGCGGGGCGCCGTTCCCGCCCGCGGGGCCGTCCCCGTCCGCGGGGCCGCCCTCGTCCGCGGGGCCGTCCCCGCCGTCCCCGCCAGCCGCGCTCGCCCCGCCGTCCGGCCCGGGCGCCGTGTCCGCGTCCTCCGGGCCGCGCACGCCCTTGCCCGCGTCGAGCAGCCGGTGCGCGAGGAACAGCTCGCCACCGACCTTCGCCCGCATGTGCATCAGCTCGTCGCCGAGGCAGCCCAGCGCGGCGGCCGCGTCCGTCAGCGTGTCGAAGTCTCGGTCGCGGGCCGTCCGGAGGTACCCGGCGATGCGCTGGGTCCAGGTGTGGAACGGCTGCTCCCTGGCCGTCGGGAAGCCGACCGGGGCGAACTCGGCGACGAGCCAGTCCGTGACCCGCTGCACGTCGCCGCCCCCGGGCAGCGGCGTCGTGGTGCGCCGCAGCATCGCCGTCTGGATCTGGAGCAGAGCGCTGAAGCCGCGCTTGCGGGCCGTCTTCGTGTCCTGGGTGCCCAGGAACCCGGGCAGGACGACGCGCAGGCTGCGCACGATGTGCCGACCCATCAGGACGTCCGCCTCGCGCCGCACCCAGTCCGACTCCCGGACCGTCTCGGGGCCGAGCAGCACGATCGCCGCGTCACACAGGTACATCTCCTCGTACAGGACCGGGTGCCAGGCGTCCCCCACGCGCAGGCTGTCCATGTCGGTGAAGACGGTGTAGCCCCGTTTCTGCAGCGGCGGCACGATCAGCTCCAGCGCCTGTTCGACGCAGGCGTCCTTGCCCGCCCCGTGACTGATGAAGATCCTCAGTGCCGCACCCCCGGACCCCGTCCGCGGGAGGCCCGCCTCCCGCACCGCAACGTCGCACGGTCACCGATTGTGCTGGAGCGGACGCGACTTCGCAGCGGTTTCGGCAGACCCCACCCGCCTGACGTGGCACCCCGCACCCCGCCCCGCCGCGCCCCGGGTGCGCGGCCACCGGCTACCGTGGCGCCATGCGCGCGCCCGGCCCGTCCCCCCTCCCGGCCCTGGCGCGGTGGCGCAACACCGCGTTCGCGGCCGCCGTGGTGGCGCTCGCCCTCACCGGCTGGTCGATGGCGGCCTGGGCGACGGGAACCGCGCTCCTCGCCCTCTCCGGCGCGGGCCACCTGGCGTTCCACCGGGACCGGACGCGCCGGACGCGGGACGCCGCGCCCCGGCTCGTCACGGCGCCGGTGCGCGGGCGCTGGCGGGCGCTGAACGGCCCGGCGGGCAAGGTGCCCAGTCACGGGACGCACGCGTGCGCGCAGACGTACGCCATCGACGTGGTCCACGAACCGGAGGACGGCGGCGAGCGGCCCGGCTTCGCCTGGTGGCCGCTGGCGCGCCGCCCCGAGGCGTTCCCCGCCTACGGGACGGCGGTGCTGGCCCCCGCCGACGGGACGGTCGCCGTCGTCCACGACGGTGCGCGGGACCACCTCAGCCGCACGTCGTGGCCCGCGCTGCTCCTCCTCTTCGCCGAGGGGCTCGTCCGCTCGGTGGCGGGCGTGAACCGGCTGCTGGGCAACCACGTCGTCCTGGATCTCGGCGACGGGACGTACGCGCTCGCCGCCCACCTGCGGCGCGGTTCGCTCGCGGTGGTCCCGGGGCAGGCCGTCCGCGCCGGTGAGCTGCTCGCCCGCTGCGGCAACTCCGGCAACTCCTCCGAGCCGCACGTGCACTTCCAGCTCATGACGGGACCGCGCTGCCGCCACGCCCACGGCCTGCCCTTCCGCTGGCGCCACCGCGCCGGAGGCGAGGACCGCACCGGCGTCCCGGGCAACGACACGCTGTTCACCCCGCTCGCGGACGGCTGACCCGGACGGACGGCTGACCCGGCCCGCGCGCGGAGCCGTCGCGGACGTCCCGGCGCGCGCCCCAGCGCCGGGCGTCAGCCCCGGCGGCCGTGGATGAGCGGCAGGTGCGCGGGCTGGAGCCGCTCGGGCAGGGCGTCGGGCGGGAACCAGCCCGCGTCCAGGATCTCGAAGGCGTCCAGTTCCAGCGTGCCGCCGACGAGCAGCGCCTCGTAGGCCACCTCCAGCCGCAGCCGGTACCCGCTGCGCAGGTACACCAGCTCACCGGCCCGCACGTCGAGGCCCGTCTCCTCCTTGACCTCGCGTTCCACCGTGCGGCCGAACTCCTCGCCCCGGACGGCGTATCCGGACGGCAGTCCCCACTGCCGGTCCTCGGGCCACAGCCGGTGCCGCAGGAGCAGCACCCGCCCCTCGCCGTCCCGGACGACACCGGTGACGCCGACCATGAACGTCGCGTTGGCCAGCCACAGCAGCCGCCACTGCGCCGGTCCGCGCAGCGCGTGCCACAGCCGCGCGACGAGCCGCCTCACCACGCGGCGGGCCTCCGGTCGTCCACGAACCGCACCCCTCTCGTCGTCGGTACGCGGCGGCACGCACGCCGCCCGTCGGCACGCACCCCGCCCGGCGGCACGCGCGGCCCCGACGGCGCGAGCGTAACGCGCCGGGCCCGGCGGCCGTCCGCCCGGTCCGGCGCGTTACGCGCGGCCCCGTCACGCCGCCGGGACGGCCTCCGGGCGGGACAGCTCCGCACGGCCGAACAGGAGGCCGTAGCCGGTCGGCAGCCGGTCCGTGATCCGCTCGATCATCGCCTTCCCGGCCGCCTCGGCCACCACACCGAACACGGTGCCGACGTCCCAGCGGGCGGTGGCCGCGGTGGCGCCGGGGACCCGGGCCGCGAGGGCGTCGACGAACTGCGCCGCCGGTACCGGCCGGGTGGGCCGGCTCTCCCGCGCCACGACGAGCGCCGCCTCGGCGGGCAGGTGGACGGCCAGCTCCGCCCGCTCCCGGCCCGTGAGCAGCTCCGACAGGGCGGCGAGGACGAGCCGGGCGACCCGTTCGGCCTCACCGCTGGTGGGGTACTGCCCCCGGTCGCGCACGGTGTCCACGAACTCGCTCCACCGCATGACGTTGCCTCTTCCCTTCCCGGTCCGTGCCGGACCGCGTGTCTCGTCTTCTGTACGTGTGCCGGTGTCGGTGTGTCTGTGTGTCGGGGGACGGTGACGGTGACGTCAGGGGGAGATCTGCCGGGGCTCGCCGCCGCCGGAGATCCGGATCTTCCGGGGCTTGGCCTGTTCGGCGACGGGGATGCGGAGGGTCAGCACCCCGGCCTCGTAGGAGGCGTCGATGCGCTCGGTGTCGAGCGTCTCGCCGAGGAAGAGCTGACGGCTGAACGCCCCGGTGGGCCGCTCGGCGACGAGCATCTCCGCGCCCTCGGGGGCCGGGGAGCGGCGCTCGACGCGGAGGGTCAGGACGTTGCGCTCGACATCGAGGTCCACCGTCTCCGGATCGATGCCGGGAAGGTCGAAGTGGACCACGAACGTGTCGCCGGAGCGGTAGGCGTCCATCGGCATGCTCGCGGGGCGGGCCGTCGTGCCCGGGAGCTGCTGGGTGAGCCGCTCGGTGAGGCGGTCGAGCTCCCGGAAGGGGTCGGTACGCATGAGCATCACGGTCATCTCCTTCGCTGTGACGGTGGTCAGCGATGCCCTACGTCTTCTTGTATAGCGCGAGGGCAGCTAACTTGACAACCCCACGCTCAGGTCAGTGGAAGACGCAGGTCAGCGGCGCACGGAACGGACAGAGTCCGGACGCCGTCGCCAGCTGCCGCGGCCGAAGGAAACCGCGCGCCGTCACGGATACTGGTCCCATGGACGCAGCTTCCGTGGACGCCTACCTGGAGCGCATCGCGGCCGGACGGCCCGCCGCCCCCGACGCCGCCGCCCTGCGCGACCTGCAACGGCGGCACCTGATCGCGGTGCCGTTCGAGAACCTGTCCATCCACCTGGGGCAGGACGTCGTGCTGGCCGAGGAGGCGCTGCTCGGCAAGATCGTGCACGACCGGCGCGGCGGCTTCTGCTACGAGCTCAACGGGGCGTTCGCCGCGCTGCTCACCGCGCTCGGGTACCGGGTCGGGCTGCTCGCCGCCCGGGTCTTCACCGAGGAAGGGCACCCCGGGGTGCCCTACGACCACCTGGCCCTGCACGTCCGCGACGCGGACGGCGGCGCCTGGCTCGCCGACGCCGGATTCGGCCGCCACAGCACG
The DNA here is from genome assembly GCF_036323765.1 of Streptomyces solitudinis. Classification (NCBI taxonomy): domain Bacteria; kingdom Bacillati; phylum Actinomycetota; class Actinomycetes; order Kitasatosporales; family Streptomycetaceae; genus Streptomyces; species Streptomyces solitudinis. Next base: position 347,502 of record NZ_JAZDCW010000006.1, read on the forward strand.
TACCCGCTGAGCCTGGACGACGCGGGCGACCAGCACGACCCCGGCGGCACCTTCCGCGTCACCCCCACCGCCGAAGGCGACCTGGACGTCCTGCGCGACGGACGCCCCCAGTACCGCGTGGAGCAGCGACCGCGCGCGCTCGCGGACTTCGAGACCGGTGCCTGGTGGCACCGCACCTCACCGCGCTCCCACTTCACCCGCTCCCTCGTCTGCTCCCGGCTCACCGAGGACGGAGGCAGGCTCACGCTCAGCGGCCGCACCCTGGTCACCACCGGCCCCGACGGGCGGCGCGAGGAACACGCGCTGACCGCGGACGAGGTGCTGGACGCCTACCGCGCCCACTTCGCCCTCGACCTGCCCCGCGAACCGGTGCTCGCCCGCCCGGCCCCCGGGCCCGGGACCGGACAGGCGGAGGCTTAGGCACCGGCGCGGGCGGCGGCCGTCGCTCCTCCAGCAGCCAGCGACGGCACACGCCGTCGGCCAGCGACGGCGCGCGCCGCGCCGCGGGTTACGCGCCCGCGAACACCAGACGGGCCGCCGACGTGCCGAGACCCGTCGGCACGGGCAGGGCGAACGGCCGGTGCAGGTCCGCCTCCGCGTACCGGTGGCAGTCCCGGTGCCAGACGAGGATGCCGGACAGCCAGTTCTCCAGATCCCGCACGTACCCGTCCAGCGCCGCGCGCTGCCCGCCGTCCAGCTCGAAGTCGTCACACAGCACGGGTAGTTCGTGCGCCACCACGTGCTGGAACTGGCTCATCCGGGACCGCATCAGGTCGTCCACGATGCGCAGGCCCGTCGGGTAGTCGCAGCCGAAGAAGTTCTGCACGACGAGGACGCCGTTGTGCACCTCGCCCTCCACCTCGATCTCCTTCTGGTACGAGAACACGTCGTTGAGCAGGCACGCGTAGTCGGACGCCGCGTTCTCCAGCGACGCCATCGTGCCGCTGCGGAACAGCTCCTCGGGCAGCGTGTGCCCGTGCCGCAGCCGCGCCAGGGACTTCGTCATCCCCGAGCCGAAGGTGTGCCGCCGCATCTCGACGTAGTCGACGGGATCGGGGATGCGGTTCTGCGCCTGGTTGGCCAGCTCCCACAACCAGCTCGCCGTCATCTCCTCCACCGCCGTACGGAACTTGCGCCGCCCCTCCTCGGGCATCGGGCCCGCAGTGCGGACCCACAGGTCGGCCAGACCGCGTTCCAGCGCGTTGACCGGTACCGCGGCGGACCCGGCCGCGGCGTCCTCCACCGGCATGAACAGCTTCAGCCGCTCGGTGGTGGCCTTCGCACCCGCCAGGTCCCGCGGGTACCCGTACACCACCGGGTAGTAGTCGTCGCCGTACGTGCCCCAGGTGAGCCAGCACGCGGAGAGCTTCAGCTCCTCCGCGTCACTGCCCGGCCCGAGCCCCGAGGAGCACAGGGCGAGGTCGAACCCCGCCAGCCGCTCGGCGTCCCACACGTCCGACTGCGGCACACCCGGCTGCGGCCCGAGCATGCCCATCGCCGCCGCCCACTCCAGGACGTGCGCCCTGGCCTCGTCCAGGTGCGGGTTGGAGCGGGCCGGGAACGGCATGTCGAAGTCCGGCAGCAGCGAGGGACCCACACGCTGGTACGGGACGTGGGTGAACGTCCGGGCGCGGGCGGCCTCCGCCCGCCGCGTCGTCAGCCGCACGTCGGCCGCCGACGTGCCCAGACCCGTCGGACCGGGGAAGAGCTGCCCGCTCGTGCCCGTCCCGGCCTTGTTCATGTAACGGCTGGAGCGCATGTGCCACTCGTGGCCGCCCGACTGCCAGTCCTGGAGGCCCTTGGCGTACGCGGCGACGTCGGCGCACTCGCCGGGCGTCAGCCCGTACTCCGCGCACAGGGCGGGCACCTCGGTGAGCGCCGTGTTCTCGAACTGCTGGAGCCGCGAGGTGAGCAGGTCGTTGACGGCCTCGGCCGCCTCCTGCGTGGAACAGCCCAGGAAGTGCTCCAGGACGAGGACACCGTTGCTCAGCTCGCCCTCGTCCCGCGTCTCCCGCTCGTAGGAGAACAGGTCGTTGCGCAGGTGGACACCGTCGGAGAACGCGTCCCGCAGCACCGCCATCGGCCGCGACCCGGCGATCACCGCCGGGACCTCGGCCCCGGCCGCGTACTCCACCAGCCCCGCCGACCACGGCGCGCCGCCCACCTTGCGGCGCATCTCGACGTACTCGACGGGATTGGGCACCCGCCCGATGTTGATGTTGGACAGCTCCCACAACGACTCGTTGAGCAGGTTCTCCGTGCTCTCGGCGAACCGCGCCCGCCACGGGAGTGACATGTGCGGCACCGTCCGCGCCCACAGGTCCGCGAGCCCGGCCTCCACCGGGTTGGCGGGCTCGGGCGTCCCCTCGGACAGGTCCATCGGCATGAACAGCGGGAGCCGGTCCAGGTACGCCTTGCCGCCCGCGCGGTCCTGGGTCCGCTTGAAGCACTCCAGGAAGTGGTCGTCGAAGAAGAACACCCACACGTACCAGTCGGTGACGAGCGAGAGCGCGGGCGCCGACGCGTCGGGGTGGGTGTAGCCGCACAGCAGGGCGTAGTCGTGGGCGGCGAGGTCGGACTCCTCCCAGATGCCCGACCCCTCCAGCATCCCCATCCCGCGGGCCCATCGCGTCGAGTGGTCCCGCGCCTCCGCCACGTGCGGACTGAGCCGTGCGGGGTACGGCGTGTAGAAATCGGGCAGTTCGTAGGGCTGTGTCACGAAGATTCTCCCGGCGTCGCGCAACCCGGACGCGCCCAGCATTACCCCCGCGCCCCCGCCAGTACGTTCCTCAGCCCGCGAACCACGCTTGAGAGTGAACTGCCGGACACATAACCGGAGTTGGCGTGCGACTACGCGTCCAGCACCTGCCCGCCCCGCCGCACCACCGGCGGCTCGGTGCTCCACGGGAAGTTGATCCACTCGTCCGTGCGCTTCCACACGTACTCGCACCGCACGAGCGACTGCGGCTTCTCGTAGATCACCGCGCTGCGCACCTCCGCGACGTGGCCCGAGCAGAAGTCGTGGATGAGCTTGAGCGTCTTGCCCGTGTCCGCGACGTCGTCCGCGATCAGCACCCGCTTCTCGGAGAAGTCCACCACGTTCGGCACCGGCGCCAGCATCACCGGCATGGGCAGCGTCGTTCCCACCCCGGTGTAGAACTCGACGTTGACCAGGTGGAGGTTCTTGCAGTCCAGCGCGTACGCGAGCCCGCCCGCCACGAAGACGCCGCCGCGCGCCACCGACAGGATGATGTCCGGCTCGAAACCGTCGTCGGCGATCGTCCGCGCCAGCTCCCGCACGGCCTGCCCGAAACGCTCGTAGCTCAGCTCCTCACGCACGCCGGTCACACCTGGGTCCGGTCGAAGTTGCGGTAGGAACGGGACGGCGTGGGACCGCGCTGGTTCTGGTAGCGCGACCCGTACTGCGCCGACCCGTACGGGTACTCGGCCGGCGACGTGAGCCGGAACATGCACAGCTGCCCGATCTTCATCCCGGGCCACAGCTTGATGGGCAGCGTCGCCATGTTGCTCAGCTCCAGCGTCACGTGACCGGAGAAACCCGGGTCGATGAACCCGGCCGTGGAGTGCGTCAGCAGACCGAGACGCCCCAGCGAGCTCTTGCCCTCCAGACGCGACGCGATGTCCTCCGGCAGCGTCACGACCTCGTACGTCGACGCCAGCACGAACTCACCCGGATGCAGGATGAACGGCTCGTCACCCTCCGGCTCCACGAGCCGCGTCAGGTCCGGCTGCTCGATGGCCGGGTCGATGTGCGGGTAGCGGTGGTTCTCGAACACCCGGAAGTAGCGGTCCAGCCGGACGTCGATGCTCGACGGCTGCACGAGCGCCGCGTCGTACGGCTCGATCCGCACCCGGCCCGTGGCCAGCTCGGCACGGATGTCCTTGTCTGAGAGAAGCACGTCCCGAGCGTACGCGTCCGGACGGGACCCGGCCGCATCGGCCCCGGCCCCGTCCGGCGCGTCACACCTGATCAGCGCTTGCGGCCGGCCACCGGCACGGCGTTCCGCAACCGCGCGCACCGCGGACACCGCAGCAGGCGGCCCGGCCCGATCCGCTCGCTGCCGAGCTGCTGCATCGGGAACGTAGCGGTGCTGAACTCATGGCCTTCGGCGCAGCGGACGACGGTGGACTCCATCGGTTCCCTCTCCCCAATCACGTGGACGACGCGAGGACGAAAGCCACCCTAGGGGACGTACCGGGCGACGCGGCGAGCACCGCACCCGTCACCACCGTACGCCCCGACGACCCCTCGCCGCCCCCCGTCTGCCCACGTCGCGGCACATCAAAAGGGACCCCGCGGCCTGTGCGCCGGGGGTCCCGAATGGGGTACAGTGTGCCGCGATGAGCAGGCCACCCGCGAGGGCGGCACCGCTTCGCGCGGGCGTAGTTTAATGGTAGAACATGAGCTTCCCAAGCTTATAGCGCGGGTTCGATTCCCGTCGCCCGCTCCACCACGAAGGCCCAGGTCAACGACCTGGGCCTTACTCGTTGTCTAGACCGCCCTAAGCGTCCTGCACCAGATCCGCACCAGAAGCCCCCGCACCGTCCTTGTTCCGCTCCCCGCGCACCAGCCTGTCGAGCCCACCGGCCACCTCCTGCTGACGGCCGTCGTCCGAGTGCTGGTAGATCAGCGCCGCCCGCTCCGTCGACTGCCCGGCCCGCACCCACCTCCCTCGCTCTCGCCCACCGAACACCGGGGCCCTGCCATCCTGCGCGGATGCCTTCACCACCGAGAACGTCAACGACAGGCACCCGCCGCGCACGGCGCGGTGCGCGCGGCCCGTCGCCCGGGCCTGCACTCCTGTCTGACGCCCCGCTCCAGCCCGGGCGTCGTCCGCACGCCTGGCAGCGTGGGTTGATGGGTGGCGGACCGCGATGTGGCCGAGGCGGTATGCGAGTGCGGCTCGTGTCTCCGGCGGAGCACTCAAACTCCAGGATGGGGGGGTCCCGTGGGCCGGGCGCGGACCGTGGGTTGTTGAGGTAGAGGACTGGACTCCCATCCCGTCTGCCGTCGACCCAGGCAGGGCCAAGCAGGCACGGCACCGGGCGTTCAGATCGTTTGTGCAGTGGCGCTCCACCTGGACGCTCGGCACCGCGCTTGCTCCACGGTGTGTGGACCGTCGGCAGACGGGATGGGAGTCAAGATGGACTGCTACGCGCCTGGGACCGGGCAGCGTGACTCTTCAGAGGCCGGCAAGCTGAAGAACTCGGGAATAGCGGATGAGCTATGAGATCCGCTCGCTCGACACAGCATGCAAGAGATCGAGAGATGACTTCCTCAGAAGCGAGAGCCCGGCCCTTCGGGATTTCCAGGCTGGTCATCAGCGAGGTCTCAGTCGGTCCAGGTGACAACAACTGCTACCTTCTGCAATGCCGTTCAACGGGACGTCAATCAATGATTGACGCTGCGAACGATCCGAGGATCCTGCTCGAGCTCTGCGGTCGCCGCCTACATCACCACTGCCCCTGAGGCTTGGCCCTCCTACCGGCCACCGCATCACACGCCCTGAGAGACACCTGTCGGCCCGGTGGTGAACAAGTCCCGGCCCGTTAGTCTCTATCAGACCAATTCGAGAGCACATCTCAGTCTGTGGAGGACAGTCGTTCATGGCCAATCACCGTTGCGACCACTGCGACATGCTCATCGGAGCGGGCTGCGCATGCTCCCGGCCGCCTCAACGCACGACTGCTGTGCACCCAGAGTGGGGGAGCTGGGGCCCCAACACCATCCTCATCTCGCCGACGCGGTACGCACACCTTCCTGGATGCATGCACCTCACCGAGAGAGAAGTGAAGAGCCCCAGGTGGGGCTGGACCACTGCGGCCGAGGGCTCGTGGACTCGCATCTCGCCCAACCATCCCTTGCAGGCAACCGAGGGCAACACAGCGCGCGTGGCCATCCGCCGGTGCCAGACATGTGACGGGTCCGTCTGAGTCATCCGCTTCCCACCGAGCAGCACGAAGTTCTTCTGCCCCTTGCCCCCTGCCCCCTGCGCCGCATGTCAAGTCACCGTCGGGACGCGGGCGACGACGGCGCCGCTTGAGCGCGGTCCGCCAGGCCTGCTCGCCTCCGCGTACCTGCGCCGCCGCGACACGTTCGGCCTCCGGCTGGTGCGGTGCCCAATGGGACGTCCGTCCGTACTCGGCACCACGAGGGCCTGGGGATACCCCTCAGAAATCGTCTGCTCCAGGCGTCGACCGTCTGCGTACTGCTCACATCAGGCGTGGTGTTCGCTGTCTTCGCCTTCTGGCTCAACTCCGTCGCGGAGTCCACGCCGCTGGACGACCGGCTGGTTTCGGGGCGCACCGGGCACGGATGCCCATGGTGATTGGAGATGGCGTCGTCGTGGTGAGCCGTAGGCTTGCGGCATGTTGGCCCGCGCCTCCGTCGGGAACTTGCGCCCGCACGGCGTGCGTCGTGGCCGTCCTCACGGAGCGCGCGCTCGTCGCCGGTGCCCTACTGCGCCCGTCCGGGAGTTCGTCCTGACGGGGGGTGCCGCCCTGGCCCTGCTGGTCAATCCGGCGAGGCAGGGCCGGGTCCGACGGAACCGAGGGAGGCGGCGTCTCAGCGCTCCGGTGTGGCCTCGCGGGTCCGTCACCAGTTCCGGCCGCGTACGGGCACCGCGTCCCGCAGTCACGGCTCGACCAGGTTGACCGTTCCGGAGGCTGCCGACGCTCCCACCGGACGGCAGCGGGACTGTGAGACTCGCTCCGTCAGCTAGTGGAGACGATCTCGACGTAGCCGTCGGTGCCGTTGACTCGGATGTGCTGGCCGTCCTGGATGAGCCGGGTGGCGCGGTCCACGCCGACGACGGCTGGCAGGCCGTACTCCCGCGCGACCACCGCGCCGTGCGTCATCAGTCCTCCGACCTCCGTCACCAGAGCCGTGGCCGCGACGAACAGGGGCGACCAGCTGGGGTCCGTGTGGGCCGTGACCAGGATGTCGCCCGGTTCGAGAGCGGCCTCCGTCATGTCCAGGACGACTCGGGCCCGCCCTTCGACGGTCCCGGCGGACACCGGCAGGCCGGCCAGTGCCCCGGCTGGCAGTCCGTGGCGTCGGTACGTTCCGGTGAGGGCCTCGCCGTCCGAGGTGAGCACCCTCGGCGGGGTGAGCGCCTGGTAGGACCGGAACGCGTCCTGGCGCCGCCGGATGAGGTCGTGGTCGACCCGGTTGGTGCGCACGGCGTCGTGCAGTTCCTGGAACCGCAGGAAGAAGACGTCTTCCGTCTCGCGGAGTACGCCGGCGTGCACGAGGCGCCCGGCCTCCTCCAGCAGGGCCCGCTTGTACACGAGGTACCGGCTGACCATGCCGTACTTCGGATACTCGCGGTAACCGGTGAACGTCCGGACGCGGTCGATCATGTGCTTGGTCTCTGCGGCCTTCCGCTCCCCGTCCGGCAGGGCGCGCAACCGCTCCAGCAGTTCCTCCTCCTTGCGCCGCGCCTCCTGCCGTCCCTGCTCGAAGTGCCGCCTCGCGGCGCCCGGTTCGAAGGTGTCGACGTGGGAGAGGAGCATGGGCAGCAGCGTGGTGGGGCGTTCGCTCCAGCGCGGCCTGGTGATGTCGATCTCGCCGACGCAGCGCATGCCGTACGTGTCGAGGTAGGCCGTGATGGCGTCACGCGCCTCCCGTCCGCCGTCGAGCCCGGCCAGCTCGTCGAGGAAGCTCTCGTCCTCGGCGTCGCGCAGGAGGGCGACGACGTCCGGGTGAGGGCGGATCACGTCTGCGACGTCGAGGAGTGCCAGCCCCATCTCCGAGGTGACGTTGTGGGGGACGGACTGGGTGAGCGTGTCGGCCGCGTTCCTCTCGCCCAGCCACTCCCGCAGGTGCTCGTTGAGCCACGACGCGGCGTCCATGCCCGCCGTGATCACCCGCAGGCTGTACGGGTCGAACAGGAGCCGTTTCAGCTCCTGGACGTCCGCCAGGATGAAGTCGAGAAGCGGCCCTCCGGACTTCGCCTGGATGTCGTGCTGCAACGCGGCGAGGGATGCCTGGTTGCGCCTGATCAGTTCGGTGACGATGGCCGGATCGGTCTCGACTGGCTCCGGTGTGCCGCCGGGGACCGGCTCGGCGGGGCCCTCGTCCGGGAGCGGCCGGATGAAGCCGTCGCGGGCGAGGACGGTCTCCAGCGCGTCCCGGATCAGCGGGTCGGAGCTCCCGAGGGCCTGGAGGATTCCGTCGCGGCTCGCTGGCGACGCCAGTCGCGGGGTGACGTCGACGAACAGCCTCCCGCCGGCCTCGCACATCGGCCGGGGGGTCGTCAGCTGCCACAGGGAGAGCCCCAGGGGCCGCATGGGGTCGGTCATCATCTGCTGGTGGCCGACGGAGACGTAGACGTGGTTGGCTCCGTCGCCGGTCTCCGGGACGGGGAACAGCGTGGTGATCGGCCGGCTCTGCACGATCTGGAAGCCGTCGTCGGCCAGGCACCACTCGATGTCCTGCGGGCAGCCGAAGTGCGCTTCGATCCGCCGTCCCAGCTGCGCGAGCCGCAGCACCTGCGCGTCCGTCAGTGCCGGCTTCTCCTGCCGTGCCGACTCGACGGCCTGTTGCCGTGTTCCGCCTCCCGGCGAGGCGTGGACGGCCCGCTGCTTGCTGGCGACCGCCTTGGCGACGACGTCGCCGTCGCGCACCCGGTAGACGTCGGGGTTCACCAGGCCGGAGACCAGCGCCTCGCCGAGTCCCAGTCCGGCCTCCACGCAGGCGACCTTGCGGTCGGACGTGACGGGGTCGGCCGTGAAGAGGACACCGGACGCCTGCGGGAAGGCCATCTGCTGCACGACCACGGCCATGTGGACCGTCCGCTGGCCGAGGCCGTTGCGCAGGCGGTAGGTCACGGCTCGTTCGGTGAACAGCGAGGCCCAGCACAGACCGATGTGCCGCAGGACCGCGGCCGGGCCCACGACGTTCAGGTACGTGTCCTGCTGGCCCGCGAAGGAGGCCGTCGGCAGGTCCTCCGCCGTCGCGCTCGACCGGACGGCGTAGGCGGTCCGCTCGCCGCACCGGAGGAGTGCGCGGCGGACTGCCGTCGCCACGTCGTCGGGGAAGGCGACTTCTTCGAGGGTCCGTCGGATGTCCGCACTGTGCGTGCGGATCGCCTCCCGGTCGTCCGGGTCCAGGCGCGACAGCTGCTCCAGCCGGTCGTTGAGCGACGGCGCGTCCGCCGTGATCCGCCGGAAGGCGTCCGTCGTCACGCAAAAGCCATCTGGCACGGACACGCCTTCCATCCGCGAAAGCTCACCCAGATGAGCGCCCTTTCCGCCGACGGCTGCGACCTGCGTCCGGTCGAGCTCCCGCAGTTCCAGCACGAAGCGGTCCATCCGTTCACCTTTTCCTTCGGCCCGGCCGGGCCTTGCTCGTTTTCCGTCCGCCCGCGGGCCTCACCCCGCGGGCCCGGCCCTCACCGCCAGACCCGGCGCATACGTGCACGTCGCAGGACCATGCCGTCGGCCCTCAGCCGACCGCGTCCACAGCCACGCCGTTCCTGAAAATCCCCGTTCAGCACCGCATCCGCTGACAACGACACGCCTTTTCCGCGAATGCGCCATTTCCGCTGGATCTGGTCCTGGCCGGTCATCCTGCGGCACCTCCCGGGCCTTGCCGCAAGCCCCCCGGTGCGCTATAAGTTGAAAGAGGCAAGGAGCGGACACTCTCCTTGCCTTTTGTTATGCGCCAGCTGGCAGCACGCCGTGGCGGCAGACCGGCAGCGCAGGCCCGCAGACCTGGAGCGCTCCTCGCGCGTCGGCGATGACCAACGGCCCTGACCCTCCGTGCCGCCGCCCGCATCCGAGGAGACTCGTCCAGTCGGACGGGGCCGGGCTGCCGGAACTGGTGCCCCTGGTGACACGTCTTGCACAGCACGAGCAAGCAGACGCACAGCCAGAACGGTGGGGAGGGCAGCAGTGACCCGGTGGACGCCACGCCGATCCGGGCCGAAGGCCGTGGGCGGAGGCGCGCGGCGTGCCTCACGGGGCCGGACGGCCTGGACACGGGGACGGGTGCCCGCCGCGCTCGCGGTCCTGACTGCCGGACTCCTGACCTTCCACCGTGCCGTGCCCAACTCCGCAGGGCGCCTGGGCAGCCTGCTGGAATCCTTCCTTCCGTGGCTCGGCCTGGTCGTCGTGGTGCTGCTCGTCCTGGCGCTGCTGCGCCGTTCGGCCACCGCGCTGCTCGCCCTGCTGCTGCCGGTCGCGGCCTGGACGCACCTCTTCGGCGGGCTGCTCCTGCCAGGGCCGGAACCCGGCGACCACGATCTGCTCGTGGTGCAGCACAACGTCAGCGACGAGAACCCGGACCCGGCGGGCACGGCCCGCGCCCTGGCCGACACCGGGCCGGACCTCATCGCGCTGGAGGAACTGGTGCCCACGGCGCTGCCGGTGTACGAGCGGGCCCTCGCCCCGGACTACCCGTACCACGCGGTCCGGGGCACCGTCGGACTGTGGTCGAAGCATCCGCTGACCGGCGCGCGCCTGGTGGACGTCAAGCCCCGGCAGATCACCGGACCCTGGAGTCGCGGGCTGCGGGCCACCGTCCACACACCGCACGGCGACATCGCCGCCTACGTCGCGCACCTGCCCTCGGTCCGCTTCCGCGCGAGCGGCCTCGCGTCCTCCCGGCGGGACGAGAGTGCCGACCTGCTCGGCAGGGTCATCGCCGCGGAGAAGCTGGAGACCGTCCTCCTGCTCGGCGATCTCAACGGCACCGTCGACGACCGCGGGCTGGCTCCGCTGACCTCACGGATGCGCACAGCGGAAGGAGGCTTCGCCTTCAGCTTCCCCACCGCTTTTCCCGTCGCCCGCATCGACCACGTCATGGCCCGTGCCGCGACCGTCGGCCACCTCCGCACCCTGCCCCCCACCGACAGCGACCACCTGCCGGTCACGGCCCGGATCACCCTGGACTGAGAAGGCGGTTCCGCTTCCGGCCCACCTCACCGCGCCCGGCCCGGCCGCGCCATTCCCTCCGGACCGCGTCCCGCTCGGCCGCGCGGTGCTGCTGAGTGCGGTGCGCCGGAACCCACCGGCGTACTCCTCGTATGGTGCAGCCGCCTGGCTCCGGCCTGGATGAGCATGCGGGTCCGCAGCTCTTGTGGCGGCTGAGCAGTCGGACTGTGCGGAAGCCGCGGTGGTCCACGTCCGGGGTCGACGATGACGTTGCGGCTGACCGTGGGCTACGCGGGGAGGGCCACGGGGGTGCAGTCGTGCAGCGTGAGGACCTGGCGGTGGGCTACGACCCAGCGGATTGCGGGGTGGTCGTAGGCCACCTCTTCCAAGGAGGCGGTGACGGGTGCCAACGTGGCCGGATGGTGGAGGACCCCGGCGACGCCCCACACGATGGCTCGACCGACCAGTGCGGCGGCATGTCCTTCGCGTAGCCGTGGACACTCCCGCACTGAGAGACGGGCGCACGGCGCGCACACCGGCGGAGCCGTGGTCCGTTCCCATTCCTCGATCGGGCGGCCGACATCCCGCAGCACGAAGAGGCGGGGCCCGGCCTGTGGCGTGGGCCTGCCGCACACCTGGCAGAGCATGCGTCGCACCGCCCGCCGCTGGCGCAGCGCGTGCACCAACTGGTACTGCGGCTTGCCCTTGCCCGGTGCGAGGGACTGACGCACCCACAACACCCCGTGCCCGTCCCGGTCGTACGTCGTTTCTCCGAGGTATCCGACTCCTTCACCGTCCGCCCCCGCCCGCCGGACGACCGGCGGACGGCGCAGCTTCTCCTGACTCCACGAGGCGATGTAGGGCACCGTGCTCAGCCGGGTGCCGGATGGCCGGACGTCATCGCGGGTCGGCGTGTCGTGCTCACTGGCTGTCGGACTCGTACGCACAGAAGCCTCCAGTTCGGGTGCCTGTATGGCGCCGCCCGGAGTCGCCTCTCCGGGCGGCAGGTCTTCGTAGGAGCGGTCATTCCGGCTCATTCAGCCCCGCCGGTAGGCCGTGGTGACGGATGGGCGCAGGGGCAATCGGCCGTAGCGTGCCAAGGTGCGGCACAAGAGTTCGCGGTCGTCGCAGAGGACCGTTTGTCGGTGGTGTTCCTCGTTCAGGCGCCCGGGGATACGGCCTTCTGGTCTGGGCCGCCCGGCGGACCGCAGGCTCCGGAGGCGTGCGCGTGTTCTGCGCAGCGCCAAGGGGAGCCACGGGACGCGGTGATGTCCCTAGGGACATTTACAGGAGATCTCCCTAGGGAGGATCAATCACCCGGGGCTGCGAAACCGAAAAGGGAGCCCGTTTGAGGCGGGCTCCCTGGGGCGGACGCGGGCCGGTTCTAGCTGTCGAGGTGGTACTCCATGACGTAGACGCCTGCGTCCAGAAGCATCCGGTTCATCTCGACGGCGCGGCCGTCCTCGGTGTACGCGGTGCGCCAGATCTCCACCACCGGCGTCCCCTCCCCGAGGTGCAGTCGCTCGGCCTCGGTCTGGCTGGGCATGCGGGCCCGCAGCTCCTCGACGAAGCGGACGGGCTCCAGCCCCAGCTCCGCCAGGCGCGCGTAGGTGCCGCCGGGGCCGGTGTCGGTCCGGGTGATGGCGGTGTCGCGTACCAGCTCGGCCGGCAGGTAGGAGGTGGCGGCCTGGACCGGCTCGCCCTCCACCACGAACACGCGGTCACGGACCACGACCGGAGCGCCCTCGGGCAGGTCCAGCCCGCGCGCCACGTGATCGGGGGCGGCCGTCTCACGGACGGTGAGGCTGGTGACCGACAGCGGTCGCTCACCGAGGTCGGCCGCCCAGATCGACCGTCCGGTGCTCCAGCCTTCCTGGGTCAGACGGTGGTTGGCGACCCGCCGGATCGGCCGGAACTCCCGCACGTACGTCCCGCTGCCCCGTCGGCGGACCGCCAGTCCTTCGGTGACCAGCAGAGTGAGCGCCCGGCGAGCGGTCTCCTTGGCCACGCCGTACTCCCGCACCAGCGCCGGTTCGCCGGGAAGCCGAGTTCCGGGAGCCAGCTCGCCGGACTGGATACGCTCCCGCAGTTCGCTGGCGATCTGCCTGGCACTCTCAGCCATCAACGGCCTCTCACTTCCCTGGGGTGCTTCCCTTCCACCTTGGCACAGCAGTTCCAGGCCCGGTTCGCGTGAAAGCTGTCTGGGGTCGCGTAGCTGGATGATGTGGACGAGGGCGATTCACTGCGCCGGGGGCCTGTGGGTGGGTTGGGGTGGGCGGAACTTCCGGCGCCAGGCCAGGGAGACGTAGACCAGGGCGACCAGGACGGGGACCTCGATCAGGGGGCCGACGACGCCGGAGAGGGCCTCGCCGGAGGTGACGCCGAAGGCGCCGATGGCCACGGCGATGGCCAGTTCGAAGTTGTTGCCCGCGGCGGTGAACGCGAGCGTCGCGGTGCGGTCGTAGGCGAGGCCGATGGCCTTGCCGAGGGCGAAGGTGCCGAACCACATCACCGCGAAGTACACCAGCAGCGGCAGGGCGATCCGGGCGACGTCGAGGGGCTGGGAGGTGATCGTCTTCCCCTGGAGGGCGAAGAGGATGACGATCGTGAACAGCAGGCCGTACAGGGCCCAGGGGCCGATCCTCGGCAGGAACCGCGACTCGTAGCGCTCGCGCCCCATCCTCCGCTCGCCCAGGCGCCGGGTGAGGAAGCCCGCCAGCAGCGGGACGCCGAGGAAGATGACGACGTTGACCGCGATCGTCCACATCGAGATGTCCAGCCGCTCGCCGTCGCCCAGGCCCAGCCAGCCGGGCAGCAGATCGAGGTAGAACCAGCCGAGCAGGCCGAACGCCAGGACCTGGAAGACGGAGTTGAGGGCGACGAGGACGGCCGCCGCCTCGCGGTCGCCGCAGGCGAGGTCGTTCCAGATGATCACCATGGCGATGCAGCGGGCGAGGCCGACGATGATGAGGCCGGTGCGGTACTCGGGCAGGTCGGGCAGGAAGGTCCACGCCAGCGCGAACATCACGGCGGGGCCGATGAGCCAGTTGACCGCCAGGGAGCTGACCATCAGCTTCCGGTCGCCGGTTACGGCGTCCAGCTTGTCGTAGCGGACCTTCGCCAGCACCGGGTACATCATGACCAGCAGCCCGAGTGCGATGGGCAGCGAGATCCCGCCGACCTCCAGCTCCGCCAGCGCGTCCCCCATGCCGGGGACGACGCGGCCCAGGCCGAGGCCGACGGCCATGGCGAGGACGATCCACACGGCGAGGAAGCGGTCGAGGGTGGAGAGCCTGGCGACGACGGCCGGGCCGTCCGGGCTGTCAGGGGTGGCCGGGGCGGTCGTTCCGGGGTCCGTGGTGCTCACGGGCAGGGCCTCTTCCGGTCGGTGTCGAGGGTGGCGCGGGCGGTGTCGGCCAGCCCGGCGAAGGAGGCGGCCAGGGCGTCGATGACCTCGGGGCGCAGCTTGTAGTAGGTGAAGCGCCCGCAGGGCTCGGTCTCGACCACGCCCGCCTCGCGCAGCACGCGCAGGTGGTTGGAGAGGTTGGTCTGCCGCGCGCCGGTCTCCTCGACCAGGTGCGTGGTGCACAGCGTCTCCTCGGCGAGGAGGGTCACGATCCTGAGCCTGAGCGGGTCGGCGACCACGCGCAGGAGGTCAGCTTCGACTGACGTCATCATGGGCTGATACTTTCACGTCAGGCGGGGCTGATGCCAACCGGGTGCCGTCCGGGACGAGCGTCGCCGTGAGAGCCAGAGCCAGAGCCAGAGCCGTCAGACCGAACGTGAAACCAGAGGGGCCCTGATGTCCGAGAAGCCGTCCGTCCTCTTCGTGTGCGTCCACAACGCGGGCCGCTCCCAGATGGCCGCCGCCTGGCTGACCCACCTCGCCGGGGACCGGGTGGAGGTCCGCTCGGCCGGGTCCGCCCCGGCCGGGCAGGTCAACCCGGCCGCCGTCGAGGCGATGCGGGAGGTGGGCGTCGACATGTCCGCGCAGACGCCGAAGGTCCTCACCGTGGACGCGGTGCGGGCGTCGGACGTCGTCATCACCATGGGCTGCGGCGACGCCTGCCCCGTCTTCCCCGGCAAGCGCTACCTGGACTGGACGCTGGACGACCCGGCGGGCCAGGGCGTCGCCGCCGTGCGGCCCATCCGCGACGAGATCCGGGCGCGGATCGAGGGCCTGATCGCCGAGATCGCCCCCGGGGCGGCGCGGTGAGCGTTCCGGGCGGAGGCCGGGCGGGCGGCCGGTGGCCACCGGTGGCTGTCAGCGGGCGGTGACAGGCTGCGCGGCGTGGACGAGCGTGTGGTGTTGCGGGGTGTCGAGGTGCCCGGGCCCGCTGCCGGGACGGGCCGGGGCCGCGACCGGTCCCCTGTTCCGGTCGCGGCCCCGCGGGGTGTGCTCGGGCGCGGGTTCAGCAGGCGCCCGTAGGGGCGGCCCCGGAGGCGGGGGAGGCGCAGCAGCCGCCGCCGTCGGCCTCGGCCGCCGCCGGGGCGTCGAAGAGGCCCGCGCCGCCGCAGACCCCGGTCTCGGGCAGGGTGAGTTCGACGCGTCCGGCCGCCTCGGTGTCACCGGCGAGGGCGGCGGCGACGGAGCGGACCTGCTCGTAGCCGGTGAGGGCGAGGAAGGTGGGGGCGCGGCCGTAGGACTTCATACCGACGAGGTGCACGCCCTGTTCGGGGTGGGACAGTTCGCGCACGCCGTGCGGGTAGACGGTCCCGCAGGAGTGGACGTTGGGGTCGATGAGCGGGGCGAGCGCGACGGGGGCCTGGAGGCGGTCGTCGAGGCCGAGGCGGAGTTCGGTGAGGAAGGAGAGGTCGGGGCGGAAGCCGGTGAGGACGATGACCTCGTCCACGGGTTCCGTGCGGCGGCCGTCCTCGGCCACGAGCACCAGCCGGCCGCCGTCCGGCTCGACGGCCTCGGCGCGGAAGCCGGTGACGGCCGAGGCGTGTCCGGCCTCGACGGCGGCCTTGGCGCGCAGGCCGAGCGCGCCGCGGGCGGGGAGCTGGTCGGCGTCGCCGCCGCCGAAGGTGGCGGCGCCGATGCCGCGGCGCAGGACCCACACCGCGTGGGTGTCCGGTTGGGCGGCGGCCAGTTCGGCGAGCAGGGCGAGGGCGGTGAAGGCGGACGCGCCGGTGCCGACGACGGCGGTGCGCTTCCCGGCGTAGCGGGCGCGCTGGGCGGGGTCGCGCAGGTCGGGGACGCGGTAGGTGACGCGGGCGGCGGCGGCGCGTTCGCCGAGTGCGGGGAGCCCGTCGCCGCCGAGCGGGTTCGGCGTCGTCCAGGTGCCGGAGGCGTCGATGACGGCGCGGGCGGCCAGGCGTTCCTCGCGCCCGTCGGCGGTGGTGAGCTGGACGGTGAACGGCTGGGCGTCCCGGTCGGCGTCCACGACGCGGTCGCGCCCGGCGCGGGCGACGCCGGTGACGGTGGCGCCGTAACGCACGCGGGTGCCGAGCGCGTCCGCGAGGGGCTGGAGGTACCGCTGCGCCCAGTCGGCGCCCGAGGGGTAGGCCGCGTCGTCGGGCCGTACCCAGCCGGTGGGGGCCAGCAGCTTCTCGGCCGCCGGGTCGACGACTTCCGCCCACGGGGAGAACAGGCGCACGTGCCCCCACTCCCGCACCGCCGTGCCCGCCCGCGCGCCGGACTCCAGCACCAGCGGTTCGATGCCGCGTTCCAGGAGGCGGGCGGCTGCGGCCAGGCCGACGGGTCCGGCTCCGATCACGGCGACGGGCAGGGCGGCGGTGGCGGGCGTGTTCACGGTGACTCCCTGGCGCGACGTCGTTGCTTCGACGTCTGTCGATGGCTTGTGCCGCCAAGCATCCTGCTTGATTCGATGAGTGTCAACATCGACCTAGGTCGAATCAGAAGGTCGCCGGCTCCGGCGTCGGCCACCACGTGTGGCCACCCCGCACGAGTTCGACGTATGTCAAACTAGGGGTATGGCGAAGGTGAAGACGCTCCCGGTGCTGGCCCCGGACACCGTTCCGTGCTGCCCGCCGCTGAACGAGCGTCCGCTGACGGCCGAGGAGGCCGTGCGGACGGCCGTGATGTTCAAGGCGCTCGGCGATCCCGTCCGGCTGCGGCTGTTCTCCGCCGTCGCCTCGCACCCGGGCGGTGAGGTGTGCGTGTGCGACATCCCGGACGTCGGCGTCTCCCAGCCGACGGTCAGCCACCACCTGAAGAAGCTCAGGGAGGCCGGACTGCTCGCCTCCGAGCGGCGCGGCACCTGGGTGTACTACCGCGTCGAGCCCTCGGTGCTGGCCGCGATGGGCGGCCTCCTCACCACCGCCGCGTCCTGAGCGGGGGGCGGAGGACGGTGACCGGTGGTGGCGCGCGGCCGGAGCCGGTGGTCGTGCCGCTGACGGCCCGGCACGCGGCCGGGGTGCTCGCCGTCTACCAGGCGGGCATCGACGAGGGCGACGCCACCTTCGAGACGTCCGCCCCGGCCTGGGAGGCGTTCGACGCCGCCAGGCTGCCCGGGCACCGCTTCGTCGCCTTGGACGGGCCGGGGAGCGGTGACGGGGCGGTGCTGGGGTGGGTGGCCGCCGCCGCGGTCTCCCGTCGGCCCGCCTACGCCGGAGTGGTCGAGCACTCGGTGTACGTCCACCCCGCCGCCCGGGGGCGCGGGATCGCCACCGCGCTGCTGCGGGCCCTGATCGCCTCCACCGAGGCCGCCGGGATCTGGACCGTGCAGGCCGGAGTCTTCCCGGAGAACACCGCCAGCCTCACCGTCCACCGGCGTGCCGGGTTCCGCGTCATCGGCACCCGCGAACGCGTGGGGCGGCACCGGGGGGTGTGGCGCGACGTCCTCCTGATCGAGCGCCGCAGCCCCGTCGTCGGGTGAGCCGCGGCCGCTCGCGGCGCGGGGTGCCAGGCGCGGACGTGCGGCGTGAGCGGCCTGCGCGGTGTCCGGCGCGGTGTCCTGCGCCCGGTCAGGAGCCCGTTCCCGGTGCCCCCGGCTCTTCCCCGGCCGATCCGGCTCGCGGAGCGGACCGCGGGGCGGGTCGGGGCCGGGCGCGGGCGTAGTGGGACGCGGCCTTGGCGCGGTTGCCGCAGACGGCCATGGAGCACCAGCGCCTGCCGCCGTTCTTGGTCGTGTCGTAGTAGTGCAGGACGCAGCGGGGGTTGGCGCAGCCCTTGACGCGCTGCGGCGCGGTGTCCAGGAGCGTCAGGTAGTCGGCGGCGGCGAGCCAGGCGGGGAGCCAGTGGGGCGGCTCCGCCCGGGGGTGGGTCTCGGGGCCGTCGGGGCCGAGCCGGTGGTGGACGGAGCCGTGGGCGAGGACGTCGTTGAGGGCGCTGGCGGCTTCGGTCGTGGGCTGGTCGTCGACGAGGGCGAGCAGCGCGTCGCGGGTGTGCAGGAGGGCGTCCAGTGTCGGCCGGTCGGCGGCCGACTGGTCGGCGAGCCCGGCCGAGCGCAGCCAGACGGCGAGCCCTTCGAGGGTGCCGAGCAGGTCGTGGGGGCCGTCGGCGTCGATCCACCGGGTGTTGAGCAGGTCGAGCGAGAGCGGTTCGCCGGTGAGGGGGCGAGGGTCCTCGGCTGCGGGCCGGGTGGTGCTGGGGGGCACGCGATGGGCTCCTCGGAGCGGGCGGAACGGGCGGTGCCGGTGTCGCGGTCGGGGCGGGGGCTGGGCTGTCCGGGTCAAGTCTATCCACCGAACACGGGTTTGGCGGTTGACCATCCACTGTCTAACTGACTAAGTTCATTTTGAAGGTTAGGTACGCGGTTCCCGCCGCGCACCCCGCCGCCCCCTGCCCCGCCGACTCCCAGGAGCCCGCCATGTCCGCACCGGCCACCCTCGCCCCGCAGACCGGACACATCGGCCTGAACGTGACCGATCTGGAACGGTCACTGCCCTTCTACACCCGCGTCCTCGGACTTCAGCTCCAGGCCGAGGGGAAGGACGAGGCACGGCGCTGGGCGTTCCTCGGCCGGGACGGGCGTCTCGTCCTGACGCTGTGGCAGCAGGGCGACGCCGGGTTCTCCGCCGCCACCGCGGGCCTGCACCACCTGTCGTTCGAGGTGGGGGCCATCGAGGAGGTCGAGGCCGCCGAACGGCTGCTGCGGGAGCTGGGCGCCGAGTTCCGGTACGACGGCGTCGTCCCGCACGGCGAGGGCGTTTCCTCCGGCGGGATCTTCTTCCTCGACCCGGACGGCATCCGCCTGGAGATCTACGCGCCCTCCGGAGCCGACACCGCGCCCGCGCCCAGCGGTGCCGCCCCCACCTGCGGCTTCTTCTGAGCCGCGCGGTGACCACCGACGTCTACCACCCGGGTGAGCTGGCCGCCCAGACGCGTGCGGGCGCCCGCCTCCAGGGCGGGCACTCCGGGCGCGCCGTCCGCACCCGGATGCCCGACGCGGCACGGGAGTTCCTGCACCGGCAGGTGATGCTGGTGCTCGGTGCGGCCGACCCGGCCGGCCGGATGTGGGCCACCCCGCTCACCGGGCGCGAGGGCTTCGTGCGGACGGAGGACGCGTCCACCGTCACCGTGGCCGCCGCACCGCCGCCGGGTGACCCGCTGCGGGAACGGCTCACCGAGGGCGCCACCCCCGGGCCGGGCACGCCCCCGGTGCCCGTCGGCGCGATCGCCGTCGAGCCCGCCACCCGGCGCCGGATGCGGATGAACGGCCTCGCGGAGCCCACCGGGTACGGGCTGCGCCTCCGGCTCGAACAGGTCTACGCGAACTGTCCCCGGCACATCCAGGGCCGCGAGGTGGTCCGGCGGGAGACGGCGGCCCCGGCGGACGGTGCGGGACGGGCCCTGCGCGCGTCCGCGCTCACCGCCCGGCAGCGGGAGCTGATCGCGGGTGCGGACACCTTCTTCGTCGCCACGGCGGACGCGGACGGCCACGCCGACGCCTCGCACCGCGGCGGCCTGCCGGGCTTCGTCGAGGTGCTCTCGCCCACCACGCTGCGCTGGCCCGACTACGCGGGGAACGCCATGTTCAACACGCTCGGCAACCTGGAGGTCAACCCGTCGGCCGGGCTCCTCTTCCCCGACTGGTCCACCGGCACGCTCCTCCACCTCACCGGCACCGCCCGCACCGACTGGGACTCCGGCCGCGCCGCCGCGGTGCCCGGCGCGGAGCGGCTGGTGGAGTTCACCGTCACCGAAGTCGCCGAGAACCCCGGTGGGAGCCCGCTGCGCTGGAGCGCGCCGGAGCCCTCCCGCCACAACCCCCCGGCAGCAGCCCCAGGAAGGACCGGCCCATGACCGTACGACCGCCCGTTCCGCCCTTCGACGAGGACACCGCCCGGCAGAAGGTCCAGGCGGCCGAGGACGCCTGGAACACCCGGGACCCCGAACGCGTCGCCCTCGCCTACACCGAGGACTCGGAGTGGCGGAACCGCGGCACCTTCGTCCGGGGACGCGAGGAGATCGCCGCGTTCCTGCGGGAGAAGTGGCGCCGCGAACTGGACTACGCGCTGCGCAAGGACCTGTGGGCCTTCCACGGCGACCGCGTCGCGGTGCGGTTCCGCTACGAGTGCCGCGACACCGATGGTCAGTGGTGGCGGGCCTACGGCAACGAACTGTGGGAGTTCGACGAGCGCGGCCTCATGCGCCGCCGCGAGGCGAGCATCAACGACATCCCGATCGCCGAGAGCGACCGGAGCCTCTCCGGCCCCCGGCCCGCCGCAGAGCACGGCGTCCCCCTGCCCCTGCGCTGACCCGGCCCGGTGCGGTCCGCGGGCCGTCCCCACCGCCTCCCGCTGCGGTAATCTGACGGCCCCCGGACCGCCCCGCCGACCCCGGACCGCCCCGCGGGGGCCCGGTCCGCGCCGCCGGGCGCGGGTCCGCCCGCCCGTTGGATGGTGCGCGTGATCGATCTCAACGCCGACCTCGGCGAAGGCTTCGGACGGTGGTCCCTCACCGACGACGAAGCCCTCCTGGCCTCCGTGACCAGCGCCAACGTCGCCTGCGGCTTCCACGCGGGCGACCCCGCCACGATGCGTCGCGTCTGCGCGCTGGCCGCGGAGCGCGGGGTGCGGGTGGGCGCCCAGATCTCCTACCGGGACCTGGCGGGCTTCGGGCGCCGCGCCATGGACGTCCCGGCACCGGAGCTGGCCGCCGAGGTCGCCTACCAGATCGGTGCGCTGGACGTCTTCGCCCGTGCGGCCGGTGCGCCCGTCGCCTACGTCAAGCCGCACGGCGCCCTCTACCACCGGGCCGCCCGCGACCCCGTCCAGGCCGCGGCCGTCGTCGAGGGCGTCCGGCTGGCGGGCGGCGGCCTGCCCGTGCTCGGACTGCCGCGCTCGGCGCTGCACGAGGCGGCGTCGGCGGCCGGACTGCCCGTCGTGACGGAGGCGTTCGCCGACCGCGGCTACCGGGCGGACGGCACGCTGGTGCCGCGCGGGGAACCGGGTGCCCTGGTCAGCGACGCGGAGGCCGTGGTGGCGCGTGCGGTCGGCCTCGCCCGGGACGGCGAGGTGCGCACCGTGGACGGACGTCCGCTGCGGCTGCGGGCCCGTTCGCTGTGCCTGCACGGCGACACCCCCGGCGCCACCGCCCTGGCCCGTGCGGTGCGCGACGGGCTGGAGGCCGCGGGCGTCACCGTCGGGGCGTTCGCGTGACGGCCCCGGCCGGGGGCGGTGTCCCGATGACCGTCCTGCCGGTCGGGCGGGACGCGCTGCTGGTCGAGTTCGACGCCACCGACGCGAAGGCGGCGGGCGACGCGAAGGACATGTTTCACGTGGAACTGCTGCGCCGCCGTGCCGCCGGGCTGCTGCCGCCCGTGCGGGACGTCGTGCCCGGCGCCCGCACCGTCCTGCTCGACGGCGTGCCGGACCGGGACGGGCTGGCCGCCGAGCTGCCGCACTGGGACGTTCCCCCGGTGGCCGGGGCCGCGGAA
Organism: Streptomyces solitudinis; assembly: GCF_036323765.1. NCBI lineage: Bacteria > Bacillati > Actinomycetota > Actinomycetes > Kitasatosporales > Streptomycetaceae > Streptomyces > Streptomyces solitudinis. The sequence continues at coordinate 369,248 of NZ_JAZDCW010000006.1, forward strand.
CCGGTCGTCGAGATCCCGGTCCGCTACGACGGCGCCGACCTGCCGGAGGTCGCGGCGCTGTGGGGCGTCACGCCCGGGGAGGCCGCACGGCTGCACGCGGCCACGGAGTTCCGGGTGGCCTTCTGCGGGTTCGCTCCCGGGTTCGGCTACCTCACCGGGCTGGACGAGCGGTACCACGTGCCGCGCCGCTCCCGCCCCCGCACCCGGGTGCCCGCCGGGGCAGTCGGCCTCGCGGGCCCCTACACCGGCGTCTACCCCCGCTCGTCGCCGGGCGGCTGGCAGCTCATCGGCACCGCACGGCGCACCGTGCTCTGGGACCCGCACCGCACGCCCGCCGCGCTGCTCGCCCCGGGCACCCGGGTGCGGTTCCTCGCCGAGCAGGCGCCGTGACGGGGCGGACGCGGTGACGGGGCGGACGCCGACGGGGCGGACCGTGCGGACGTCCACGGGCCGTGCGCTGGAGGTCGTGCGCGCCGGTGCGCTCACCACCGTCCAGGACCTGGGCCGCCCCGGTCACGCCCACCTCGGCGTCCCGCCCTCCGGGGCCCTGGACGCTCCCGCGCACCGGCTGGCGAACCGCCTGCTCGGCAACCCCCGCACGGCCGCCACGCTGGAGACCACGCTGAACGGCTGTGCCGTACGCGCCCGCGTCCCCGCCGTCGCCGTGGTGACGGGCGCGCCCTGCCCGGTGACGGCCGACGGGCGGCCCGCGCCGTGGGGCGTGCCGTTCCGCCTGGCCCCGGGCGCCGTGCTGGACGTCGGCGCCGCCACGCACGGACTGCGCAGCTACCTCGGCTTCGCGGGCGGCGTCGCCGCCGAGCCCGTGCTCGGCAGCCGCGCCACCGACCTGCTCTCCGGGCTGGGTCCGCCCCCGCTCCGGGACGGCGACGTGCTGCCACTCGGCCCCGGCCCATGCGCCACCAGCCCGCGCGCCACCGGTCCGGGTGCCACGGACGCGGTGCGGCCGCCCGCCGCCGTGGACGCGGCACCGTGGGCCGCGCCGCCGGACGAACTGGTGCTGCCGCTGGTCCCCGGGCCCCGCGCCGACTGGTTCATCCCGGACGCCCCGCGCGTCCTGGCCGCCGGCGGCTACCGGGTGTCCGCCGCGAGCAACCGCGTCGGCCTCCGGCTGGACGGCCCGGTGCTGGAACGGGCCCGCGGCGGTGAACTGCCCAGCGAGGGCGTGGTACTCGGCGCCGTCCAGGTGCCGTCCGAGGGACGCCCGCTCGTATTCCTCGCCGACCACCCCGTGACCGGCGGATACCCGGTGATCGGCGTCGTCCCCGAGCGGGCCCTCGCCGCCGCCGCCCAGGCTCCCCCGGGCACCCCGGTCCGCTTCACCCCCACCACCTGACCCGCCGCACGGCTCAACGCTGACGACGGAGGAGGGACGACACGGGCGTCAGGCGTGTGGGGGTCGGCTGTGGCGGGCGGGGTGGTGGAAGTGCCAGCCTTCGGCACGGAGCCGGGGGATGATCCGGTCGACGGCTTCGACGGTCTGCTCGCGGTTGCCGCCACCGTCGTGCAGGAGGACGACTGCCCCGGGCGTGACGCCCTCCTCGATGCGGCGGACCAGTTCGTCCGTGCCCGGCGGCTCCCAGTCGCCGACCGCCAGGCGCCAGCCCAGCGGCTGCATGCCCAGGCTCGCCGCCACCTGCGGAGTCTTGCCCCAGCTGCCGTAGGGAGCACGGAAGTAGGGGATGCGGGCGCCGGGCACGGCGCGGCGAATCTCGGCGCTGGTCTCCGTCAGGTCGGCGCGGACGTCCTCGGGGGACCAGTCGGCCATGTCGTCGTGGTGCATGGTGTGGTTGCACAGGGTGTGGCCGCCCGCGACGATCGCCCGCACGATCCGGGGGTGCTCCTTGACGTGGTCGCCCCACAGGCAGAAGACGGCGGTGACACGGTGCCTGCGCAGCACCTCCAGCAGGCGCGGCGTTTCGGTGGGGTGGGGGCCGTCGTCGAAGGTGAGGGCGAGGGCCTTGCCGCCGTGCCGGGTGGAGTCGACGATCCCGGTCCCCGGGTGTGCGCTCCCGGCCGCCGCCGGCGCGGTCACGGCGCCCAGGCACATGCCGCCGGAGAGCAGCAGGGGCAGGGCGAGGCGCCGCAGCCGGCGGGAGCGCGCCCCGGCGGGGGCGGCCTTCTCGGTGGTGCGGGTGGGCGTGGACAACGCGGTCCCCTTCCGGACGGGCGGACGGTCGGGCCCTGCCGGATGCGGCCGAAGCTGAAACTTTCGGACGGGTTTCCGATCGGGACAGGGAGACGGTAGGGAGCCCGCGCGTCGCCGTCAAGGGCCGTCCACGGCGTGCTCGGTGCGGTGTCCGTGCTGGTCACCGGGGGTGCGGGCGGTACGGGAAGGGGGCACTGGGCGCCGGAAGTCGGTGTGAGGACGTGCGGACGTCTGGCCGGGGCCGCCCTTTCCCCGACGCACGTCTGATGACGCGGCAGGGTGCCCGTGACACCGTCTCACCACGCCCGCCACGCCGCCGAGGACCGGAGGACGGACATGCTCTCGCGCCACCGGTTCGACCCCGAACTGGCCGCCGCCCTCCCGTTGATGCCGGAGGTCGACATCACCGACGTGGCCGCCGCCCGCGCCGCGCAGGCGGAGCAGCTCGCCGCGGTGGCGGCGGCGGACACCGCCGGGGTGGCGGTCACGGAGGTCCTGGCGCCCGGCCCGGGCGGCGGGGCGCCCGCCGTGCGGCTGCGGGTCTACCGTCCGGAAGGGGCGCCGGGGCCGCTCCCGGCGGTCTACGGCATCCACGGCGGCGGCTTCGTCCTGGGCTCACCGGACGCCGACCACGACTGGAACCTGCTGCTGTGCCGGGAGCTGGCCGCGCTGGTGGTGTCCGTGGACTACCGGCTGGCGCCCGAACACCCCCACCCCGCGCCCCTGGAGGACTGCTACGCCGGACTGCGGTGGCTCGCGGCGGACGCGGGCGGCCTTGGCGTGCGGCCGGACCGGATCGCCCTGTGGGGCGACAGCGCCGGAGGCGGACTGGCCGCCGCGCTGACCCTGCTCGCCCGGGACCGCGGCGGACCCGCCGTCTGCTTCCAGCACCTGTGCAGCCCCGCGCTGGACGACCGGCTGGAGACGCCGAGCGCCCGGCTGTTCACCGACACGCCCGTGTGGAACCGTTACAACGCCCGCCTCAGCTGGGACGCCTACCTGGGCCGGGGGGTGCGCGGGACGGCGGGCGTCCCCGCGTACGCGGCCCCGGCGCGGGCCGCCGGGGCGGAGCTGTCCGGACTGCCGCCCGCCTACGTCTCGGTCATGGAGCTGGACCCGCTGCGGGACGAGGGCGTCGCCTACGCCCGCGCCCTGCGGGCCGCCGCCGTGCCCACCCGGCTGCGGGTCGTCCCCGGGGCGTTCCACGGCGCCTGGGCCGTGGGGTACGCGGGCGTCATCCGGCGCGCGACGGCCGAGGCGGTCGCGGCGCTGCGCGGGGCGCTGTGGCGGTGAGCGCTCACCCGCCGCCGGGACCGCAGCCGTCGGAACCGCTGCCTCACCCGCCGCCCGGGCCGGGGCCGGAGCCGCCGCCCGATCCGCCGCCGGAGCCGCTGCCCGGACCGGGGTCGGAGGACAGGCGGAGGGCGTACAGGGCGAGTTGCGCGCGGAAGCGGTCCTGGGGGTCGCGCAGCCGCCAGCCCAGCGCCTCCTCGACGCGGGAGAGCCGCGCGGCCACCGAACTGTGGTGCAGGTGGAGCGCGGCGGCGGCCTGCCGCAGCGAACCCGTGCGGCAGAAGGCGGCCAGCGCCCCCAGCAGTTCGCCGCCGTGCCCGCCGCCCGCCACCTCCCGCAGCCGCCGCACGTCCGGCTGCGCCCCCAGCCGTTCCGCCGGGATGTCCGCCAGCAGGGCGACGGGCCCCAGTTCGTCGTGGTCGGCCACCGCCTCCTCCGGGCCGCCCGGCACGGCGAACCGCAGGGCGGCTCGGGCCTGCGCCCACGACGTCCGCGCGTCCAGCGGGTCGGCGGCCCCGCCGACTCCGGCGCGCAGGGCGTGCGCGGACCCGCGACCGGTTCCGTGGTCGCCGAGGCGTGCGTCCAGCGCCGCCCGCAGTTCCGGGGCGGGGGAGGCGTGCCCGGGGTCGTCCGGTCGCTGGAGCAGCACCGCGCCCAGCGGGCCGACCCGCGCCACCCGGACGGTTCCCCGCACGGCCCCGCGTCCGAGCAGGGCCACGGCCGCCACGTCGGCGTCCGTCCCCGGTCCGCCGCTCACCGCGGCGACCCGCAGCGGCAGTCCGGCGGCCAGGCCCAGCAGCCGCAGCGCGCGGGTCCGGTCGGGGGCGTCCTCCCGCGCGGACAGCACGAGTTCGACCAGCGCCGGATCGGCCGCCCGGGGGGTCCCGGTTCCGTGCGGCCGGCCCGCCAGGACCCGTGCGGTGACCGCCATCCACTCCAGGACCAGTTCGTCGAACGGGCCGGGCGGGCCGGGGCGTTCCAGCCAGACGCGTCCGTCCGGCTCCAGCTCCACCCGGCCGGAGACCCGTTCGGGCGGGCCCGGCAGGGCGGCGCCGTCCGGGCCGAACCGGGCGGTGCGGCCGTCGGGCAGGACGAGCCCTGCCGCGCATCCGGCCAGCCCGGCGGTGGAGCGCGTCAGGGACGCGGGGCCGGGGCGGGCGCCGAGCAGCGCCTCGAAGTGCGCGATCACGCGCACGGCGGTGGCGGCGTCCGCGTCCAGCGCCGACAGCCGCAGCAGCAGTCCCTTCACACCGGCGACCCCTTCACGCCGGTGGCCCGTGTCCACCGGCAGTCCGCATGCAGCCGCAGTCTAGGAAGGACGGCAACATGACCGACAGATCCCCGCACCCGCGCAGCGCCCGGAGGCGCCCGCCCGGCGGGCGGCTGACCGTGCTCTGGGCGGGTGTCCTGCCGCTGCTGTCGGCGCTGCTCCTCGCCGTCTCGGCGCCGTCCGCCTCGGCGGCGACGCTGACGGAGGTGACCGCCTTCGGCAGCAATCCGAGCAACCTGCGCATGCACCTGTACGTGCCGGACACGGTCCGGGCGCGGCCCGCCGTGCTGGTGGCGGTGCACTACTGCACGGGCTCGGGCCCGGCGTTCCACTCGGGCACGGAGTTCGCGTCGCTGGCGGACCGCTACGGGTTCATCGTCGTCTACCCGTCGGCGACCCGGAGCGGCAACTGCTTCGACGTCTCCTCGCCGCAGGCGCTGCGGCGCGACGGGGGCAGCGACCCGGTGGGCATCCGGTCCATGGTCGGCTGGGTCGAGCAGCGCCACAACGCCGATCCCGGCCGGGTCTACGTCACCGGGGCCTCCTCCGGCGCCATGATGACCAACGTCCTGCTGGGCAACTACCCCGACGTGTTCCAGGCGGGCGCGGCCTTCATGGGCGTGCCGCACTCCTGCTTCGCCACCACCGACGGCTCGGGCTGGAACAGCGCCTGCGCGAACGGCGCCGTGGACCGGACGCCGCAGGAGTGGGGCGGCCTGGTCCGCGCCGCGTACCCGGGGTACAGCGGTCCCCGGCCCCGGATGCAGATCTGGCACGGCACCGAGGACGACACCCTGCGGTACCCGAACTTCGCCGAGCAGATCGACCAGTGGACCGACGTCCACCGGGTGAGCCGGACGCCCGCGTCCACCGACCGGCCGCAGTCCGGCTGGACACGGACCCGCTACGGCGGCACCGGGGAGCAGGCCCCGGTGGAGGCCGTCAGCGTGCAGGGCGTCGGCCACTCCCTGCCGGGCGGCGGCATGGCGGCGCGGGCCCTCGCGTTCTTCGGCCTGGACGGCACGACCCCGCCGCCGGACCCGGACCCGGACCCGGAGCCCGAGCCGGGGGCCTGCCGGGTGGCGTCCACGACCCACGCGTGGAACACCGGCCTGACGGCCTCGCTCACCCTCACCAACACCGGTAGCGCGCCGCTCGACGGCTGGGCGCTCGGTTTCACGCTGCGCCCGGGGCAGACGATCACCTCGGGCTGGGGGGCGGCGTACAGCGCGGCCGGTGGCTCGGTGACGGCGCGGAACGTGTCGTACAACGCGGTGCTCGCTCCCGGGGCCAGCGTCCAGATCGGCTTTCAGGCCACCCACACCGGTGATGCGGGGAGACCGTCCTCCTTCACGCTGGACGGGGCCGTCTGCGCCACGGCCTGACGCCGTCCGGCCCCGGCGGTGGCCCTCACTCTCGGCCCCCGGATGCGGTCCCGCCGTGTGGCGCGGCCTTCCCGGGGCGCTCACGCGGCGGCGTCGAGCCCGTCGAGGACGAGGTCGAGCCCGAACGCGAACTCGTCCGCGTAGGCGTAGCCGGGCCGCAACGCGTGCTCGGTGATCAGTTCGGCGAGGTGCGGGTACGCGTCGGCGGGCATCTCGCGCAGGATCGCGTCGGCCGTCTCCGCCAGCTCCCCCGCGCCGTCGAACGGCAGGTTCAGCTCCTGGAGCACGAAGCCGTAGACGTAGCTGTCGATGACCGAGAAGGCGTGGGCGGCCAGCACGACGGAGAAGCCCGCCCGGCGCAGTGTGCCGAGGACGGCGTCGTGGTGGCGCAGGGTCGCGGGGCCGGGGCGGGCGCGCGAGTCCATCAGGCCGAGGGCCCAGCGGTGGGCGAGCAGCACTTCCCTGACCGAGCACGCGCGCCGCCGCATGGCCGTCTTCCAGTCCGTGTCGTGTGACGGCAGCTCGATCTCGCCGAAGACGGTGTCGACCATGCCGTCCAGGATCGCGTCCTTGTTGGCCACGTGGTGGTAGAGGGACATCGCCTCGACCCCGAGCCGCTCCGCGAGCTTGCGCATGGTCAGCGCGGCGGCCCCGGCCTCGTCCGCGAGGGCGACCGCCGTGCGCAGGACGCGTTCCCTGGTCAGCGGCGTGCGGGGTCCGGGTTCCGCTCCCGCGGCGGGCCCTGGGCGCTCGGCCATCTCCCTCTCCTCCTCCCCCGAGGCGTTTCCGTGCGGCGTCCCCGTGAGGGCGCCCCGCGAGGCGTCCCCCGCCGCACGCGCCGCCGGACGTCGTCCCCGGGGGCGTGCCGACGCGGCGCGGCGCGTGCCGGTGTGTGCTGACGACTGCTCTTGACGACCTTACAGGGTAAGGCTACCTTACGACGTAAGGCCGAGCCGGAACCGTCCGCCCGGCCGCCAACGGGACACACGGCAGGGAGCACGACATGGAAGCCGCCAAGCCGAGGGTCTGCGTCATCGGCGCTTCGGGGAAGCTCGGGCGCCACATGGTCCGGCACGCGCTCGACCGGGGATACGACGTGGTCGGCGTGTGCCGGGAGCAGAGCGTGGCCAAGCTGGACGAGTTCGCGGGACGCATCACCGTCATACCGGGAGCGACGAACGACCCCGCGGTCATCGGGGAAGCGGTCCAGGGGTGCGAGGGCGTGCTCACGGTGCTCGTGCCGTGGGGGGTCCGGCAGTACGCGTCCGGCACCGCGCAGGCCGTGCTCGACCACGCGGAGCCGGGAGCACGGCTGGTGTTCTCCTGCGGCTGGCACATCACGCGTGACGGGCGGGACGTCTACTCGCGCACGTTCCGGACGGCGGTCCGCGTGGTGGGGTGGATCACGCGGCTGCTCCGCCTCGTCGACATCGGCGACCAGGTGGAGGCGTGCCGCCGGATCTTCGCCAGCGACACCCGGTGGACCGTCGTGCGCGGCAGCGACCTGGAGGAGGGCGAGAGCCAGGGCCTGCCCGTGTGGAGCCGTCACGTGGGCGATCCCGTGCTCGGCAGCAACCTCACCCGGCGCGTGGACTTCGCGCTGTTCATGGTGGCGGCGCTCACCGACGACGCGCTCGTCCGGGAGGCACCCGCGATCGTCGGCTGCCGCACGCCCTCGGCCCTCGCCCACGCCCCCGTGCACTGAGCCGGGGAGGCCCGGCGGGCGGCCCCGGCGCCCGCCGCACGCCGCCCGTCGGCGCCCGCCGACGGCCGACGGCGGGCGGCCCCGGCCGGGAAGTCGGGCTCCGGAGCGCATCATCCGCGGCTGGCGGGTACCCGGTCCAGTGTCCGACGGCCCGGAAGCGTTCCTGGCCTCCCGTATCGGAAGGACGTCCCATGTCGCACAGTGGAGGCGGTACCACCGCCGCTCGCAGGAGCCTGGTGCAGCAGGCCGCGCTCGCCGTGGGCGCGGTGTTCCTGCTGGTGGGCATCCTGGGCTTCATCCCCGGCATCACCACCGACTACGACACTCTCCAGTTCGCCGGGCACCACTCCGAGGCCAAGCTCCTCGGGGTCTTCCAGGTGTCCGTGCTGCACAACATCGTGCACCTGCTGTTCGGCGTCCTCGGCCTCGCGATGGCCAAGACCGCCGTGGCCGCCCGCGCCTACCTGGTCTTCGGCGGCGTGGTGTACCTGCTGCTGCTCATCTACGGACTGGTCATCGAGCACGACAGCGCGGCCAACTTCGTCCCGCTCAACAACGCGGACAACTGGCTGCACCTCATCCTGGGCGTGGGCATGATCGCCCTCGGCGTCCTCCTCAGCCGCCGCACCCTCGGCGTCGGCACCACCCGCTGAGGGACGCCGCTGGGGGACGGGCCCCGCCTCCCCGCTGGGGCGTCGGCCCACCGGCCGTCCGGGGCCCGCCGCCGCCCGCCGCCCGGTCCGCACCACGCTCCCGGGGGCCGCGCGCCGCTGGAATACTGTGGAGCGTGCGCCGAACCTGTCGGCGTGGCAGCGGGCGGGACAGCCGGTGGCCGGTCCTCCCGGCCCGCTGCGGTCCGCGAGGCGGAGGCGGTGCGGGGTGGAGGGGACGGCCTTTCCCGGCGGCCTGCGCGACGACGGCCTGCCCGCGGCGCTGTCGGACCCGGCGCGGCTGGCCGCCGTCGCCGCGACCGGCCTGCTGGACACCGGCCCCGAGGAGGCGTTCGACGACCTCTCCGGCCTCGCCGCCACGGCGACCGGCTGCCGTCGCGCCTTCATCACCCTGGTGGACGGGGACCGCTCGTACGGAAAGTCCTGCGTCGGCGTGGAGGCGCGGACCCCCGCCGAGCGGCAGCACCCGGTCGGGGAGAGCTTCTGCTCCTTCCTGGTCGGCCTGGAGGGCGCGCCCTTCGTCGTCGAGGACGCGGCCCGGGACCCCCGCACCCGGTCGCACCCCGCGCTGGTGCCGCAGCGGATCGGCGCGTGGGCCGGATACCCGGTCCTCGCGCCCGGCGGCGAGGTGCTGGGCAGCCTGTGCGTCATCGACGAGAACCCGCGCGCCTGGCAGCCCACGGAGCTGACCACGCTGGCGACGCTCGCCCGCGCGGTCGGCAACGAGATCAACCTGCGGGAGTCCCTGGACACCGCGCGCAGCGCCCTGCGGACGTCCAACGAGCTGGCCCGCAGCCTCCAGGACAGCCTGCTGCCGCCCGCCCTCCAGCGGATACCGGGGCTGGAGACGGCCGCCTCCTACCTCCCCGCCGCGGGCGGCACGACCGTGGTGGGCGACTTCTACGACCTGTTCCACACGCGGGGCCCCTGGTGGAGCACCGTGATGGGCGACGTGTCCGGCAAGGGCACGGAGGCGGCCAAGGTGACGGCGCTGGCCCGCTACACGCTGCGGGCCGAGGCCACCCGGCACCTGTCTCCGGCCGCGGTGCTCGGCCACCTCAACTCCGCGCTGATCTCGCAGGGCACCGGCAACCGTTTCCTCACCGCCGTCTACGCCACCTTCCGCACCACGCCCGGCGGCCTGGCCGGGCGGCTGTGCACGGCCGGGCACCCGCCCGCCCTGATCCGCCGCGCCGACGGACGCGTCCGGGAGGCCGGTGCCCGGGGCACCCTGCTGGGCGTCGTCCCCGGTGTCAGCCTCACCGACGTCCGGTTCCGCCTCGCGCCCGGTGACGTGCTCCTCCTCTACACCGACGGCGCGACCGAGGCCCGCGCATCCCGCTCCGGCGCCGTCCCGCGCGCCGAGTTCGGCGAGAACGCCCTGGCGGCGGCCCTGTCCGGCTGCGGCGGCCTGGACGCGTCCGGCATCGTCGAGCGCCTCGGCCGGATACTGGACCGGCACAGCGGAGGCTGGGCCAGCGACGACACCGCCCTCCTCGCCATCCGGGTACCGCACCGCCCCTGAGCCCGCACGAGGGGAGGCGTCCCCGGGCGGGCCCGGGGGCGCGTCCCGCCCGGAAAGCGCCGCCGCCCGCCTCGTAGGCTCGCGTGACGGAGGCGAGCACCACTGGGGGGCGGGCATGACGGGGACGGCGAGGCGTCGGCACATCGCCGCAGGGGAGGTGCGGGCGGACCGGGCTGCCCGCGCCGTCCGGAGGCTGCCCGTCCTGGTGCCCGTGCTGGCACTCGGGCCGGGCGCCGTGCTCGCCGGCCTGCTGGGCTGGTTGTTCCTGCCGGGCCCCGGGCTGCGGATCGCCCTGATGGCGGGCGGTCTGGCCGTCGCGGGCCTGAGCCTGGCGGTCCTCGCCGTCCACCGGATCGCGGCCGGCCCGTTCTCGGTCCGCGAGGCCGGGCAGGCGCTGCGCGAGCACGGGGAGCGGGACGGCGCCCGCCCGGCGGCGCGCCGCCGGCTCCTGGCTGCCGGGTACGCCACCACCACGACGGGAGCGGTCGGCTGGTTCGCCGCGCTCGTCGTCCTGCTGCCCCCCGGCGACACGGCCATCGATCCGCGGCTCGAACGGATACGCCAGGCGGGCGCGGTGGTCACGGAGGTGCCGGTCAGGAGCGCCGACCACGAGGAGAGCCACTACTCGTCCCGCAAAGGCCAACGCGGTCCGCGGTACGCCGTCACCCAGACCCTGACCGTCGAACTGCGGGCCGGGGACGGGCGCACCGCGAGCGCGGACATCCGCACGAGGAGCGACCGGAGCCGCGTCCCGGGCGACCTCGTCACGGTCGTCTACGCGCCGGGCGCGCCGGGCCTCGGGGCCTACGTGGGCCCGGACTCCCGGGAGACCCTGCGCGCCTGGCCGAGCAACTGGCAGGGGTACCAGGACGACCTCGACCGCCTCCTGGCCGGGCGCAGCCTGTCGCTGCGGCAGTGGCTGTTCTGCGGCCTGCCGTGGGTGCTGCTCGTCGGGATCACCGCCCGGCAGGCGGTCGCCGCGGGGAGGCGGAAGGCCGCCGCCCCGCCGGCGTGGCCCCTGACGGTCACGTACGCGTCCCTCTTCTGGTCCGCGGCGACGCTGGCCGTCAGCGCCCTCCTGCTCACCGACGCGGTGGGCGGCTTCGGCCGTCTGGTGACCGGCCTCGGCGGCGCCGCCTGCCTGTTCCTCGCCTACGCGTACCGGCAGCCGCCGCACCCCGGGGCGGCCCCGGACGCCTGAGCCGCCCGGCCCCGGCCCGGTCCCACGGGAGGGCACCGTGGTGCCGGGGCCGGTAGGGTCGGCGGCCACGGCGGGGCGGCAGCCGCGCCGCTTCGCACCACGGGACGGGACACGGGACGGGATGAGCGCACGCTTCGAGGAGATCGACTGGCGTCCCACGCCCATGGGCGAGATCAGCCTGCGGCGCCGGCGCGAACCCGTCTCGGGTGCCGACGTGTACGAGGTCAAGCTCGGTGACGAGTTCCTGATGTCCAGCCTCTTCACCGCGGGGGAGGTGGCGCTCGCCCGGCTCGGCCTCGCGGAACTGGCGGACGCGCCGCACCTGGACGTCGTCGTGGGCGGGCTGGGCCTCGGCTACACGGCTGCGACCGTGCTGGAGGACCGGCGCGTGCGCTCGCTGCTCGTCGTGGAGGCGCTCGGCGAGGTGATCGGGTGGCACCGGCGGGGGCTGGTGCCGCTCGGCGCGGGACTGGCATCCGACCCGCGCTGCCGCCTGGTCGAGGGGAGCTTCTTCACCCTGGCCGGGGCCGACGGATTCGACCCCGGCGCGCCGGGCCGCCGCTTCGACGCGATCCTGCTCGACATCGACCACGCCCCCGGCCACGTCCTGCACCCTGGCCACGCGCCGTTCTACGAGCCCGCCGGACTGCGCGCCCTCACCGCGTTCCTGCGCCCCGGCGGGGTGTTCGCGCTGTGGTCGAACGATCCCCCGGACGAGCGGTTCGGCCGCGACCTCGCGGAGGTCTTCCCCGAGACGGCCGCGCACGTGGTCGCCTTCGACAACCCCCTCCAGGGCGGCACCGCCACCAACACCGTCTACACCGCCCGCAGCTGACCCGCCCGGCCGCCCCCCCGTCCGGCGCCGGGGCGGGCGTCGCGGGCCGGGGCGGGCGTCCCGCGGTCCCGCCGGATGCGGGCCCGTTCCGGTGGAGGGCGTAGCGTGGGGGCTTTCGGATCGCGGCACGGGAAGGGGCCAGAGGTTTCGGTGGTGAGGTTGCGCGGGAACGGAGCCGGGGCGGAAGCGTGGTGCGCGGGCACCCGCCGGAAGGGTGACGCGGCGGGTGGCCCGGCGCGCACGGCTCCGGGGGGCGCGCGGTGAGCGCCGACGGGCCGGTCGGCGCCGAGGCGGCGCGGCGGCGGACGTTCGCGGTGATCAGCCACCCGGACGCGGGGAAGTCGACGCTGACGGAGGCGCTGGCGCTGCACGCGCAGGCGATCACGTCGGCGGGCGCGGTGCACGGCAAGGGGACGCGGCGGGGGGTGGCGTCGGACTGGATGGAGATGGAGCAGGCCCGGGGCATCTCGGTGACGTCCGCGGTGCTCCAGTTCGCACACCGGGACCGGGTGCTGAACCTGCTGGACACCCCGGGGCACGCGGACTTCTCCGAGGACACCTACCGGGTGCTGGCCGCCGTGGACTGCGCGGTGATGCTGATCGACGCGGCGAAGGGGCTGGAGGAGCAGACGCGGAAGCTGTTCGACGTCTGCCGCCACCGCGGCGTGCCGGTGATCACGTTCGTCAACAAGTGGGACCGGCCCGGACGTGAGGCGCTGGAGCTGCTGGACGAGATCGAGCGGGAGTTCCGGCTCAAGCCGACGCCGGTGACGTGGCCGGTGGGTATCGCCGGTGACCTGCGCGGACTGGTGGACGTGCGCGGGACGGACACCATGCTGCGCTACACCCGCACCCCCGGCGGCGCGAAGGAGGCCGTCGAGGAGGTGGTCCCGGCGTCCCGCGCGGCCGCCGAGGAGGGCGCCGAGTGGGAACGGGCCGTCGAGGAGCTGGAGCTGCTCCAGGCGGACGGGGCCGTCCACGACCCGGAGGCGTTCCTGGCCGGGCGTTCGACGCCGGTGTTCTTCGGCGCGGCGCTGTCCAACATCGGGGTGCGGCTGCTGCTGGACGCGGTGGTGGATCTGGCGCCCCCACCGGGTGACCGGCCGCTGGAGGGCGGCGGCGTCCGCCCGGTGACGGAGTCGTTCTCTGGGCTCGTCTTCAAGGTGCAGGCCAACATGGACCGCTCGCACCGGGACCGGATCGCGTTCGTGCGGGTGTGCTCGGGGGTGTTCGAGCGCGGGATGACGGTGACGCGGGCCGCGTCCGGCAAGCCGTTCGCCACCAAGTACGCGCACAGCGTCTTTGGCCAGGACCGCTCCAACGTGGAGACGGCCTACCCCGGCGACGTGGTCGGCCTCGTCAACGCCTCCGCGCTGCGCGTCGGCGACACCCTCTACGCCGGAAAGCCCGCCGTCTTCCCCGGCATGCCCACCTTCGCTCCCGAGCACTTCGCCGTGGTGCGCCCGGCCGACATCGGCCGCTCCAAGCAGTTCCGGCGCGGGATCGCGCAGCTGGACGAGGAGGGTGTGGTGCAGGTGCTCGTCTCCGACCTGCGCGGCGAGCAGGCACCGGTGCTCGCGGCCGTCGGCCCGATGCAGTTCGACGTCGTCCAGCACCGCATGGCCGGGGAGTTCTCCGCGCCCGTGAAGCTGGAGTTCCTGCCCTACCACCTGGCCCGCGCCACCGACGCCGCCGGCGCCGAGCGGCTCAACCGCTCGCGTCTGGTGCGGGGCGAGTCCATGATCCGGCCGCGGGACGGGAGCGTGCTCGCGCTCTTCCCCGACCTGTGGCAGGCCAACTCCTTCGCCCGCGAGTTCCCCGACGCCCGCCTCGAACCCCTCGTCGCCGCCCACGGCTGAACCGCCCGCCGCCCGCGGCTGAACCGCCGGGTCAGCCTCCGGCGGCGACGATGCGGGACAGGGCCCGCTCGGCGAGCGCGGTGATGGTGAGCGACGGGTTGGCGCCGCCGGCGCTGCCCGGGAGCAGGGAGCCGTCCATGACGTACAGGCCCCGGTGTCCGCGCACCCGGGCTCTCCAGGTCGGTCGACCGGCCGATGACGCAGCCGCCCACGGGGTGCGCGGTGAAGGCGTAGGGGTTGCCGAGCGACACGGGCAGGGTGCCGGGGTTGGCGTCGATGACGCGGGCGCCGTAGGCGCGGGCGGACAGTTCTCGGCGAGCAGGGGGAGTTCGAAGGCGTCCGGGAGGAAGGCGCCGGAGGCGCAGGGGGCGGCCTGGGCCGGGCCGACGGAGTGCAGCGGCTGGGAGCGCAGGTCGAACTGGCTGCCGTTGTCACCGAAGCCGCTGCCGACGTCCGCCGGGAGGTCGGGCAGCCGTCCCTCCTCGCGGGCCGCGACCAGGAGGCGGTTGGTGTTGAGGGTGCCCGCCGCCAGGAAGAGCAGGTCGCAGGTGTACTCGGTGGTGCCGAGCGTCGCGCCGCCCTCGTCCAGCCGCCGCACGGCGACCGTGTACCCGCCGCCGGGGCGGCGGCCGACGGACCGGACCTCGTGCAGGGCGCGGAGCTGGACGCTGCCGGTGGCCAGGGCCGCCGGGAGGTAGGTGCGGGTGAGGTCGCGCTTGGCGCCGCTGCCGCAGCCGAAGTCGGATTCGCCGATGGTCGCCGAGAGCGGGTGGGTGCCGGTCAGTTCCCCGCGGACGACGTCCCAGTCGAAGGTCGAGTCCAGGGGGCGGGTCCGCAGCCGGGCGTTCGCCACCTGCCGGTCCCACAGGCGGGAGTGCGTGAACGGCACGGAGTGGTAGACGTCGGCGGGCATCGGGCTGGGGGCGAGCGCGGCGCGGGCCGCGGGGTACCAGGTGCGGACGAGTTCGTCGTAGGTGAGCCCGGAGGGGTAGAGCCGTTCGAAGTAGTGCCGGGGTGGTGCCACCGTGGTCCCGGTGTAGATGACGGAGCCGCCGCCGACGGCCGCGCCGCAGGCGATGTCGAGGTGGCGTTCCTGGGACACCTCCATGATCCCGGGCGCGGGACGGACCGGCACCGGCAGCATGGCGGGCCAGCGGGTGGTGCCGCGGAACCAGAACATCGTGTCGGTGACGCGCGTCGGTGAGCCGAACAGGGGCCGGCCGGGGTGGGTGGGCCACTCGCGGCCGCGCTCCAGCACCAGGGTGTCCACTCCGGCGCGGCCCAGGCGAAGCGCCGTGACGGAGCCCCCGAAGCCCGATCCGATGACCAGGGCGCGGAAGTGGGTGCGGGACGCGGCGGTGGCGAAGGCGCGGCTGCCCGGCGCGCCGAGGACGGCGCCGGTGAGACCGGCCAGCAGTCCGGTGGCCGCCAGGCCCAGCGCGCGTCGGCGGTGCACGGCGGTCACGTGGCCTCCAGGGGGCGTCGGGGCACCGGCGGTGCCGTGTCACGGACGGCCCGGCGGTAACGCATCGCTTCCGACCCGTTCCCGGATGTGACCGGTACGAGTGACGCCGTACGGGTGCCGTGCGAGTGCGCTGTGCGGGCGGTGACGGCCGGGGCGCGGGGCGCTCCGGCGGGGCGGGCGCGGGGCGGCGCCGTCCGCTATCCGGTGAGGGTTGACGCGCAGAACGGGCACTGCCACGATGCGTGGCGCGCTCATGACAATCAGGACGGGCGCGCCGCAACCCCCCACCGGACCTCCCCCCACAAGGAGTGCGCGTGTTACGGAAAACGGCACTGACCGGGGCCGCCCTGGCCCTCAGCACGGCGCTGGCGACGGCCCCCGGCGTCTCGGCGTCCGCCACCCCCGCTCCGGCCCCCGCCGCCTCCGCCCCCGTGGCACTCGCGGCCCCGGACGTGGACGTCACCGCGGTACGGGCGCACCTGTCCGCGTTCCAGCAGATCGCCCAGCAGAACGGCGGCCACCGCCGGGCCACCTCCAACGGCTACCGGCAGTCGGTCGCCTACGTGAAGGGCAGGCTCCAGGCGGCGGGCTTCACCGTGACCGAGCAGCCCTGCACCTCCGGCTGCACCCGGGGCGCCGGACCGAACCTCGTCGCGGAGTGGCCGCACGGCGACGCGGGCTCGGTGTACCTGTTCGGCGCGCACCTCGACGGCGTCGCCTCCGGACCGGGCATCAACGACAACGCGTCCGGCTCGGCGGCGCTCCTGGAGAACGCCCTCGTCCTCGCGCGGCAGAACCCGCAGATGCTCCACCGGGTCCGCTTCGCCTGGTGGACCGACGAGGAGCAGGGCCTGAACGGCTCCCGCTTCTACGTGAACTCCCTCTCCTCGACGGAGCGGGCCAGGATCAGGGCGTACTACAACTTCGACATGGTGGGTTCCGTCAACGGCGGTTACTTCATCAACAACCTGAACAGCGCGGCGGCCGCCCCGCTCAAGGCGTACTGGGACTCGCTCGGTCTCCGGCCCCAGGAGAACTACGAGGGGCGCGGCCGCTCGGACGACTACTCCTTCCAGCGCGCCGGCATCCCCACCTCCGCCTACGCCACGGGGGCCTCGGCCCGCAAGACGAGCGCCGAGGCGGCCAAGTGGGGCGGCCGGGCGGGACAGCCCTACGACCCGTGCTACCACTCCCGGTGCGACACCACCGCCAACATCAACGCGACCGCGCTGAACCACAGCGCCGACGGCATCGCCCACGCGCTGTGGCGCACGGCGGTCGCCCCGGCCGCCGTCCGCTGAGACCGCGCCCGGACGGACGCCGCTTCCGTCCGGGCGCGGTTCAGCGGCGGGGCGCGGCCGGCCGGCCCGCGGCCGGGATCCGCTCCCCGGCGGGCGGCGGCCCCGGCGGCGTGCCGTCACCGAAGGGACGGCCGCCGAACTCGTCGCGGTGGTGCGGTGCCAGCCAGCCGGCCAGGTCCGGGCCCACCGGGACGATGCCGGTCGGGTTGATGCCGGTGTGCACCAGGTAGTAGTGGCGCTTGATGTGGTCGAAGTCGACCGTGTCGCCGAACCCCGGGGTCTGGTAGAGGTCGCGCAGGTAGGCCCACAGCACCGGGTCCTCGGTGAGCTTGTTGCGGTTGCACTTGAAGTGCCCATGGTAGACGGCGTCGAAGCGCACCAGCGTGGTGAACAGCCGGATGTCGGCCTCGGTGAGGGTGTCGCCCACCAGGTAGCGACGGGTCGCCAGCCGCTGGGACAGGAGGTCGAGGCGGCGGAACACGTCCGCGTACGCCGCCTCGTACTCCTCCTGGCGGGTGGCGAACCCGGCGCGGTACACCCCGTTGTTGACGTCGCGGTAGACGTCGTCCATGACGGAGTCGATCTCGTCGCGCCGCTCCTGCGGGTACAGGTCCGGCGCGCCGGGCCGGTGCAGGTCCGTCCACTCGGTGGCGAGGTCGAGGGTGAGCTGCTGGTAGTCGTTGGTGACGAGCACGCCGGTGGGCACGTCCACGACGGCCGGGACGCTCACCCCGCCGGGGTGGTCCGGTTCGCGGGCCGCGTACGCCTCGCTCAGGTAGCGGATCCCCAGCACCGGGTCGCGGCCGCCGGGGTCGAGGGTGAACCGCCAGCTCCGGTCGTCCTGGACCGGGTCGGTGACGGCCAGGGGCAGCGCCGCCTCCAGACCCAGCAGGCGGCGGGACACCAGGGAGCGGCTCGCCCACGGGCAGGCCCGGCTGACCACCAGCCGGTAGCGGCCCGGTTCGACGGGCCAGCCGTCCCGGCCGTCCGCCGTGATCCGGTCGGTGAAGTGGGCCGGGGACCGCTTGAACGCCTTCCTGCCGTACTCGGTGTTGCCGTCGCCTGCGGGACTCATCCGGGTCTCCTCCTCCGCGCCGCCGTGCGGCTCGTTCCGTCCCCGCGGGGTGCCCGCTCGCGGCGCTCCCATGCACGGGGCCGCGCACGGCACCCGTGTCCACCGGCGCCGCGTCCGCCGGCGGGGCGGGCCGGCCGGTTCAGGCGCTGGCGAGGCCCGTCACGAGGGCGGCCGCCGCGACCAGCGCCAGGACGAGCGGAACGGGGGTGCCCTTGGCGTCCTTCGCGCGCAGGTGGGTGACCACCGCGCCGGTGAAGTACAGGGTGACGCCGACGGCGGCGGCGACGCCCAGCGGCCGCGGGCCGATGCCCACCAGCAGGCCCAGCGCTCCGGCGAACTCCAGCAGCGCCAGGACGGGGAACCAGCTCCGCGGCACCCCGAGCCGGGTCATCGTGCGGGTCATCTCCTCGTCCCGGACGAGCTTGCCCCGCCCGGAGACGACCAGGACGAGGGAGAGCAGGACCGCGAGGACGACGTACGCGACGGACATGGTTCCTCCCACAGGCGGGCGGCAGACGGACGGACGCGGGTGGTGCGGACGCGGGTGGTGCGGGCGCGGCGGCACGGGCCGGGGCCGGCCGGTGCAGGTGTACGGCGTCCCGGTCGGGAACCGGTCGAGGCCGCGTCCGGCCGGGTCCGGCTCCGCGCCCGGCCTGGGCCGGCCGACGGGGGCGGCCCCCGGGCGGCCCCCGGGCGGCCCCCGGGCGGGCGCCGACGGGGGCCGCCGGTACGATCGCAAAGTCGTTCGGTCGTCCCCGGGAGCGCTGGTGCCGGTCTTTCTCGCCAGAGTGGTGCGGCTGCTGCGCGTGCGGGTGCGCGGGTGGCGGGCGGCTCTCGGGGTCGCCTCGGCCGTGTTCGTGACGAGCTGGCTGGCGATGGGCCTGGCCGAGCCGGAATCCGCGATCACCGATCCCGGCACGTACTGGTGGTGGTTCCTCATCACCGCGTCCACCGTCGGATACGGCGACGTCTTCCCGCAGACGGGTGCCGGACGGGCCGTGGGCGCCTACGTCGTCATCGGCGGCATCGTCACCCTCACCATCCTGTTCACCGAGCTGGCCGCCCACGTCCAGAACCTCAGGGGTAAGCGCATGAAGGGCATCGCGGAACACGAGCTGAGCGGGCACGTCGTCGTCCTCGGCTACGCCCCGGGGCGCACCGAGCGGCTGGTGCACGAGCTGCGGGTGGAGGACCGCTGCGGGGTCGCGCTGTGCGCCTGGGACGACGTGGCCGAGCACCCGATGCCCGGGGAGGACGGCGTGGTGTTCGTGCGCGGCGACCTGGCCGCCGTGGACGTCCTCCAACGTGCCGGGGTGAAGCGCGCGGCGACGGTCGTGGTGGACGCCCGGGACGACAACGAGGCGCTGGCCCTGGCCGTCGCCGTCGACCACCTGTGCCCCGGGGTGCACATGGTCGTCGCGCTGCGCGACATGGAGCGCTGCCGGCACCTGCGCTACGTCAGCCCGGACATCAGGTGCGTGCAGTGGCACATGCCGAACCTGCTGAGTGAGGAGGCGCTGGACCCGGGCATCACCGAGGTCTACGCGGAGCTGATGAGCAGCGCGGGCAGCGGCAACACCTACTCCGTCCCGCTGCCCGGCGCGTGGGCGGGCCAGGCGTTCGGGGAGTGCCAGACGCGGTTCGGCCGCGACTTCGGGGCCACGCTCATCGCGGTGCGGCACGGCGACGGCAGCGTCGCCGTCAGCCCCGGGTGGGACGCGCCGGTGGAGGCGGGTGCGGTGCTGTACTACCTGGCCCCCCGGCGCGTGGACGCCGCCCGGCTCAGCGGGTGAGGGCGGGCCGGGCGCCGGGGGCAGCCGTCCGGCCCCGCCGCCGCGCCCGCGCCGCCGGGCGTCCGCCGGTCAGGCGTCCGCGCGGCGGACCGAGCGGCGGCGCAGCCAGATCGGGAGCCCGTACCAGCACAGGGCGAACCAGAGCATCACGCCGCCCACCAGCATCTCGGCGAAGTGGCCCGGCACCACCACGCTGAGGATGAGCAGCAGGGTGGCCCCTATGGTCAGCGCGAGCAGGACCATCCCGCAGATCATGAGGCGGCCCGCCACGGCCACGATGTCCTCCTTCAGCCGCCGCCCGGACAGGAAGCGGTGGATGGACACCGGTGCGATGAGCGCGCCGGTGGCCGAGGCCCCGAGGATGACGGTGATGACGTAGACGGTGTGCTCGAAGGCGCCGAGCTTGTGGAAGTGCGGGGTGAAGGCGACACCGAGCAGGAAACCGAAGAGGATCTGGACGCCGGTCTGGGCGACTCTCGTCTCCTGGAGCACCTCGTTCCAGCGCCGGTTGACCCGCGCCCTGGCGGTCTCCGGCGGTTCGTTGGGGAGCTGGAGCGGGGGCGGGGCCTCGGCACGGACGTCGTCGTCACTCGGAACGGTCACCGGGCGATCCGTCATGGCCATGGCTGCCTCCGTCTCCCTGTGGTCCTGTGACAGATCCGGTTACCCCGCCAGAAAGATGACAAGCAGACAAGAATCTTTATGGGTGGGAAACGCCGTCATGGGCCGTGCGTTTCGCGTAACGGGGTTGCGGCGCCCGGCTCCCGCCCTCATCAGGCGTGCCCGCGCGCGGCGCCCGCCCCGGCCCGGGCGCACGGCTGCCCGCGCGGACGGTGGCCGGACACGCGACGGCCGCCGGTCGGGCGGGGGCCGTCGCGAGCCCTCCGCCCGGCCCGGCGGCCGGTGCGCGCGGGTTACGCCGTGTGCAGCGTGAGCCCGTAGGCGGACAGGATCTCGTTGAGCGGCTGGAACCACGTCTCGCCGCCGGAGGAGCAGTTGCCCCAGCCACCCGACGTCACGCCCTGGGCCTGGTCACCGCTGATGAACGCGCCGCCGGAGTCGCCGCCCTCGGCGCAGACGCTCGTCTTCGTCATCTGGTGGACGGCGCCCTGGCTGTAGTTGACGGTCTCGTTCTTCGCCAGGACCGTGCCGCAGTGCCAGCGCGTCGTCGAACCGGAGCGGCAGATGGACGCGCCCACCGGTGCCTCGGCCGAGCCCCGCACGAGGCGGTCGGGCACGGCGCCCCAGCCGAGGACGACCGGAACCGTCCACCAGCCGTGGCCCACGCTCACCCACGCGTAGTCGTTGCCGGGGAACGAGGAGCCCTGGAAGTGGCCGATGACGGAGCGGTCCCAGCCGCGCACCTCGCTGCCCGTGCGCCCGCAGTGCCCGGCGGTCACGAAGCCGCCGTGCACCGAGAAGCCGATCGAGCAGCGGACGTTGCCGGTGTAGTACGGGTCGCCGCCGACCGTTCCGGCGGCGAACGTCTGCGGCGCCTGTGTCCGGTCGGCCCGGACGCGCACCGGACCGGCCTCCCGCGCCTGCGCCACGAACGCGCGGACGTCCGGCTCGTTGCGCTGCCCGCTGACGACGTCCACGACGACCGTGTTCGCCCGGGGGTCGACGTGCCAGCCGCTCACCCCGGCGGGCGCCGGGTCGGTGCGGACCAGTGCGTCGATGCGGGCCTTCGCCGCGTCCAGCTCCCGCGCGCTGTGCTCGACGACGGTGGTCCGCACGCCGAGCTTCCCGGCGGCCTCGGCCGAACCGGTGTCGGTGGCGGCGACGACCAGGGCGCCGCTGTCCGGGTCGAACCAGGACCCGGCGAACCCGTCGCCCGCGGCCTCGGCGGCCCGCGGCTCCAGCGCGGTGGCCCGCGCCTCCTGCCGCAGCCGCTCCTTGGCCTCGGACGCGGTGAGGCCCAGGTCGCGCTGGAGCGCCTGGACCAGCTCGGGTGCGGGCGCGGGGGCGGCACTGGCCGCGGGGGAGCCGGTGACGGCCCCCGCCCAGACGCCCAGGACGAGGAGTGCGGACAGCCCTGTCCGTACACCGTGCTTACGTCGCATGGAAGTTGCCCTTCGGTTGTTCCATCGAGGTGGGGGTGGAACGACTGCGGCATGAGAGCGCTCTCATTGAGTCGCCGACAGGCTAGGGGCGGCTACTTGGTCATGTCCAGACCAAGTACCGGGGCCGTGCCGGACCCGTGCCGGACCCGTGCCGGGGGAACGCCTGCGGGCGGACCGTGCCCCGCCGGGCCGTTTTGCCGGGCGCCGCCGGGGCACCCGGAGGAGGTCCGCGTGGAGGTGAGAGGAGAAGCGATGAGCACTTCCCGCCGAGACGAGCTGCCGCTCGCCGGCTACGACGACCTGCCTGTCGGAGACCTGGAGCACCGCATCCGGGCGCTGGACGCCGGGCAGCTGAAGGAGTTGCTCGGTTACGAACGCGAACACGCTGCCCGCAGGCCCGTCGAGGAGCTGCTCACCGCGCGGCTCGGGCAGCTGGAGGACGGCGGTTCGCCGTCCCCGGGCGGCTCGGAGCCCGGAGGCGTACAGGGCGCGGGGTCCCGCGCCGGTTCGCCGGTCACCCCGGCCACCTCGCCCGAGCCCATCCACCCGCCGCCGCACGGCACCCCTGACCAGCGGGGCAAGCCGAAGGGCAACCGCCCCTGACGTGAGCGGGCACCGCCCCGGCCCGTCGGGGCGGAGGCCCCCGCGTGACGGAAGAAGCGCCGGGGTCCGGACACGGTCCGGACCCCGGCGCTTTCCGCTGCCCCGCCCACTGCCCACTCCCTTGTGCTTCGCCGCATCTGCGAGGTGGAATCCGCGACGAGCGTTGTACATGCGAGCGCGCTGCGCCTAATCTCTCGCACATGCAGTCTTACACCATCGGTCAGGCCGCCCGGCTCCTCGGCGTCAGCCCGGACACCGTGCGGCGCTGGGCGGACGCGGGCCGCGTGCCGACGCACCGGGACGAGGCCGGGCGCCGCCTCATCGGCGGGCGGGATCTCGCCGCGTTCTCCGTCGAGGTGGCGCAGGGCGGTGCCGGGGAGGAGGGCGAGCCGTACACGTCCGCCCGCAACGCCTTCCCCGGCATCGTGACGGCGGTGAAGCTCGGGGACGTCGCCGCGCAGGTGGAGATCCAGGCGGGACCGCACCGGCTGGTCTCGCTGCTCACCCGCGAGGCCGTGGAGGAGCTGGGCCTTCAGGTCGGCATGCGGGCCACGGCCCGGGTCAAGTCGACCAGCGTGCACATCGACCGCCCGTGAATGCGCACCCCGCCCACGGCCCGCACGCCCGTGGCCCGCACGCCGTCCGCCGCCCGGGCCGTCCGCACGGATGCAGCCCCATGACCCTGTCCGGCACCGCCCGCCGCGCCGCGGCGGCCCTCCTGGCCGCCGTCCTCGTCGTGCCGCTCGCCGCGTGCGGCGGGGCGCGCGACGACGGACGGACGCGGCTCACCGTGCTCGCCGCCGCCTCGCTGACCGACGCCTTCGCGGAGGTGGGCGCCGCCTACGGGGACGCCCACCGGGACACCGCCGTGGCGTTCTCCTTCGCGGGCTCGCAGGAGGTCGCCGCGCAGGTCCGGCATGGGGCACCGGCCGACGTCGCCGCCACCGCCGACACCGCGACGATGGACGCGCTGGCGCGGGAGACGCAGGAGCCCGTCGTCTTCGCGCACAACCACCTCGTCATCGCCACCGCGAAGGGCAATCCGGAGCGGGTGCGCGGCCTGGCGGACCTGGCCAGGCCCGGGCTGCGGGTCGTGCTGGCCGCCCCGGAGGTGCCGGTGGGCCGGTACGGCGCCCGGGCGCTCGCGGAGGCGGGCGTCACGGTGCGGCCCGTCTCCCAGGAACCGAGCGTCCGCGCGGTGCTGAGCAAGGTGGAGCTGGGCGAGGCGGACGCGGGCGTCGTCTACGCCACGGACGCCGCGGGAGCGGCCGACGCCGTGGACGCCGTGGCGCTGCCGCGCGAGCGGGACGTCGTCGCCCGCTACCCGGCCGCCGCCCTCACCGGATCGGAACACCCGCGGGAGGCGCGGGAGTTCGTGGCGTGGCTGAGCGGTCCGCAGGCGCAGCGCATCCTGCGCGACGCGGGCTTCGCGCCCCCGGAGGCGGACTGATGCGCGCGCGCCCGCCCCGCGCGGACGTTCCCCGCTCAGGCGCTCCCCGCGCGGACGCGCCGCCTGCGGACCCCGCGGCCCGCCCCCGGCGGTACCGGGCGCGGGCGCCGCTCGCGCTGGCGCTGCCCGCGCTCGTCGCCGTGGCCTTCCTGCTGGTGCCGCTCGCCGGTGTCCTGGCCCGCACGCCCTGGGCCGGTCTCGGCGGCCACCTCACGAGTCCCGCGTCCGTCGAGGCCCTGCGGCTCTCGCTCGTCGTGTCGTGCTGGGCGCTGGTCCTCTCGCTCGCACTCGGCGTGCCGCTGGCCTGGCTGCTGGCCCGTGTGCCGTTCCCGGGCAAGCCGCTGGTCCGTTCGCTGGTGCTGCTGCCGATGGTGCTGCCGCCCACCGTCGGCGGCGTGGCGCTGCTGCTCGGCTTCGGGCGGCGAGGGCTGCTCGGCCCGCCCCTCGCGGACTGGTTCGGCGTCACGCTGCCGTTCCACACCGCGGGCGCCGTCGTCGCGGCGACGTTCGTGTCGATGCCGTTCCTGGTCATCAGCCTGGAGGGCGCTCTGGCGGGGCTGAGCCCCCGCTACGAGGAGACGGCCGCCTCCCTGGGCGCCGGGCCGCTGCGGGTGTTCCGCACGGTGACGCTGCCCATGGTCGCCCCGGGCCTGGCCGCCGGGGCCGCGCTGACCTGGGCGCGGGCGCTCGGCGAGTTCGGCGCGACGATCACTTTCGCGGGCAACCTGCCCGGCGCCACCCAGACCCTGCCGCTGCGGGTGTACCTGCTGCTCCAGGAGGAGCCGCAGGCGGCGACGTCCGTCTCGCTGCTGCTGCTCGCGGTGGCGATGGCGGTGCTGGTCGCCCTGCGCGGCCGCTGGACGGGCGGCCCGGCCTCCCGCATCCCCGCACCGCACCCGCCCGACGCACCCGACGCGCCCGGAGCCCCCGGCCCGGAGCCGGAGGGCGGCGCGGGGGACACCCCGGACGGCGCGGGGGACACCCCGGACGGCCGTCCCGCGCCGGGGGGACGGTGGCCGCTGCACGCGGACGTCACCGGCGCCGACCGGCTCACCCTGGCCGCCGGGCCCGGCACCACCATCGCCGTCGTCGGACCCAACGGCGCGGGCAAGACGACGCTGCTGCGTGCCCTGCTGGGGCTCACCGACCGGGCCCACGCCCGGCTGCGGCTGGGGGAGCGCGACGTCACCGCGTTGCCGCCGCACCGCCGGGGCGTGGCCTGGGTGCCGCAGGACGGCGCGCTGTTCCCCCACCTGAACGCCCTGGCCAACACCGCGTACGGGCTGCGCGCGCAGGGGGTGCCCCGCGTCCGGGCGCGGGCCGCCGCCCGCGCCTGGCTGGAGCGGCTCGGGGTCGGGCACCTCGCCCACCGCAGGCCGGGGCAGCTCTCCGGCGGGCAGGCACAGCGCGTCGCCCTCGCCCGCGCGCTGGCGGCCCGGCCCCGGCTGCTGCTCCTGGACGAGCCGCTCGCCGCCCTGGACCAGGCCACCCGTGCCCGCGTCCGGCACACCCTGCGCACCCACCTCGCCGGTTTCGGCGGCGTGTGCCTGCTGGTGACGCACGATCCGGTCGAGGCGGTGTCGCTGGCCGACCGGGTCCTCGTGCTCGACGCCGGGCGCGCGCTCCAGGACGCCCCGCCCGCCGAAGTCGCCCGGCATCCGCGCTCGCCTTGGGTGGCGCGGATGCTGGGCCGCAACGCGTGGCCGGGCACCGCGACGGCGGACGGCCTGGCGCTGCCCGGCGGCGGCCGGATCGTCGCCGCCGAGCCGGTGGAGCCGGGGACGCGGGCGCTGGCCGTCGTCGCCCCCGAGGCGGTGTCGCTGCACCGGGAGCGGCCCGGCGGGAGCCCGCGCAACGTCTGGCCGGGGACGGTACGGGAGCTGACCGCCGCCGGGAGCAGGGTGCGGGTGCTGCTGTCCTGCGACGGTCTCCCGGACCTGCTCGCCGAGGTCACCCCGGCCGCGGCGGCGGAGCTGGGGCTCGCGGACGGCCGGGCCGTCTACGCCGGGGTCAAGGCCACCGAGGTCACACTCGTCCCGCTGTGAGCCCGTGCCGCACGCGGGCGACGGCCCCTCGCCGCCCGCTCGCCGCCCGGGTGCTCAGGTGCGGGCGTGGGGCCGGGCGCCGCCGCGGGCGCGCTTCCTGGCGCGGCGGGAGCGCACCACCGCCGACAGCATCGCCAGCACCGCGCCCGCCACCGCCCACCCGCCGAGGACGAGCAGCGGGCCGGTGACGGCGGCACCGTCGAAGTAGGCGAGGGAGCGCGTGGCCCACGTCCCCGCGCCGGGCGGGAGGAAGGGCCCGATGGTGCGCCAGAAGGGCGGCAGCAACGGGCCGGGGAAGGCGCCGCCCGCGCTCGGGTTGCCCAGGACGACGACGAGCGCGATGGCGAGCCCGATGCCCACCACCCCGGCGATCCCCTGGAGGGCGAGCGTCGCCGCGCCGACCGCGAAGACGACCAGGGCGCCCAGCGCGGACAGGGGCAGCAGCCCGCCCGGCAGGGCACCGAGCACCGGTCCGACCACGACGGCGCCGCCCGCCCCGGCGGCGAGCGCGTACAGGGCGAGCGTCCCCAGCCGGGCGAACGCCCGCGCGGTGGTGGCGGGGCGGGCGCCGTAGCTCATGGCGAGGATCGCCGCGCACAGGTAGCCGCCGACGCACCAGCCGACGACGAGGTAGAAGGACGTCAGCCCGCGGGCGTCGCCGTCGTCGGCGGGCACGACGTCCTCGACGGTCAGCGACCTGTCCTGCTCCCGCCCGACGCGGGTGAAGACCTCCTCCAGGGCCTGCGCGAGCGCGGTGCCGCCGCCCCCGGCGACCAGCAGCGTGTCGGTGCCGCCCGCCGGGTCCATGACGAGGGCGCCGGCGGTCTCGCGCTGTTCGACCTGCCGTCGCGCCGCCTGGACGTCGTCGGTCTCCGTGGTGACGTCGACCGGGTCGCCGGGCAGCGCCTCGATGTCGGCGACCAGTTCGTCGCGGAGTTCCTCGGGCGCGACGACGGCGACCGGCGCCCGGTGGGGGGCCGGATCGTGGAAGGCGCCGACGTAGGAGGCGACGAAGCCGAGCTGGAGGGCGAGCACGCCGAGCACCAGGGCGGCGGCGCGCAGGCTCACCGCGTCCCTCAGCTCGCCGAGGAATCCGCCGTCCGCCTTCGCGTGGGAGCCCGCCATGCGCCCAGCCTCCGCACCGGGGAGGCCGGGCGCACGCGCGGCGGGCCGAACGGATGACGCGGGCGGCCCGGGCGGGCGCGGACGCCCGGGGCGGGACGCCCGCGCCCGGGGCGGGACGCGTGCCGGGCGTCCGGTCAGACGCCGATGTCGCGGCCGTCCTTGTGCCACACGGCGACGACGGAGGGCCGGTTGATCCGGCCCGGACCGTCGGGGAACTGGGAGACCGGGTTGTCGGCGCTGGCGCCGTCGACCTCGCCGGGGTGCTGGACGGCGACGAGCACCCGCCGGTCCTGCACGATCGGCCCGCACGTCTCGGCGCCGGCCGGAACGGTGAGGAACTGCTTCACCTCGCCGCGGCTGCGGCCGTACGTGGCCACGCCGAACAGGCCGTCGTGGGTGCCGAGCGCGTTGCCGTCCGTGGAGATCCACAGGTTGCCGAACGGGTCGAACGTCAGGTTGTCCGGGCAGGAGATCGGGCTGACCTTCTCCTTGTCGAAGCCGCCGAAGTAGGTCCCCGGGTCCTCCGGGTCGCCGCACACCAGGAACAGGTTCCAGGAGAAGCTCTCGGCCGCCGGGTGGTTCCAGCGCTCGGTCAGCTCCAGCACCTGGCCGTGCTTGTTGGCGTTGCGCGGGTTGGCCTCGTCCGCCCCCGGGTTCGTGCCGGTGCCGCGGGCGGTGTTGTTGGTGAGGGCGACGTAGACGCGGCCGGTGCGGGGGCTCGGCTCCACGTCCTCGGGGCGGTCCATCTTCGTCGCGCCGACCTTGTCGGCGGCCAGCCGGGTGAAGACGTAGACCTCGTCGGCGGTCATGCCCTCGACGTAGGAGCGGTTGCCGCTGGCCAGCTTGATCCACCGCCCGGAGCCGTCGAACCGGTCGTCCTCGGGGAGGGCGCCGCTGCCGTCGATCTGGTCCTCGGGGCTGTCGCCGGAGAGCCGGGCGACGTAGAGGGTGCCCTCGTCCAGCAGGGTGAGGTTGTGCTCGCGGGCCCAGCGGCTGTTGCCGCGCCGCATGCGCTTGCTGGAGACGAACTTGTACAGGTAGTCGAACCGCTCGTCGTCGCCCATGTAGACGACGGGGCGGCCGTCGGCGGTCAGCCGCGGCTCGGCGCCCTCGTGCTTGAAGCGGCCGAGCGCGGTGCGCTTGCGCGGGGTGGAGTCCGGGTCGTACGGGTCCACCTCGACCACCCAGCCGAAACGATTCGCCTCGTTGGGCTCCTTCGTCAGGTCGAAACGGTCGTCGAACCGCTCCCACTTGCGGGAGGTGGCGCCGCCACGCATGCCGTAGCGGGCCAGGCGCTCCTTCGTCCGCGGGTCGGTGACGGAGTCGGCGTGGGCGAAGTACTGGTTGAAGTTCTCCTCGCCGCTCAGCACCGTGCCCCACGGCGTCGTGCCGCCCGCGCAGTTGTTGAGCGTGCCGTACACCTTCGTGCCGCTGCGGTCGGCCGACGTGCG
Source organism: Streptomyces solitudinis (assembly GCF_036323765.1). Lineage (NCBI taxonomy): Bacteria > Bacillati > Actinomycetota > Actinomycetes > Kitasatosporales > Streptomycetaceae > Streptomyces > Streptomyces solitudinis. The sequence goes on from NZ_JAZDCW010000006.1 coordinate 397,530, forward strand.
CAGCAGCTCGCTGCCGGCCGCCGGGCCGGTCAGGCGGAACGGGGTGCCGTTGTGGAAGCGGCGGTTCAGGTGGTGGCGCGGAACGGCGGTGAGCTTGCCGGTGCGCCGGTCCTCCTCCACCACGACGACGGACAGGCCGTGCGCCGCCCAGGCGATCTCCACCTGCTCGCGCGTCGGGTTGGCGCTGTCGTACCCCGAGAACATCAGCTCCTCGTTGGTGTACTCGTGGTTGGCGAACAGCACCTGGCGCCGGTGCTCGCCGCGCAGCGGCAGCAGGGACAGGAAGTCGTTGTTGTAGCCGAACTGGCCGGCCTGGGCGCGGGCGCTCTGCCGGTCCGGGTCGAAGGCGGGCGCGCCGCGCAGGATCGGGTCGCCCCAGCGCAGGACGACGTTCTGCGCGTACCCCTCGGGCACGGTGACGGCGTCGGCGGTGTTCGGGGCGACGGGCTCGAACCGCAGCCCCTTGGCGCCGTCGGCCGGTCTGCCCGGACGGCCGTGGCCGTGGCCCCGGTCGGCGGGCGCGCCGTGCGCGAGGGCGTCGGGGGCGCTGCTCAGCGCGGTGGCCCCGGCCGCGGCGGCCACCGTGGCGACGGCACCCGCACGGAGCATCGAGCGCCGCGACAGCCCGGCCACGATGTCCCCGAAGTAGGCGTTGTCGCTCTGGTTCGGAACCTCCTGGAAGCAGGCGTCCCCGCAGCGGTAGTGGCAGGTCATGGCGGACCGTCCGCCCGGGTGGGTGCTGATCAGCGGCAGTTGCTTGCGCATGAGGGCCCTCTCCGTTTCAGCCTTACGGCGCCGAAAACTAAGCGCCTAGCCGTACCCCCGCACGACCGCGTGGTGAACGTGCCGTGAAGCGCGGCAGGCCGTCCCCACGGCGGTGACGCAGCGTGATCATGCGGACGGACAGCCGGGGCGGCCGGGCGGCCGGGCGGCCGGGGGCCGTTAGGATTTCGACCATGGCGGCCACTGGATCAGAGCAGCAGGGCAAGGCGTACTACGTCTCGACCCCCATCTACTACGTGAACGACGCTCCCCACCTGGGCCACGCCTATACGACCGTCGCGGGCGATGTGCTCACCCGCTGGCACCGCCAGCGGGGCGAGAAGGCGTGGTATCTCACCGGCACGGACGAGCACGGTCAGAAGATCATGCGCACCGCGGAGGCGAACGGGGTCTCGCCCCAGGAATGGTGCGACAAGCTCGTCGAGGAGGCGTGGAAGCCCCTCTGGCGGCACCTGAACATCGCCAACGACGACTTCATCCGCACCACGGAGTCCCGGCACACCGCCCGCGTCCAGGAGTTCGTGCAGGACCTCTACGACAAGGGTGAGATCTACCAGGGCGGCTACGAGGGCCCGTACTGCGTCGGCTGCGAGGAGTACAAGGCCCCCGGCGACCTGCTGGACGGCGAGGACGGCGCCAAGCTCTGCCCGGTCCACAAGAAGCCGGTGGAGATGCTGAAGGAGGAGAACTACTTCTTCAAGCTCTCCGAGTACGGCCCGAAGCTGCTGGAGCACTACGAGCGCAACCCCGGGTTCGTCCAGCCCGAGTCGGCGCGCAACGAGGTGGTGCAGTTCGTGCGCCAGGGTCTCCAGGACCTGTCGATCTCCCGGTCCACCTTCGACTGGGGCGTCAAGGTGCCCTGGGACGACCAGCACGTCATCTACGTGTGGATCGACGCCCTGCTCAACTACGCCACGGCCGTCGGCTACGGCTCCGACCAGGAGAAGTTCGAGAGCACCTTCCCGGCCGACGTGCACCTCGTCGGCAAGGACATCCTGCGCTTCCACGCCGTCATCTGGCCGGCGATGCTCATGGCGAACGGACTGCCGCTGCCGGGGAAGGTCGCCGCGAACGGGTGGCTCATGGTGGGCGGCGAGAAGATGAGCAAGTCGAACCTGACGGGCATCTCCCCGCACCAGCTCACCGACCACTTCGGCGTGGACGCCTACCGCTGGTACTTCCTGCGCGCCATCGCCTTCGGCAACGACGGCTCCTTCTCGTGGGAGGACTTCTCGGCCCGCTACACCTCCGAGCTGGCCAACGACTACGGCAACCTGGCCTCCCGGGTCGCCGCGATGGTGGGCAAGTACTTCGGCGGGACGCTCCCCGAGGCCACCGCGCACGGCGACGCCGAGCAGGCGCTCGCCGACGCGCTCGCCGAGGCGGTGACCGAGGCGGACCGCCGCATCGGTGACGAGCTGGACTTCTCCGGCGGCATCGCGGCCGTCTTCGAGTACATCAAGCAGGTCAACGGCTACCTCACCGAGCAGGAGCCGTGGAAGGTCGCCAAGGACACCTCCGAGGAGGCCCGGGCGCGGCTGGCCACGATCCTCTACACGGCCGCCGACTCGCTGCGCGCCGCCGCCGTGCTGCTCAACGCGGTGATGCCGGAGACCTCGCAGCGGCTGTGGGAGTCCCTCGGGGCCGAACCGCACCTCGGCCCGCTCGCCGAGCAGCGCGTCCAGGACGCCGGCCGCTGGGCCCAGCTCCCGGCGGGCGCCACGGTCACCAAGGGCGCGGCCCTGTTCCCCCGCCTGGAGGAGCCCGCCACGGCCTGACCCGCACGCCCGGCCCCGCGGGGAAGCGCCCGGCCCCTCATGCGGGGGAGCCGGGCGCTTCCGCGTCGCGCCCCGCCGGACGGTGGCGGGGCGCCGGGCGGTGCCAGGGGTGCCGTGGGGTGCCGGTACCGGGCGGCGCCGGGAGTGGCGGGAACTAGTCGACGAACCGAGGTTCGACCGTTCACGTGCAGGTGTGAAGTTCCCGCCCCCACGCGGGAAGGGGGCAGCACGCCGGTTGACACGGTGGGTGACACAACGTGACGCTGCGATTACGTCATTCCGCCGACGACAGCGTGGAGGAGTCCACATGAAACGGTCCGGGAAACTGTCCGCCGCCTTCGCCGCCGCCGGCGCGTCCGTCGTGCTGGTCGTGGGAACGGCCACCCCCGCGGCGTGGTCCGCGCCGACGGCGGCGGCCCCCTGTGCCCAGGGGAACTACTGCTGGTGGAGCGGGACGGACTTCGGCGGCAGGGCCGTGGCCTACAACGGCGATCTGGAGTGGGGTGCCTGCTACACCACGGCCCACGTCGGCAGCGTCCGCTCGTACGCGCACTACCACCGCCAGGAGGGGTACTTCCACGCGAACGGCGACTGCACGGGCAGGTCCCGTGCCGTGCTCGGGTTCACCGAGAACCGGAACATCGGCTTCGACGCCCGCAGCTTCCGCGCGGCGTGCGTCTCCTGCCGCGCCGAGCGCTGAGCGCCCGTCACGCGGCAGGAGACGCGCCGGGTCACTTCTGCGGGGGCTTGCGGAGGGAGAGGTGGAGTTCCTTCAGGCGGGACTCGTCGACCTCGCTCGGGGCGCCCATCAGGAGGTCCTGCGCGTTGCCGTTCAGCGGGAAGGCGATCGTCTCGCGGATGTTGGGCTCGTCGGCCAGCAGCATGACGATGCGGTCGACGCCGGGGGCGATGCCGCCGTGCGGCGGGGCGCCGAAGGCGAAGGCGCGGAGCATGCCGCCGAACTCGGCCTCGACCTCCTCGCGGGAGTAGCCCGCGATGCCGAACGCCTCGTACATGACGTCCGGCTCGTGGTTCCGGATGGCGCCGGAGGACAGCTCGACGCCGTTGCAGACGATGTCGTACTGCCAGGCGAGGACGTCGAGCGGGTCCTTGGTGCGCAGGGCCTCCAGGCCGCCCTGGGGCATCGAGAACGGGTTGTGGGAGAACTCGATCCGGCCCGTGTCCTCGTCCTTCTCGAACATCGGGAAGTCGACGATCCAGCAGAACCGGAACACGTCCTCCTCGAAGTGCCCGGTGCGGCGGGCGGCCTCCACGCGGACGGCCCCCATGATCCGGGACACCTCGTCGTACGCGCCGGCGCCGAAGAAGACGGCCGTGCCCGGCTTCGCGTCCAGCGCGCCGAGCAGCGCGGCGGTGTCGTCCTCGGTGAGGAACTTGGCGATCGGGCCCGTCAGCTTCCCGTCCTCGCCCACCCGGACCCAGGCCAGGCCCTTCGCGCCCTGCTCGACGGCGAACTCACCCATCTGGTCGAAGAACCTGCGCGGCTGGTCGGCGGTGTCCGGCACGGCGAGGGCGCGGACGTGCCGGTCCGCGAACGCCTTGAAGCCGGAGCCGGCGAACACCTCGGAGACGTCGACCAGTTCCAGCCGGGCGCGCAGATCGGGCTTGTCGGAGCCGTACTTGTCCATCGCCTCGCGGAAGGGGATGCGCGGGAACGGCGAGGTGACGTGGCGGCCCTTGCCGAACTCCTCGAACAGCTCGGTCATCACCTTCTCGATGACCTGGAAGACGTCCTCCTGCTCGACGAAGCTCATCTCCACGTCGAGCTGGTAGAACTCGCCGGGCGAACGGTCGGCGCGGGCGTCCTCGTCGCGGAAGCAGGGCGCGATCTGGAAGTAGCGGTCGAAGCCCGCGATCATCAGCAGCTGCTTGAACTGCTGCGGGGCCTGTGGCAGCGCGTAGAACCGGCCCGCGTGCAGCCGGGAGGGCACCAGGAAGTCGCGGGCGCCCTCGGGGGAGGTGGCCGACAGGATGGGCGTGGCCATCTCGTTGAAGCCGAGGGACGTCATCTTCTGCCGGATCGCGGAGATCACGGCGGTGCGCAGCAGGATGTTGCGGTGCATGCGCTCGCGCCGCAGGTCGAGGAAGCGGTACTCCAGCCGCTTCTCCTCGTTGACGCCGTCCTCGGTGTTGATCGTGAACGGGATCTGCTCGGCCGCGCCGAGCACCTCCACGTCGGTGACCTCGATCTCGATCTCGCCGGTCGGCAGCTCCGGGTTGACGTTCTCCGCGCCGCGGCCGGCGACGCGGCCGTCCACGCGGACGACGGTCTCCTTGGTGAGGTGGCTCAGCGCTTCGTTGGCGGCGGTGCCGGGCCGGGCGACGAGCTGCACCAGGCCGTAGTGGTCGCGCAGGTCGATGAAGAGGATGCCGCCCAGGTCACGACGGTTGTGCAGCCAGCCGCTCAGCCGGACGTCCGTGCCGACGTCCTGCGCTCGCAGCTCGCCGCAGTGGTGGGACCGGTACCGATGCATCACTTCATCCAAGTCGTCATTCAGCGGGTGGGAGCCGTTCGGCGGCCTTCAGCCTACCGTCCTGGGCTGCGGCGTGTCCGGCACGTTCCGGGCGGGACGAAACCTCCCCTGTCGGGCGAGGCGCTGCCAATCTTCCTAAAGTGGGGCACATGCGCACCGAGTACGGCCTCCACCCGTCGAAGACCGGTGAGGTGCTGGCCGCCACCGGGACCGGTACGTGGTGCTGGCACCGGGCGGAGGGCAGGGCGACGCTGGACCGGTGGGCCGCGCGGCTGATGGGTCTGCCCCTCCCGCAGGACGGGCGGCGGCCGGGCGGCGGGGACGGGGCACGCCGGGACGGGGCACGCGACGCGGCGGACGGCGAGGGCAGCGAAGAGGACGGTGACAAGGCGAGCGACGGGGGGAGTGGCGGGGACGGCGCGGTCGGCACGGTCACCGTCAGCGCCTCGGTCGTGCGCTCCCGGCTCCACGCGGCGGACTTCGTGGAACTGGAGAACGTCGTCACGCTCGCCGCCGCCGAGGGCACGGTCGGGGAGGCCCGGCTGCGCGTCGTCGGCGAGGACGGGCGGGTGCTGCGGACGGTGCGGGCCCGGCTGCGCCACCTCGGCCCTGCGCGGCACGCCGCGCGGGGCCGGACGGAGGCCGTCCTGCTGGGCACGGTCACGGAGGTGCCGCACACCCCCTGCGGGCGCGCGCCCGGCACCGGTGACCGGCGCCGGGCGCGGGAGGCGTTCCTGCTGGACGCCGGGCGGGCGCTGGCGGAGGCGCGGTCGACGGCCGAGGTGCTGCGGGTCGCGGCCACCCTGTCCATGCCCGGCTTCTCCCCCGAGGGGCTCGCCGTCTTCGGGCGGGAGGGCGACCGTCTGTCGGTGACCGGCCATCACGGCCACCGGCCGGGGGCGGACGCCCCCTTCGACGACATGCCGCTGGACACGCCGTACCCGGCGGCCGACGTGGTCCGCAGCGGACGGGCCGTCTACCTCACCAGCCCGGCCGAGTACCAGCGGCGCTTCCCGCTCACCTGGCCGCTGGCCGAGCCCTTCGGGCGGCAGTCGTGGGCGTTCCTGCCGCTGGTCGTCTCCGGCCGGACGATCGGCGCCTGGATGGCGTCCTTCGCCTCTCCCGTGGCGTTCACCCCGGACGAGCGGTCGGTGCTCACCACGGTCGCCCGGATGCTCGCGCAGGCACTGTCGCGCACCTCGGCGTACGAGTCGGAGCGGGAGCTGGCGGCCGGGCTCCAGCGCACCATGCGGCCGGTGCACCGGCCCGACATCGACGGCATGACGGTCGCCGCGCGGTACGTCCCCACTGGCGGCGGCCTCCAGGTGGGCGGCGACTGGTACGACGTCATCCCGCTGGCGTCCGGCCGCACGGCGCTGGTCATGGGCGACGTGCAGGGGCACGACGTGCGGGCGGCGAGCGTCATGGCGCAGCTGCGGGTGGCGCTGCGCGCGTACGCGGCCGAGGGGCACCGGCCCGGGGCCGTGCTGTCCCGCACGTCCCGCTTCCTGGCCGGGCTGACGGGCACCGCGCACACCGGCCACCCCGACGCGTACGAGCCGCACGAGGTGCGGTTCGCCACCTGCCTGTACGTGGAGGTGGACCCGGGGCGGGGCACGCTCGACGTCGTCCGCGCCGGGCACCTGGACCCGGCCGTCCGGCTGCCGGACGGCACGCTGATGGTGCGCCCCACCGCCGGGGGCCTGCCGCTGGGCATCGACCCGGACACCGACTACCCGACGACGCGGCTCGTGCTCGGCACCGGCGAGACGCTGCTGCTGTGCACCGACGGTCTGGTGGAGACGGGCGGGCACGACCTCGAGACGGGCTGGTCGCGCATCCGCCGGGTGGTCGCCGAGCAGCGGCACGCCGAGCCGGAGGAACTGGCCGAGGCCCTGCTCCAGGCCGTGCACGGTCCGTCGTCGCACCACAGGACGGGCCCGCTGACCGACCGCCGCGAGGACGACATCGCCCTGCTGCTCCTGCGCCGCGACCCGGTGACCGGGGCGCGGGCGGCGGCCGTGCGCCGCACGGTGCTCACCGTCGCCCAGGCGGACGCCTCCCGGGTGGGGGAGGCCCGCGGCCAGCTCCGCGACCTGCTCTACGACTGGTCCGTCCCCGACCAGGTGGACGGTGCCGTCCTCATGCTGTCGGAGGTGCTGACGAACGTGCTCGTGCACACCGACGCGGACGCGCTCATGGTCGCCGAGATCACCGGGGAGCGCGGCGGGCGGCGGCTGCGGGTGGAGGTCGCCGACGGCAGCGACGAGCTGCCGCACCGCCGCGACCCCGGGGAGCTGGCCTCCTCGGGACGCGGCCTGGTGCTGCTGGACCTGCTCGCCGGGGCCTGGGGGGTGGACCCGAGGGGGGAGGGCAAGGCCATCTGGTTCGAGCTGCGCGAGGACGCCCCGGCCGTGGACTGGGGCTGACCCGTGCCCTCGTTGGGGGCTGGCCCGGTCGCACGGCCGGTGCGGACCGCGCGCGGCGTCAGGACGGGGGCGCCTCGCGGACCCGGCGCGCGTACGCCTCGGCCAGCGCCCGGGTGACCTTGCCGACGCCGAACTCCCGTCCGTCCACGGCCCGCACGGGCTGGACCTCGTAGGCCGTACCGGTGAGGAAGACCTCCTCGGCCCGGGCCAGCTCCCCGGGCTCCATGGGCCGCTCGGACACCGCCAGGCCCGCCTCGCGGGCCAGGTCCATCACCGTGCGGCGGGTGATGCCGTCGAGGAACGTGTCGGGCGGCGGAGTGTGCAGCGCGCCGTCGATGACCAGGAACAGGTTCGCGCCCGTCGCCTCGGCCAGCCGGCCGCGGAAGTCCAGCAGCAGCGCGTCGTCGTAGCCGTCGCGTTCGGCGGCGTCCCGGGCCAGGGTGCACAGGGCGTACAGGGACGCGGCCTTCGCCCGCACCGGCGCGGTGTCGGGGGCGGGCCGCCGCCACCGCGACGTCCCCAGCCGGATGCCGCGCTCCTTCGCCTCGGCGGAGAAGACGTGCGGCCACTCCCACGCGGCCACGGCGACGTGGACGGAGACGCCCGCGCCCGAGACGCTGATGTGGTCGCTGCCGCGCCAGGCCACCGGCCGGACGTAGCCGTCCCCGACGCCCTGACGGCGGACCACCTCCGTGGTGGCCTCGTCCAGGGCGGCCACGTCGAAGGGCAGTTCGTACCCCAGCTCGCGGGCGGAGGCGGCCAGCCGGCGCGAGTGGTCCGTGAGCCGGAACGGCCGCCCGCCGTACACGCGCAGCCCCTCGAACACGGCGCCGCCGTAGTGCAGTCCGTGCGACAGCACGTGGAGCCGGGCGTCGCGCCAGGGCACGAACGCGCCGTCCAGCCAGACGACGCCGTCGCGGTCCTCGAAGGCGGGGGACGTCACCGATGTCGCCGACGTCATCGCACGGCCTCCTCGGGGGCGTAGTCGATGCGGATGTCGCGGGCGAGGGCGCGGTGGAACTCCTCGCCGTCGGCCGCCGAGCCGTGGTGGGAGAGCACGAACGCCGGGTAGCCGGTGAAGTCCGGGTAGGGCCGCACCACGTCACCGGGGAAGAGCATCTGGACCACGTGGTCCACGCGCGGATCGGCGCGCACGGCGTCGAGCCCGCGCACGGCCGCGATGCGGCCGGAACCGCCGCAGGGCACGATGTAGTTGCCCGCCGCTCCCGTGGCCCGCGCGAGGCCCTCCGCCTCCCCGGACGGCCCGGGGCCGAACGACTCGGGGGCCAGCCCGGCCGCGATCCGCAGGGCCTCGGCGGCGAGGTCCACCCCGGTCACGTGCCGGACGATGTGGTGGGAGACGCCCGAACCACCGATGCGCGCGCCCATCTCCAGCAGGTACGGCGTGCCGTCGCACAGCCGCAGTTCGGTGTGGGTGGGCCCGTCGGTGATCCCGAGCGCGGCGTGCGCGGCCGTCACCTCCCGGCGGACGGCCTCCTGGACGGCTGCGGGCAGCGGCGCGGGCGCCCGGTAGACGGACTCCTCGAAGTACGGCCCCTCGGGGCGCCCCTTGTACCCGATGGTGAGCACCCGGACCCGGCCCCGGTGGGCGAGCGACTCGACGGCGTACTCGGGGCCGTCGAGGTACTCCTCGACGAGGAGGGAGCCCGCGTCGTCCAGCCGCTCCCGGCAGTAGCCGGAGACCTCGGCGGCCAGCGGTCCGAGGGCGTCCGGCGTGTCCGCCCTGACCACACCGAAACTGGAGTAGCCGCGCGCGGGCTTGACGACGACGGGGTAGCGCAGCCGCGCGGCCTCCGCCAGCGCCCCGGGGCCGTCCAGGCTGACGAAGCGCGGCGTGTTGAGCCCGGCGGCGGCCAGGCGCTGCCGCATGATCCGCTTGTCCTGGGCGCCCAGGGCCGTGTCGTAGCCGATGCCGGGCAGCCCGAGCGTTTCGGCGGCGCGCGCCGCGAAGGGCACCAGGGGGTCGTAGAGGGTGAGGACGCCGTCGAACGGCTCGGCCTCGTGGCGGCGCCGCAGCGCCTCCAGGGCACCCGCCCGGTCCCTCTCCACGTCCAGGGGCAGCACCTCGGTGACGGCGGGCGGCAGCCCCTCCGGCGGCGGCTCCTCGTCCGGCCGGGGGACGAGGACGAGCCGGACCCCGGCGCGCTCGGCGCTCTCGAAGATCCACGGCAGGGACGTCCGCTGGTACAGGAGGACGACCGTGGCGGCGGGTGGGGTCATGGGGTTCCTCGGGTCCGGGGTGCGGGGTCGGCGTGCTCCGCGGAGTGTGCCGGGTCGGCGGGGTGCGCGGGAAGGGGCCGGGCCGGTCCCGCCGGGCCGCCGCCGCCCTCGGCGGGCGGGGCGGAACGCGCCCGCGCGGTGAGCCACACGCCCGCCAGGCACAGTCCGAGCAGGGCGAGCACGAGCGGGCCGGGCGCGGTGTCCCAGCCAAGCGCCCACTCGCCCAGCCGGATGAGGAGGGGGACGACCAGCGCGACGGCGGAGGTGAACAGCGGACCCCTGAGCAGGATGAGCGCGTGCGAGATGAGGAAGACGGGGGCGGTGAGGACGGCGCCGAGCAGCGCGATCCCGGCCCAGTCGCCCGGCCCGACGCCGTCCAGCGGGGTGAGGAACAGCGCGGCGGGGGCCAGCATGGCGGCGCCCGCCCCGGTGATGGCGGGCAGCGCGGCCAGCGGCGGGATGTCGGCCATCCGCTGCCGGTAGACGTAGCCGTACAGCGCGTAGGTGAACGTACCGGCGAGGGCCAGCAGCAGGCCCGCGGCGAGCGTCCCCGTCCCCCCGGCTCCCGGGCCGCCGCCCGCCGCGCCGCCGTCGGCCAGGGCGTAGCCGACGGCGGCGGACACGGCGATCAGCGTGCCCCCGGCCTTGCGGACGGTCGACTGCTCGCGGAAGGCGGCGACCCCGATGACGAAGGTCAGGCAGGGCAGCAGGCAGACGATCAGCCCGACCCCGGAGACACCGATCCGGTCGACGCCGAGGAGCGTGCCGGAGTAGTAGACGAAGAAGCCGAGGAAGGCCAGCAGCGCGACGGCGCGCGGGCGGGCCGCACCGGCCCGCGCGGCGGCCCGGGTGCGGGGGGTGAGCGCCGCGATGAGGGTGAGCGTGAGGAACGCGGCGGCCGTGCGTCCGGCCGCGACGGCCAGCGGGGGAGTCTGGCTGACGAGGTGCCCGGACAGCAGCCAGCCGGCGGCCAGCAGGGTCACCATGAGTGCGGAGAGCCCGGCCACGGCCGCCGGGCCGGTGCGCGGGCGCGGGCGCGATGGGAGGGGTGGGGGTGGGCCGGTCACCATTCCGCCCAGGAGAACCGCAGGGCGGGGAGCCGGTCCAGCCCCTGCTTGGCGCGCAGCAGGACGCGCTGGTCCTCGGTGAAGGCGTAGCGCTGCTTCGGTTCCCCTTCGGGCAGGAAGGTGCGCACGAGCTTCCTGGCCGCCGCGCGGTACGCGTCGTCGGTCGTCACCTCCGCTTCGATGCCCTCGACGGTGGCGACGTACTCGCGCAGCGCGCCGAGCGTCTTGTCGTGGTCCAGGTGGAGCAGGCCGCCGTCGTGCGGCGAGCCGGTGAGCGCGCCGTGCGCGCGCAGCCACGAGTAGAGGAAGACACCGGTGCCGGAGTCGAAGTTGCGGGTGGCGTCGTCCGCCTGCGGGTAGCGGAAGACCCGTTCGAGCAGGATCATGTCGATCTGCTCCCGGGCGTGCGGGATGCCGCCCCCGGCGCAGGCCAGCACCGTCTTGGCGTCGACCTTGGTCTCCTCCAGCAGGCCGACGAACCAGTTCATCTTCAGCGTGATGTGCTGGTCGAACGGCCACAGCCCCTGGTAGTGCAGCGAGTCGTGCAGGTAGCCCCAGACGGCTCTGGCCTCGTAGCAGGGCCGTGGCGCGAGCCCCGTGGAGGCCCGGGGCAGCGACTCGGGCGTGAGCACGGCCGCCGCACCCGGCAGGGCGTACGTCTCGTGGATCTTGCGCATCTTGTTGTAGAAGAACATCGCGTACGGCTGCTCGGCGACCTTGTCCCGGGCCGCCACGTTCTCGGGGAAGAACACCAGGCAGTTGCCCCGGGCGAAGCCCTCGCTGCCGGTGACGAGGATCAGGGACTGGCAGTTGTTCCGGGGGTGCGGATGCGTGGTCATCAGCGCGGGCAGTGCGGCCGGTTCCCGGCGCAGGGCGTGGAAGCACTCCAGGCGGCGGCCGACGGGCGGGGCGCTGTTGGTGCTCGTCAGCGGGGCGAGGAAGAAGACGGCGGCGCCGTCCTCGGGCGGTCGCAGCGCGTCGCGGGAGCGGGCGAAGTGGGGGGGCGTGCCGAGTCCGGCGGCGAGCCAGTCGTCGATGTCGGCGGCGAGCGCGTCGGCCTGCTCGTGGCGCGAGGTGCGCCGGTACCACGCGCACGCCGCGTCCCGGATCTCCGTCAGCAGCCGGTGGTCCCCGGCGGTGGGCGCGGCCACGGTGCCGTCGTCGGCCTGGCGGGAGCGGAACCGGTCCACCCGGGGGATCACCGTGGCGGACAGCTCGGCCGCGTCGGCGCGCACCGGGTCCGGCAGGGGCGCGTGCTCCGTCACCGGGCGGCTCCCACGGCCAGCGCCGCCTCCTCGGTGTTCCGCACGGCGAGCACCTGGTGGATGGTGAAGACCATGGGCACCCGGCCGAAGTCGCGCAGCACCCGCAGGCCGTGCCGCTGCGCGGCGACGAGGGTGGTGATGCAGCCCTCGACGAGCCCCTGGGCGCAGTCGGCGGCGGCCCGGGAGTTGCTGAGCACCTCGACCGTCCCGGCGTCGTCCGGCACGAGGCCGCGGGGCGCCGGGTGGGAGGCCACGGTGCGCGGCCGGGCCGTCCCCGCCGTGGCGAGGACCATGTTGTGCGTCGGCATCACGAAGCTGTCGACCATGTGCAGCCGGTGCAGGTTGCCGAAGACGAGGGTGTGCAGGGCGGGGTAGACGGCGCAGACGGTCAGGGCGTGCCGTCCGTCGTCGGGCACGGCCTCCAGCGCGGCCTCCACGGAGGTGTGCAGCTCCACGGTGCCCTCGACCCCGCGGCGGCGCAGCCACTCGTGGGACGCCGCCTCCAGGTTGGTGCCCTGCGGTCCGAGCGTGTGCAGGTGCCGGACGCCGTCCGGTCCTATGGCGGTCTCTTCCATCGGGTTCTCCTCCTCGTGGTCCGGCCGTGCGGCGTGCCGGTCGGGCACGCCGCACGGTCCGGTGCCGGCTGGGTCTACCGGCGGCTCATGTGCACGGGCATGGCGGTGATGCCCTGGATGAAGTTGGACCGCAGCCGCCGGGGTTCCCCGGCGAGTGCGAGGTCAAGGCCGTTGTCCGCCAACTTCCGGAAGAGTATGCCGAGTTCTGTCTGCGCGACCATGGCTCCGATGCACCGGTGGATGCCCACCCCGTACGACAGGTGCCGGTTGGGCGAGCGGGTGACGTCGAACCGGTGGGCGTCGGGGAACTGGGACGGGTCGCGGTTCGCCGAGACGTTCCACAGGGTCACCGAGTCACCGGCCGAGACGCGCCGGCCCCGGATCTCCAGGTCCTGGGTGGCGACCCGCATCACGTACGCGTTGGTGGAGCTCCACCGCAGGATCTCGTTCACCGCGCTGTCCACGGTCTGCGGCTGCTCGCGCAGCAGGGCGAGCTGGCCGGGGTTCTCCAGCAGGGCGACCAGCCCCGCGCAGGCCGTGTAGGAGGAGGTCTCGTTGCCGCCCACCGCCACGTTCATGCAGTTGTAGAGGACCATCTCCTCCGGCCACGGCCTGCCGTTGGCCTCGGCCTGGAGCAGGTAACTGGCCAGGTCCTCGCCCGGGTTGGCGCGCCGGTCCCGGACGATCTCGGAGAAGAACTCGAAGATCTCGGACTGCACCACGGCCAGCCGCAGCCGCTCGTCGTCGGAGGTGTCGCCGAAGAAGGGGTCGCGGAAGCCGATCATCCGGCGGGTCATGCCGATCAGCTCGTGCGCCTGCCGGTGCGAGACGCCCATCATGGCCATCACCGCCCCGGCGGGCAGCTCGGGGGCGATGTCGGTGGCGAAGTCGCAGCCGCCGTCGGCCACGGCCCGGGCCACCGCCGCGTCGACCAGTTCGGAGACCTGCCGGGCGATCTTCCTGATCATGCCGGTGGTGAAGGCGCGGTGCACCGCCTGCCGGATCATGCGCTGGCGCGGCGGGTCGGAGGCGACGAGCATGCGCCCGGCCGAGGGGTCGGCCTCGCTGCGGAACGACCCCCCCAGCATCGGGCCGCCCTCGGAGCTGAGGGCCGTGTGGTCGTTGTAGGCGGCGGCCACGTCGTCGTACGCGGACAGCACCCAGAACCCGCCGTCGCCCGAGCGGTGCCAGTGGACGGGGTCGTGGACGCGCAGCCGGTCGAAGACGGCGTGGTGCCGCCCCTCGGCGAACAGGTCCGGGTCGGTCAGGTCGGCCGTCGTCACGTTCATGCGGGGACGCCCGCCTTCCGGTCGCGGACCAGCGCTGCGAGCGCGGCCAGTTCACTGGTGCCGAGGATCTCCCGCGCGCTGACCTCGACGTCGAGTTCGCGCACGATGCGGCGCTGCATCCGGAACGCGAGCAGCGAGTTGCCGCCCAGGGCGAAGAAGTCGTCCTCCACACCGACCCGTTCCACGGTCAGCAGTTCGCTCCACAGCTCGGCGACGTACCGCTCGACGTCGTCCCGCGGCGCGGTCCGGGTGCCGTCCCTGCGCAGGTGCTCCGCCACCAGCTCCCGCAGCCGGTCCAGGTCCCGCTTGCCGTGGTCGTTGGCGGGGATCTCGGCGACCTTGACGAAGGAGCTGGGCACCATGAAGTCGGGCATGGCCGCCGTGGCGTACCCGCGCAGGTCCTTCAGCGACACCGTGTCGTAGGGCACGACCAGCGCGGTCAGGTGGCGGTCCCCGCCCTCGCCGGAGACGAGCACGGCCACGTCCTGCACCTGCTCGTGGCGGGCGACGATCCGCTCGACCTCGCGCGGTTCGACGCGGTAGCCGCGGATCTTCACCTGGTCGTCCGCGCGGCCCCGGTAGCGCAGGAGCCCGTCAGCGCCGCGGGTCACCAGGTCGCCGGTGGCGTACATGCGGCTGCCGTCGGCGGCGTAGGGGTCGGGCAGGAAGCGGTCCGCCGTCAGCCCCACGCGGCCCTGGTAGCCGCGGGCCACCCCGGGGCCGCCGATGTACAGCTCGCCCGTCCCGCCCTCGGCGACGGGGCGCAGCCCGCCGTCGAGCACGTACAGCGGCGTGCCCTCGATCTCCCGGCCGATGGGGACGCTGTCCACGTCCGGGCCGACCTCGGTGACGGCGTGGGCCGTGCAGGCCGTGGTGCCCTCGGTGGGGCCGTACAGGTTGTACAGCTCGCCCTTGAAGGAACCGGCCAGCAGCGCCCGGCAGGCGTCGGGGAGCACGACGTCCCCGCCGGTGTGCAGGACGCGCAGGGAGGAGAACGCGTCGCGGTCCTCCTGCACGACGTGGTTCACGGCCATGGTGGGCACGAGCATGGCCGTGATCTGGCGGCGCCGCAGCTCCCGCCCGAGGTCACCGGTGACCAGGTCCGGCATCGTGGGCAGGACGACGATCTCGGCGCCCCCGGCGAAGCCGCACCACGTCTCGAAGTGGAAGGCGTCGAAGGACAGGCTCGACACGTGCCCGACGCGGTCCTTCGGGGTGAGCGCGGGAAGCGCCGGGTTGGTGGCGAAGTGCAGGAGGTTGCGGTGCTCCAGCACGACGGCCTTGGGCCGGCCGGAGGAGCCGGAGGTGAACAGGACGCAGGCCGCCGCGTGCGGGGCGACGTCCGGCATCGCCTCGGGGCGCGGCTCGGTGTGGGCGTCGAGGACGAGTTCCAGGACGTCCACGCCCAGGCCGGCGACCCGTCCGGTCCAGCCGGGTTCGGTGAGCAGCAGCGCCGCGTCGCTGTCGGTGATCATCAGGTCGCGGCGGCTGTCCGGGTAGCGGGCGTCGACGGGCACGTAGGCCGCGCCCGTCTTGAGGATGCCGAGCAGCGCGACGAAGACCTGCACGCCGCGGCCGAGGTAGTAGGCGACCCGGTCCTCGGCGCCGATGCCGCGGGCCCGCAGGGCCTGCGCCAGCGCGTCGGAGCGCCGGTCGAGTTCGGCGTAGCCGAGGGCGCGGCCCTCGTGGCTCACGGCGGGCGCCTCGGGGTGCCGGGCGGCCGTGCCGCGGAACAGCGCCAGCAGGGTGCCGGGGCTGCCCGCTTCGGGCGCGCTGAGCGGGGTCGGGGGTTTGGTGTCCCTGCGTTCGGCTTCGGCGAGGCACTCCTCACGGGAGCCGGTGAAGCCGAGCGGCTCCCAGCCGCCGGGCACGGGCCGGTCGGCGGGCCAGACGCTCAACGGTCCGTGCGTACTCATCACCAGGTCGAAGCGGTCGTTCTCCGGCTCGGGCGACATAACGTCTCTCCTGTGTCTCGTGGCCCGGTGACCCCGGTGGGGCGTGGCGAACGGGCGTGACGGGCGGGCCAGGGAAGCGGGGGCGGGCGCTCGGAAGGTGCCGAGGCGGGTGGGTGCGGAAGGCGTGCGGGCGGGCCGGGAGGGGCGGCGGGGCCGCCGGGTCACAGACCCGCGGCGAGGCGGCGCTCCGCCTCGGCCAGCGTTCCGGGCGACTTGTTGAAGGCGACGCGGACGTATCCCGAGTCGCCGCGGTGGTCACGGAAGAAGCAGCGGCCGGGGACGACGAGGACCTTCCGCCGCTCGGCGAGCCGGTGGACGAACGTGCGGCAGTCCGCGTCCGTCACCGGCCGGATGCCCGCCATCACGTAGCAGCCGCCCTCGGGCGCGACGGTGTCCAGGCCGAGCCCGGCGAACAGCGCGACGGCGCGGTCGCGGCGTGCCGCCATGTCCTCCCGCGGGTTCCAGTCGCCGGTCAGGACTCCGGAGCGGGCGACGGCCCGCTGGAGCGGTCCGTTGGCGCCGAAGCTGGTGGCCAGGTGGACCTGGCGCAGCGCCTCGGTGATCCCGCGGCGGGCGCGCAGGAACCCCAGCCGCCAGCCGCTGACGGCGTGGCTCTTGGAGAGGCTGCCGACCACGATGGAGCGCTCGCGCAGCCCCGGCACGTCGGCCACCGACACGTGCCGCCTGCCGTCGTACACGAAGTCGGCGTACACCTCGTCCGAGACGACGGTGACGTCCCAGCGCTCGCACAGCGCGGCGAGCTGCTCCAGCTCGCCGCGGGTGAGCGTGCGGCCGGTGGGGTTGGCGGGGGAGTTGACCACCACCGCGCGGGTGCGCGGTCCGAAGGCGGCGGCCAGCTCCGCCGGGTCCCAGCGCCAGTCGGGTGCCCGCAGCCGCACGAAGCGCGGGACGGCGCCCGCCGTGGTGAGCGCGGCGAGGAAGTTCTCGTAGAAGGGCTCCAGCAGGATGACCTCGTCGCCCGGGTCGACGGTCGCCAGCATGGCCACGCACAGCGCCTCCGAGGCGCCCGTGGTGATGGTGACCTCGTCCCCGGCGTCGGCGGGTGTGGCGAAGCCGGCGGCGAGCTGTTCGCGCAGCAGGAGGTTGCCGCTGGTGTCCTCGTACTGGTTGTCGCCGCGCAGCAGTTCCTCGGCCGCGGCCTCCAGCACGGCGCGGGGCGGCAGCGGGCTGCCCGGGACGCCTCCCGCCAGGTCGAGCGCGCCCAGGGTGCGGCCCAGGTGCAGGACGTCGGCGAGCGCGCCCGAGGGCAGCCGCGCCAGCCGGGCGGCGCCGAAGGGACGGGTGCCGGTGGCCTCGGCGGTGGGGGCGGACGGCATGGGGTGCACCTCTTCAAGCATCTCGTGTGTCACTGCGGACTCCGGGCTCCCACGGTCGGCAGCCAGTACGGGCGGCGCTCCTCGTAGGCGGTGATGTGGGGGCCGCGGCGCATCGTCACGTCGATGTCGTCGAAGCCGTTGACCAGCAGCCACTGGGTCCGCTCGTCGAGGTCGAAGGACCACAGGCCGCCGTCCGCGGCCACGGTGCGGGCCGCCACGTCGACGGTGACCGTCAGGGAGCTGTCCGCCTCCGAGCGGTCCAGGAGCCGCCCCATCACCGGTTCGGGCAGGCTCAGCGCGAGCAGCCCGTTCTTGAGGGCGTTGCGCCGGAAGATGTCGCCGAACCGGGACGACAGCACGACGGCGAATCCCCAGTCGCGCAGCGCCCAGACGGCGTGTTCGCGCGAGCTTCCGGTGCCGAAGTCGGGTCCGGCGAGCAGCACGCTCGCCCCGGCGCGCTCCGGCGCCGTGAGGACGAAGCCCGGTTCCTTCCGCCAGCGGGCGAACAGCGCGTCGTCGAAGCCCGACCGGGTGACGCGTTTGCAGAACTCGGCGGGGCAGATCTGGTCGGTGTCCACGTCGCTGCGGCGCAGCGGCACGGTGCGGCCGACGTGGGAGCGGATCGGTTCCACGGGGGTTGCTCCTCAGTCCAGGTCGGCGGGCGCGGCGAGGCGGCCGGCGACGGCCGTGGCGGCGGCGACGGCGGGCGAGACCAGGTGGGCGCGGGCCCGCCCGCCCAGCCGGCCCTCGAAGTTGCGGTTGGACGTGGACGCGACGCGCTCGCTGCCCGTGACGCGGTCGGTGTTCAGTCCCGGGCACATGGAGCAGCCCGGGAGCCGCCACTCGGCTCCGGCGGACGCGAACACCTCGTGCAGCCCCTCACGTTCGGCCTGCCGTCTGACCTGCGCCGAGCCCGGTACGACCAGCATGCGCAACCCGGCGGACAGCCGCCTGCCGCGCAGCACCGCGGCCGCGCTCCTGAGATCCTCGATGCGGCTGTTGGTGCACGAGCCGAGGAAGACGGTGTCGATCTCCACCTCCCGCAGCGGGGTGCCCGGCTTCAGGTCCATGTACCGCAGGGCGCGGGACGCTCCGGCCTGTTCCGCCGGGTCGGTGAAGTCCTCCGGGTGCGGCACCTCGCCGTCCAGGCCGACCGTCTGCCCGGGGTTGGTGCCCCAGGTCACCTGGGGGGCCAGGCCGGTGACGTCGAGCGTCACGGTGCGGTCGAAGACGGCGTCCGGGTCGGAGGGCAGGGTGCGCCAGTACGCGAGCGCGTCGCGCCAGGCGGCCCCGGCCGGGGCGTGCGGGCGGCCCTCCAGGTAGGCGAAGGTGGCCTCGTCCGGGGCGAACATCCCGGCCCGCGCACCGGCCTCGATGCTCATGTTGCACATGCTCATCCGGCCCTCGACCGACAGCCCGCGCACGCCCTCCCCCCGGTACTCCAGCAGGTGCCCGGCCGCGCCGCCCACGCCGATCCGGGCGATGAGGGCGAGGATGAGGTCCTTGGGCCCGACGCCGTCCGGGAGCGTCCCGGTGAACTCGGCGGCCATGGTCCCCGGGCGCGGCATGGCCAGCGTCTGCGTGGCGAGCACGTGCTCGACGTCGCTGGTGCCGATGCCGAAGGCCAGGGCGCCGAAGGCGCCCAGGGTGGAGGTGTGGCTGTCGCCGCACACCGCCGACATGCCCGGCTGCACGAGCCCCAGTTCGGGCGCGACGACGTGGACGATGCCCTGCCGCTCGTGTCCGATCCGGTACAGCTCGATCCCGTGCTCCGCGCAGTTCCCGCGCAGGGCGTCCAGTTGCAGGCGGCCCGTGGTGTCGCGGACCTCGGGGCCGTCGGTGGGCACGTTGTGGTCCTCAAGGGCCAGTGTGAGGTCGCTCCTGCGCACCGTCCGGCCCGCCAGGCGCAGACCGTCGAACGCCTGCGGGGAGGTCACCTCGTGCATGAGGTGGAGGTCGATGTAGAGCAGGTCGGGCTCGCCCGCGCCGCCGTACACCAGGTGACCGTCCCAGAGTTTCTCCGCGAGGGTGCGTCCCATCAGCGCGTTGCCACCTCGGGGGCCGTCCGCCCGGTCCGCTCCCCGGCCAGCTCCACGGCCAGCCGCTTCTCCAGGACGCTCAGGTCCTCGCAGTCGCCGCCGGTGCGCTCGGCGACGTGGACCCGGTACAGCTCGGACAGGCGCTCCTCATCGACCTCCACGCCGATGCGCTCCAGCAGGTGGCGCAGCACGCTGCGTCCGGAGTGGCGGCCGATGAGCAGGGAACGCTCGCGCCCGAACCGGGACGGCTCGACGTACTCGTACGTGGCGGGGTTGCGCAGCACGCCCTGCTGGTGGACGCCGGCGGCGGTGCCGAACGCGTAGGTGCCGAAGATCGCCTTGTTCCGGGGCTCCTCCAGCCGGATGATCTCGCGCAGCGCGGTGTACGCCTCGTACAGCGGCTCGGTCTTGATGTCCGTGTACATGCCGTAGTGGTCGCGCTTGTAGGCGAGCAGCGCGACCAGCTCCTCCAGCGGGGTGTTACCGGCGCGCTCGCCGATGCCGCCGAGGGTGACCTGGGCCTCGTCGGCGCCGGCCTGGAGCCCGGCCACCGCGTTGGGCAGGGACAGCCCGAAGTCGTCGTGGCAGTGGGTCGAGATGCGCACGGGGGACGGGGCCCAGGAGCGGAACCGGGCGATGAGGTCGCCGTACTGGTCGGGCGTCATGCAGCCGGAGGTGTCGCCGATGACGAAGCAGGTGGCGCCCGCTTCGACGGCGCTCTCGGTCAGGGCGCGCAGCAGCTCGTCCTCGCCGCGGCTGGCGTCCTCGATGGGCACGGAGACGGAGTCCACGCCGAGCGACTTGGCGAACGCAACCGTGTCGACGACCTCGTCGACGGCTTCCTTGCGGGTGATGCCCCGCTTGTACTTGAGGTGCATGTCGCTTCCCGTGGCCATCACCTGCACCTCGTGACGGGCGGTGCCGCCGGCCGCGACGGCCTGCTCGACGTCCCCCCGGACGGCGCGGCAGAACGTGACGAACCGGGCGGTGGTGAGGTGCCGCGCAATGAGCCTGGTGGCCTCGAACTCGCTCGGCGAGGACGCCGGGAATCCGGTCTCGATGGAATCGACGCCCAGGGCTTCGATGCGGAGCGCCATATCCAGCTTCTGCTCGGGAAGCATGGCATTGGCCGGGGCTTGTTCCCCGTCACGGAGTGTCGTGTCGAAGATGGAAATGCGGCGCGCTGAAGTCTGCTGACTCATGATCCCCCACAACAAGTGACGGTCAAAGGGGGAGAGGCGAGGACGGGCACAGAAAGGCAGCCGTCTTCGGCCGGTGGACCCCCCTCGCGCATCCACCGGGCAACGCCCAGACGCTACCTCGGTGCTGAAGCAAGAGTCCATCAAGACCCGAGAAATAACGCTTTTGTCTCAAGGAGCGATACACACAAGGGGGCAAATGCCGCACAAGGGGGCGATCCAGCCGGCTGTCGGTCGTGCGCGGACCCGACCAAGTCCCCACAGTGGGCGCCTAGTTGACCTTGGGGCCCGGTGGCGGCCCCGGAGCGGTCACCCTTGTTCGCCGCGCGGGTGCGTTGCTAGCGTCTCGGCCGCGTCCTCCTTTCTCCCGTAAGGCGCTCGCACTTTCCGGAATTCACGCTTCCGTCAGCCCTGTCCATTCCGCATGTCTTCGAGGTGCGCATGCAGTCCACCGGAAGTTACGTAAGGTTTTCCAAGGCGGGCGCCCAGACGCGCCTGCTCGCTTTCCACCACGCCGGGGGGTCGGCGCTTTCGTTCATGCCGACCTTCAGGTCGCTCCCGGCTGATTGCGAGCCGTGCGTCTTCGAGTTGAGCGGACGGGAAGGTTCCGGAGGGGAGGGCCACGCGCCGCACTTCGCAGCGGCTTTCACGCGCTTTCTGCCGGACGCCCTTTCCCTCGTCGACCGCCCGGCCATCATTTTCGGTCACAGTCTCGGAGCCCTTTTCGCGCACCAGCTCGCCTGTGCCCTCCCCGCTGACCAGCAGGCCCTCGTGCACGCCGTGATCGTCTCGGCCCACCGGCCGCCCCGGGTGACGGCCGAAAAGGCCACCCACCCCGGGGCCCCGTTCGTCGTACGCACCCATGATTCGCTGCTGCAAGATTTGCAGAGGTTCGGCGGTGTCTCCGCCGAGCTTCTTGCGGACGCCGACTTCAGGGAAACGGCCGTCACACTCCTCGGCCACGACCTGCACCTGGCGGACACCTACGCCGAGCCCGCCGGACCGGCGCCGCGCATCCCGTACCACGTCTGGTACGGGACCGACGACGCCACCCTGGACGCCCGGGAGCTGGCGGGCTGGGACGAGGCGTGCGCCGCCCCCGTGGTCCACCGCGGCTTCCCCGGCGGCCACTTCTACCCCTACGAGCGCGGCGAGTCGGCCGCGGCGCTCGGCGCGCTGGCCGCGGAGGCCCGGGCGGCGTCCGGCCGCCCCGTGCCCTGACCCCGGCGCCGGCAGAAGACCAGCGCACCGGCGGCCACCAGCAGCGGGAGCGCGAGCAGCGGGCCGCTGAAGACCAGCACCACCAGCGTGAACCCCACGGCGGCCACCGCCGCCCACCACAGCGGCTGCCGCCTCGGCAGCAGGGCGACGGCGGCCGCCGTACCGGCGGCCGTCACCGCGGCCAGGAACGCCGACGTCACCCGCATCAGCGGATCCAGCTCCGTTCCGGCGACCGCGACCACCGCGGTCAGTGCCCCGGTCAGCACGGCCTGCACCAGCAGGCTGCGCCGGGGCACCTCGCCCGCGCCGCTGCCCTTGGCCAGCCACCGGGGCAGCACGCCGTCCCGGCCCAGGGCCGCCCCCAGCCGGGCGGCACCGGCGATGAACGTGTTGACGGCGCCGAAGGTCAGGCAGACGGCCGCCGCCGCCGTCACCACGCGGGCGCCGGGTCCGACGCCGCGCTCCAGCAGGAGCATGAGCGGCACCTCGGACGTGCCCGCGCGGGCGCCCAGCACGCCGACCGTCACGACCGACAGGGACAGGTACAGCACACCCACGACGCCCAGGGTGATCCCGGTGGCCCGGGCGAGGTGCCGCTTCGGGTCGGCGAACTCCGCGGACAGGTGGCTGGCCGCCTCCCAGCCGCTGAAGGCGTAGAAGAGCACCACGGCCGCCGAGCCCACGGAGGCCCACCCGCCGGGCATGAACGGGGTGAAGTTCCCGGTCGACAGGTGCGGGGCCGCCGCGACGGTGGCGACGACCAGCAGCAGCACCAGCACCGCGCACAGGGCGAGCTGCACCCGTCCGGAGAGCTGGAGGCCCACGTGGTTGGCGGCGAAGGCCGCCGCCAGGATCAGCACCGCCCCGGCCAGACCGGCCCCCCGGCCCAGGCCGAGCGCCTCGGCCACGTACTGCCCGCCGATCATCGCCCCGGCCAGGACCCCCACCGGTACGGCGGCGTAGAACCACCAGCCGACGCAGGCCGCGGCCCGCGACCCGAACGCCCGCGCGACGAACGTCGCCACGCCGCCGCCGTCCGGGTAGCGGGCGCCCAGGGCGGCGAAGGACGCGGCCACCGGGACGCTCAGCAGCAGCAGCCCGATCCAGGCGACGACGGAGCCGGGGCCCGCCTCCGCCGCGGCGAGTGCGGGAAGCGCGAGGACCCCCGGGCCCAGCACTCCCCCGATGTACAGCGCGGTGCCTTCCCCCAGCGTGAGCCGGCCACCCCTCATGACGTCCTCTTCCCCATGGTCCGCGGCCGCCGCGGCACCGCGCCCCCGCACGGTGGAGCCGCCGCCCGCCGCACAGTCGGTCGGTCAACGGCCCTCAAGTTAGGACGACGTACGGCTGCCGGGCCCGGCCGGTGAACCAAATACACGATCGGACGGTCCTACCGGGTGTGGACGAACTTGATTCGGCGATCATCACCCGGCTCCAGGCAGACGCACGGCAGACCAACCGCGAACTCGCCCGCTCCCTGGGCATCGCGCCCTCGACCTGTCTGGAGCGCGTGCGGCTCCTGCGCAAGCGTGGCGTGATACTCGGCTACACGGCACAGGTCTCACTCCCCGCGCTCAACCGCCACGTTCAGGCGCTCATCGCGGTGCAGGTACGGCCGCTGAACCGGGAGGTCGTCGACGGGGTGCGGCGCACCCTGCGCGCCCTGCCGGAGGTGCTGGCCGTCTTCGTCCTGGCCGGCGGCGACGACTTCGTCGTCCACGTCGCCGTCCAGGACGTCGGACAGCTGCACAGCTTCCTCATCGACCGGCTGAGCGGACGCCGCGAGATCATCGGCTTCCGCACCTCGGTCATCTACCAGCACGACGAGACCGCCGTGGTGACCCCGCTCCCGCCCGGCGTCAGTCCGGGCTGACCCCGCGTCCGCGTGCGGCGGCGAGCCGCCGCACGCCCTCCTCCAGATAGGGCAGTGGCTTGCAGAACGCGAACCTGGCCAGCCAGCTCGGCGTGCCCTGGCTCTGGTAGAAGGCGCTCGTGGGCACGCAGGCCACCCCGGCCGCCTCGGGCAGTTCACGGCAGAAACGGGTGCCGTCCTCGTGGCCCCAGCCGCGCACGTCCGCCTGCACGAAGTAGCCGCCCTCGCCCGCGACGGCCGGCAGCCCGACCGCGCGCAGGCCCTCGGTCAGCAGGGCGCGGCGCTCCCGCATCGCCGCGCGCAGCTCCCGCGCCCACGGCTCCGTCTCGCCGAGCATCCGCGCGACCGCGAACTGGAAGGGCGCGCCGGTGGCGAAGGTCAGGAACTGCTTGGTGGCCCGCACGGCGGTGACCAGGTACGCGGGGCCGCACGCCCAGCCGATCTTCCAGCCGGTGACGTTGAACGTCTTGCCCGCACCGGACACGGCCAGGGTCCGTTCGCGCATCCCCGGGAGGGAGGCGATCGACACGTGCCCGGGGCCGTCGTAGACCAGGTGCTCGTACACCTCGTCGGTGATCACCGTGAGGTCGTTGTCGCGGCACACCGCCGCGATGGCGTCCAGCTCGGCGGCGGTGAAGACCTTGCCGGTCGGATTGTGCGGGGAGTTGAGCAGCAGCACCCGCGTGCGCGGGGTGACCGCCTCCCGCAGCGCCTTCTCGTCCAGTGCCCAGCCGGTGCCGTCCAGGGCCAGCGGGGCCGCCACCAGACGGGCGCCCGCCATCCCGGTGACGGCCGGGTAGGCGTCGTAGCACGGGTCGAAGGTGAGGACCTCGTCGCCCGGCCCGCAGAAGGCCAGCAGCGCGGCGGCCACCGCCTCCGTCGCCCCGGTGGTGACGACGATCTCGTCCTCGGTCCGGTAGCCGACACCGGCGAACTCCTCGCGGTGCGCGGCGACGGCCTGCCGCAGCGCGGCCACCCCGGCGGCCGGCGGGTACTGGTTGTGCCCGTCGGCGATCGCCTCGCGCGCGTAGTCGAGCAGCTGCGGCGGGGACCACAGGTCCGGCACGCCCTGCCCGAGGTTCACCGACCCCGTGCGGTTGGCCAGTTCGGTCATCTCCGTGAAGATCGACGCGCCGATCCCGCGTATCCGGGCTGCGGGGAGCCAGCCCTCCGCGCGCGGGCCGGGGCCGTCGTGCGTGTCGTCGGACAAACCCGTGCCTCCAGTGGTGTCGGTGCGTCCGCCCGCCGCCCGCCTGGCCGCGCGCTGCCAGGCGGCGGACGGCGGGCGGGGAGCGGCGGGCGGACGCCCGCGAGGGTCAGGAGCCGAACTCCCAGGAGTTCATGTACGTCTGCTGGTCGCTGGTGAGGGTGTCGATCTCCACGCCCATGGTCTGGAGCTTCACCTGCGCGACGTGCTTGTCGATCTCGGTCGGCACCTCGTGCACGCCCGGTGCCAGCGAGGCGTGGCTCTTGGTGAGCCACTCGGCCGTCAGCGCCTGGTCGGCGAAGGACATGTCCATCACCGACGCCGGGTGGCCCTCGGCGGCTCCGAGGTTCACCAGCCGGCCCTCGGCGACCAGGAGCAGGCGGCGCCCGTCGGGCATGATGTACTCGTCCGTCTGGTGGCGGATGCGGGGCCGCTTCTCGACCGCCATCTCGCCCAGCCCCACGACATCGACCTCGACGTCGAAGTGGCCGGCGTTGGCGAGGATGGCGCCGTCCTTCATGACCTCGAAGTGCTCCTTGCGCAGGGCACCCCGGTTGCTGGTGACGGTGATGAAGACGTCGCCGATCCGGGCGGCCTCCATCATCGGCATGACGCGGTAGCCCTGCATGAGGGCGTCGAGCGCCTTGGTCGGGTCGATCTCGGTGACGACGACGTGGGCGCCCAGGCCCGCCGCGCGCTCCGCCAGGCCCTTGCCGCAGAAGCCGAACCCGCCCACGACGACCGTCTTGCCCGCGAACAGCAGGTTCGTCGCCCGCATGATCGCGTCCAGCGAGGACTGGCCCGTGCCGTAGCGGTTGTCGAACATGTGCTTGGTGTCGGTGTCGTTCACCGCCACCATCGGGAAGCGCAGCGCCCCGTCCGCGGACATCTGGCGCAGCCGCACCACGCCCGTGGTCGTCTCCTCGCACCCGCCCTTGATCCGGTCCAGCAGCTCGGTGCGGGTCGTGTGGAGGGTGTTGACGAGGTCGCACCCGTCGTCGAAGACGAAGTCCGGCTCGACGTCGAGCGCGGAGTTGATGTGCGCGTAGTAGGTGTCGCGGTCGACGCCGTTGCGGGCGAAGACGCTGACGCCGTACTCGTGGACCAGGGCCGCCATGGTGTCGTCCTGGGTGGACAGCGGATTGCTGGCGCAGGCGGCCAGCTCCGCGCCGCCCGCCTTCAGGGTGCGCAGCAGGACGGCGGTCTCCGTCGTCATGTGCATACACGCCGCGTATCGCTGGCCGGCAAAGGGCTGCTCCTTGGCGAAACGCTCCCGGATTTCCCGCAGGACGGGCATGGAACGCTCCGCCCACTCGATACGGGCGACGCCCTGAGCGGCGAGTCCGGAGTCGGCGATGTCGTGCTGAGGAAGATCAGGCATGGCCGCAACTCTATCCACACGCGGCCCGGCATGGACAGGTTCCGGCCTTTCGGCCCGGCCCGTCCACGCCGGCCGCACGAGTGGTCAAGTCGCTTGCGGCTCCGCCGACTTGGACCGGCGGGCCCCCGGGAGGGCCACGGTGAGCAGCAGCGCGGTGCCCAGGGCGATGGCCGCGCCGACCGCGAACGCGGTGCCGTAGTTCTCGGCGTGGACGGCCGTCGTGACGGCCTTTCCGGAGCCGGAATCCCGTTCCGCGATGGCGATGAGGAGAACAACGCACAACGCGGTGCCGAACTGCACGGAAGTGTTCAGCAGAGCGCCCGCGAGTCCTTGTTGCTCACCGGGCACCTCCATGGTCGCCGTGATCGTGGAAGCGGTGAAGAAGGCCGAGAATCCGATTCCCGTCAGCGCCAGTCCCGGCAGGAGAACGGCCGCGTAGGAGGAGTCGGCCGAAATACGGCTGAGCACGAAGACGCCGCCCGACACCGCGAGGGCCCCGGCCACGCACACCGCCTTGGGCCCCAGCCTGGTCACCGCGGCGGCGGCGAGGGGCCCCGCGACGATGACGGCCAGCCCGAGCGTGAGGAAGATCAGGCCGGTTTCCAGCGCGTCGCGCCCCTGGACCTGCTGGAGGAACAGCGACAGGGTCAGGGCCACGGCCCCCATGACCCCGGGCACCAGGAGGGCGCCGAGGTTGGCCATGGAGACGCTGCGGAAGCGGAAGACGCCCAGCGGCACGAGCGGGTTCGCGGTCCTGGCCTCCACGACCAGGAAGCCCGCCAGTGCCACGACGCCGACGGCGATGCCCCACGGCGCCGCCGTCCCGTCCGACTCCAGCGAGCTGAGGCCGAAGATCAGACCGCTGACGCCGACGGTGGACAGCACGGCACCCGGCACGTCGTAGTGGCGCGGCCCGGTGGCCGGGGCGTCGGCGGCGATCAGCCGCAGCGCGGCGACCATGGCGAAGCCGGCCAGCGGCACGTTCACGAAGAAGACGGCCCGCCAGTCGGCGAACTGGGTCAGCAGGCCACCGGCGAGCACGCCGATGGCGAAGCCGCTCGCGGAGGCGGCGCTGAACCAGCCCAGGGCCTTGTTGCGGGCCGGGCCCGGCGGTGTGCCGGTGGTGATGAGGGAGAGTACGGCCGGGCCGATCAGGGCCGCCCCGGCGCCCTGGAGCGCGCGCATCGCCACGAGGAGGCCCGGGTTGCCCGCGAGGCCGCCGACGAGGGAGGCCGCGGTGAAGACGCCCAGGCCCACGAGCAGCATCCGCCGCCGGCCCAGGAGGTCGCTGAGCCGTCCGCCGAGCAGGAGCAGTCCGCCGAAGGCCAGCGCGTAGATGCTGACGACCCACTGGACGCCGCCGGGGGAGAATCCGAGCGACTCCTCGATCTGCGGCAGCGCCACGTTGACGATCGAGAAGTCCAGGAGCATGAGCAGCTGGACGCCGCAGAGCAGCACCAGTCTCCAGGGGCCGGGTTCAGCGGGTAAGGCGCTGCCCCCCGCCGTCTTGGCCGTCACGCCGGGCTCTGTGGTCACGCGTCGTCGCCTCCTCGGTCGTCTGCGGCACGCCCGGCGAGTGTAGGGCGCCCGCATGACGGCGGGGGGCCGGGAGACCCACCTGCCGGTGCCGGAGATGAACTTTCAGCCACGTGATGTCCAAGCCGTCCCGAATACCCTTGCTGAGCACGGGAGTTGGCAGTTAGTTTCGACGGTCGAAAGGGGGTACGACGTGCTGTTCGAGGAACGGGGATTACGCACGGAAAGCACCACAGCACCCTTGACCAGCCACACGTCGGACGGGCGGGCCCGTACCGGAGGAGGGCCCGCGGGCCACCGGCCCGGTTCTCGTGCCGTGCCGGGAGGAACCTGCCGGAAAGGCGGGGCTCATGAAGGTTGACGCGTTACGGACCGCCGAGGAGTACGTGGCGTCCCGCTTACCCGGCCACCGCTTCCCGGACCTGTCCGACTTCACACTCGACCACGACCTGTGCCTGTCCATCGCCGACTGGTACGAAGCCGCGCCCCACTCCAGCGGCACGGCCGGGGAGAGGCACCAGTACGCGGTCTTCAAGGCCGAGACCCGGCGGCAGTACGAGGCCATGCGCGCGGCCGGGGTGGAGGTACGTCCGTGGGTGCGGGAAGGCCAGCCCTACCGGAACTCCGCCGACCTGCGCCGCGAGGTCACCGCCACCGGCGTCCTGTACGTCTACCTGACCGGCAACGGGCACGGCCAGAGCGGCTCGTCGCCCGGCGTGGCGGGGCACCCGATGGTGGAGACCAGCGATTACCTGATCGACGGCGTCAGGTTCGTCCACAACGACGTCTTCCGCGCCGTGCACGACTTCTTCGGCCACGTGGCGCACGGCAATCCCTTCTCCGCGCGCGGAGAGTTCCAGGCGACCTGGGACCACTGCCACATGTACCCGCGAGACTGCCACCCGGTACTGCTGTCCGAGACCATCGGACAGGTCTGCTGGTTCTACTTCGGAGCACACCTGCGGGACCAGGACGGACGGCTCCCCGAGCCCGGGTCACCCGGCTACGTCAGACCGAGGGACCGGCCGTACTCGCCGCAGAAGACGACGCCCATGCCCCAGGCCCTGGTGTCGACGTATCTCTCTCTCATGAAGCAGGTGAACTGATGGCGACTGAGCCCAGCTCAGGAGGTTTCCACCGGGACGTGCGGGCCGACTTCCCGATCCTGGCGGCCGACCTGGACGGCAGACCCCCGGTCTACCTCGACAACGCGGCGACGACGCAGAAGCCGCGTCAGGTGCTCGACGCCATGCACGCGTACTACTGCCAGGACAACAGCAACGTCGGCCGCAGCGTGCACACGCTCAGCATGCGCGCCACCGACCGCTACGAGCAGGCGCGCGAGCGCGTGGCCCGGTTCGTGAACGCGTCCGGCGGCAACGAGATCGTCTTCACCAAGGGCACCACCGAGTCGGTCAACCTGGTGGCCGAGGGCTTCGGCCGCGAGTTGCTCCGGGCCGGCGACGAGGTCCTCATCAGCGGGCTGGAGCACCACTCCAACCTGCTCCCCTGGCGGCGGCTGTGCGAGCGGACGGGGGCGGTGCTCAAGGTCGCCGCCGTCGACGAGCACGGCGAGCTGTCCGCGGCGGCGTTCAGCGCGCAGCTCTCCGACCGCACCCGGATCGTCGCCGTCGCCCACGTCTCCAACGTGCAGGGCACGGTGACCCCGGTCGGCGAGGTCATCGAGGCGGCCCACGCCCGTGGTGCCGTCGTCGTCGTGGACGGCGCCCAGGCCGTCGCCCACCGCGCCGTCGACGTCCAGGCCCTCGACGCCGACTTCTACTGCTTCTCGGCGCACAAGATGTACGGCCCGCTGGGCACCGGCGTGCTGTACGGCAAGGCCGGCCACCTCGCCCGGATGGAGGCGCTGCTCATGGGCGGCGGCATGGTGCGCCGCGCCAGCTACGACGGCCCGCTGACCCTGGCGCCCCCACCGCACCTGATGGAGTCGGGCACCCCCAACATCGCCGGCGCGGTGGGACTGGCCGCGGCGATGGACTACCTCGACGACCTCGGCGTGGAGCGTGTCGCGGCACACGACGCGGAGCTGACCGCCCGCGCCGCCGCGGGGCTGCGCGCCCAGGACGGCGTCACCGTCTTCGGCGCGCAGCGCCCCGAGGGCGGCATCGTCTCCTTCGCCGTGGACGGCATCCACCCCTACGACGTGGGCAACCACCTCAACAACGCCGGCATCGCCACCCGGACCGGGGTGCACTGCGCGATGCCGTTCGTGGACAGCCTGGGGGTCGTCGGCACGGTGCGGGCGTCCTTCGGCGTCTACAACACCGCCGAGGAGGCCGACCTGCTGGTGGAGACGGTGAAGACGGCGGAGAAGGGCTTCTGGTCGCTCGAACACCCGAACGACCGCTCCCTGGCCGGCTGAACGGATCGCGGCGGCCCGCCGCGGCGGCACCGGGGGTGCCGCCGCGACGGGCCCGTGCGCGCGAACGACATGAGACCGAGCGACGAAGTGCGAGGGGTGTGTCAGTGAGCACGGCCGGGTTCGACCCGAGCGCCTTCAAGGCGCAGCAGAAGGACAACTGGAACAACCTCAGCTCCGGCTGGGACCGCTGGTACGAACTGTTCGAGGCCGGGGCGCGGCCCGTGACGCGGCGCCTGCTGGACGGCGCGGGCGTCACCGACGGCGCGCGGGTCCTGGACATCGGCAGCGGCACCGGCCAGCCCGCCCTGGACGCGGGCCACGCCGTCGGCCCCAAGGGCGCGGTCCTCGGCGTCGACCAGGCCGGGGACATGCTGGAGGTGGCACGCCGCCGGGCCGCGGAGGCGGGACTGGCACACGTCGGGTTCCAGGAGCGCGACGCGGAGGACCTGGCGCTGGAGGACGCCTCCTTCGACGCCGTCGTCAGCCGGTTCAGCCTCATGTTCCTGCCCGACGCCGACGCCGTGCTGCGCGCCGCGCACCGGGCCCTGCGCCCCGGCGGACGGCTCGCGGTGTCCGTGTGGGGCACCGCCCCGCAGGTGCCGCTGCTGAGCCTGGCGTTCGGCGTCGTCGCCGCCCGCGCCGGGCTCGGCGCCCCGCCGGCGGGCTTGCCCGGCCCGTTCGGCATGGCCGACCCGGACGCGCTCGCCCGGCGGCTGCGCGACGCGGGGTTCACCGGCGTCACGCACGAGGAGTGCCCGCTCACCTTCACCGCGGCGTCCGTCGAGGAGTTCGTCCGCTTCTCCTGGGACCTGCTGCCGGGCTGGCTGCGCGGAAAGCTCGCCGAGCGCACCGGGGACGCCCGCGACGCGCGCACCTGGAACGCCGTCGCCAGCGCCGCCAAGGACTTCGAGACCGACGAGGGCACGGTGCGGATCACCTGCCTCAGCCACTGCTTCACGGCCGCCGCGGCGGGCTGACCCCCGCCCCCGGCCGCGCTCCCCGGCGCGGCCGGCGCCGCCGACCTCACTCCGCCACCCCTTAGGAGCGTCCCGCCCATGGAGTTCGACACCAAGCTGGTCAAGGTGGGCCAGCAGGCCGACACCCGCACCGGGGACATCGTCCCGCCCATCCACGTGGCCACGACGTTCGAGCAGCGGTCGCAGAGCGACCTGCGCTACTTCTACGGCCGCGGCGAGAACCCGACCCGCGAGGCCCTGGAGGAGTGCCTGGCCTCCCTGGAGGACGCGCCGCACGCCCTGGCCTTCTCCTCCGGCCAGGCCGCGGGGGCGACGGCGCTGTCCCTGCTCTCGCCGGGCCAGCGGCTCATCTCCTCCGACGACGTCTACGGGGGGACGTACTCCCTGTTCTCCACCCTCGGCAAGTACGGCATCACCGTCGAGTACACCGACCTGACGGACCCCGACGCGCTCGCCGCCACGCTCGGCGACGACGTGGGCATGATCTGGGTGGAGACGCCCACCAACCCGCTCCTGAAGGTCGCCGACATCACGGCCCTGGCCGCCCTCGCGCGCCCCCGGGGCATCCCCGTGCTGGTGGACAACACCTTCGCCAGCCCGGCCCTCCAGCAGCCCCTGGCGCTGGGAGCGGACATCTCGCTCTACAGCACCACCAAGTTCATCTCCGGCCACTCCGACGTCATCGGCGGCGCTCTCGTCCACCGCAGCGACGACTACCAGCGGGCGTTCTTCGCGTACCGCACCGCCTACGGCAACGTGCCCGGCGCCCTGGACTGCTACCTGCTGCACCGCGGCCTGAAGACGATGTCGCTGCGCGTCGAGCGGCAGAACCGCACGGCCGAACGCCTGGTCGCGCAGCTCCTGGAGTCCCCGAAGGTGGGAGCGGTGCACTACCCGGGGCTGGCCGACCACCCGCAGCACGCCGTCGCGGCCCGCCAGATGTCCGGCTTCGGGTCCGTCGTCTCCTTCGAGTACCTCGGCGACCCGCAGGAACTGCTCAAGCGCACCGAGCTGTTCGCGGTGGCCGTGAGCCTGGGCAGCGTGCACTCGCTGATCGAGTGCCCCGCCCTGATGACGCACCGGCCGGTGCCCCCGGAGACCCGCGCGGCCCTCGGCATCTCCGACCGCCTGATGCGGCTCGCCGTCGGGATCGAGGACGCGGGCGACCTCGCCGCCGACCTGCGGAACGCCCTGTGAGCGCCCCGGCGCCGCTGGCCGGGACGACGCTGGCCCCGCCGGTCCTCCTGGAGGGCCCCAAGGGCACCGAACTGCAACGGCTGGGCCGCCCGGTCACGCGCCCCTGGTGGACGAGTGAGGCCCTGCTGCACGACGAGGGCCGGGAACAGCTCCGCGCGGTGCACGGCGCCTACCGGGAGGCGGGCGCGGCCCTGGTCACCGCGAACACCTTCCGCACCAACGTCCGGGCGCTGCGCCGGGCCGGAGCCGACGAGGAGCTGTCCCGGACGCTGGTGCGGCGCGCCGTCGACGACGCCCGGGCCGCCGCCGGGGACGGCGCGTCCGGCACCCGGCGGGTGCCGGTGGCCGCGTGCGTCACCACCGCCGACGACTGCTACCGGCCCGACCTGACCCCGCCGGACGACGTGCTCGCCGCCGAACACGGCTGGCTGGTGGACCGGCTCGCCGAGGAGAAGGCCGACCTCGTCCTCGCCGAGACGATGAACACGGCGCGGGAGGCGGTCGTCGTCACCGACCTGTGCCGCCGTGCCGGGCTGCCCGTCTGGGTGAGCTTCGTGTGCCGGGAGGGCGGGCGGCTGCTGTCGGGCGAGGACCTGGGCGAGGCGGCGCGGGCCGTGGCGGCGGCGGGGGCCGGCGCCGTCCTGGTGAACTGCGTGGCGCTGGCCGACCTGGACGCCGCGCTCGACGCGCTGGCCGCCGCCCGGCCGGGGCCCATCGGCGCCTACCCGAACCTGGAGGACCGCTCGGGCATCGAGGAGTGGACCCCGGTCAACCGCTACGTGCCGGTGGCGTGCCCGCCCCAGGAGTTCGCCGACCTGATGGCCGGACGCATCGAGCGGTACGGGCTCGACATCGTCGGCGGCTGCTGCGGGACGACGCCCGCCCACGTCGCGGCCCTGCACGGCAGGCTCGCACCGGACGGCCTGAGCGGCGGGGCACCGTCCTGAGCGGCCGGGCACGGGGCGGCCGGGCCGGTCCGCGGGCTCACACGAGCATGCGGATCAGCTCGGCCACCCCGTCGTCGTCGTTGGCCGGGAGCACCACGTCCGCCTGCCGCAGCACGTCCTCGTGCGCGTTGGCCACCGCCGCCCCGAGCCGGGCGGCGGCCAGCATGGGCAGGTCGTTCGGCATGTCCCCGACCGCCGCCGTCCGCCCCGCCGGCACGCCGACGAGTCCGGCGAGCCGGTGCAGCGCCCGCCCCTTGTCCGTCTCCGCCCGGGACAGCTCCAGGAAGTAGGACGTGGAGCGGGTCATCCGGAACGCCCCCGCGGCGAGGGGCTCGAAGAGGCGGCCCAGGGCTTGCGGCCCCACCGCGGGGTGGACGGCGAGGATCTTCACGACGGTGTCCCCGTCCCGCACCGCCGTGGCCACGTCCGCCTCCGGCCGGTGCGGCCAGCAGTCGGGCACCAGGTGCCGGAACGGGGCGTCGAGGTGGAGGCCCCGGGCGGTGTCCACGCCGAGCACCACCCCGGGGACCGCCGCCCGCAGCCGCCCCAGCAGACCACGGGCGACGGCGGGCGCGAACCCCTCGCGGTGCAGGACGCCACCCGTCTCCGCCCGCACGATCACCGCGCCGTTGCTGCACGCCAGCGGGCCGGTCAGGCCGTGGGCGCGGGCGACCTCCAGGGCGTCGCGCACGGGCCGGCCGGTCACCGCCAGCACGGTCAGTCCGGCCCGCGCGGCGTCCCGGAGGGCTCCGCGCGTGGCCGGTGAGACGTCTCCCGCGGAGTCCAGCAGCGTGCCGTCCAGGTCCGTGCACAGCAGCCGGACGTCCGTCACGGCCTCACCCGCGCGGGCGCCTCGACGAGCGCGGACGCCCGGACCTGGATGCGCACCAGCCGGGTGCCGGTGAACGCGGCCTCGACGTGGCCGCGCACCGTCAGCAGCTCGGTGACCGCGCCGTCGGCGACCGGGCACCACAGCCAGTTGCTGTCCGGGTCCAGCCAGCAGCCGATGCCCTGGGCGACGGCCCGGGGGAGCGGCGCGGCGGGGCCCTCACCGCGCGGGGCGGCGGGCACCATGCGGGCCAGGGCGTCCGGGATGCCGTGCAGGTCGAGCACCACGGGCGTGCCGGTGCGGTCGCACCCGATCCAGGCCGAGCCGTGGTAGGAGAGCCGGACGAGCCCGGGGTCGTCCTCCCACGCCGGGCCCTCCCCGGCGGTGATGACGAGGACGCGGGTCCCCGCGTCCCAGCGGACCGCGGGGGTGGCGCCCTGTGCCGCGTGGTGGCCGGCGGTCAAGGACGTCGACTGCGTGTGGTGCACCATGTCTGTCCCTCCTCGGATGCGATCGCGGGTGCGGTCGCGGGAGTGCGCTCACGGGGGTGTGCGAGCGCCGGTGTGCGATCACGGGTGTGCGGCCACAGGTGTGTGGCGCGGGGGTGTGGCGCGGGGCGTGCGGCCACGGGCGGGATCAGACCGCCTGGAGCCGGTCGAGACCGGTCACCGGGACCTCGGGCGGCAGCCGCGCGGGCCGCAGCTCGATCTCGCCCACCGCCGTGTCCTCGGGCGCGTCCAGCACCCAGCGCACGGTGCGCGCGACGGACTCCGTCGAGAGCTTGTACACGGACTCGTCACCGTCCAGGCTGGCGACGGCACCGGGGCTGAGGAGACTCGTCCGCACCCCGTGGCCGCGCTCCTCCAGCAGGAGCACCTCGGCGACGGCCTTCAGCGCCGCCTTCGTGGCGCAGTAGGCGGCCCCGCCCTCGAAGAACCGGGTACCGGCGTGGCTGCCGACGAGGACGATGCGGCCCTTGCGCGCCCGCAGGTGCGGCAGCGCCGCCTGGACGAGCACCACGATGGAGGTGAGGTTCACCGCCACGGCGTCCTCCCACTCCGTCAGCGGCAGCGTGTCCAGCCGCCCCAGGGAGCGCTGGACCCCGTTGGCGACCACGGCGTCCAGCCCGCCGCCGCGCGCCGCCTCGGCCACGGCGGCGGCGACGTCGGACGCGGAGCGCAGGTCGGCGACGACCTCCCGCATCCACGGCAGCCCCGACGGGGTGCGGTTGAGGCCCCAGACCGTCCAGCCCGCCCGGTGCAGCTCCTCCGCCATGGCCCGCCCCGAACCGCGGTTGGCCCCGGTGATCAGCACCGTTCCCGCGTGACCGCTCATGCGGAGATCCGCCGCACCAGGTCGGTCCACACGCGGACGATCTCAGCGGGCTCCGCGCCCTGCCGGAACAGGTCCTTGTCCAGCGGGCGCCCCGCGGTGTCGCGCAGCCGCATGCAGTCCGGCGAGACCTCCGAGTTGATCACCGGCCTGCCCTCCGCGTCCGGCCCGACGACCAGGCAGAAGTCCCACAGGTCCAGCGGTGCCAGCCAGGAGCGCAGGGCGGCGTTGCAGGTGAGCGCCGTCTGCCGGTACGCCTCGACGTCGACCCCGGCGGCCCGCAGGTAGTCCTCCCCGATGGGCTGGTCCTCGGGGTCGATGCGGAAGTCGAACTTCACCACCGGCGGGTCGAACCGGTGCCCCTCGGGGAACAGGCCCGGGTACTTGCGGACGGTGGAGCCCGTGGCCAGGTTCTTGACGATCACCTCGAACGGCGGCGCGGGCACGTAGGCGGCCTCGTAGGAGACCGGGCCGAGGCGGCGGCGGAAGACCGTCCGCACCCCCTCCTCCTCCAGCCGGGCCGCCGCGGTCTCGTAGAAGTCGAGCCGCAGCCGGGCCGTCTCCGGGATCATCTCGTCACGGTCGTAGGTGTAGCTGCGCAGGCTCGGGATCAGTTCGACCCGGCACGACGTGCCGTCGTCGCCCAGCCACAGCCGCTTGCTGCGGCCCTCGATGTCCGGTGTGCCCTGTCCGGTGTCCGTGTGCGCGATCGAAGACATGGGTCAGATGTCCCTTCGATGGTCGGCGTGTTCCCCGTGGTCCGTGCGTCGTCCGTGTACCGCCGCGGCCGGGTCGGCCGGGCGTCCCGGCCACCGCGCGCTGCCGCGCCGCGTGCCGGGAGACGGAAGGTGGAGGGTGTGCGGTTGACGGAGGAGGGGGCGGTCACCGCCCGGGGGCGCGGGCGTCAGCCCGTCGTCGGCGGACAGGCGTGGCCCTGTCCGGCCCGGGTGCGCCGGTGCGGGACGCGGACGCGGTCGGCGCGTTTCACAGCAGCCGTGCCCCCGCTGTGACGGACGGGGCCTGCGGCCGTGGCCGGCCCGCGGCGCCCCTGTGCCCCCCTGCTCCCCATGAACGACAGACTTCCCGCATCACCGCGTCACGTCAAGGGTCCCTTCGGACAGCCAACTCGGCTCTGAGATGCGCGAGTTGGCAAGCCTGGCCGAAACCCGGCGGTGCGCCGCCGGGACTCCCCCGCCCCCGCCCCGCCCGCTGCGAGGCCCGGGGGCGGGGCGGCGCGCACACGCGGACCGCCCCCGCCCGCGCGAGGCGGTACGGGGGCGGGCGGTTTGATGCTCGTGGCCGTCGGCGGCGCCGGTGGCCCGGCGCCGGGCGCCGGGCCGGTCACATCCGGGTGGCGGGGATGCGGCCGAGGCGTCCGGCCTGGAAGTCGTCGAACGCCTGGGTCAGCTCGGCGTGGCTGTTCATGACGAACGGGCCGTAGTGGGCCATCGGCTCCCGGATGGGCCGCCCGCCGAGCAGGACGACCTCCAGCGGCTCCGCTCCGGCGTCCGCGCGCAGGGTGACGCTGCTCCCGGCCCCGTACACGGCCGTCTGGCCCAGCCCGACCGGGCGCCGGTCGGGCCCGACGGTGCCGCGTCCGGTCAGCACGTAGGCCAGCGCGTTCCAGTCGGCCCGCCACGGCAGGGTCACCTCGGCGCCGGGGCTGACGGTGGCGTGCACCATGGTGATGGGCGTGTGGGTGATGCCGGGCCCGGCGTGGCCGTCGAGGTCACCGGCGATGAGCCGCAGCAGGGCGCCGCCGTCCGGGGTGGTGAGGAGCTTCACCTCGCCGCCGCGGATGTCCTGGTAGCGGGGGTCGGTCATCTTGTCCTTGGCGGGCAGGTTCACCCACAGCTGGAGGCCGTGGAACAGGCCGCCGTTCATGACCAGCTCCTCCGGCGGCGCCTCGATGTGCAGCAGTCCGGAGCCGGCCGTCATCCACTGGGTGTCGCCGTCGGTGATCGTGCCGCCGCCGCCCTCGGAGTCCTGGTGCACGAAGGTGCCGTCGATGAGGTAGGTGACGGTCTCGAAGCCGCGGTGCGGATGCCACGGGGTGCCCTTGGGCTCGCCCGGCGCGTAGTCCACCTCACCCATCTGGTCCATCATGATGAACGGGTCGAGGTGCTCGTAGCGGATGCCGGCGAAGGCGCGGCGCACGGGGAATCCCTCCCCCTCGAAGCCGCTCGGTGCCGTGGTGACGGCGAGTACGGGCCGGGCGGTCGCCTCGCCCGTCGGTGCCGCTACGCGCGGCAGGGTCAGCGGGTTCTCGACGGTGATCGCGGGCATGGCTGGCCTCCTCGGTGGACGGTTCCAATGTAGTTGAACATTGAACCTCGGCCAAGCCGTGCGCTATTCCCGCCGGGCCGGACGCGTCCGGCACCCGGGTGGGGAGCGAGGGAGGCGTCACCCGTCCGGCCGTGCGGGGGCGGACGTCACTCGTCCGGCCGTACGGGTGGCGTCAGCCGTACATGCGGCGCATCGCGAAGTCGACCATCTCCTCGACGGCCTTCGCGTCGAAGACGACCCGGTGGTCGCCCTCCATGTCCAGGACGAAGCCGTACCCGGTCGGCAGCAGGTCCAGCACCTCCGCCCCGGTGATGACGAAGTAGCGGGACTCCTTGCCCGCGTACGCCCGCAGCTCCTTGAGGGAGCTGAACATCGGGATCACCGGCTGCTGCGTGTTGTGCAGCGCCAGGAAGCCCGGCGTCTCGCCGCGCGGGCAGTAGACGCGGGCGTTGTGGAAGATGCCCTGGAAGTCCTCCGGCGACAGGGTGCCGGTGGCGAAGCCCCGCACCGCGTCCGCCAGCGAGGGGGGCGAGGGCTCGGGGTAGTGCGGCTGCGGCACCTGCGCGCCGTGCCCCTGCTGGCCGTGGCCGGACGGCTGCCCGCCGTAGCCCGGCGGCGGCTGCTGGCCGAAGCCGGGTGGTGGCGGGGCCCCGTACTGCTGGTGCCCCGCGGAGGCGTTCTGGTCGTAGCCGTACATACCCAGAAGGATAGTGAGTCACGACGCGACGCTTTGGGGTTGCTTGTTATTACCGACGGGTAGCATGATGGAGCTACTTACTGGTACGCATCTGGAGGAACCTCCCTCCCCGTCTCTACGGAGCCTGTGCCCATGGGCCACTACAAGTCGAATCTGCGCGACATCGAGTTCAACCTGTTCGAGGTCCTCGGCCGCGACGCGGTGTACGGCACCGGGCCGTTCGCGGAGATGGACGTGGACACCGCCAAGAGCGTGCTGTCCGAGATCGCGCGGCTGTCCGAGAACGAGCTGGCCGCGTCCTACGAGGACGCCGACCGCAACCCGCCGGTCTTCGACCCGGCGACGAACACCGCGCCGGTCCCGGAGTCCTTCAAGAACAGCTACCAGGCATACATGGACGCCGAGTGGTGGCGCCTCGGCATCCCGGAGGAGATCGGCGGCACCACCGCCCCGCGCTCCCTCCTGTGGGCCTTCGCCGAGACGATCCTCGGCGCCAACCCGGCGGTGTGGATGTACGCCTCCGGCCCGGCCTTCGCGGGCGTCCTCCACGAGGAGGGCACCGAGGAGCAGCACCGGATCGCCCAGCTCATGGTGGACCGCCAGTGGGGCTCCACCATGGTGCTCACCGAGCCCGACGCGGGCTCCGACGTCGGCGCGGGCCGCACCAAGGCCGTCCGCCAGGAGGACGGCACCTGGCACATCGAGGGCGTGAAGCGCTTCATCACCTCCGGTGAGCACGACATGTCCGAGAACATCGTGCACTTCGTGCTCGCCCGCCCCGAGGGCGCGGGCCCCGGCACCAAGGGCCTGTCCCTGTTCATCGTGCCGAAGTACGACTTCGACTGGGAGACCGGCGAGATCGGCGAGCGCAACGGCGCCTACGCCACGAACGTCGAGCACAAGATGGGCCTCAAGGCGTCCAACACGTGCGAGATGACCTTCGGCGACAAGCACCCGGCCAAGGGCTGGCTCCTCGGCGAGAAGCACGACGGCATCCGCCAGATGTTCAAGATCATCGAGTTCGCGCGGATGATGGTCGGCACGAAGGCCATCGCCACCCTCTCCACCGGCTACCTGAACGCGCTGGAGTACGCCAAGGAGCGGGTGCAGGGCGCCGACCTCACCCAGTTCACCGACAAGACCGCCCCGCGCGTCACCATCACGCACCACCCGGACGTGCGGCGCTCGCTCATGACCCAGAAGGCGTACGCCGAGGGCATGCGCGCCCTCGTCCTCTACACCGCCTCCGTGCAGGACGACATCCTGCTCAAGGAGGCCGCGGGCGAGGACGCCTCGTCGGCCCACCGCCTGAACGACCTGCTCCTGCCGATCGTCAAGGGCTACGGCTCCGAGAAGTCCTACGAGCAGCTCGCCCAGTCGCTCCAGACCTTCGGCGGCTCCGGCTACCTCCAGGAATACCCGATCGAGCAGTACATCCGGGACGCCAAGATCGACACCCTCTACGAGGGCACCACGGCGATCCAGGGCCAGGACTTCTTCTTCCGCAAGGTCGTCCGCGACCAGGGCCAGGCCCTGACCGCCCTCTCCGAGGAGATCAAGAAGTTCCTCGCCGAGGCGGCCGGCGGCGAGGAGCTGGCCGGCGCGCGCGAGCACCTGGCCAAGGCGGCGGCCGACCTGGAGGCCATCGTCGGCACCATGCTGACGGACCTCGCGGCCACCGAGAAGGACGTCAGGTCCCTCTACAAGGTCGGCCTGAACACCACCCGCTTCCTGCTCGCCTCCGGCGACGTGGTGATCGGCTACCTGCTGCTGCGCGGCGCGGTCGTCGCGGCGGACAAGCTCGCCGGTGCCCCGGCCAAGGACAAGGCGTTCTACGCGGGCAAGATCGCCGCGGCGAAGTTCTTCGCGGCCAACGTCCTGCCGGGCGTGGGCGTCCAGCGCGAGATGGCCGCGGACGTCGACCTGTCCCTGATGGACCTGGACGAAGCGGCGTTCTGACCGGAACGGCCGGTCCGGCCGGACCGGCCGTTCCGGCCCCCCGGCGGGTGCGCGGACCACTGTCCGCGCACCCGCCGGTAACCGGCCCGTGGCCGTGCGCGGTCCCGCTCCCGGT
This sequence comes from Streptomyces solitudinis, assembly GCF_036323765.1. NCBI lineage: Bacteria > Bacillati > Actinomycetota > Actinomycetes > Kitasatosporales > Streptomycetaceae > Streptomyces > Streptomyces solitudinis. Next base: position 437,922 of record NZ_JAZDCW010000006.1, read on the forward strand.
CGGGGGGAGCGGGACCCTACTCTGTCGTAGCCCGTCCGTATGCTGGGCGTCATGCAGTCTTTCCCCGGCCGTTTCGACCGTGGCCACACCGACGACCTCCTCGCGTTCCTCGCCGCGTCCCCCACGCCGTACCACGCCGTGGCCAACGTGGCGCAGCGGCTGGAGAAAGCCGGGTTCCGCGAGGTCGCCGAGACTGACGCCTGGGACGGCGCGGCCGGCGGCCGGTACGTCCTGCGGGGCGGCGCCGTCATCGCCTGGTACGTGCCCGAGGGCGCGACCCCCGTCACCCCCTTCCGCGTCGTCGGCGCACACACCGACTCCCCGAACCTGCGCGTCAAGCCCGCGCCGGACACCGGCGCCCACGGCTGGCGGCAGCTCGCCGTCGAGATCTACGGCGGCACCCTGCTGAACACCTGGCTCGACCGCGACCTCGGCCTCGCCGGGCGGCTCGCCCTGCGCGACGGCACGACGCGCCTGGTCAACGCCGACCGCCCGCTGCTGCGGGTGCCGCAGCTCGCCATTCACCTCGACCGGCAGGTCAACGACGGCCTCAAGCTCGACCGGCAGCGCCACATGACCCCGGTGTGGGGCCTGGGCGAGGCCCGCGAAGGCGATCTGCTCGCCTTCCTCGCCCGGGAGACGGGGCTCGACGACAGCGACATCCTCGGCTGGGACCTCATGCTGCACGGCGTCGAGGCCCCCGCGTACCTCGGCCGGGACGACGAGCTGATCGCCGGTCCGCGCATGGACAACCTGCTGTCGGTCCACGCGGGGACGGCCGCACTCGTCGCCGCCGCCACCTCCGACGGCGCCGGGCCCCCGCACATCCCGGTGCTCGCCGCCTTCGACCACGAGGAGAACGGCAGCCAGTCCGACACCGGCGCGGACGGCCCGCTGCTCGGCAACGTCCTGGAACGCTCCGTCCTCGCCCGCGGCGGCGGCCACGAGGACCGGGCCCGCGCCCTGGCGGGCACCGTCTGCCTGTCCTCCGACACCGGGCACGCCGTGCACCCGAACTACGCCGAACGGCACGACCCGACGCACCACCCCCGGCCCAACGGCGGCCCGATCCTCAAGGTCAACGTCAACCAGCGGTACGCCACCGACGGCACCGGACGCGCCGTCTTCACCACCGCCTGCGAGCGGGCCGGGGTGCCGTGGCAGAGCTTCGTGTCCAACAACGCGATCCCCTGCGGCACGACGATCGGCCCGATCACCGCCGCCCGGCACGGCATCGCCACCGTCGACATCGGCGTGGCCATCCTGTCCATGCACTCGGCCCGCGAACTGGCCGGTGCGGACGACCCGCACCTCCTCGCCGCCGCCCTCGCCGCCTTCCTGGCGCACTGACGCCGCACCCGGAGGCGGACGGCCGAGGGCCGCCTCCGGAGGCGGACACCGAGGGGCACACCCGCCGAGGCGCGCCCCTCGGCCCGCGTCATCCCGCGTCGAGACCGGCGAGGACGAGCGGCAGCCGGGCGGCGCCACCGGGGGTCTGCCGGACGGGCACGCCCCAGTCCTGCTGGTGGACGTGGCAGGCCGGGTACTCCGTCGCCGGGTCGTCGTCGCAGGACGCCGCCATCGCCGAGACGTGCAGCACCCCCTCGGGCACCTCCGGGTCCAGGACCAGCTCCCGCGCCAGGTCGCTGCCCTGGCCCGCGCCGCCGGCCAGCAGCTCCGGCGGGGTGGCGCTCACCAGCAGCCGCGTCGCCGGCCCGTAGCGGGTGTCCAGCTTCTGCCCGGACGGCGCGGTGAACACCACGTCCAGGCGCAGCGTGCCGGGCGTCACGTCCGTCGTGGCCCGCCGCGTGCGGTGCGCCACGTCCGCGACGGCCACCGCCTCCTCGGGCAGCCGCAGCCGCGTCAGCCGGTGCCGCGCCGACTCGACGACGACGATCTCCCCGGCCGCCCCGGCGTCCCCGTGCGGCAGCACCGCGGCCGAGGGCTCCCGCAGGTCCGTGGCGAGCGTGGTGACCTCGCCGGTCGCCGGGTCGTAGCGGCGCAGGGCGTGGTTGTAGGTGTCGCAGACGGCCACCGAACCGTCCGGCAGCGCGGTGACGCCGAGCGGGTGCTGGAGCAGCGCCTGCGCGGCCGGTCCGTCCCGGTGCCCGAAGTCGAACAGCCCGGTGCCGACGGCGGTGCGGACGGTCAGGTCCGCGTCCAGCCAGCGCAGGGCGGACGTCTCGGCGTCGGCGATCCACAGGCGGTCCCCGGCGGCGGCCAGCCCCGAGGGCTGCGCGAACCACGCCTCGGCCGCGGGCCCGTCCACCAGGCCCTCGTTCGTCGTCCCGGCGACGGCGGCCACCCGCTCCGTCGCCGGGTCGTACGTCCACAGCTGGTGGACGCCCGCCATGGCGATCCACACGCGGTCCGCGAACCAGGCGACGTCCCACGGCGAGGAGAGCGCCACGTCCCGGGCGGGGCCCTCCGCCGGGGAGCCCTGCCACCACTGGCGCCCGGTCCCGGCCAGCGTGCGCACCTCGCCGGTCGCCGGGTCGTAGGCGCGCAGCGCGTGGTTGACGGTGTCCGCGACGACGACGGTTCCGTCGGGGAGCAGCGTGAGCCCCTGCGGTTCGCTGAACCGGGCGGCGTCGGCCGGTCCGTCGGCCAGACCGCGTTCCCCGGTGCCGATCCGCCGCAGGACGGTCTCGCCGTCGGCCGCCAGTTCCACCAGGGCGTGCCGGGTGGAGTCCGTCACGAGGAAACCGCCGTCGGGCAGGGCGAGCGCCTTGCCGGGGAACCGCAGGTCCGTCGCCGCCGGCTCCGGCGGCACGTAGGGGCCGTCCCCGCGCCGCAGGGTGCCCTTCGCCGCGTGCTCGGCCTCCAGCTCGGCGACGAGGGCGGCGATGGCGTGCGCGTGGCCCTCCCCGGCGTGCTGCGCGACGACGTACCCCTCCGGGTCGATCACCACCAGCGTCGGCCAGGCCCGCACCGCGTACTGCTTCCACGTGGCCAGCTCCGGGTCGTCCAGCACGGGATGGCGCACCTCGTACCGCTCGACGGCGTCCACGACGGCCTGGTGCTCGGCCTCGTGCACGAACTTCGGCGAGTGCACCCCGATGATCACCACCGTGTCGCGGTGCTTCTCCTCCAGCTCCCGCAGCTCGTCCAGGACGTGCAGGCAGTTCACACAGCAGAAGGTCCAGAAATCCAGGATCACGATGCGGCCCCGGAGCGCGGCGAGGGACAGCTCCTCGTCACCGGTGTTCAGCCAGCCACCCTTGCCGGCCAGCTCGGGGGCGCGGACACGGGCACGGCGCGGGGCGGAGGAAGCAGCGTTCATGGGTCAAGGGTGCCACTGGCCCGGCTGCGGTCGCCGACCACCCGGCCCGGACGTCACAGGCCGTCCGGGCGGACGTCCCTCACGCCGGGCCGAGCGGCGTGCCGCGGTGAGGGGGCCGGTGTGCGGCGCATACCGGCCACGGCTTTTCCCCGCCGCTCCGGCCGCGTTCCGCCGCGTGACCCGTTTCCCGCGTCGTCAGGAACCACAGGATCACACCCGTGCCCCTGTTCTCCGGGCAGAAGAGCGCCTTTCGTCAAGGGGAGGGAATTCCCGCTCCGGCGCACGTTGTCTCTTATCCGACGCCATGTTCCCCGCCCCGCGGGAAACCCGTCACTGCATGGCGATGGCGAGCGTGCCGCAGCGGAATCCGGACGGGGGTGACACGCGCCGGCCCCGGCGGGCCCCCTGCGGCTTCTGACCACTCCCGGCCCGACGAGGAGCAATCCGTGAACGCAGAACAGCTCATAGAGGCGATGAAGCCGGACGTCGAGCGATTCGTCAGCGGAAATCCGCTGGTGGAGCTCGCGCGCGACGGGAAAATCGGCACCGAGCACTTCAAGAGGCTCCTCCTCGCCGAATTCCAGTGCCAGGAGGCCGAGCTGTCCAGCTACGCGCTCCTGGTGGCCCGGCACCGGCACGAAACACCCGCCACCCTGTTCTCCTTCACCCTGCACACCATCGCCACCGCCCGCGGCCTCCTGCGTGAAGCCGCCCCGTCGGTCGGCATCCCTGACGCCGCCATTCCGCTCGTGCCGGCCGACCAGGGACTGTTCCGCGTGGTGCGGGACCTGTCCTGGATGGGGACGCAGGCCGGTGCCGCCGAAGCCGCCCTCTACCTCCACACGGACCTGTCCACCTGGTGCACCCTCTTCTCCCGCGTCGTCGACGCCTCCAAGGAGTCGACGGACGCCTCCCGTCCCGTGATCACCTACATGGAGTCCTGGGGCGACAGGCCGCCGCCCGAGGTCGCCGAGGGAGCCCTGGCGGTGATCGAGCACGGCCTGGCCCGGGGCGAGGAGCCGGACCGGGTGCTGCACACCGCCCGGCAGCTGGAAGCGCTCCTCCACCCCTACTGGACCTACGTCGCCGGTGGTTGAAGGGGTGAGGAGCCTGCCGCCCGGCAACCGTCCGCCGGCCTGGGAGGCGTGATGCCCCGGCCCCCGTCCCCCGGCGGCACCGCGTCCGGCACCGCGTCCGGCACCGCGTCCGGCACCGCGTCCGGTGACGGCGTCACACTCCGCACCGACGCCATCCGCCGCCACGACCCGAACCTGCGCGCACTGACCAGCGACAACTTCTCCGGAGCCCACCCGGAGGTGCTCGCCGCGCTGCACCTCGCCAACGGAGGGCACCAGCCGGCCTACGGCGCGGACTCCTACACGGCGGACCTGGACGGCGTCTTCCGGCGCCACTTCGGGCCGCACGCCCAGGTCTTCCCCGTCTTCAACGGCCCCGGCGCCAACGTCGTCGCGCTCCAGGCCGTCACCGACCGCTGGGGCGCGGTGGTGTGCACGCAGGAGGCGCACCTCAACGAGGACGAGGGCGGGGCCCCCGAGCACATCGGCGGGCTGAAGCTGCTCGGCCTTCCGTCCCGGGACGGGAAGCTCACGCGGGAGTCGGTCGGCGAGGCCGTGCGGGCGGCTGGCGACATGCACAGCGCCGCGCCCCAGGCTCTCTCCCTGGCCCAGTCCACGGAACTGGGCACCTGCTACACCGTGGAGGAGCTCCGCGACCTCACCGCCCACGCCCACGCCCACGGCCTCGCCGTCCACCTGGACGGGGCACGGCTGGCCAACGCGGCCGTCTCCCTGGGTGTCCCCCTGGCCGCCTGCACCGCGGACGTCGGGATCGACGTGCTGTCCTTCGGCGGCACCAAGAACGGTCTGCTGTTCGGCGAGTGCGTGGTCGTCCTCGACGACTCCCGTGTCCGGGGCGTGCCCCACCTGCGCAAGCGCTCCACCCACCTGGCCTCCAAGATGCGCTTCCTGTCCGTCCAGTTCGAGGCGCTCCTCGCGGGCGACCTGTGGCGGCGCAACGCGGCCCACGCCAACGCGATGGCCGGCCGGCTGAGCGTCCTGCTGTCGCGGAGCGCGGGAGTCGCGGTCTCCAGGCCGGTGGAGGCGAACGCCGTCTTCGTCACCCTGCCCCGGGAGGTCCTCACCCGGCTGCTCGACCGCTACACGTTCTACGTCCACGACGAGGAGACCGGAGAGGTGCGGCTGATGTGCTCGTTCGACACCACGGAAGAGGACGTCGACGCCTTCGCCGCGGCGGTGGCGAGGGAAGCCGCCCGGAGCTGAGCGCACCGCGCGGAGGCCGCCGGCACTCCGCGCGGGGCCGGTGCCGGGGTGGTGCTCCCGGCCGGGTGGCGGGCGGTGCCGGGCAGCGCTGCGGGGGCCGGGACGTGCCGGTGTTTCGCACTACTCTGCCGGAGAAGGCTGAATGGGGCACCGGCGAAGCCGGGGAGAGCGCGAGGCGGGCGGTGAGGCGGAGATGCGCGGGCGAACGGGCACCTGGGCGCGGACGGCGGTGGTCGGCGCGGTCGTGCTGGCGGCCGTCGGCGCCGTCGTGGTCCTCGGAGCCCGCGAGACCCGGCCGCAGCCGGCGCCGCGCACGCCGCACACCACGGTGCCGGTGACGGCCGAGGCGGAGGCCGCGCTGCGGCGGCTGGAGCGGGCCGGGCTGCCGGTGGAGCGGCCGCGCGTCGTCACGCGGGCCTCGGACCCGGACCGGCTGCTGGGCCGGTCGGACGGCTACCGCAGCAAGGTCTCCTTCGAGGACCGGCGGGTGGACGGCGGTCTCGTCGTGGACAACGATCCGGGCAGCGTCGGGCTGGGCGGCGTCATCGAGGTGTTCCCCGACGAGGGGGCCGCGCGGCGGCGGGCGGAGCAGTTGCAGCGGGAGGGGCTCGGCTTCCCGGCGCGCCAGGAGCGCGGCTACCTGGCCGGTGCGGTGCTGCTGCGGCTCTCGCCGTACCTGGCGGACCAGCACGCGGCCGAGTACCGACGGGTGCTCGGTGCGCGTCCGGTGCCGCCGGCGACGCCGACGCCGGACGTCCGCGAGGTGTGAGAGGCGTGCGGGAGCCCCGGCAGCCGGAGGGCGCGGGGCGCCAATCGCGTGCGGCGGGTCAGCCGCGCAGGCCGGTGAAGTCGTCGCCGAGGACGAGGGTGACCACGCCGGGGGACGTGCCGTCGGCCGCCATGCGCACCTCGGGCAGGCGGCCCGCCAGGACGTCGGCGTGTCCGCGCAGGCCCTCGGGGTGGGCCAGGGTGGTCCGCGGCGTCTTCTCGGGCGCGTTGCCGGTGCCGACGATCTGGAAGCCCGCGCGGCCCAGTTCCTGCGCCACCTCGCCCGCCAGCCCGGCCCGCTCCGTCCCGTTGAGCACCTGCACGCGGACGCGGGAGGGGATGAGGTCGGCGGTCTCCTCGGCGCTGGCGGCCAGCTTCGCCTTGTCCACCTCCTCGTCCTTGGCGAGCTTGGTGAACAGCGTCTCGGCCTGCGGGTACCGCCACACGACGTTCGCCTTGTCGGTGGGGACGTCGAGTTCCCTGGGGTAGTTGGGGACGGTGAGGAAGGTGAGCCGGTCGGTGGCTATGCCCTGCACGCCGGTGGCCAGGTCGTACAGCGGGCGGACGCCGGCGAGCGCCTTGTCGGTGGTCAGCGAGGAGGTGAACGCCTCCAGGAAGCCGTAGAGGGCCTGGGGGTCGGTGAGCTTGGACTGCGCCTTCTTCGCCAGGGCCTCCATGAAGTCCTGCTGGCGGTCGATGCGCTCGATGTCGCTGCCGTTGCCGGTGGCGTAGCGGGTGCGGACGTAACCGAGGGCGTCCTCGCCCAGCAGCGTCTGGCATCCGGCCTCCAGGTCGAGGCGGGCCTTCTTGTCGCGGATGGGCTGCTCGGGGCAGACCTCCACGCCGTCGACCGCGTCGACCATGCCCTTGAAGCCGTTGAAGTCGACCGACATGTAGTGGTCCATGCGCAGGCCCGTGTTGTGCTCCACGGTCTTGACGGCGCACGTCGCGGCCCCGGACACGTCGCCGGACAGGCCGCCGAGCGCGAACGCCGCGTTGATCTTGAAGTGGTGCGGCTCGGACTCCGTGCCGTCGCCCTGGTCGCAGGCGGGGATCTCCACCCACGAGTCCCGGGGGAGGGAGACGACCGTCGCCCACTCCCGGTCGGCGGACAGGTGGACGATCATCAGCGTGTCGGACTGCATCGTCTCGTACCCGGAGCCGTACTTGCCGCCCGTGCCCTCGCGGCTGTCGGAGCCCACGACGAGGATGTTCTTCGCGCCGGGGCTCAGGTTCACCGGGCGGTTGTCGCCGAGGCGCTCGTCGATGTCGGCGGCCTCGATGTTCCCGTCGAGCCGCTGGAGCAGCCAGGCGCCCGCTCCGGCCCCGCCCAGCAGGAGGACGGCGAGGACGCCGGCCGTCCACAGCAGCGCCCGGCGGCGCGGCGATCCGGTGCTGCGGGGCCGGCGGCGGCTGCGGCGGGGCGCGTCCCCCGCGCCGCCTGTGCCGCCCGCACCGTTCTCGCCGGACCGGGAATTCCGGGCGCCCCGGGAAGCGCTGTGTATACCGCCCACGCCTTGCCTTTCCCGCCTTGGAGCCGCCCGGCCCGCATTTCCTCGCACCGGCCGTTGGCACGGCCGGTCCTGACGCGCGTAGCCGGTGCGCGCATTCGGCCGGCGTCACCCGGCGCGTCATGTCGCCCGTCACCGGTGACGGTCACCGTGCGTTTCACCACTGTGCGTGTCACTGATCACGTCTCGTTCGCGTCGGCGTCCGCGGCACTGCCCGCCGCACCGGACGGCGAAGCGGCCGGTACGCCGTACGGGCGCCCGGCCGGCGCCCGTGCTCCGGCGCCCTCGCCGGAAGTGCCGTGGGGGAGCGGCACGCGTCGCCCCGACAGTACCAACAGGCAGCCGGGCCACGGCAGTCCCAAGATCATCCCTGCGGCGCGGAATGCGGCGGGATTGGCTCCTGGGTCACCGTGCGCACACGAGCCGTGAGCCGGGACCCGCCGGGGCGGGTCCGGAGCGGGTCCGGGGTGGCGTTCGCCACGCACCAATATTTGCTCTTCCTTTACGATGCTTCGATAGAACACGGACCAGAGCGGGCATACCGAGGATTCCCGCCGTACCGAAAGGAGCCGTAGTCCCGCCATGGGCGAACCTCCCAGTATCTGCCGTGCCATGCCCTGCGCACCGATGAAGCCGGAAGCGGGGGTGGCACGGTGACCGAAGTGCTGCTTCTGCTGCTTGCCCTGCTGCTGACCCTCGCCTGTGCCGTGTTCGTGGCCGCCGAGTTCTCGCTCACCACCGTGGAGCGCGGCGCGCTGGAGCGGGCCGCGGCCGCGGGCGAGCGCGGTGCCGAGGGCGCCCTGCGCGCGGTCCGGCGTCTGACCTTCCAGCTCTCCGGCGCGCAGCTCGGCATCACGGTGACGTCTCTGGTCATCGGCATGCTGGCCGAACCGTCCGTCGCCGCCCTGCTCCGCGGTCCGCTCGGCGCCGCGGGACTGTCCGAAGGCATCGCGTCCACCGTGGCGCTGGCCCTCGGCGTGGTGCTGTCCACCGTCGTCCTCATGGTGGTGGGCGAGCTGGTGCCCAAGAACTGGGCGATCTCCCGGCCGCTGGCCGTCGCCAAGGTGGTGGCCGGGCCGCAGCGCGGCTTCACCGCCGTCTTCTCGGTGCTGATCCACCACCTCAACGAGACCGCGAACCGGCTGGTGCGGCGCATGGGCCTGGAGCCCGCCGAGGAGCTGGCCTCCGCGCGCACCCCGGCCGAACTCGTCGCCCTCGCGCAGCACTCCGCAGCCGAGGGCGCCATCGAGGCGGACTCGGCGGAACTGTTCGTGCGCACCCTGCACCTGGGCGAGCTGACGGCCGAGAACGTCATGACGCCCCGGGTGGACGTCAAGGCGCTGGAGGTGCGCGCCACCGCGGCGGACGCGGCGAACCTCACCCTCGCCACCGGCCTGTCCCGCTTCCCGGTGTACCGGGACTCGCTGGACGAGGTCGTGGGCGTGGTGCACGTGCGGGACGTGCTGGCCCTGGACGAGGCGCGGCGCGCCGCCACCCCGGTGGGGCGGCTGGCGGCCGAGCCGCTGTTCGTGCCGGACAGCCTGCCGGTGGACCGGCTCCTGGGGCGGCTGCGCGGCAGCCGCACGATGGCCGTGGTCGTGGACGAGTACGGCGGCACGGCCGGTGTGGCGACGCTGGAGGACATCGTGGAGGAGGTCGTGGGCGAGGTCCGCGACGAGCACGACCCCGAGGAGCAGCCCGGCCTGATCCCGGCGGCCCGCAGCGGCGACGGCGCACCGGTGTGGGAGGCCGACGGCAGCGTCCGCATGGACGAACTGTCCGCGATCGGGCTCGCCGCCCCGGAGGGGCCGTACGAGACGCTGGCCGGGCTCATCGCCGCCCGCCTGGAGCGCATCCCGGCCCGGGGCGACCGTGTCGAGCTGGACGGCTGGCAGCTCACCGTCCTGGAGACCGACCACCACCGCGCCGACCGCATCCGCATCACCGGCGTGCCGCCCGAGCCGCCGGGGCCGCGCGCGTCCGCACCGACGCGTCCGGCCCGCGCCGACCGCGCCGACCGTCCGTCCGGCTCGTCCGGTGGCGCGGGCGGGGCCGGGGCGCGCACGTCGCACCTGGAGGACGCCCGGTGACCGCGCTCCAGCTCACCATCGGCGCGCTGACCCTGCTGACCAACGCCTTCTTCGTGGGCGCCGAGTTCGCGCTCATCTCGGTGCGGCGCAGCCAGATCGAACCGATCGCCAGGACGGGCGACAAGCGGGCCCGCACGGTGCTGTGGGGCCTGGAGCACGTGTCGGTGCTCATGGCCACCGCGCAACTGGGCATCACCGTGTCCTCGCTGGTGCTGGGCATGGTCGCCGAACCGGCCATCGCGCACCTGCTGGAACCGCCGTTCGAGGCGCTGCACGTGCCGCACGCGCTGGTGCACCCGATCGCGTTCGCCATCGCGCTGACGCTGGCCACGTACCTGCACATGCTCATCGGCGAGATGGTGCCGAAGAACATCGCCCTGGCCGCGCCCGAGCGCACCGCGCTCGTCCTCGGTCCGGCGCTCGTGGCGCTGACCCGGGTGCTGCGCCCGGTGGTGTTCGGCATCAACAAGCTGGCCAACGTGCTGCTGCGGCTGCTGCGGGTGGAGCCGAAGGACGAGGTCGCCTCCGTCTTCACCGACGACGAACTGGCCCGCCTCGTGGAGGACTCCAGCGCCGCCGGGCTGCTGGGGCCGGAGGAGAGCGCCCGGCTGCGCGACGCCCTGGAGCTGGGCCGCCGCCCGGTCGGCACGCTCATCGTGCCGCCGGTGCGGATGGTCACCGTCGGCCACGGCGTCACCCCGGCCCAGCTGGAGCGCACGGCGACGGCCTCCGGCTTCTCCCGGTTCCCGGTCACCGGGCCCGGCGGGACGGTGCTGGGCTACCTGCACATCAAGGACGCCCTCGGGGTGCCGCGCGACCGGCCCTTCCCGCGCACCGCGCTGCACACCGTCACCCGGGTGCGCATCGACACGCCGCTGGACGACGCGCTGACCGCGATGCGGGCGGCGGGCACCCACCTGGCCGCCGTCACGGGCGACAAGGGCGCGGTGCTGGGCTACGTCACCATGGGCGACGTCCTGGAGGAGCTGGTCGGCTCCTCGGCCCCGCCGTCGCCGGAGAAGGCCGGGGGATGACGTGGGCGCGGGCGCGCGGACGTCACGGGCGCGCGGATGTGCGGACGCACCGGCGTCGCGTGCCGGTCCGGGAACTCCGTCCGCGGGCCCATAGTTGGGTAGTCGGCCCGTCACGGGCCGGTACAGCGCCGGGTCTGCGGCCCGGCACACGGCAGGCTATGGACGCGAGACACACGAAGGAGTGAACGCCGCGATGGTGTTCAAACGGCTGCTCGGGTCGCTCGGTGTGGGCGGGCCCACGGTGGACACAGTGCTGTCCGGCGGTCCCGCGCTCCCCGGCGGGCCGCTGCGCGGGCAGGTGCACCTCAAGGGCGGCACCGCCGCCCACGAGATCGAGCACGTCACCCTCGAACTCGTCGCCCGGGTCGAGGCCGAGCACGCGGAGGGCGAGGACACGGGCACCGTCGCCTTCGAGCGGTACACCGTGGGCGGTGGTTTCCGGCTCGACGAGGGGGCCGAGCACGTGCTGCCCTTCGAGGTGCCGCTCCCGTGGGAGGTCCCGGTCACCGAGCTGCACGGGCAGCCGCTCGGCGTCGTGCTCGGCGTCCGCACCGAGCTGGGCGTCGCCGGCGCCCGGGACAAGAGCGATCTGGACGCCGTCGCGGTCGCTCCGCTGCCCGTCCAGGAGGCGGTGCTCGAAGCGCTCGGGCAGCTCGGCTTCGTGTTCGTCTCGGCCGATCTGGAGCTGGGCCGCATCCAGGGCACCGCCCAGCGGCTCCCCTTCTACCAGGAGATCGAGCTGAGCCCGCCGCAGCACCAAGCCCACGCGCTGAGCCAGCTCGAAGTCACCTTCCTCGCGGCGCCGGACGGGGTCGACGTCGTGCTGGAGGCCGACCGGCGCGGCGCGGGCCCGTTCGGCGCGTTCGGCGGCGGCGACGCGCTCAACCGCCACACCGTCGCCCACGAGGACGCCGGGCAGCGGGACTGGACGGCCGTGGTGGCGGAGTGGGTGCGGCAGCTCGTGGACGGGCGCACGCACCCGGGCGGCCACCACGCCGGGCACGCCGGCGGCCACGGGCACGGCGGCCCCGGCGTGGGCGCGGCCGTCGCGGCGGGCGCGGCCGGGCTGGCCGTCGGCGTCGCGGGCGGCCTGGTGGCGGCCGAGATCGTCGACGAGATCGGCGACGCCCTGGAGGACGACGCCGCGGAGGACGCCTTCGCGGGCGACGCCTTCGGCGGCGACGAGGGGGACGCGGGCGAGGAGGGCTGACGCCCGCCGCCGCCCGTTCCCCGGTCAACGGCACACTCACGACAGTTCACGACAGTTACGGAGACGCACATGGCACTGTGGGACCGACTCAAGGAATCCGCCCAGCAGATGCAGGGCCAGCTGGAGTCGAAGAAGAACGAGCTGAAGAGCGGCGGCTTCCGCGACGCGAGCATGGCCATGTGCGCGCTCGTCGCGGCGGCCGACGGTTCCGTCGACCCCTCCGAACGGCAGCGCGTCGCCCAGCTCATCACGAGCAACGACACGCTCGGCAACTTCCCCGCCGACGACCTGCGCCGCCGGTTCGACGCCTACCTGGACCAGCTCACCGGCGACTTCGCCTTCGGCAAGGTCGCCGTGCTCCAGGACATCGGCAAGGTGAAGAAGAAGCCGGTGGAGGCGCGGGCCGTCATCCAGATCGGCATCGTCATCGGCGGAGCCGACGGCAACTTCGACAAGGACGAGCAGGCCGTCGTCCGTGAGGCGTGCTACGCGCTGGACCTCCCCCCGCACGAGTTCGACCTCTGAGCACCCCGGCCGACGGTGCCTTCCCCTCCCGCGTGCGCAGACGCCCCCACCCGCGGGGCGCTCACACGTGCGAGAGGGCGAAGGCGGCCAGGAAGCCCGCGACCGTCACCAGGCCGGTGAGCAGGTGCGCCTCCTCGAAGGCCTCGGGGATCATCGTGTCCGCGATCATGGCGAGGATCGCGCCGCCCGCGAGCGCGGTGACGGCGGCCAGCGCCTGTGGCGGCACGCCGCCGAGCACCGTGCGCCCCAGCAGCGCCGCGACGGCGCTGACCAGGGTGATGCCGCCCCACAGCCCGAAGACGTAACCGCGTGAGCGGCCCGCCCTGCGCATCCCGGCCGCGCTGGACAGCCCCTCCGGCACGTTGCTGACGAACACCGCCCCGACGGTGGCCGCGCTGACTCCGCCGCCGCCCAGGAGGCTCACCCCGATGACCACCGACTCCGGCACGCCGTCGAGCAGGGCGCCGAGCGCGATCGCGTTGCCGGAGCCCGGATGCTCGTCCTCCGACGGCTGCTGGTGGCCCGAGCGCTTGCGGTGCCGGGCGCCGTGCCGGGCCAGCGCCACGTTGGCGCCGGTGTAGAGCGCGGCACCGGCGAGCGCCCCGAGGGCGGTCGGCACGAGCCCCGCCCGCTCGTGGGCCTCGGCGATCAGCTCGAACGAGACGGCGGACAGCAGCACGCCGCTGCCGAACGCCATGACGAGTGCCACGAGCCGGGTGGGGACCCGCAGCGCGTATCCGGCCAGGGCCCCGAGCAGCAGCGCGGAACCGGCCAGCAGGCCCCAGCCGCCCGCGATGAGCGCGTCCGTCAACGTCCCGCCTCCCTCCGGTGCACGGTCCTGCGGGTACCCGCTGCGGACGGGCCGTCACCGCCCGGCCGCGGACGTGCCGGAAGGTGACGGCCCGACCGCCGGACGGTGTGCCCTCCGCCGGGTGCCCGGCGCGCCGGTGGCGGCGTCAGATCCGGCCGTGGCGGCGGTACCACAGGGCGCCGCCGATGAGGGCGAGGACGGCGGCCCCGCCGAGCCCCCATGTCGTGCCGTCGGCCATGGTGCTGCCGCCGACGCCCGTCTCCACGCCGCCCTTGGGCGCGGGGGAGGGACCGGCCGGTGCGGGCCCGGCCCCGGGGCCGTGGGTGGCGGCGGCGGAACCGGTGGGGCGCGGCGCGGGCGGCTGCCCGGCGCCGCCGTCGCCCGGCTCGTCCGTCGCACCCGGCTCGCCCGGCTCACCTGCCTCGCCCGGCTCCGCGGGCTTCTCGCGGGGGGCCTGTTCGTGTTCCGGCTCCGGCGCGGGCTCCCGCTCCTTCTCGCCGGGTGCGCCGGTGAGGCGTGCGCCCGGCGAGGGACTGCCCGTGCCGTCCGTCTCGTCGCCGCCGGTCCGGTCGCCGGTGACCGTGAAGCCGCCGCTGAAGGGGCCCTCGTCGCCGCAGGTGACCGAGACCCGGTAGTTCCCCGGCTCCGTGTCGCGGGGGAGGGTCCCGGTGCCGCCCACCATGTTGCTGAGCGGGCCGAGTCCGAGGTCGGGCAGCCGGGTGCCGCCGGGCGGTGCGGTGAAGGACGCGGTGCCCTTCTCCTTCGTGCAGTTGCCGCCGTCGAAGACGGAGAACTCCCCGCCCGGGGCGATCTCCTGGGGCTGGACGAGCACGCCGCGCCCCCGGGCCGCACCCGTGCCGCCGCCGTATCCGTCATCGTCACCGTCCGCCGCCAGGGCCGCTCCGGCCGGACCCAGCAGGGCGGTCGCGGAGAGGGCGGCTGCGGCGGTGAGGGCCGAGAGTGTCGGTATACGCATGAGGCCCATGGGACATGCCGGGTCCCGTGCCAACCACCGGGGTGATCCGAACGAGCGATGCGGCCGGGCCTGTGCCCCGGGGGGTTTTCCGGCACCCGGCGGGGGCAAGCGGGGACCTGGATCGAACGTACGGACGCACGGACGTGCGGGGCCACCGCACCGGACGGACCGACACATCGGAGGTCATGTCATGAGCATGGGAATCGCTGCCAGAAGGGGACGGAGCGCCGCGCGGCGCACGGCCCACAGCTCCGCGATGGACATCGCCGCCCGCTGGGGCCTGGCCGCACGCGGCGTGCTCTACGTGCTCATCGGCCTGCTCGCGCTCCAGATCGCCTTCGGGCAGAGCGGCGAACAGGCCGATCAGAACGGGGCGTTGCAGACGGTCTCGCAGCAGCCCTTCGGCCAGTTCGTGGTGTGGGCCATCGGCATCGGGCTGATCGGCATGGCGCTGTGGCGGCTGAGCGAGGCGCTGTTCGGAGCCTCCACCCCGGACGGGCACAAGGCGTCCAAGCGGGCGATATCGGGACTGCGCTTCGTCATCTACGCCTTCCTCGCCTTCTCCGTGCTGCGGTTCGCGACGGGCAGCGGCAGTTCCGGGGAGCAGCAGTCCAGCGACATCACCGCGCGGGCACTCGAACTCCCCGCCGGGCAGTGGATCGTGGGCCTGGCGGGCGCGGCCGTCATCGCGGGCGGGCTGTACATCGCGGTGAAGGCGGTGCGCCGCAAGTTCCGCGAGGAGCTGAAGATGTCCCAGATGTCGCGCCGCGCCCGCAAGACGGTCGACTTCCTCGGCGTCGCGGGCGGGGCGTGCCGCGGGGCGGTGTTCATGGCCGCCGGATGGTTCGTCGTGCAGGCGGCCCTGACCTACGACGCGGACGAGACGAAGGGCATGGACCAGGTCCTGCGCTCCTTCGCCGACACCCCCGTGGGGCCGTGGCTGCTGGTGGCCATCGCCGTCGGCCTCGCCCTGTTCGGCGCGTTCTCGCTGGCGATGGCCCGCTGGCACAAGGTCTGATCCCGCCCCGGGCGGCCCCGGACGCCGGAGGGTCCGGCGCGCACCGCAGCGCACGCCGGACCCTCCGTGCGTACCGCCGGGCGTCCCTCCGTGCGTCCCGGCGGGCGGACGTCAGCCGCGCAGGGCCGCCATCCACGCCTCGACGTCGGCGGAACGGCGCGGCAGGGCGGCGGAGAGGTTCCGGTTGCCGTCCTCGGTGACGACGAGGTCGTCCTCGATCCGCACCCCGATGCCCCGGTACTCCTCGGGCACCGTCAGGTCGTCGGACTGGAAGTACAGACCGGGCTCGACCGTCAGGCACATGCCCGGCTCCAGGGTGCCCTCGGCGTACGCCTCGCGGCGGGCGGCGGCGCAGTCGTGGACGTCCATGCCGAGCATGTGACCGGTGCCGTGCAGCGTCCACCGGCGCTGGAGCCCCAGCTCCAGGACCTTCTCCACCGGGCCGTCCAGCAGGCCCCACTCCACCAGCTTCGCCGCCAGCACACGCTGGGCGGCGCGGTGGAAGTCCAGGTACTTCGCGCCGGGCCGGACCGCCGCGATACCCGCCTCCTGCGCCTCGTACACGGCGTCGTAGATCGTGCGCTGGAGGTCGGTGAAACGGCCGTTCACCGGCATCGTGCGGGTGACGTCGGCGGTGTAGAGCGAGTGCGTCTCCACGCCCGCGTCCAGCAGCAGCAGGTCACCGGAACGGACGGGCCCGTCGTTGCGGACCCAGTGCAGGGTGGTGGCGTGCGGTCCGGCGGCGCAGATCGAGCCGTACCCGATGTCGTTGCCCTCGACGCGGGCGCGCAGGAAGAAGGTGCCCTCGATGTAGCGCTCGGAGGTCGCCTCGGCCTTGTCCAGGACGCGCACGACGTCCTCGAAGCCGCGGACGGTCGAGTCCACCGCCTTCTGCAACTCGCCGATCTCGAACTCGTCCTTGACGAGCCGGGCCTCGGAGAGGAAGACGCGCAGCTCCTCGTCGCGCTCGGCGGTGACCTTGTCCGTCAGGGCGGCCTGCACCCCGGCGTCGTGCCCGCGCACCACGCGCACCGGCCCGCTCGCCTCGCGCAGGACACCGGCGACCGTGCGCACGTCGGCGCAGGGCATGCCGTAGAGCTGCTCGGCCTCCGCCAGGCTGTGCCGCCGTCCCACCCACAGCTCGCCCTGGCCGTCGAGCCAGAACTCGCCGTTCTCCCGGTCGGAGCGCGGCAGCAGGTACAGCGTCGCGTTGTGGCCGCCCCCGGGGCGCGGTTCCATGACGAGGACGCCGTCCTCGGTCTGGTCGCCGGTGAGGTAGGCGTACTCGACGGACGCGCGGAAGCTGTACTCCGTGTCGTTCGAGCGCGTCTTCAGGTTGCCCGCCGGGACGACCAGGCGCTCGCCGGGGAAGCGCTCGGAGAGCGCGGCGCGGCGGCGCGCGGTGTGCCCGGCCTGCTCGACGGGACGCAGGTCGCGCAGTTCCGTGTCGGCCCAGCCGCTCCTCATGTTCTCGGCCAGCTCGTCGGACACGCCCGGGTTCAGGCCGTTCTTCCGCTGTTCCGTCGGCTGCTCGTCTTCCGGGGTCTCCGGCGACTGCTGCTCGGCCACGTCGCTGCCTCCTCGCGTACACCAGTGGGGCCGCTGTCCATCGTATGTCCGAACGAAGGCGGCACCCAGGGGGCGGGTTCTGTGACCTTCCCGTCGTCGCGGGCGGTCGGTCGGCCGGGGCGCGGTGCGGCGCGTCCGCGCGGTCAGAAGCGCGCGGCCAGCAGGACGACGTCGTCCTCGCTGTCGGCGTCCGCGAGGCCGCCGGGCAGCAGCGCGTCCAGGACGTGGTCGGCCAGGGCCTCCGGATCGTCCCGGACGGGGGGTTCCGCGCCGAGCGCGGCGGCGTGCAGCCGGGCGAGGGCCCGGTCCAGGGGCTCGCCGGTGCGCTGGACCAGCCCGTCGCTGTAGAGCAGGAGCGTTTCACCGGCCGCCAGGTTCAGCTCCACACTGGGCGCCTCCCAGCAGGCGAGCATGTTCAGCGGCGCGGAGAGCGTCGTCTCGGCGAACGCGCAGCGCCCCGGGCCGACGATCAGCGGCGGGCAGTGCCCGGCCCCCGCGAGGGTGACCCGCTTCACCGCGGGCTCGGCGTAGCCGAAGAGCGCCGTCGCGCACCGGGCGGGTTCGGTCAGCCGCAGCAGCAGCTCCAGGTCCGACAGGACGGCCACCGGGTCCTCGCCCTCCATCACCGCGTACGCGCGCAGCGAGGCCCGCAGCCGTCCCATCACGGCGACGGTGCCGGGCCCGGCACCGTCCACCCCGCCGACGGACAGTCCCACGGCGCCCTCCGGCAGCGGCAGCACGTCGTACCAGTCCCCGCCGCCGCGCGGCCCGGCGCGGTGCCGCACGGCGAGCCGCACGCCCGGCACCCGGGGCAGCCTGCTGGGCAGCAGCTCCTCGCGGACGGCGCTGACCGCCTCCCGCGCCCGTGCCAGCTCCAGACGGCGGGCGAGGTGCTCGCCCGCGCAGGCCAGGTAGCGGCGCAGCAGTTCACGCTGGCGCTCGGTCGGCTCGGCCGGTTCGTCGTACAGCCACACGGCGGCGCCCGTGCGCGGGTCGGCGGCGGCGAGCGGGGCGGCGTAGCTGGCGGCGTAGCCGAGCCGGGCCGCGACCTGGCGGTGCCGGGCGTCGAGGCCGTCCTCCCCGGCGATGTCCGGGTGCGCCACCTCCCGCGCCTCGCCGGAGCCGGCGGGCCCGGGCCGGGCGGCCCCGCCGGGTGCAGCGGGCGGGGCGGGTGCGGGCCGGGCGGACGCGGGCGGGCCCGGTGCGTGCGACTGCGGTGCGTGGTGGCCCGCTGCGTGCGGGGCGGGGCCGGGCGGCGTGTCCAGCAGACACCCGAAGTTGGCCGAACTGGGGACGGTCTCGATCTGGCCGAGATCCGCCCGTCCGAGACCGAGTCCGACGGTGCGGGCGGGCCCGAGGCCGTCGGCCGGCCGGAGGACGATGAGCCCGCGCCGGGCACCAACGAGCGCGGCACCGCCGCGCAGCGTCTCGTGCAGCGCGGCGTCGAGCGTGGGGGTGCGGGCCAGCCGCTCGGTCAGGTCGTGCAGCGTGCTGAGGTCGGAGAGCCACCCGGCCAGCCGTTCCTGGACGGCGGCGAGCTGCCCGGCCGGGCAGCGGGGGGCGTCCGGCGCGCCCGGGGCGGCGCCCTCCCGGCGCGGCGGGTCCTGGCAGTCGTCCCCGCAGCCTTCCCGGGGGGCCTCCCCGGGGCCTTTCCGGGGGCGCGGCCCGGGGGGCGGTCCGGGGGAGCCCGCCGCCGGAACGGGCGGATCAGTGTGCTCGGGTGACAACGGGGGTGGATTGATTCCAGCCACTTTTGACGAGTGCGGCGTGCTCATGGCAAGCCGCTTCCACCGGCCGCGATTCCTCTCAAAAGCATCGCAAACCCCCATGTCATACTGCTCTGCCAGGAATGCTTCCAGATGTACACGCCGTGATGACACGATGTCCAGCATCACCCGGTTCGTTGCGCCGGTGTCCGGGAGGCGTCCGAGCCGGGGACGGTGCTCCGGGAGGTGGCGCAGGTTGGCGCGAAAAGTACCCCGCGTGTACGTTTCCGCGATCGACTGACGCTGACCGGAGCGGGTCACCTACTGCTCCGGGTACGCAAGAGGAAACGGAAGCGGGGCAGTCCGTCCCGGCCGGAACCCGGTGGCCGGACTGCGCGTCGTACTCGGTGTAGCTCGGAAATTTTGTCCCCGCGCCCGTGAGTGGCGAAAAGATTCGGGCACCAGGTACGTCACGTACGGTACGAAGAGAGCGCAAGCGCCACGCGCGCGCCACCCCCCGCCACGTTCCACGCTCGACCCACGGCATGATGCGCTGCTTTTCCGCACGCGCGGTGACGTGGTCTCCACGCAGTGCGGCAATTCTCGTTGAGCTGTCGGTGTTTACGGACGTTACGGAAAGGAACGAGCGCTCATGCGCGAGATCCCCGGAAGGCGACGCGTGACCCGATGGGCGCGGCGCACCACCGCGCTTACCTGTGCGACCGAGTGGCGGTGGCCGGTTGTGCCCGGAGCGGAGCTGCGGGAGTCCTGGCGTCCTGGACGCGCCGCCGGGCGCCTGTGCTCCTGCCCCCGCGCGGACTGCTCCGTGCCGGGCCTGCACCCCTGGGAACCGGGCCTGCTGGCCGCCACCACCGACGCCCGCATGGTCCGCTGGTGGTGGACGCAGCGCCCCGGCGCCCCCGTGCTGCTGGCCACCGGCGGCAGGGCGCCGTGCGCGCTGAGCCTCCCGGCGGACGCGGGTCTGCGCGCCCTGGCCGAATGCGACCGGCTGAACCTGCGCACGGGCCCCGTCATCGCCACGCCCACCCGTGTCGCGCTGCTGGTCCGCCCGTACGACCTGGCGGAGCTGGGCGAGCTGCTGTACGCCCAGGACTGGGTGCCCGGCTCGTTGCGCTTCCACGGCGAGGGCGGCTACGTCCCGCTGCCGGCCTCCCAGACGGTCGCGGGGCCGGTCCGGTGGGAGCGCCCGCCGTCCGGCGCCGTCCCGTACCTCCCCGACACGAAGCCGCTGCTGGACGTGCTGGTGGAGGCGGGTGTGGCGGCGCTGCGCCCCGGGACGTACTGAACCGGCGCACCTGAACCCGGCTGACGGCCGCCGCCGCGGGACATCCCCGCCGCGGCGGCCGTCGGGCTGTGCGGGGCGGACGGCCGCCGGCGTCCCGCCGGACGGGCCGGGCAGGCAGGAGAGGCCGTGGCGGGGACGGGCCGGGCGGTGGCGGGGGAGCACGCGGCGCCGGGCGCGGACGGCGTGCGGCGCGGACGTCATCCGGCGCGGACGCGTGCGGACATGCGAAAGCCCGGTCGCTGGCGACGGGGGATGCACCAGCGACCGGGCTCCTAAAAGGTAACAAGAGATGAGCCGTTCGCAAATCCGGACGTGCCTTTTGAGCCGCCGAATCACCTGCTCACAGCGGCACTTGTGACCGGAATCACCGCTCTTTGATCATTCAAACAGTCCTGCGCGGCCACGGTCAGCTCAACGTGATCTGGCGGTTCGTCAGCCCGCTGCGGGCCCGCCGCTCGTCGGCCGTCAGCGGAACGTCACTGCTCAGCGCCTCGCCCAGCCGCTCCGCGAACGCCGCCGCCGGCTTCTCGCACTCCCCGGCCGTCATCGCGCCCGGCAGGTCCCACACCGGCACCATCAGCCCGTGCGCCCGGAACGAGCCCACCAGCCGCGTGTCCTCACCCAGCGCCGACGCGCCGGCCGCGTGCAGCCGGGCGAGCGCGTTCATGAGCCGCTCCTCGGGGTGCGGCATGACCCAGCGCAGGTGGTTCTTGTCCGGCGTGCGGCACCAGTAGGCCGCCTCGACCCCGGACAGCCGGCTCGTCGGCAGCGCGGCGGCGTTCGCGCGCTCCAGCGACGCGGCCACCTCACCCGTGGCGTTCTCCGCGTCGGGCAGCCAGAACTCGAAGCCCTCGTGCACCTCCGGCACGAACGGCGCGTCCGGGGCCAGCAGGTCCTGGAGCCGCGGCCCGTCCGGCTCGGCCCGCCCGGCGGGAACCGGCTGCCCCGGCTCGGTGCTCAGGGCGCGGCGCAGCACGTCGGCCAGGTCCCGGCTGAGGTCACCGGAGGCCGTGTCGTTCTGCACGCCGACCATCACGGCGCCGTCGTCGCGCCGCAGCGCGGGCCACGCCATCGGCAGCACGGTGGCCAGCGTCACCGAGGGGACGTCGTCGGGGAGCCCGTCGGCCAGCGTCAGCGGGACCGTCGCGGCGGGCACCAGCTCACGCAGCGCCACCCAGTCGCACTCGCCCGGCAGCCCCTCGAACGGACGCTGCACCAGTTCCGTCGCGGCCTGGGCGGCGGCCCGCCCGTGGCAGGCCTTGTAGCGGCGGCCCGAGCCGCAGGGGCAGGGCTCGCGGGCGCCGACGACCGGAACCTCTCCGTCGACGAGCTGCGGCTTCGCAGCCTGGGGCTGGGGGCGGCGCTTCTTGGCCATGCGCGGGACTCCGGGTAACGACGCGGACGTGCGGACGCTCGGAGCTTAGGCCACCCGCCGTCCGCGCCGCTGTCCTCACCCGCGCCCGCCGCGCCGATGCCTCCCGGCGCCCGGACGCCGTCAGAGTTCGACGCCCAGCCCGTCCAGGCCGTCCAGCCCCTCCAGGCCGTCCAGCGCGTCGAGCAGATCCATCCCGCGCAACGCGTAGGCGGGGGTGGTGCCCTTGGCGCCGTCGTAACCCTTCTGCTCCTCCACGACGGCCCACACCGTCACCTCGTGGTGCTCCGCGTTCTCCCGCACGCCCCAGGCACGGGCCAGGGAGGTGATGATCGACAGGCCGCGGCCGCCGCGCGCCGTGACCGAGGGCGTCGAGGGAAGCGGCCGCGTCGGTCCGCCACCGTCCGTGACGGCGATCGTGACCTCACCCGACGGGTCCCGCGCCCAGTCCGCCCGCACCGAGTCGTCGGGCGGCAGCGGCTGCGCGTGCCGGTAGGCGTTGCTCAGCAGTTCGGAGAGGACGAGCACCGCGTCGTCCACGACGGCGTCCGGCACACCGCAGCCGCGCAGTTCCGCGCGCATCCGCCGCCTCGCCTGTCCGACCCCGACGGGGCCGTGCGGGACGGCCATCGTCGAAAAAGTCGGCACTCCCTGTGCCATCACCAACGCCACCCCCGCAACCTCCTCAGCCCCACGCAACGTGATGGATGCCCTCCTGACCCATGGTGGAAACCGTGCACCGCCACCTCGTTGACGCATTCCTGACGTTCCGGTACGCACTGAATGCGCCGGAGCACACCCGGTGAGGGGCGCGTCCCGGCACGGTACTCAGTCCGCCGTCAGCGCCGTCCCAACTCGCTGAGCTGGTCCAACACCTGCCGCGGCCGGTTGGTGATGATGGCGTCCACGTCGAGCCGGGCGCACAGCTCGATGTCGATCGGGTCGTCCACCGTCCACACGTGCACCTGGTGCCCGGCCCGCTGCGCGCGGATGACGTAGTCGGGATGGGCCCGGATGATCCGCATGCTCGGCCCGGTGATCCCCACCCCCGCCGGAAGCCGCCCCTCCCGGTGCCTGGGCAGCAGGAACGGCATGAGGTAGACCGTGGGCATCTCCGGAGCCGCCGCCCTGATCCGCTGGAGCGACCGGGCCGAGAAGCTCATGACACGGACGGCACCGGTCAGTTCGTACCGCGCCACCAGCTCCAGCACCCGCTCCTCCACCTGGCCGGCCCAGCGGGTGGGGTGCTTCGTCTCGACGGCCAGCTCCACCCGCCGCCCCGCCCGGTGGCACTCCTGGACGAGCTGGAGCAGCCGGTCGAGGGTGAGGACGGACGCCCGGCCGCGCTCGGCCTTCTCCGGCTGCTCGTACGGGTCCTTCCAGGAGCCGAAGTCGAGCGCGGCGAGATCGGCCAGCTCCAGCGTCGAGACCGCCCCGCGCCCGTTGGACACCCGGTCGACGCGGCGGTCGTGCACGCACACCAGATGCCCGTCGGCCGTCAGCCGGACGTCGCACTCCAGCGCGTCGGCGCCGTGCTCGACCGCCTTGCGGTACGCGGCGAGCGTATGTTCGGGGGCATCCTCCGAGGCGCCTCGGTGGGCGATGACAGAGATGGGGCGTCGCACCGCGTCATCGTCCCATCCGGCCCGGGTTCGCGGACCGGCGCGGTGCGCTGGCCGGGAACGATGTGCCGGGCGTAAGGACCGCCGTGGAGGGTAGCCGGATGGCTTACGCCGTGCTGACGTGTGATGGGAAAAGCTGACCGCACACTGGAGGACGATCCAGCGCTCGCTGGTGAAGCCTGCTGACGACTGCGTAACCGGAGGAGAACTGCTGTGAGCACCGAGCACGAGGGCGTCGACCGGTCGCCTGAGGAGCGCCGCGCCGCCGACGAGACGGCGCCTGGCGACCGCGTGCCACCGGTGGCTCCGCCGGAGGAGCCCCAGCACCGGCCGTCCGGCGGCGACGACACGGCCCGGCTGCGTGCAGTGGACCCCCAGGCCGCGCCCCCGCCGCGCCCCGCGGCGCCGCCCGCGCCCGTGGCCCCGCCCGCACCTGCGCCCGCGCCGGACCAGGGCAGCGCCGAGGCACCCGGCACCCCGGACGGCGCCGCCGCCCAGGAGCACCCCGCCGGCGCCCCGGAGAGCCCCGGCGCCCCGGCTGCCTCCGGCGCCGCCGCCCCGGGCGGCTACGGCGACCCCCCGGCGGCGCACACCGCCGCCCACAGCGGCCAGGGCGGCGGCTACGGGGACCACACCGGCGGCTACGGCGGTCAGGGCGGCTTCGGCGGTCACACCGGCGGCTACGGCGGTGCGGCCCAGCCGTGGGGCGCCCCCCCGCCCCCGCCGAAGAAGAAGGGACGCGGCGGCTTCGTCGCCGCCCTCATCGCGGGGGCGCTCGTGACGGGCGCCGTCGGCGGCGGCATCGGCTTCTGGGCCGCCGACCACAACGCGACCCCGGCCTCCGAGACGGTGAAGTCCTCCGCCTCCGGACAGGAGACCGTCCAGCGGGCCCCCGACTCCGTCGCGGGCATCGCGGCGAAGGCACTGCCCAGCACCGTCACCATCCAGGTCAACGGCGGCAGCGGCCGTTCCGGCGGCGGCACGGGCACCGGCTTCGTCTTCGACCGGCAGGGCCACATCCTCACCAACAACCACGTCGTCGCCAGCGCCGCGCAGGGCGCGGACCTGAGCGTCGTCTTCTCCGACGGCAAGCAGTACGACGGTGAGGTCGTCGGCCGGGCCGAGGGCTACGACATCGCGGTCATCAAGCTCACCGACCCCGAGGGCGCCACCCTCACCCCGCTCCCGCTGGGCGAGTCCGGCCAGGTGGCCGTCGGCGACTCCACCATCGCCATCGGCGCCCCCTTCGGCCTCTCCGGCACCGTCACCACGGGCATCGTCAGCGCGCTCAACCGGCCCGTCGCCTCCAGCGACGCCGAGGGCTCCTCGGCGTCCTACATGAGCGCCCTGCAAACGGACGCCTCCATCAACCCGGGCAACTCCGGCGGCCCCCTCCTCAACGCCGAGGGCGAGGTCATCGGGGTCAACTCGGCGATCCAGTCCACCAGCGACGGCGCCCTCGGCGGTCCCGCCGGCAGCATCGGCCTGGGCTTCGCCATCCCCATCGACCAGGCCAAGCGCGTCGCGCAGACCCTCATCCAGCGCGGCGAGCCGGTCTACCCGATCATCGGCGCCACCGTCGAGATGAACCAGAGCAACGACGGCGCCACGATCTCCGAGGGCGGCGCGAACGGCACGGAGGCCCTCACCCCGGGCGGACCCGCCGACGAGGCCGGACTCCAGCCCGGCGACGTCATCACCAAGTTCAACGGCACCGCCATCGACAGCGGCCCCACCCTCATCAGCGAAATCTGGACCCACCAGCCCGGCGACCGGGTGACCCTCACCTACGAGCGCGGCGGCCAGGAGAACCAGGTCGAGCTGACCCTGGGCGAGCGCGTCGGCGACGACTGACCGGCTAGGCTGTCCCCGCGCGGCGCCCGCGGGCGCCGCGCGGGGAGGCGTGCCCGAGCGGCCGAAGGGAACGGTCTTGAAAACCGTCGTGGCAGCGATGTCACCGTGGGTTCAAATCCCACCGCCTCCGCGTTGACAGCAACGGAAACGGTCCCTGACCACCACAACGGTCAGGGGCCGGTGCCATGCCCGGACTCCGCACCCTGACCCCCGGGGAGCTGGGAGACCCACTAGGGATGTGCGCAGAGTGCCCCGGGACATGCTTCCCCTGCACTTACTCCCAATTTCCCGGAAGCCACTTTCCTACGGCACGCACTCAGACAGCCCGCCAGCGCGCATGCCGGGACCGAGGCTTACTCACCAATACAACGAGCCCCTTCTCGCGTAGGGCTTGGAGAGCGCCGCGCACCTGAACAGAATCGAGTCCTGTCCTTTCCTCGATCTCGTTCCTCTGCAGATGCCCCTCGGAAAGCGATGCAAGAACTGCACCCTGCAGTTCGGTCACAGTGGACTCGGCTGGCGGCGCCCCTGCCTCCCCTTCGTCTACGGTTGCGGTGACTGACCCGGCTCCTTCGATCAGGTCACCGAACAGGCCATCCTCTGGGTCGTGGCCATGCCGACCCGCAAGCGTGTAGAAGGCAGATCCGCGCGTACCGAACTGTTCTACGATTCTTCTGTCGACAAGATCCTTGAGATCTCGAGTGGCCGCCCTACTGTCGTGCACACCGGTCGCCGCCCTGTACGAGCTGTTCGTCATCGCCCGACCATTACGCATCATCACGAGAGCGGTCATCTGAGGCCGTGACAGTGGACCCGGCTCTAGGCTTCCCAACCAGGCAAGCGCGTTGTCGTCAATCAACGTATGGTTGGGAAATTCTGCAGAAAAAGAAGAGATGTCATCAATGAATCGTGGAGGCTCCATGCCCGCCTCTGTCAGGGCAATGCGAATGCGAGCGATTCCGCTGCCTCGATTCTCACAGACCATCCTGTTGTCATTATAAGGAGTGTCTTCGAGGATCTTGAGCAGTGCCCTGTTGTGTGACGATGAAATCGTTTCCGTGCCCAGATTGTTCACTTCTGCCGGGCCGTAGAGGCCGCCAGGGTTTCGGATCATGAGCCTGTCCGGATACATTTCCACCTGCACCTGCATCCCCCGCGCGAACTCGGAATAGTCCCTGTGCACCAGCGCGTTGACGAGGGCCTCGCGCAAAACCTCCTCCGGGTACTCCCACTCATCTGTGCGGTAGAGACCGGATACGATGCTTCGCCGCTTCATATTGCGCTTGAGTGTGCGAATGCATTCGCTCACCATCTGCGGAATAGGGCCGTCTATGGATCGATTCTCTGTAAAACGTTCACCCGAGGGGCCCAAGACGCCAGCCTCGGGGGTCGGGTCAGCGACGAAAGTGATATCAAGCTGAGGCTCAAACTGCTGGGGGTAGAGCCCGAACGCAAGAAGGCCAGCCAGCGACGGAACCAGTCTGTCTTCGTGCTTCACGAGAACGTTGAGCATCCGCAACGCTTCTTCGTCGATGATCCTGCTGAAGATCGGAGACTTTGTCTCCCGCACTCGACGCAAGAACCCACGGATCAACTCTTCATCGAGATCAGATGGCGAGGATTCTACAATGGGACGCAGGTTCTGACGTTGTTCGCTGCGATTCGAGAGGAGGACGCAAACTTCGTAGTCCGTTAGCTTTCGGTCGCCATCACTGAGCCTCTTCGAGATGGCCACCGATCAGGTGACAGGCTTGAGCCGCAACGAGCGAGGCCCCCGGGCTGTTGATCGAGGTGTCTGACGTCTCAATCACGCTGCTCGGGGGCCTCGTTGGTCATCTATCCTGCCGCACTCGACTTGCCTCATGCGCTTGTGGAGTGGGTCACCATGCTCGTTGTCACCCGTGAGGGCGACCGGCGCTGCAAGCTCCGCCCGTCCCAGCGCGCGATGGTGGCACTGGTGTACCTGCGCGAACACGTCACCCTGGCTAAGATCGCTGCTGGGTTCGGGATCAGCGAGTCCACCGCTCACGCCTACACCAACGCGGTCGTCCACCTGCTCGCCGAACGGGCGCCGGGTCTGCTGAAAGTCCTGCGCGAGGACGGCCCCGACTTCGTCCTGCTGGACGGCACGCTCGCCGAGTGCGACCGGGTCGGCGACTCACGCGCGGACTACTCCCACAAGCACCGCCGGCACGGGGTGAACGTGCAGGTGGTCACCGATCCGGTCGGACGGCTGCTGTGGCTCTCGCCCGCTCTGCCGGGCCGTGCCCATGACCTGACCGCCGCCCGTACCCACCGGATCATCCGTATCTGCGAGCTCCAGGGCGTCCCGGTCTTGGCCGATCTCGCCTACCAGGGCGGCGGGCCTTTGGTGACCACGGGCATCAAACGCAGGCCCCTGCAGGACCTCACCAGTACCGAGAAGACCGTCAACCGGGCTCTGGCCACGGCACGGGCACCCGTCGAACGCGGTGTCGCCC
>NZ_JAZDCW010000007.1:0-291677 GCF_036323765.1 Streptomyces solitudinis
GCCTGAAGTCCTGGAGGATCTTCCGCAGATCCCGATGCAGCCCCAACCGCATGACGTCAATCGTCAAAGCTGTCCTCACCCTGGAGCGGCAACGCTGAAGAGGCTCACTGACTCGAAGCCGGGATCCCGCCTACGGGCCTCGATCTTTCTTGTGGCAAGGGCGCTGGTCGCGTGGTGTCGGAGGGATCTGGCAGAGGATGACGTGATGCCTGTCGAGCTCCACGGTGGCCATCTCGGCGCGCACTGGCGGTTCCATCTCGCTACACACCGCAGCAAGATGCGCTTCAGTCTTCGCTGGCTCGCTTACACCGACAACGGTGAATCCGGATTTTCGTCCACGCCAAGGATAATGAGTCCGCCTTGGGCGTTCGCAAACGCGCTCACAGTTTCCCACATTGTGGCTGGCAAGCCGCCCTGCGAGCGCTTAACCTCGCACGTGTAGTGATCCGCCGAACCGACGAAGCTTCTCTAGCAAGTCATGCAGCTCGTTCTCAGTCACATGCCTACCTCCTGAGCACTGTGGTGCCTAAGAGTACCCCTCATGCAAGTGTCGGAACACTCATGAGACTGCATGAGAGCTCAGGGGGCTTGCATGATGTTGCATCGTCTGCATGAGAGTCGGCGAGTCGGAGGCGATCGCCGTCAGCCACCCAGTCCCCGACTTCCGTCCCATCTGCCTGGTTCGCCGACGGACGGGATAGGAGTCCCTCCACCGCTACGGCCCACCCGTCGGCACCCGCCCGTGGTCCTCTCCTCGAAGTCGGAGCCCGCCCGTCGAAGGCATCGGGCCGAACGCGAGGCGATCAGAGTGTGGACTCATCGGTTACCCCTCCTTGCGGATCGCGGGGCGGGAATCGCTCGCCACTCTTGCCGGCTGGTGCGGCAGTGGCTCTCACGGTCGCCGGGTCCCGGGGGCGGCCACTGGGCAGTCCGGCAGCCGGCCAGACTCACCTCGGTTGTCTCCAGCCCCAGTTGTCTGCAACTGACTTGAAAGCTGGCCAGTGCTGTGAGGGAAGGATCTTGAGCAAGCTGGCGGACTCCGGAATGCGGTGGCTCGTGGTCAGTTCGATGAGCTGTGCCGCGCCCACCGACCTCGTGAGGCAGCAGAGCGACCTCTTGCTCAGCAGGGTGTCCGAGCTTCAGCGGTAGACCGGCTGGAGGCTGCCCGAACGAGGTCCTGCCGGTGGTGGCGTAGGCGGCGTCAGGGAGGGCCCTACGCCCGCGCCGGGCCGGGGACGTGTGGGGTGCCCGGGGTGGGGTGTGGGCGGCGTTCGGGGCGCCAGGTGGCTACCAGGGCGGCGGCGAGGAGGAGTTCGGCGATGTCGCCGCCGTAGTACATGATCTCCGCGCCGCCCCGCACCTCGGGGATGGGGGCGTGGATGTGGGTCCCGAAGCCGCCGTACATCAGCTGCGAGACGGTGGCGTGCACGGCGATGGCGCAGCCGAGGTAGACGAGGCGGGTGCGTACGCCGGGGCGGGAGGGGGCGGGGTCGGGTCCGGCGATGGCGTGGGCGAAGAGGCAGCCGGACAGCAGGAAGTGGGCGTGCAGCAGCCAGTGCCAGCCCGGATGGGCCAGGGTGGCGTTGTACAGCGGGGTGAAGTAGAGCACCGCGAGGCTGCCGGTGGACAGCAGCAGGGCGACGGCCGGGTGGGCGAGGAACCGGGCGGGACGGCTGTGCAGCAGCGAGGTGAGCCGACGGGCCCGGGGGGCGGGCAGGGTCCGCAGCAGGAGCGTCACGGGAGCGCCGAGCACCAGGGCGAGCGGGGCGTACATGCCGATGAGCATGTGCTGGACCATGTGGCCGCGGAAGTCGCCGTGGGCGAAGGACGCGACCGGTGGCAGGAGCGCCACGGCGAGGAGGACCAGCCCGGTGAGGAATCCGGCCGTGCGCCAGGGGTTCCAGCCCCGCGCCGGGTTGCGGCTCCGCGCCTGGTGGACGAGGTGGAGGTAGCCGCCCGCGCAGGCCAGCACGGCGAGCGCGGGCGGCAGGATCTCCGGCAGGCCGGGGCCCGCGCTGCCGTGCACGGGATGCGCGTCGTGGTGCATCAGGCGTCTCGTGCCGTCCGGCGGGCTGCCGGGGCGTCGGGGTCGAAGGGGCGGCCGCTGCGCTGGAGCAGCCAGCCGCCGACGAGCAGCAGGGCGCCCAGGGCGAGGAAGCCGAGGTCCCACCAGAGCTGGTGGGGTCCGCCGTGGACGTGGTGGATGCCGAGGATGTGGTGGTCGAGGACGCCCTCGACGAGGTTGAAGAGGCCCCAGCCGGCCAGGACCCAGCCCCACAGCACGCGGGACGTCCACACCGCGCGCCGGTTGTGGGTGACCCGGGAGTACAGGACGGCCAGGCCGAGCAGGACGGCGAGCCAGCACACGGCGTGGAAGACGCCGTCCCACACGGTGTTCATCTCCAGCCCGGACACGGTGCCGGGGTCGTAGTACTTCACCCCGATGCGGTCGTCGTCGGTGCTGGTGAGCATGTGGTGCCACCGCAGGAGCTGGTGCAGCGCGATGCCGTCGACGAACCCGCCCAGCCCGACGCCCAGCACGGTTCCGGGCAGCTTCAGGCTGGCCGGTGCCGGGCCGGTCCTGGTCCCGCCCACGGTGGTTGCCATCGCCGCGTCTCCGTCCCGTAGGTACCCGTAGGTAACGGTGTGGGTGCTCTCCGACTGGACGGGGTATCCCGGATGGCCGCATGCAGTCTTACGCATCGCGGCTGGTTCTCGCGTCCGGCTGCCCGGCGCCCCGGTAGCCATCGGCTGCCGGGCGTCCGCGCCCTCGGGCCGTCAGGTGACGTGGGCTCGCAGGCGGTCGCTGAGCGCGACGTCGTGCGGCAGCTGTGCCAGCTCCGCCGCGCGCACGTCGGCACCGTGTCCCTTGAGGATGTCCGCCAGGTAGGCCCAGTGGGCGGCGGCCGCCTCCTCGTGGGTCCAGCCGTCGAAGGGTTCGTCCGGTCCGACCACCATCCGGGACGTCTCCTCGATGTCCTCGACCGAGGTCCACGCCCTGACGTCGGGCGGCTCGGCCGTGCGGGCGACGAAGGGCGTGGACGTCCAGCCCCGGTCGTTGAGCAGCGTCACGCTGCGGCCGTCGGCGAGTACGGCTTCCAGCCGGGCCGACACCGACAGGTTCCGGGCGTCCGTGGCGCCGTCGTTCAGGTCGACGTGGGTGACGAAGCGGATCACCGCTGTCATTCCGGCCTCCTCCCCGGCTCGCCGGGTGCTGGTCCGGGCGGGCTCCCGTCGTACGGTAGCGGGCCCGCGCGAGGTACCGGTAGCGGGTTTCGGGAGGGTTCCGGGGCGGCCCCCGGCGCACGGTGCCGGTACGGGTTCGGCGCGGCTGCTCCTCGTGCGCCTCCCGTGTTCTCCGCCCTCCCCGGGGCGCGTCATGCCTCCGCTCCGGAGAGCTTGACCCACCGTAGTGATCATGACCACCATGGGGTGGTCGTCAGGGGGCGGAGCAAGGGCGTGCGCGCCGGGGTGCGGAGCCGGGCGACGCCGGACGCGGGATGACCGGACACGCGGTTTCCGGTTCCAGCGGTTTCCTCCACGTGCGCGTGACCGAGTGCCGTGCGGCTTCCTGCACCCGAACGGAACGCTTCGTTCGTGCTTTTCGAGTGAGAGGCCTCGGTGGAAGGAAAGCCATGGCAGGTGGCCGAATACCGTCCGCGCCCCTGAGCGACGTCCCGTCCGGCGGGAGGAGACGCATGCCGAAGGGCGCCCGGATGTGCGCCCCGGGAAGAGGCGGGACCGGTGTGCTGGCGGCCTTACCGCCCGCCGGGACGGTCACGTGCGCCGGGACGGTCACACCCGGCTGGGCCGTCACGCCACACATCGAGACGTACAGCCGGACGTGCGGTGAGTCCTCCGCGGACGTCGTACGGCGCGCGTGCACGGCGTGGACGAAGGCCGGCCGGTGACCGTCCTGCTCGAAGGGTTCGTGCTCGGCCTCGCGTACGCGGCGCCGATCGGCGCGCAGAACGTCTACGTGATCCAGTCCGCCGCGGGCGGGCCGCTGCGGAAGTCCCTCCGCGTCGCCCTGGTGGTGGCCGCGATGGACATCTCCCTGGCGCTGGCCTGCCTGTACGGCCTGGGCGCCGTCCTGACGTGGCTGCCCTGGCTGCGCACGGCGATGCTGGTGGTCGGAGCCGCCTTCCTGCTCTGGATCGGCATCGGGCTGGCCCGCCGGAAGGCCGGGGCCGACGGGCCCTCCGAGGCGGAGGGAGGGCCGGCCACCTACGCCTGGGGTGCGGTCGCCGCCACGGCGTTCACCCTCACCTGGTTCAACCCGCAGGCGCTGATCGACGGCACGCTCCTGCTCGGCGGCTTCCGGGCGCAGCTCGCGGACGGGGAGGTGCCGGTGTTCGTCGCCGGGGTGGCCGCGGCGTCGACGTTGTGGTTCAGCACGCTGACGGTTCTCGTCGGTTCGTTCCGCAGCCGGATGGGGCCGCGCGTCATGACGTGGATCAACCGGGTCTGCGGCGTGGCCTTGTGCGCGCTGGGGGTGCGGCTGGCGGTCGGCCTGTTCTAGGCGCGGCGGGGCGGGCGCCGCGGAGGGCGGGCGCGCGCGCCCCGCTGGCGGTGCTGCAGCAAGGGCGGCTCCCCCCGGCGCGTTCAGCTCGCGCGGGGGTGCCCCTGGGCGTAGTGGCGCAGGGCTGACGCGGGGATGCGCGGGGCGCCGTCCAGGGTGACGGTGGGGAGCTGGCGGCTCTGTACGAGGCGGCGGACCTCGGCGCGGGTGGCGCCCAGCACGCGGGCGGCGTCCGCGTAGGTCAGAGCGGTCGTGGCGGGCCGTGGCGGGGACGAGGGCTCGATGGGCCCGTCCGCGTAGGCGGGCGTGGACCGGCTGACGGCGTCGGCGACCTGGTGCCAGAAGCCCGAGCGGGCCGGCCGGCAGGGCCGCCGGAAGGCCGGGGTGTCACGGGCCAGGGAGTTGCGCGTCGCGGCGCTGAGCGAGGAGTGGGACATCAGTGCCGGTGCCTCCTTCGGCAGCAGTGCTGCTCGGTTCCAGCGTGGACGGCGTGGTGTGGCGCATCAGCTGCTCCACGATCTTCGGAGCGGCGATGCCCACGATCAGGGCGCCCAGGGGCCCGGCGATCTGCTCTGAGGCGGCGAAGGCCGCTGCGAGCCCGGAGCCCAGGGCCGTCCGGATGACGACCGCGACGCAGTACGGCGTCAGCGGTACCTCGCCCGGCACGTTCCATGGGAACCCCTTCACTCGCTGGATAGCCCGGTACAGGTCGAGTCCTTCGACGGCTGCGGCGCCACCGAGGCCCCAGATGCAGGCTACCCACCACAGCACCGGATAGCCCCTCCTCCGCTGGCCGCAACACGGGTAGACATACAGCTTCGCGCGAGAGACGGCGCGGTTCCAGTCGGATGGGCGGAGACGGTCCGGTTCCGGCCAGGGGCGGGGGACGCCCACGCGGGTTCCCCTGCGGTCCACAGGCGTGGCGGGGACGGCGGGTCACCGCAGGAATTGGCCGAAAGCGGACGGGTGTGCTGACGGCGGTCGGCGGAGGCGCGCGGCCGGTCGGCACGGTGGGCGGCCGGTCGGCACGGTGCCCGGCGGGGCGGAACGCCGGAGCCGGGGATGAGAACGCGCCGCATAGGAGCGATAGAGGTTTATCTACACGTCGTCATTCGTGCGAGGGAAACGCGCCGGTGTGGGTGGTTGGCAGGGGTTTGCGCAGGGCAGCGTTGGCCCGACGATGTCGTCCGTGGCCGGGCGGTCGGCCAACTGACCCGGCGGCACCCCGAGTCCGTAACTGGAGGAAATATGGCACGTGTCCGTACTGCTCGCCTGGCCGCCGCTGTCGCCGCCGTGCCCCTGGCGTTAGCCCTCTCCGGCGGTGTGGCACAGGCCGACAACGGTGCCTTCGCGACCGGCGGGGCGCTCGCGGAGGTGACGGCCAACGAGCAGGCCAACACGGCCACGGTCAGCGGTGGCCCGGCCATCACGGCGATCGACCAGGAGAACGTGAACGTCACCTTCTCCCCGCTCTGGTGAGGGAGTAGACGCCTCCTGGGGAAGGGCGGCGTCAGGGAGACCGGAGAGGTACGCGCAGCGCGGCCGCACCGAGGTGCGGCCGCGCTGCCGTGTCGGCGGACGGACGGTGCCGTGCGGCGCGGCGCGGCGCGGGGACGGCGGGCGGCGCGGACCCGTGTCGGGGGCAGCCCTGAGAGCGGGACGGGGACTCCTCCACCCCTGGGAGGTGCGGTACGAAGGGCACTACAACCTGAGGCGGAGAACGCTCGGCACCTGCGGCCGATCCCCGTGTACCGCGCGCGCTCCTAGCGTTGAGCCATGACCACGCCTGGGGCCTCCGCCGGCATCACCGCCACCGTCACGCCGCTCGTGCCGAAGCGCTCGGCCGAGCGCGTCCCCGACCGTGCTGCCGCGTGCGACGACCGCGCGCCGCGCTCCGTCGCGCGGCCGGTGGGGCAGCGGACGGTGCCGCCGACGTTCACGTCCTACGTGCGGGCGCGCGGGCCGGTGCTCCTGCGCACCGCGCGCTCCCTCACCGCGAACCCCTGCGACGCCGAGGACCTGCTCCAGACGGCCCTCACCAAGACCTACCTCGCCTGGGAGCGCATCGAGGACCACCGCGCGCTGGACGGGTACGTGCGCCGGGCGCTGGTCAACACCCGCACGTCGCAGTGGCGCAAGCGCCGCGTGGACGAGTTCTCCTGCGAGGAGCTGCCCGAGCCGGACGCGGCGCCCGCCCCCGACCCGGCCGAGCAGCAGGCCGTGCGGGACGCGATGTGGCGGGCGGTGCTGAAGCTCCCGGCGCGGCAGCGGGCGATGGTGGTGCTGCGCTACTACGAGGACCTGAGCGAGGCGCAGACGGCCGAGGTGATGGGGGTGTCCGTGGGGACGG
The DNA here is from genome assembly GCF_036323765.1 of Streptomyces solitudinis. Taxonomy (NCBI): domain Bacteria; kingdom Bacillati; phylum Actinomycetota; class Actinomycetes; order Kitasatosporales; family Streptomycetaceae; genus Streptomyces; species Streptomyces solitudinis. The sequence goes on from NZ_JAZDCW010000007.1 coordinate 6,873, forward strand.
TCAAGAGCGCGGTCTCCCGGGCGCTGGCCAAGCTGCGGGAGGACCCGGAACTCGTCGCCGGCACCCGGGACGCCGCGGCCTGACCGCCAGGGGCGGTCAGGCCCGCCCCCACGTCCACGGGCGGGTGTGCCCGTGCGTGCTCCGAGCCGGACAAACGGACCCGGTCCGAAGCTCCGCCGGTGAACGACACGGCTCCCGGGTAGTGACATACCGCGCGGTATGCCATGAGAATCGCGGGACGATTACCCGTACGTAACCCGGGAGGACCCGTGCTCAGCACGATGCAGGACGTACCGCTCAACGTGAGCCGCATCCTCACGCACGGCGCGAAGGTGCACGCGAACGCTCAGGTCATCACGTGGACAGGCGGGGGCGAGCCGCAGCGGCGCAGCTTCGCGGAGATCGGGGCGCGGTCCGCGCAGCTCGCGCACGGCCTGCGCGACGAGCTCGGTGTCACGGGCGACGAACGTGTGGCGACCCTCATGTGGAACAACGGCGAGCACATGGAGGCGTACCTCGCCATCCCTTCCATGGGCGCCGTCCTGCACACGCTGAACCTGCGGCTTCCTCCGGCCCAGATCGCCTGGATCGCGGGCCACGCCGCCGACCGGGTCGTCATCGTCAACGGCACGCTGCTGCCGCTGCTGATCCCGCTGCTGCCGCACCTGGGGACGGTGGAGCACGTCGTCGTCGCGGGTGAGGGCGACCGGGCCGGTCTCGCGGGGGCCGCCGAGGCGGCCGGGGTACGGGTGCACGAGTACGAGGAGCTGATCGGCGGGCGTCCGACGACGTACGACTGGCCGGAGATCGACGAGCGCCAGGCCGCCTCCCTGTGCTACACCTCCGGCACCACGGGCGACCCGAAGGGCGTGCTGTTCAGCCACCGCTCCATCTACCTGCACGCCATGCAGACGAACACCTCCGAGGCGTTCGCCCTGGGCAGCGGTGACCTGTCCATGCCCGTGGTGCCGATGTTCCACGTCAACGCCTGGGGCATGCCGCACTCCGCCTTCATGGCGGGCACCTCGATGCTGATGACGGACCGCTTCCTCCAGCCCGGGCCCATCGCCGAGATGATCGAGACCCTCCGGCCCACGATGGGCGCCGCCGTCCCGACCATCTGGCAGGGCCTGCTCGCGGAGCTGGAGGCCAACCCGCGCGACGTGTCGTCCATGTCGCAGGTCGTCATCGGCGGTTCCGCCTGCCCGCCGAGCCTCATGCGGGCCTTCGAGGAGCGGCACGGCGTCACCCTCGTGCACGCCTGGGGCATGACGGAGACGTCGCCGCTGGGCACCGTCTCCCACCCGCCGGCGGGGCTGAGCGAGGAGGAGCGGTGGTCGTACCGGCTCACCCAGGGAAGGCTGCCCGCCTCCGTCGAGGCCCGGCTCGCGGCGCCCGACGGCACCTTCGCGCCCTGGGACGGCGAGAGCACCGGTGAGCTGGAGGTGCGCGGGCCCTGGATCGCCAGCGGCTACTACGGCGGCGCGGGCTCCGACGAGCCGCTGCGGCCGGAGGACAAGTTCAGCCCCGACGGCTGGCTGCGCACCGGGGACGTCGGCAAGATCTCGCCCGACGGCTACCTGACGCTGACGGACCGGGCCAAGGACGTCATCAAGTCCGGTGGCGAGTGGATCTCGTCCGTGGAGCTGGAGGGGCACCTCATGGCGCACCCGGACGTGGCGGAGGCGTGCGTCGTCGCGGTGCCGGACGAGAAGTGGGGCGAGCGTCCGCTCGCCACGGTCGTGCTGCGGGAGGGCGCGACGGCGGGCTTCGAGGAGCTGCGCGAGTTCCTCGGCCGCCACGTGGCGCGCTGGCAGCTCCCGGAGCGGTGGACGCTGATCCCGGAGGTGCCGAAGACGTCCGTGGGCAAGTTCGACAAGAAGGTGCTGCGGAAGCGGCACGCGGAGGGCGGACTGGACGTCACCACCCTCTGACGCGCCCCCGGCGGACGTACGCCCGCCCGCGTACGTCCGCCCGGGTGCGTCCGCCCGGGCGGGGTGTGCGCTCGCGTGCCGGGGGGCCGGGGGCCGGTGGGCCGCTAGTTCGCGCCGATCTTCGCCAGCAGGTCCACGATGCGCCCCTGCACCTCGGCGCTCGTCGAGCGCTCAGCGAGGAACAGGACCGTCTCGCCCGAGGCGAGGAGGTCCAGCTCGGCCGGTTCCATGCGCGCGGAGGTGTAGACGACGAACGGGGTGCGGTTGAGGTGCCCGTTCACCCGCAGCCAGTCGATGACGCCCGCGCGGCGGCGGCGGATCTGGCACAGGTCCATCACGACGAGGTTGGGCCGGAGCTGCGCCGCCAGGGCCGCCGCCTCGCTGTCGCTCGACGCGTGCGTCACCTGCATGCCGCGGCGCTCCAGCGTGGCGGTGAACGCCTCGGCGATCGCCGCCTGCTCCTCCACGAGCAGCACCCGGGGCGGGTGCTGCTCACTGTCGCGCGGTGCGAGCGCCTTCAGGAGGACGGCCGGGTCGGCTCCGTACGCCGCCTCCCTGCTGGCCTGCCCGAGCCCCGCCGTGACGAGGACGGGCACCTCGGCGGCGACGGCCGCCTGCCGCAGCGACTGGAGGGCGGTCCGGGTGATCGGGCCGGTCAGCGGATCGACGAAGAGGGCCGCCGGGTAGGCCGCCATCTGCGCGTCGACCTCCTCACGCGAGTGCACGAGCACCGGACGGTAGCCGCGGTCGGTCAGCGCCTGCTGCGTCGAGACGTCCGGCTCGGGCCAGACGAGGAGGCGCCGGGGGTTGTCCAGCGGCTCGGGCGGCAGTTCGTCGTCCATGTCGCGGGGGCGCGGCGGCGTCCCCGCGCCGCTGTCGGTGACCTCGACGGCGCCGTTCGGGCCGTCCAGCGGCTCGGGACCCTCGGCGGCCCCGGCCGCCGGGGCGCCTATGGCGAACTCCCGGGCCAGGCCGTCGGAGGCGGCCGAGGGGGCGGGACCGGCGCTTCCCTGCGCGGCTCCGGGCGCGGGGGCGGGACCGGCCGGGCGGTGCGGTGTGCGGTGCGGGGGCGCGGGCGGCTGCTCGGGGACGTGCTGCCGTTCGGGCGCGCGCTCGGGCGGCGGCGTCGCGGTGCGCTCGCGTTCACCCTCCGCGGGCGGCGTGGCCAGCTTGCGGCGCCGCCCGGTACCGGCTGGCGGCGTCGCGGGGGCGGGCTGGCTGCCGGACGGGACGGCGGGGGCGCCCTGCGCGGACGCCGGAGACGGGTCCGGGGGCGGGGTCGGCGGCACCGGGGGGCGGGGCGGGAGCACCGGCTGCGGGGCTTCCGCCTCCTCGGGGGCGGTCTCGCCGGGGCGGCGGCCGAACGGCAGGCCCTGGCCGAGGGTGCGCACGCTGAAGCCGCCCGAGGAGGAGTCCGCGGGCGGTTCCGCGCCGGGCGCGGGGAGCGCGGGCTGACCCGGCTGCGGGGCCTGCGGCGGGTGCGGCGCGGGGTACGGGGCGTCGCCGCCCAGTATCGGGCTGCGGGCCACCATGGGCTGTCCGGCGTGCGGGTCCTCCGCCCCCGGCGGCTCCTGGGCGGGCTCGTGGGCCTGTTCCCGGGGAGGCACGGGGGGCGCCTGTTCCTGGGGAGGCGCGGGCTTCCGGCGACGCCCGGTGGGCCGGTCCTGCGGCACGGCCGCCGGTTCCGCCGCACCGGCCGGGACTCCCGGTTCCGGGGCGTGCGGCATCCCCGGTCCGGACGCACCGCCCGCCCCCGGTTCCGGGGCGTGCGCGCCGGGCGGCACGGGGAGACGCGGCGGTTCGTGGGGGGCCGGGACGCGCGGTTCGTGGGCGCCGGGGACCCGCGGTTCCGGGGAGCCGGGCACGCGCGGTCCGGGGGAGCCGGGCGTGCCCCGTTCGAGGGAACCGGGCACGCGGGGTGACGGAACCGGGGCGCCCGGCGCCGCGCCGGTTCCGGGCGCGGCAGGACCCGGCCCGCCCGGACCGGGCACCGGCGTCCCCGGAACCGGCGCGTCCGGCGCCGCCGGTTCCGTCTCCGGCGCCCGGTCGGCCGCCGCGGGCGGCAGCGCGAAGGCGGCCCGCCGCGGAGCCGCTGCTGCCGCCGCCCCGTCCTCCGGACCGGGCCGGGCACGACGGCCCCGCCGTCCGGTACCGGGCGCCACCTGCTGCGGGATCTGGCCCGCCACGGAATCGCCCGCCCCGTCCGACTCCTCGCCCACCGGACGCAGGGCACGCCGTGCCCGCCGCCCCGTCGGCGTCTCCGCGACCGGCTGCCCCGGCACCGGAGCCGCCCCGGGGGCCGCCGGAGCCGCCTCCGGCTTCCGCTCCGGCACCAGGCTCTCGTCCACGTCGCCGAGCGGCACCTCCAGCACGTACGCGCTGCCGCCCGGCACCTCGTGCGTCTGGAGCACACCGCCGTGCAGCCGGACGATGCCGCGCACCACGGGCAGGTGCACCGGGCTGCCCCCGCCGTGCGGGCCGCGCACCTCGATCCGCGCCACCGCCGCGTCGCCCCCGCGCTTGGCGGCGGCCACCACGATCGTCGAGTCGCCGCCCCCGGCCGTCGCGTTGCCCGTCGCGTCCACCCCGGCGACGTCCGCGATCAGGTGGGCGACGGCGAGCGCGAGACGGTCCGGGTCCACCACGGCCTGCACCGGCGGGGCGTGCACCGCGAACTGCGCACGCCCCGGGCCGATCAGTTCCACCGCGCCCTCGACGCCCGCCGAGATCACCGCGTCCAGCGCGACCTGCTTGCGCTCCAGCGCGTCCTGCCCCGTCTCCAGCCGCTGGAAGCTCATGACGTTGTCCATGAGCGTCGTCATCCGCGTGTACCCGGCGGACAGGTAGTGCAGCACCTGGTTGGCCTCGGGCCACAGCTGGCCCGCCGGGTCCGCCGCGAGGCCGCCCAGCTGGCGGCGCAGCTCGTCCAGCGGACCGCGCAGCGCGTCGTTGACCACCGCGAGGAGCTGCTCGTGCCGCGCCTCCAGCGAGTCCAGCGCCCGCCGGTCGGTGAACGTGATGACGGCGCCGACGAGCTGGTCGCCGTCCCGCACCGGGGCCGTCGTGATGTCCACCGGCACCGGACGGCCGTCCTTCGCCCACAGCACCTGGCTGCGCACCCGGTGCTTCCGCCCGGAGCGCAGCGTGTCGGCCAGCGGCGTCTCCTCGTACGGCAACGGCGAACCGTCGGCCCGGGAGTGGTGCACCAGCGGATGGAGCTGCTGCCCGCCCAGGTCGCTGGCCCGGTAGCCGAGGATCGTCGCGGCGGCGGGGTTGACGAGCACGACCCGGCCCTCGGTGTCCGTGCCGATCACGCCCTCGGCGGCGGCCCGCAGGATCATCTCCGTCTGCCGCTGCTGCCGCGCCAGCTCCGCCTCGGTGTCCAGCGTGCCCGTCAGGTCCCGCACCACGAGCATGAGCAGCTCGTTGCCGGTGTAGCTGTTGCCGTGGTCGGCGTAGGCCGCCTCGAACGGCGACTCGTACGTGGTGCGGCCGTCCTCCAGGTTCGCGCTCGTGACCTCGACGGGGAACTCGGCGCCGTCGATCCGGCGCGCGATCATCCGCGTCGGCGGCGTCCGCCCCTCCACCTGCTCATCGGGCCTGCGCATCGACCCGGGGATGCGCTTGGAGTCGAAGGCGGGCAGCAGGTCGAGCAGCCCGCGTCCGATGAGCGCGGTCCCGGGGGCCTCGAAGACCTCCAGGGCGATGCTGTTGGCGTTCACGACGGTGCCGTTCGCGTTGACCAGCAACAACGCGTCGGGCAGGGCGTCGAGTATGGCGGCGAGGCGAGCAGCGCCTCGGGACGGCCTGCTGCTCACGTCGGCGTTCCTCCCTGCTGTGCACGTGGGAGCCCGGTCGGTCTGCCTGCGGCGCCGGGCGTGTCACACAGGGAGTCTACGGGCACCCGGCGGTCGTGCCACGGTGGATGCGGGCGGCCGGACGGCACGCGGGAGGAAGCCGCCGCACCCACCCGGAGCGGGCCAATCCGGGGGTTTCCGGGGCCATCCGGGGGCGTCAGCGCACCTCGGGCAGCGCCGGCGTCATGGCGTCCCAGCGGTCGATCTCGCAGCCGTTCGTCCGCTCGAACCGGGAGTCCACCTGCCGTCCACCCCACGTTCCGGTCACCCGGGCGGTCTGCGGGCCGCCGTAGATCTGCGTGCACATCACGTCCTGGCCCACCGGCTCCCACAGACTCCTGGCCCGGGTGCGGGTGGCCTGGTCCACGGCCGCGCAGGCGTCCTGCGCCGCCGGGTGCGTTCCCCCGGCGGGGTGGCACCGCAGCTCGAACTGCTCGGCCTCGGCCGCGTCCTCCTCCTGGTACGTGATGACCAGCCGGTCCGCCGGAGCCTGGGAGGGGGGCGGGGCCGGGCAGGCCAGCGCGGACCCGGTCACAACGGACAGCGCGGCGGTGAAGACGACGGTGATGGCGGTACGGCGCAACATGACGGCTCCCTTGGGTGAGGGGCCACGCTCCGGCCCCACCTACCTAACGCTGCACCGCGCCCCCCGTTGCGCAACTCGACCCGAAGGGAGCACCGGCCACCCGGGCGAACCGCCCTCCCGGGGGAACCCGTCCGGGCAGCCGCGCCGCGTGGAACGGGCCCGGGCGGGACTGCCGTGGGCCGCCGGAGGGCTTTGCCCAGCCGCCCGTCCGCCGGGTAGTCTGAGCGGCGATTGGCAGCAGCCCCGCAAGCTGTGCCATCATCTGCGCACACGCCGCGTCGTAGCGGGGTGTCGGGAGGCTTCGCCTAGTCTGGTCTATGGCGCCGCACTGCTAATGCGGTTTGGGGTTACCCCCCATCCCGGGTTCAAATCCCGGAGCCTCCGCTCGATCACCATGATCACCAAAGCCCCGGCCCGAGCGCCGGGGCTTTCGCGTTTTCCCAGCTCAGGCCGGGTGCGGGCAATGGATTTCGTCTCCAGGCGGAGGTCATGTAATGTTGTTCCCGCAACGCCGACCGGCCGAAAAACGCCGGGTCGACAAGCGCTCGTAGCTTAACGGATAGAGCATCTGACTACGGATCAGAAGGTTGCAGGTTCGAATCCTGCCGAGCGCGCAGCAGATCAAAGCCCCCTCGGGATCATCCCAGAGGGGGCTTTTCCGTGGCTGTGGCTGCGAGCAGCGAAGTACAGCAACGGCGTCAGCCGCTACCGCCCACCGCGTCCGACAGCTTGCCGATCGCGTCGCGCACCCCGTCCTCGCCCGCCTCGGCGTAGACCTCCATCGTCATGGCGATCCGCGAGTGCCGTAGGGTTCCGTCCATGGTGACTGCGACTGTCCGCCAGTGGGACGACGAGGAGGGGTGGGGCGTCCTCGACTCCCCCGAAACCCCCGGCGGTTGCTTCGGTCACTTCTCCGACATCCAGGTGACCGGCTTCCGCACGCTGTCGCCCGGACAGCAGGTCGACCTCACGTGGGAGGCACCCGGCTTCAAGCAGGACGGGTACGACTACCGCGCGGTCAGCATCGTGCCCCGGTCCGCCTGACCTCCACAGCCGACACCGACGACGGCGTCCGCCCACGTCCCCCGGCGGCCCGCCACGCCACCGCCCCCTTCAGCACCCAGCAGACCCGCGCCTCGTGCCCCATCCGCTGGCAGTCCTACGGCAGTCGCGCGTCAGCCTCGTCGTGTTCCGACCTCGTCCGCGGCCTCCTCCGTCCGCCGAGTCCGGCACCTCGAACTCGTACCCCACGCGGACCGTGGGTGCGGGCTGGCGGTCGTCGGCCAGGGCGCGTGCAGGAAGATCAGTAGAGGATGACTCTCCAGCGCTCGACCCATTGGAGCCGTTCGCCGCCTGTTCCGCGGATCAGAATCCGGTCGTCCTCCACTTGCCACACGGTGCCGTACAGCGTTGCGTGTGGGAGGTCTGCCCGTACGGTGTCGTACACCTCCAGGTCGGTTTCCACCGGCCGGGACCAGCCATGTCCGCAGCGGTCGCAGTTGTATCCGACCACATGGCTGCCCGCGAGATGGGCCGGTGCGCCCAGACGGACTGCCTCGTGGAAGCAGCGGGGGCACGGATCTGCGGTATGAGCGCCTGAGGACCGGGACACCAGGAAATTCTGCCGCAGCGAAGCACAGCAATCCAAGCGGGCGCCGGCGTCCGACAACGCCCGCCGCGCCCCGGCCCGCAGCCTGTACGGCGCCCCATGACCGATCCGGTCGGAGCCGCGGTCCGATCGTTGCCGGTCCGACGGTGCGGGACGGGCGTGGGCCCCGGGGTCGGGCGGTTCCCGCCCCGGGGTGGGGCGGACGTTTGTGCGATGCTGGAGGCGGCGTCCTGTCCGGCTGTGGCCGGGTGGGCGTCTGACGCTGGGAGGTCTTCTCGGCTCGCTCCCGTAGCCCCTGGCGCCGTTCACCGGCATCTACGGCGGGCGAGGTGTCCGCACTGGGGTTTCCATGGCACACGACGGCCCGGATCTGACGAGTCTCCTGCTGGAGACCGACTCCCTCGACGGGTTTCTCGACGCGCTGGCCGCCCACGCGCTGGCGTGCACGCCGACGGCCAGGGGATGCGGCATCACCGTCAGCCGCGAGGGCCGCCCCGTGACGGTGGCCAGCGCGGGGAGCAGCGCCACGGAGCTGGACGAGAAGCAGTACGGGCTGGACGACGGGCCGTGCCTGCGGGCTCTGCGCTTGGGCGAGGAGATCATGGTGCCGGACATGCTCGCCGAGCGGCGTTGGGGCCCCTACCCCTCCTACGCCGTGGCGAGCGGCGTTCGCTCCTCGTTCTCCGTGCCCGTCGCCGCCCGCACCCACACGGCCGGCGCGCTGAACCTGTACTCGGCCGAGCCGGAGGGCTTCGCCGAGTCGGACGTGACCCGGCTGCGCGGGATCGCGGCCGAGGCGACCGGTGCGATCGCGCTGGCGCAGCGGATCTCCGACGCTCAGGAGTTCGCGGAGCACCTTCAGACCGCGCTGGCGTCGCGCACCGTCATCGACCAGGCCATCGGCATCATCATGGGGCAGCGGCGCTGTGACGCCGAGCAGGCGTTCGACGTGCTGCGCGGTGCCTCGCAGAACCGGAACGTCAAGCTCCGGGATCTGTGTGCCGACCTGGTGACCAACGTCGGCGGGCGGCCGCCCCAGGAGCGCGGGCTCCGGCCACGTCCCTGAGCCGGGACGTCAGGGGCGGGGGACGACGGTGGTGGGCTTGCCGACCAGGGCCGTGGCGACGTAGCGGTCCACGCCCGGCAGCGCGGTGGCGCGCAGGGCGATCCGGCGCAGCAGCAGTTCCCACGGGGAACCGGGCAGGAACCAGCGGGCGGCGTTGCGGGCCACGCGCTGTTTGCCGACGGTGACGGGGTGCCACGCGCGTTCGTAGCCGTCCAGCGCCGCCGGGACGGACGCGGCCCGTTCCAGGTGCCGGGCGAGGACATGGGCTCCGGCGACGGCGAGGGACGCGCCCTGGCCCGCGAGGAGCGAGACGGCGTAGCAGGCGTCGCCCAGGAGCACGGTCCGCCCGTGGCTCCAGCGGTCCATGGTGACCTGGGCCACCTGGTCGTAGTACACCTCGTCGGACGGCGGGCACAGATCGAGGGCGCGTGGGGTGATCCAGCCGAGCCCGGCGTAGGCGCGGCGGACGGCGGCCCGGGGATCGGCCGGGAGGGACGGGTCCGGAGTGCGGTGGACGGTGAACGCGGCGACGCGGCCGTCCCGCAGGCCGTAGAAGCCCATCTGGCGTCCGGCGGTGTCGGTGAGGTTGAACCGGCCGGCGACGGCGTCGCGCAGTCCGGGGTCGGTGAAGAGGTAGGCGGCCGTGTGGAAGCCGAGGTAGCGCAGGAACCGGTCCTCCGGGCCGAAGACGAGTTCCCTGACGGTGGAGTGGATGCCGTCCGCGCCGACGAGGAGGTCGGCGTCCAGGGCGGTGCCGTCGGTGAGGGTGACGCGGACGCCGTCCGGGGTGTCGTCCACCGCACGGGGGCCGGTGCCGTAGCGCAGTTCCACACCGGGGCGCAGGTGTGCGCGCAGGGCTCGTTCGAGGTCGGGGCGCATGATGCTGAAGAGGCGGCCGTCCAGGGCGTCGGCGAAGCGCTCGTAGCTGAGCCCGGCCCGGCGCCGTCCGCGTGCGTCCCGGTACGCGGCTTCCTCGACGCGGTAGGAGACGTCCAGCAGCGCGGGCAGGACGCCCATGTCCTCGGCGGCGTCGTAACCGGGGCCGAAGAAGTCGATCATGTAACCCTGGGCGCGCGGCCCGGGTGCCTTCTCCAGGACGACGACGTCCCAGCCGAGGGTGTCCAGGCGCTGGGCGCAGGCGAGACCCGCGATGCCCGCGCCGCAGATCACGGCCTTCACCGGTGGTCACCGGCCTCCCGCTGGGTGAGCATGCGGCGGAGTACGGGTCCCACGGCCGCCGGGGTCAGCGCCGGGTTGAGCGGGCGGTGCAGCATGACGCCGTCGACGGCGGCCGTCAGGACGGCGGCCGTCGGTCCCGGGGTTTCGGCACCGTGTTCCGTGAGCCAGCGGGCGATCCGGTCCCGGGCGTCCGTGAGGACGTCCGCGATGCCGTCCCGCAGTGCGGCGTCCCGGGCGGCCCGCAGGTACGCCTCGGAGAACAGCAGCGACGCGGTGTCCTGGGCCGAGTGGCCGTCGAGCGAGGCGAGCAGCCGCTCCAGACCCGCGTCGAGCGAGCCCGCGTCGTCGAGGAGGGCGGCGAGTCCGTCGAGGAGGCCGCGCATGCGGTCGAGCGCGGCCTCGGTGAGCAGCGCGTCGAGTGAGGCGAAGTGGTAGTGGACGAGCCCGGCTCCCACACCGGCGCGTTCGGCCAGCGAGCGGGTGCTGACGGCGGACCATCCGCGTTCCGCGATCAGCTCCACCGCCGCGTCGAGCATCTTGCGCCGTACGTCCTGCGTGGCCATGTCCGCTCCCGGGGTCCGCGGGCCGCCTGGGATGCCCGCCTTGGGCGAACGTACTGGGCGACCGCTTTGGGCGTCTGCCCAAAGCGTAGGACGCCGAGGAACCCCGGACAAGTGCGGAGGCCGCGCCGTCGGCGCCGGGCGGGGTGAGAAGCAGGGCGCCGCGCGGCTGTCCCGCGTCCGCGGGCTCCCCGGCGGCCGTTGGGGGGGGAGGACGGGGCGGGGCTCCGCCGGGAGTCGTCAGGCGCCAGCGGTCAGCCGTTCCCGGCGGCGCGTCCTCGCCGCCCTGCCGGGGTCTGCTTCGCGGCGCGTTTCAGTTCCTGCTTGTGGGCGCGGACCTTGGCCAGGGACTCCGGTCCCGTGATGTCGGCCGCCGAGCGGTGGGCGCCCTCCTCGCCGTACGGGCCCGCGGCCTCCCGCCAGCCCTCGGGGGTGACGCCGAGCTGCTTGCCGAGCAGGGCCAGGAAGATCTGCGCCTTCTGCCGCCCGAACCCGGGCAGCTCGTGCAGCCGTTTCAGGAGTTCCGCGCCGGAGGCGGCGTCGCGCCACACCGCCTGGGCGTCGCCGTCGTAGTGCTCGACGAGGTACTGGCAGAGCTGCTGCACGCGCTTGGCCATGGCGCCGGGGTAGCGGTGGACGGCGGGTTTGGCGGCGAGCAGGCCGGCGAACGCCTCCGGCTCGCAGGCGGCGATGCGGTGGGCGTCCAGGTCGTCGTCGCCCAGCCGTCGCGCGATGGTGTGGGGGCCGGAGAAGGCCCACTCCATCGGGACCTGCTGGTCCAGCAGCATGCCGACGAGTGCGGCCAGCGGGCTGCGGCTGAGCAGCGCGTCGGCTTCCGGCTGCTGCGCGAGGCGGAGGGAGGGTGTCATGTCTTCATGGTGGCCCCGCCCGGGAGCCCTCGCACACCGTCGAGGGAGCGGTCGGAGCGGTCGGGCCGGACGGACCGGACGGACCGGGGAAACTGTCAACCTCGGGTTGACGCACGTCAAGTGTCAACCTACGGTTGACGCATGGGAGAACCAGTGCGCATGACCAACACCGTTCGCCTCGACGACCTGATCGAGGCCATCAAGAAGGTCCACACCGACGCCCTCGACCAGCTCTCCGACGCGGTCATCGCCGCGGACCACCTCGGTGACGTGGCCGACCACCTCATCGGCCACTTCGTCGACCAGGCCCGGCGCTCGGGTGCCTCCTGGACGGACATCGGCAGGAGCATGGGCGTCAGCAGGCAGGCGGCGCAGAAGCGGTTCGTGCCCAAGGACGCGGCACAGCCGAACGACCTCGACCCGAGCCAGGGCTTCGGCCGCTTCACACCGCGGGCCAAGAACGTCGTGGTGGCGTCGCAGAACGAGGCCCGCGCGGCGGGCAACGAGCGCATCCGGACCGAGCACCTCGTGCTCGGCCTGCTGAGCGAGTCCGACGGCCTCGCCGCACAGGCGATCACCGCGCAGGGCATGACGCTGGACACCGTCCGGCGGGCGGCCGTCACGGCGCTGCCGCCGTCCGCCGGGGAGGTGCCCGACCTCGTTCCCTACGACCCATCGGCGCAGAAGGCGCTCGAACTCACCTTCCGGGAGGCGCTGCGGCTGGGCCACAACTACGTCGGCACCGAGCACGTCCTCCTCGGGCTGCTGGAGCAGGAGAACGGTGACGGCGTGCTGACCGGCCTCGGGGTGCGCAAGGCGGCCGTCGAGGAGTACGTCGCCACCGCCCTGGCGTCCTTCACCGCCGGGGAGTAGGCGCGGCGCGTGCCGCGCCCCCGCACCCCTGCGCGCCCGCGCCACCCGCGCCCCCGGGCCGTCCGCCCCCGGACCGGCGCAGGGCGGGGGCGGACGTGCGGTGGCGGGGGCTGACGTCAGGCGGTCGCCGCCGCGCCCCCCGGGCCCGCGCCCACGTACGCGCGCAGGTGCGTGGCGGTGAGCGTGTCGCCGTGCGCGACGAGGTCGGCGGGCGTGCCGGTGAAGACGACCCGGCCGCCGTCGTGGCCGCCGCCGGGCCCGAGGTCGACCAGCCAGTCGGCGTGGGCCATGACGGCCTGGTGGTGCTCGATGACGACGACCGTGTTGCCCGCGTCCACCAGCCGGTCGAGCAGGGCGAGGAGCTGGTCCACGTCCGCCAGGTGCAGCCCGGTCGTGGGCTCGTCCAGGACGTACGTCGCGGCCTTCTCCGCCATGTGGATGGCCAGCTTGAGCCGCTGCCGTTCGCCGCCGGAGAGGGTCGTCAGCGGCTGGCCGAGACGCAGGTAGCTCAGGCCCACGTCCACCAGGCGGCCCAGGACGGCGTTGGCCTGCCCGGTGGGGAAGAACGCGTGTGCCTCGGCGACGGACATGGCGAGTACGTCGCTGATGTTCTTCCCGCGCAGGGTGTAGGTCAGCACCTCGGGGGTGAAGCGTTTGCCCTCGCACTGTTCGCAGACGGAGGCGACCCCCGCCATCATGGCCAGGTCCGTGTAGACGAGCCCGATGCCGTTGCAGTTGGGGCAGGCGCCTTCGGAGTTGGCGCTGAACAGCGCGGCCTTCACGCCGTTGGCCTTGGCGAACGCGGTGCGGACGGGGTTCAGCAGGCCCGTGTACGTCGCCGGGTTGCTGCGCCGTGAGCCGCGGATCGGGGACTGGTCGGCGACGACGACGCCCTCCCGGCCCGAGAGCGAGCCGTGGATCAGCGAACTCTTCCCGGACCCGGCGACGCCGGTGACGACCGTGAGCACGCCCTGCGGGATCTCGACGCTGACGTCCCTGAGGTTGTGCAGCCGGGCGCCGGTGATCGACAGGTGGCCGCGCGGCCGGCGCACCTCCTCCCGGAGCCGGGCGCGGTGCTCCAGGTGGCGCCCGGTGAGCGTTCCCGAGGCGCGCAGCCCGGCCACGTCGCCGCTGTAGCAGATCTCGCCGCCCGCCGAGCCCGCGCCGGGGCCGAGGTCCACGACGTGGTCGGCCAGCGTGATCACCTCGGGTTTGTGCTCGACGACCAGCACCGTGTTGCCCTTGTCGCGCAACCGCAGCAGCAGGTCGTTCATGCGCTGGATGTCGTGCGGGTGCAGCCCGATGGTGGGCTCGTCGAAGACGTAGGTGACGTCCGTGAGGCTGGAGCCCAGGTGACGGACCATCTTCACCCGCTGCGACTCGCCGCCCGACAGCGTCGCGGAGGACCGGTCCAGGCTGAGGTAGCCGAGTCCGATCTCGACCAGCGAGTCCAGCAGGTCGCGCAGCCCGCCCAGCAGCGGCGCGACGGACGGGTGGTCGACGCGGCGGACGAACGCGGCGAGGTCGCTGATCTGCATGGCCGAGCACTCGGCGATGTTGACGCCGTCGATCACCGAGGACAGGGCGGCGGCGTTCAGCCGGGCGCCGCCGCAGTCCGGACAGTCGGCGAAGACGACGGCGCGGTCCACGAAGGCCCGGATGTGGGACTGCATCGAGTCGCGGTCCTTGGCCAGGTAGAGCCGCCTGACCTTGGTGACGAGCCCTTCGTACGTGACGTTGTTCGCGCCGATCCTGATCTTCGTCGCGGGCTTGTGGAGGAAGTCCTCGCGCTCGGCCGGGGTGAAGTCCCTGACCTTCGTGTCCGGGTCGAAGAGGCCGGAGTGGGCCAGCCCCTGCCAGTACCAGGAGCCGACGGCGAAGCCGGGGGCGGTGATCGCGCCCTCGTTCAGCGACCGCTCGGCGTCCACCAGCTCGGCCACGTCGATGTCGGACACCTGGCCGATGCCCTCGCACGTCGGACACATGCCCTCGGCGGTGTTGAAGCTGAAGGCGGTGGAGGTGCCGACGTGCGGGGTGCCCAGGCGGCTGAAGACGATCCGCAGCATCGTGTAGGCGTCGGTGACCGTGCCGACGGTCGAGCGCGAGTTGGCGCCCATCCGCTCCTGGTCCACGACGATCGCCGCGCTGAGGTTGCGCAGCTCGTCCACGTCGGGGCGGCCCGCACTCGGCATGAACGACTGGATGAACGCGGTGTACGTCTCGTTGATCAGGCGCTGGGACTCCGCGGCGATGGTGCCGAAGACGAGCGAGGACTTGCCCGACCCGGAGACGCCGGTGAAGACGGTCAGGCGGCGCTTGGGGAGGTCGACGGAGACGTCGCGCAGGTTGTTCTCCCGCGCGCCGCGGACCTGGATGACGGTGTGGCGGTCCGCCGGCTGGAGGCGGCCGGAGGGGGCTGCGGCCTCTGCGGGCGCTTCGGCCTCTGCTGGGGCTTCGGGTGTTTCGGTTTCGCGGTGCATCCGGCTGGTCCCTTGCTGCGAGTCGCGGTCTGGGGCGTCGGGGCTGAGACGTGACAGGTGAGGCCTGGGGCTGAGGGCGTGGGGCTCGGTGGGCGCGCTGTTTAGCGTACAGCGTACTCTATACAACGTACAAGAAACGCCGGACCCGGGTGCGCGGACCGCTCCGGAAGCCGGGAAGGATGGCCGCATGGCCAAGGAACGAAGCAGCTCGGGCGACCCGGCCCGCACCCTGGAACTGCTGTGGCGCGAGCCGGGGAGCGAGGGCGCCCGGCGCGGACCCCGGCAGGTCCTCAGCGTGGACGCCGTCGTCCTGGCCGCCGTCGGTGTCGCCGACGCGGGCGGGCTGGAGGCGCTCACCATGCGCGGCCTCGCCCGGCGCCTCGGCGTCACGCCGATGACCCTCTACACCTACGTCCCCGGCAAGGCGGAGCTGCTCGACCTGATGCTCGACGCCGTCTACCTGCGGATGCCGCGCACCGACCACGCCGGGCAGCCCTGGCGCGACCGGGTCGCCGCCGTCGCAAGCGAGAACCGCGAGCTGTACCGGCGCCACCCGTGGGTGGCGGTCCTCGGCGTCTCCCGGCCCCCGCTCGGGCCGGGGACGATGGCCAAGTACGAGCACGAGCTGACCGCCTTCGACGGCCTCGGGCTGGACGACGTCTCCATGGACGCGGCCCTCACCTTCGTGCTCGGCTTCGTCCACTCCGTCGCGCGCACCGCCATTGAGGCCGAGGACACCGACCGGGACAGCGCCCTCTCCGACGCCCAGTGGTGGGCCGTGAACGCGCCGCTGCTGGACCGCGTCCTCGACCCCGGGCGGTACCCGCTCGCCACCCGCGTGGGCAGTGCGGCGGGCCAGGCCCACCAGGGCGTGTACGACGCGGAACACGCCTACGCGTTCGGGCTGCGGCGGGTACTGGACGGCCTGGCCCGCCTCGTCGAGGGGCCCGGCGCCTCCGGCTCCACCCCGCCCGGCGCCTCCGGCTCCGACCCGCGCGGAGACGCGTAAGGACGCCCGGGCCGGGGAACCGGGGGCCCGGACACCTCCTACGGAAGGACCGCGTCATGCCGAAGACCATGCTCGCCGGACGGCTCGACGTCCGGGCCGGGAGCTTCGCCGTGGAGAACGTGCCCGTGCCGGAGCCGGGACCGGGCCAGGTCCGCGTCCGGGTGCGCGCCGCGGGCGTCTGCCTCTCCGACGTCCACCTCATCGACGGCAGCCTGCGCCCCCAGTTCCTCACCGGGGACCACGTCACCCTCGGGCACGAGGTGTCCGGGGAGATCGACGCGCTCGGCGAGGACGTCCCCGACCGGTGGACGCCCGGCGACCGGGTCCTGCTCCAGGCCGGGGAGCGCTGCGGGATGTGCCCCAACTGCGTCCGGATGCGCGAACCGTGCCTCCAGGTGCGCACCCGCGGCGTCGACTACGACGGGGGCTGGGCCGAGTACGCGCTCGCCACCCACCACACGCTGGTGCCCCTCCCCGACGACCTGCCGTTCGAACAGGCCGCCATCATCCCGGACGCCGTCTCGACCCCCTGGGCCGCGATCACCGCCACCGGACGCACCCGGGCGGGGCACCCGGCGGGGGTGTGGGGCGTGGGCGGGCTCGGCGCGCACGCCGTCCAGCTCCTGCGGCTCGTCGGCGCCGCGCCCATCGTCGCCGTCGACCCGTCCGGGGCCGCCCGGGAACGGGCCCTGGAGTACGGCGCCGACCTGGCGCTCGACTCCGCGGACCCGGAACTGGCCCGGCAGGTCCAGTCGGTGACCGGCGGGCAGGGCCTGGACGTCGCCTTCGACATGGCGGGTGTCCCCGCCGTACGGGAACAGGCGCTGACCTGCCTCGCCCGGGAAGGCCGGCTCGTCCTGGTCGGCCTCACCCCGCAGCCGCTCACCGTCCGCGACGGGACCCGGTTCAGCTACCTCGGACAGGAACTGCTCGGCCACTACGGCTCCGAGGCGGAGCACGTCACCCAGCTCGTGGACCTCACCCGGTACCACCGCCTCGACCTCGCCCGGTCCCTCAGCGGCACCCTGCCCCTGGCGGACGCGGCCGACGCCGTACGGCGCCTGGAGGACAAGAACGACAACCCGGTCCGCCTGATCCTCACCCCCTGACCCCGCACGCCGCTCCCTCCGCCAGCAGACGGCGCATCGACGCCGCGGCGGTGACGGCGGCGTCGGCGCAGCAGTTGTTGAACAGCACGTGCACCTCGTCGGCCTCCTCCGCCATGGCACGGACGCGCGGCACCCACTCCGCCAGCTCACCGGACGTGTAGGAGTGGCGGAACCGGTCCTCCTTGGAGCCCGTCCCCCAGTCGGGGCTGCGGCCGTGGAACCGGACGACCGCGAGCCGCCGCGCGGTGACGGGAGCGACCGGCGGCAGCGAACCGGGCAGCCCCTGGGCCACGTCCACCGCCACGGCGGAGAAGTCGCGCCGCGCCAGCCCGGCCTCCGTCGCGGCCCGCCGGTCACCGCGCCACCAGTCCGGATGGCGGAACTCGACGGCCACGGGCCAGCCGTCGGTGCGCGTCCGGCACGCGTCGAGGAACGCCTCGGCGCGCGGGCCGGGCGCGAACCACGGCGGGAACTGGAACAGCACGGCACCCAGCCGGCCCGCCCGCCGCAGCGGCTCCAGCGCCCCGCCGAACCGCTGCCACACCTCGTCCAGCAGCCCCGGATCGGCGCCGTGCCGGGACAGGGCGGGCCGCAGCTCGGCGGGCAGCGCCGCCGGACGCGTCGGATGACCGGTCAGCAGCGAGAACGCCTTGACGTCGAAGCGGAACCCCGGTGGCGTCCGCTCCGCCCACAGGTGGCTGTTGCGGGTGCCGGGCAGCCCGTAGTACGTCGCGTCCACCTCCACGACGGGGAACCGCTCGGCGTAGTACCGCAACCGCCCCTCCGGCGTACGCCGCTCCGCCGGGTACCACCCGCTCGCCAGCAACGCCCGGTCCGTCCACGAACACGTCCCCACCGCGACCTCACCCATACCGCCCGGCTACCCGGACCCGAACCGAACGTGCCCCGCACCCCGCACCGGTCCCGGCGTCCTGGCCTGCCCGGGCTGTCCGTGTGCCTCCGGCGGACCGCCGTGCGGTGTCCCGGCTAGTGCCGGGGGCCCGGTGGTCGTCGCAGGCTCAGGTACGCGTTGATCAACGCGATGTCGGCCATGTCCTTGGGCCGTGGGGAAGCGGTCTTCCACGCGAGGACTGTCCGCAGGGGGCAGAAGGGTATGTCTTGCACCAGCTCCGCCGAGTCGATGAGGACGTCCGGTTCCGGTACGCCGGGAAGCCACCGGTCGAAGACCTCGATGTCACCGCCGAAGAGCCGCACCACGCGGCCATGGCCGGACGAGGCGGGACTTGGGTCGGCCCTGCTCAGTGCCTTCTCCCACGCCGCGCCCCGCGCGACGACGTCGAGGTCCCCGACCCCGTCCCTGAGCCCGTGGGCGAGCAGCGGGCCGCTGCCGGCCACCACGTAGTCGGTCGTCGGCATGCCGAGCGACAGCAACGTGCGGATGAGGAAGTGCCGACACAGTGCCAAAGGATCTCCTGGGGGCTGTCAGTCCGACTGCGGCACGTGCGACCGTATCCATCACCGATGACGCGGTGGCGCCGGTCGGCGTGGCGATCACGGCACCTCTCGACACGTGCCCGTGATGAACCGGGCAACCGGGCGGAGCGGTGCCGTTCCCTCACCAGAGCCCGGCGCGGCCCTGCGGGGTCACAGGTCCTCGGTGCGTCCGGTGCGTCGAGGTCGGTGCCGGTCTCGACGTGGGAAGGCTCCTCGTCCAGGATGACCTTGCCCATCGCCTCCGCGATGCTGCTGAGCAGCGCCGCCTTGCGAGCGGCGAAGAAGGCGTCGAAGTCGTCGGCGGCCACGAGATCCGGGCGGGCCAGGTGCGAACGGATGCGTTCGTGCACGCCTTCGGCGGAGGTCTCCGCGTTCTTCACCAGCCGCTCCGGGTACGCGGACGGAGCCGCGCCCCCGATCACCCTGTTGGTACGGGTGGTCAACGGCCTTGTTGACGGTCGGGTCGTACGCGTGCGAGGTGTGCCCCGCCTTCTCACACCACGTCTTGGGGACGATGTGGTGGAAGCAGGCGAACTCCCCGCCCCGGCAGGCCGAGTACCGTGCCGATGGCCGGATATCGCGTGTCGCGCACGAGGTTCTGGGCGCGACGTGACGACGACGCACCGATGGGAGGAGGCTCTGGGGCCGCGTGCACAGGGGCGGTCCGGGGGTGGGACCGGGGGCCGGTCAGAAGGCGAGGGTGGCGGTGATGGCGATGTAGACGCCGACGAGGAGGATGCCGTCGAAGCCGAGGCGCATCCATCCGCGCCGCTGCCGTATGAGGAGCCCGCCGAGCAGCACGGTGGTCATGACGAGGGCGCCGGCGGTGAGGAAGAGCTGGTCGACTCCCGCCGCGTGGTGGAGGGAGCCGCCCCGGTAGGCGATGTCACCGATGACGAGGTTGAGGGCGTCCAGGCAGTTGCCGCCGATGATCGCGGCGATGGCGAGGGTCAGCGCGCCCCGGCGGACGGCGGCGAGCGCGGTGACCGTCTCCGGCAGCGCGTTCACCACGCCCATGAGGACGGCGCCGACGAAGCCCTCGGACAGGCCGCTCTCGTCCACCAGGGTCTCGGCGGCGCGCGCCACGGTCCAGCCGGTGACCACCACGAGCGCGGCGAACGCGCCGAACCGGACCCACAGTCCGCTGAGCCGCCGCCCGGCGGCCGGGTCCGTCTCGTCCGGCTCGTCGGGGACGGTGTCCTCGGTGCGTATGGCCACCCACGACGACGGCGGCCGGTCGCTGATCAGCCGCAGCCCGCCCCAGTAGACCGCGACCATCACGGCGGAGGCCGGGTGCACGCCCAGCAGCGTGGCATCCGGGCTGAAGGCCGCCATGAGGGCGACGCCGAGGAGGACGATGAGCAGGCAGCCGAAGAGGATGTTCGGCAGCGAGGCGGCGGCGTGCTCCAGGTTCACCCTGCGGTACGCGGCGTCCGCGACGACGACGGCGAGCGTCTGCGCGGCGATGCCGCCGACGGCGTTGCTGTAGGCCAGTTCCGGTCGGTCGCCGGCGGCGCTCACCGCGGTCATGACGATGCCCGACAGCGAGGTCACCAGGCCGAAGAACACCGCGCCGAACAGCGCCTCCCCCTGCCCGGTGCGGTCGGCGAGCACGTCACCGAGACCGGCCAGCCGGACGCTGGCCACCACCATGACCGCCCCCGCGACGGCGAACAGGGCGAGGCTCCACCCCAACGGCCACGGGCCCATCAGGGCATCGAACACTGCGCACTCCTCGCTGGCGTCGGCTGGCCGGACCCCCTATCCGCTACCACCGAAAGCGGCCGGTAAGCGTGCGTGCTCCCGGGCGGACGTGCCCGTCCGGGCCTCACGGGCGGGGCGCCGGGTGGGTCCCCGGCCCCTCCGGCCGGGTGGCGGTGCGGCGGGGACCGGTGGTTTCGGCGGTGACGAGCCGGCGCGCGCCGTGCGTCCGGAGCGCGGGAGGCGGGCCAGGGCGCCCGCCGCGTCCGCTGGCCACGGCCTGCGAACGCACCGCCGGGTGGCACAGAAAACCTGCCATGGCGAATGTAGACATCCGCTCTCGGTTCGGTTAGTGTTTCCAGTGTTGCGACGGAAGGTCTGCGATACGCGGTAGAGGACGAACTACCGCGCACAGGACATGGCGTGGCAGCGGGGTGCGAGGCCCGGATGTTGGCAGGGGTCTCGGGCCGGCTGCCAGGCCGGGCGGCTCCAGGGCCGCCGACGCAGGAGTACAAGGCAGTACCCGTTACACGGAGATGAGAGGAGCCGGACGCCATCAGGATCGCCCGCACCGGAGCATGCTGACCTGTGCGGGAACCGCAAGGCCCCGGATTGGAAGGTGGTCCCCGGTCACGCAGCCGCGATCCCCGCACCCCGCCCGCTTCCGTGGGCGCCCGTGCGGATACAACAGGCCGACATGAACACCAGTCGGTAGATGGTGTTGAAACCTCGGGGCCCCGGCGCTGAAGAAGCGCCGGGGCCCCCGTACGCGTGGCCGGAAGAACCAGTGGATCCCGGGGGCGGACGAGGCCGGAATGCGACCTGGACGGGCGGCGTGACGGCGCCGAGGTCGCCGGTACCGGCCAGGACTTACGCGTGCCTGTCGGCTCTCTCGTCACCGGACACGAGGAGCAGCCGCAGTGAGGAATTTACATACCTCCTGCCGGAGGAGAAGCTCCCTGGGTACTCTGCGACCGCACGCACGTCATCACCCGCGACAAGGTTCCTGTCGCCCTTCTCGCAGACCCTCACCTGGGGGCGGAAGAGTCAGGGCCGAGTGCAGAAACCGTATTCCGCGAGCTGCTCTCTGATGAGCTGACTCAGGTACTCCCGGCTGGGCGGAGCACCCGGGTCGCCCTGCGGGCCGCGGGGCCCCCGGGGGCCCGCACAGCCGGGAGGCCCGGGTTCACCCTGGGGGCCCTGGGGCCCCCTGGGCCCGGGAGGTCCTTCGCGGCCGTCCGCACCGGCCTGACCGTGCTCGCCGGGCTTCCCGTCCCTGCCGTCCCTGCCGGGTGGGCCTTCGCTGCCCTCCGGCCCCTGGGGGCCTTCGGGGCCGGGGGGGCCGCAAGGTCCGTCACGGCCCTGCGGCCCCTCCGGTCCCCGCGGCCCCTGCGGTCCGGGGGGACCCTCCGGGCCGGGTGCACCGGGCGGGCCTGTGGCCCCGGTGCACCCGGCAGGACCGGCGGGGCCCGCGGGGCCCGTGCACCCGGTGCGGCCGGGAGGGCCCTGTGGCCCCGGTGGCCCCTGCGGACCGGCTGGCCCTTCCGGGCCGCACGGTTGTTCCGGAGGTGGGGTGCATGGGGGGCTGGGGTCGCACGCGCCGGTGTCAGCGGCGCGAAGCTCCTGGTCGGTGGGAGTGCTTGTCTGAGCCGTTGGTGGGGTGGTCATGGAACCTCCCGGTTTCTTCGAACACACAGCACACGGTGGTGGCGGCCCCGGGCAGGAGTGATCGCATCACCGGACGAGACGACACTCGTCGCGCGTCATGACGGGACGACTCCGAAAAGAGCGGATAATGCGTTCATCTTGTCGACGACCCGCATGCGGTAAGAAAACGAACGATCATTCCGCTTTCCGTGTCTCCTCTCAATATTCCACATCCCTGGTGGATTAAGCTCACTCAAAAAGGATCGAACAAAGTGGTATGAAAGAAAAGCTTCTCATTCTCATTTAATTTCGATGTTGCCGACGTGTGCTGGTGGGGCGTAGCCGTGTGAGCGGCGGACGACGCCCTGCGTGAGGCGGGAGCTCCGCCTGCCCGCCTGCCCGAACCCTGAGCCCGGGCAGCGTGCGCCGTCGCTCGGCCAGCGCCGTGCGGCGGTAGACCACTTCCTCGTGGGGCGCGAGTGACCGCACGGCCTCTCCTGCGGCCGGGCACCCCGGACCGGCGTCGGCGATGTTCGCGGAGGGGCGTCGCGGCGGGAGGAGATGGCGTCCGCGGTGCTTCCGCCACCTCCAGATTCGGACGAACGTGGCCGGCGACGAGGGCGCCACACTTGCTGCCCGTCGGTGCCGGTCACTGTGGCGAGGCACACTCGGGCTGGTTCCCGCCCGCCGGGTGCCTGCCGGAGAAGCCTGTGCCTGCCGGAGGAGAAGGCGGTGCACCTTGAAGACGCTCGTGCCGTCGAGCACGGCGGGGGAGGGCGCGCCGGCTCTACGCGCCCGGGCGGGGGAGGGCCGGGCGGGCGGGACATGTGGTCCCGGCGGCGGCCTGAGCGCTGGCGGCAGGCGGCCCGGCGAGCAGACCTCTCCCGGCGCCGCGACCACTGACGCCGAAGGCCCCCACAGCAGGCTGCGGGGGCCTTCGACGTTCAGCCCGGTGAGGCTGGGCGGAGGATACGAGATTCGAACTCGTGAGGGGTTGCCCCCAACACGCTTTCCAAGCGTGCGCCCTAGGCCACTAGGCGAATCCTCCGCCGTGAACAATACAAGACGCTGGGGGGTGGTTGCGAACTCGAACCCTGGGCGGGGGATCGGGTAGGGTGGCGGCAGCCCCTCACGTGGCGCTATCTGACTGAACTCCCCCAGGGCCGGAAGGCAGCAAGGGTAGGTTGGCTCTGGCGGGTGCGTGAGGGGCGTTGACGTTCGCGGGGCGGGCCGCTTGTCCGTGGGCTCCGATACCGTCGTACGCGTGTCGTCCCTCGCGCTGTACCGCCGCTACCGCCCCGAGACCTTCGCCGAGGTCATCGGGCAGGAGCATGTGACCGACCCGTTGCAGCAGGCGCTGCGGAACAACCGGGTCAACCACGCGTACCTGTTCAGCGGGCCGCGCGGGTGCGGGAAGACGACCAGCGCGCGCATCCTGGCGCGGTGCCTGAACTGCGAGCAGGGGCCCACGCCGACGCCGTGCGGGGAGTGCCAGTCGTGTGTGGACCTGGCCAGGAACGGCGGCGGTTCCATCGACGTGATCGAGATCGACGCCGCCTCGCACGGTGGTGTGGACGACGCGCGTGAGCTGCGGGAGAAGGCGTTCTTCGGGCCCGCGTCGAGCCGTTACAAGATCTACATCATCGACGAGGCCCACATGGTCACGTCGGCGGGGTTCAACGCGCTGCTGAAGGTGGTCGAGGAGCCGCCGGAGCACTTGAAGTTCATCTTCGCCACGACGGAGCCGGAGAAGGTGATCGGCACCATCCGGTCGCGCACCCACCACTATCCGTTCCGGCTGGTGCCGCCGGGCACGCTGCGGGACTACCTGCACGAGGTGTGCGGGCGGGAGCGGATCCCGGTGGACGAGGCGGTGCTGCCGCTGGTGGTGCGGGCCGGGGCCGGTTCCGTGCGGGACTCCATGTCGGTGATGGACCAGCTGCTCGCCGGGGCCGACGAGGCCGGTGTGACGTACGCCATGGCGACGGGGCTGCTCGGGTACACGGACGCGGCACTGCTGGACGAGGTGGTGGACGCGTTCGCGGCCGGGGACGGCGCGGCGGCGTTCACGGTCGTGGACCGGGTCATCGAGGGCGGTCACGACCCGCGCCGGTTCGTGACGGATCTGCTGGAGCGGCTGCGGGACCTGGTGATCCTCGCCGCGGTGCCGGACGCGGCGGAGAAGGGCCTCATCGAGGCTCCGGTGGACGTGCTGGAGCGGATGCAGGCACAGGCCGGCGTGTACGGCGCCGCCGAGCTGAGCCGTGCCGCCGATCTCGTGAACGCCGGGCTGACGGAGATGCGCGGCGCGACGTCGCCCAGGCTGCAACTGGAACTGATCTGCGCCCGCGTGCTGCTGCCGGGCGCGTACGCGGACGAGCGGTCGACGCAGGCCCGGCTGGAACGGCTGGAGCGCGGCGTGGGGGCGCTGGGGACGGGTTCCGGGGCTGTGTCCGGGGCGGCCGGAGCGGCCGGGACGCCGCCCGTCCCGGCCTCGCCCCCTGGCCCGGCACCGGCACCGGCACCGTCCCCGGGCGCGGGGCACGGAGCTGCGGAGGCGCCCGCGCCCGCCCCCGTCCCTTCCTCCTCGCCCGCGCCCGCGTCGGAGGCTTCGGCGCCGGGTGGCGGCGGGCGGCGGCCCGGGGCGTGGCCGACGGCGGGCGCCGGCGCGGAGGCGCCCGCACCGGCCGCTCCCGCGCCGCAGGCGCAGCCCCCGGCACCGGCACCCGCTCCGGTCGCGCAGGGGGCGGCTTCCGGGCCGGGCGGCGGTGACGTGACGCAGGTGCAGCGCATGTGGTCCGACGTGCTGGACGCCGTGAAGAGCCGACGCCGGTTCACCTGGATTCTGCTCAGCCAGAACGCGCAGGTCAGCGGGTTCGACGGCACGACCTTGCAGCTCGGGTTCTCCAACGCCGGGGCGCGGGACAGTTTCGTGAGCGGCGGCAGCGAGGACGTGCTGCGCACCGTGCTGAGCGAGCGGTTCGGCGTGCAGTGGAAGATCGACTGCGTGGTGGACGCCGGCGGCCCCGGCGGAACCGGCGGCGCCCCCGGCTCCGGTGCCCCCGGCGGCTTCGGCGGTGGCGCGGGGGCTCCGGGCGGCGGGTTCCGCGGCGCCCAGGCCCCGCCGCAGGCGGCGGCCCCCGCGCAGCCGTCGGGGTTCGGCGGGCCGTCCGCGGCACCCGGGCCCGGTTCCGGGCCGCCGCCGTCCGCGGCTGCCGGGCCGCCGCCGGTTCCGTCCGCGTACCGCGGTCCTGAGTCCTCGGCGCCGGGGTCCGGCGCGGGTCCGGCACAGTCCGCGCGCCCCGGCCCGGCGAGCGGTTCCGGCCCGGCCGGTTCCCACGCGGCCGGTTCCCACGCGACCGGTCCGCCCCCCGCCGGCCGCGGCCCCACCGGTTCCCACCCCACCACCGGCCCCACCGGGACCGGGGCCGGAACCGGCCCGGCCCCCGGTCCGGGGCGCCCCGGACCGTCCGCGCCGCCGCCCGTCTCCGTCGAGGACGACATCCCCGAGGACGACGACCCGGACCTGGACGAGACAGCGCTCTCCGGCCACGACCTGTTCGTCCGCGAACTGGGTGCGACGGTCGTCGAGGAGATCGAGCACGAGTGAACCGGACGGCAGCGCGGCGGACCACGTAGGCTCGGCACACGAGCGAACGAGAAGGAGAAGCCGTGTTTCCCGGTGGTGGGCAGGGCGACATGCAGCAGCTGCTGCAGCAGGCCCAGAAAATGCAGCAGGACCTCGCCGCGGCCCAGCAGGAGCTGGCCGAGACGCCCGTGGAGGGCTCGTCCGGCGGTGGTCTGGTGAAGGCGACGGTCTCGGGGGCGGGCGAGCTGAAGGGGCTCGTCATCGACCCCAAGGCGGTGGACCCGGACGACACCGAGACGCTGGCCGATCTCGTCCTGGCGGCCGTGCGGGACGCGAACGCCGCGGCCCAGCAGTTGCAGCAGGCCAAGCTCGGCCCGCTCGCGCAGGGGCTGGGCGGCGGCGGCATGCCCGGGCTCCCCTTCTGACGGACGTCTTGGATCGACCTCACGGATACGGGGAGCAGCGGTGTACGAAGGCGTCGTCCAGGACCTCATCGACGAGTTGGGCCGGTTGCCCGGCGTCGGTCCCAAGAGCGCCCAGCGGATCGCCTTCCACGTCCTCCAGGCCGATCCGGTGGACGTGCGGCGTCTCGCGCAGGCGCTGACCGAGGTCAAGGCGAAGGTGCGGTTCTGCGTGGTGTGCGGGAACGTGGCGGAGGAGGAGCAGTGCCGCGTCTGCCGTGATCCGCGCCGTGACGCGTCGGTGATCTGTGTGGTCGAGGAGCCGAAGGACGTGGTGGCGATCGAGCGGACGCGCGAGTTCCGCGGCCGGTACCACGTGCTCGGCGGCGCGATCAGCCCCATCGAGGGCGTCGGCCCGGACGATCTGCGCATCCGGGAGCTGCTGGCGCGGCTCGCGGACGGCGCGGTGAAGGAGCTGATCCTGGCCACGGACCCGAACCTGGAGGGCGAGGCCACGGCGACGTACCTGGCGCGCATGGTCTCGTCCATGGGTTTGCGGGTCACACGCCTGGCCAGCGGTCTGCCGGTCGGGGGAGACTTGGAGTACGCCGATGAGGTCACGCTGGGGCGGGCCTTCGAGGGGAGAAGGTTGCTCGATGTCTGACATCACCCAGTCCGGCACCGCGCGGCAGTCCGGTGCCGCTGAGCCCGGTGGCGCTCAGCGGGAGGATCTGCGGCACGACGGCGGGGCCCGCCCCGACGACTTCGCCGTGCAGATCGCCGACCAGATCGAGAGCTTCATCGTCGCCGTCACCGAGGTGGCGAAGGGGGACGAGCCCGCGAGCGCGGTGCCGTTCCTGCTCCTGGAGGTGTCGCAGCTCCTGCTGGCGGGTGGCCGTCTGGGCGCGCACCAGGACATCGTCCCCGAGGAGCGGTACGAGCCGGACACCGGCCCGGAGCCGGACGACGTGGACCAGCTCCGCGAGCAGCTGGCCACCCTGCTGGACCCGGTGGACGTCTACTCCGAGGTCTTCGACCCCTACGTGCCGCGCAAGGCTCCCGTCGCCTGCCGCATCTCGGACGACATGGCGGACGTGATCACCGACCTGCGGCACGGCATGGCGCACTACCGGGCGGGCCGCACGTCCGAGGCGCTGTGGTGGTGGCAGTTCTCGTACCTGTCCAACTGGGGCTCGACGGCGTCGGCCGCGCTGCGGGCGCTCCAGTCGCTGGTCGCGCACGTCCGGCTGGACACGCCGCTGGGCGAGCTGGACGGCCTGGACACCGACAGCGACGCCGCCGGGGACGACGGCGAGCTGGAGCGGGAGGCCGGTGCGGTGATGGTGGCGGAGATCGCCGTACCGCTGGGCATGAGGCCGAACGGCGGCTGACGGAACGATCCGCCCCCGGGACGGCGCCCCGGGGGCGCGTGCCGGTGGCCGTCCGCCGCGATGAGTTCCGCCGACGGGCGGGGTCCGAACAGGTGAGGACACCCGACGGAGGAGTGGCGATGACCGAGCGGATGAGGACGGGCCGGACGACGACGGCCACGACGGCCCGGGAGCCGCAGGCGGTGCTGGACGGCCGGTTCAGCGACGCGGAGGCGGCGGCGACGCCGTGGCCGGTGGCGGCCGAGGGGCTGGCGGCGGCGCCGCTGTACTGGCTGACGACGGTGCGCGCGGACGGCCGCCCGCATGTGACGCCGCTGATCGGCGTGTGGCACGAGGACGCGCTGCACTTCTGCACCGGCCCCGGCGAGCAGAAGGCACGCAACCTCGCGCACAGTCCGCACTGCGCGCTGACGACCGGCCGCAACACGCTGGACGAGGGCGTGGACCTGGTCGTGGAGGGCGAGGCGAGCCCGGTGACGGACGCGGCACGGCTGGCGGCGCTGGCGGCGGCGTACGTGGCGAAGTACGGCGAGGACTGGCGCTTCGAGGTGCGGGACGGCGCGTTCCACGGCGGAGGGGGCCGGGCGCAGGTCTTCGCGGTGGTGCCGACGCGGGCCTTCGGCTTCGCCAAGGGCGGCAGCTTCGGCCAGACCACCTACCGCTTCCCGCCCAGCACGACCCGGTGACCCCACCCGGTGATCCCACGCGGTGACGCCTGTGCGGCTACGCGGAGACGCCCCCCCCGACGTCATCGGACGTTCAGCCGGGGCGGGGCCTCAACCGGTGACGGCGTCCAGCGCGGCGCGGGTGGGCGGGTCGGCTCCGGGGCGGGCGCAGGCGAGCGCGGCGGCGGCGGTGCAGCGGTTCAGCACGGCCGTGATCTCCCCGGCGGTCGTGAGCGGGGCCCCGGAGGCGACGGCGTCGAGGAGTGCGGCCTGGAAGGCGTCCCCGGCGCCGACGGTGTCCACGACGTCCACCGGGGGCGCCGGGACCTCGGCGCGGGTGCCGGCGGTGACGGCGAGGGCTCCGCGCGCGCCGCGCGTGACGACGACGATCCGGGGCCCGGCGGCGAGCAGGGTGCGGGCGGCCTCCTCGGCGGGGACGGCGGGGTAGAGCCAGGCCAGGTCCTCGTCGCTGGCCTTGAGCACGTCGGTGACGGTGGCCAGGCGCAGGCACGCCTCGCGGTAGGCGGTGCGGTCGGGCTGGACGCCGGGCCGGACGTTGAGGTCGGCGGCCACGGTGCGTCCGGGGGAGCCGTGCAGCCACCGGCACACCTCCAGCACGCGGTCGGCGCCGGGCTCGACGACGGTGGCCAGCGATCCGGTGTGCAGTACGGCGGTGTCGGGCGGTACCGGCAGTTCCCGGGGGTCCCAGGCGGCGATGAAGTCGTAGGTGGCGGAGCCGGTGCGGTCGACGTGGGCGAGGGCGACGGTCGTGCGGCCGGACGTGGTGGGGGCGCGGCGCACGTCGAGGCCGGTGCCGGAGAGGTGGGCGGCGACGAGTTCGCCGGGCGGGTCGTCGCCCCAGGCGGTGACGAGGGTGGCGGGGCAGCCGAGGCGGCGCAGGCCCACGGCGACGTTGGCGGGGCTGCCGCCGGGGACGGGCAGGACCTCCCGGGCTCCGGCCCGCCAGAGCAGGTCCACCAGCACCTCCCCGACGACCGTCACCCGCCGTCCGGCCGGTGCCGCGCCGCCCGCCGCCGCGCCCGGCTCCGGCCGGGCCCCGTCGGCCGCCACTCCGTCCGGCGCCGACCCGTCCGCCGTTCCGCCCGGCGCCGCGTTCTGCTCCTGCCGCGTTCCGTCCATCGCGCACCTCCTGCACGCACCGTACGCGTGGGCGAGGGCCTGCCCACGCCCCCTCGGCGTCGGCAGGCCCTCTGGGGTCCTGGAGTGCTGGCCTGTCAGAAGGTCAGGCTCCAGGAGTCGATGTACCCGGTGTCACCGCGGTACGTGTCGTAGACCCGCAGCCGCCAGGTTCCGTCGGCGGCCACGCCGGAGGCGTCGACGGTGTACGTCTGGACGACGTTGTCGGCGCTGTCGTAGTACGAGGAGGTCTTCAGCCGCTCGTAGGCGCCGTTCGGGGCCACGAGGTCGATGACGAGGTCGCCCCGGAAGGTGTGCTTGATGTCGACGGC
This sequence comes from Streptomyces solitudinis, assembly GCF_036323765.1. Taxonomy (NCBI): domain Bacteria; kingdom Bacillati; phylum Actinomycetota; class Actinomycetes; order Kitasatosporales; family Streptomycetaceae; genus Streptomyces; species Streptomyces solitudinis. The sequence continues at coordinate 36,322 of NZ_JAZDCW010000007.1, forward strand.
GACCTTCAGGTCCGTCGGCGCGTTGCCGCCGCGGCCGGACACGGTGACGGGCGAGGTGACGCCGGTGCCGTTGTCCGGGATGGCGACGTCGTCGGTGTTGGCGAAGGTGCCGCCGGACGGGGGCGGCTCCTCGCCGCCGCCGTCACCCAGCGAGGCGAGGGTGCGCGCGGCGTCGGCGAGTCCGGCGCCGCAGCCGCCCGGGCAGGAGCCGGGCAGGGCGCGGGCGCTGTTCTTGATCGCGGCCTCGATCTGCCCGGGGGTCAGCGTCGGCTGCGCCTCGTACATCAGCGCGGCGAGGGCGGCGATGTGCGGGGCGGCCATGCTGGTGCCCTGGTAGGCGGCGTAGTTCTCGCCGGACGGGCTCGACGTGCCGCTGTTCAGCGTGGACCAGATGCCGTTCGCGGCGCCGGCGGCCGTCTCACCGCCGGGGGCGGCGATGTCCACGATGCTGCCGTAGTTGGAGTAGCTGGCCCGGTTGCCCTGGCGGTCGCTGGCGGCGACGTTGACGACGCCCGCGCAGCTCGCCGGGTTGAAGGAGGCGGCGTTCTGGTTGCTGTTGCCCGCCGCGACGACGACGGTGGTGCCGCGCTGCACGGCGCCGTTGATGGCGTTCTGGGTGCCCGCGTCACAGCTTCCGGAGCCGCCGAGGCTGAGGTTGATGACGTCGGCCGGGGTGGGGTTGGCGGGGACGCCGCGCACGGTGCCGCCGGAGGCCCAGGTGATGGCGTCCATGATGTCGGAGGTGGTGCCGCCGCACTTGCCGAGGACGCGGACGGGCTGGATCCTCGCGTCGTGGGCGATGCCCGCGACGCCCTTGCCGTTGCCGGTGGTCGCGGCGATCGTCCCGGCGACGTGGGTGCCGTGCCAGGACGAGTCGCGTGCGGGGCTGGGACGGCCGTCGGGGAGGGTGCCGCACTCGCCGGTCCCGGACCAGTCACCGGGGTCGGCGGCGTCGTTGTCGCGGCCGCCGCCGTCGCGGGCGCGGGCGGCGTCGGAGATGAAGTCGTAGCCGGGGATGACGTTGGCGGCCAGGTCGGAGTGGGCGACGTAACCGGTGTCGATGACGGCGACGGTGACGCCGTCGCCGGTGGCGGTGTCCCAGGCCCCGGGGACGTTCATGCCCGCGGTGGACTCGAAGAGGTCCCACTGCCGCGTGTAGTAGCTGTCGTTGGGCGTGGCGGTGGCGTACATGCGGGTCTCGGGGACGACGTAGGCGACGTCCGGGTCCTCGCTGAACTCGGTGATGACGTCCCGCACCTGCGGGTCGTCGAGCTTCCCGCCGAGGTCGAGGAGGGCGGCGCCGGTGCCCAGGCGGCGGTCGAAGTCCACGGACTTGCCCGCCTTGCGGCCCTTCGCGCGGGCGTCCTTGCCCGCTTCGGCGTCGGAGCGGGCCTCGGCGGCGCCGGTCCTGTAGCCGACGATGAGCCGTTCGGTGGGGGTCTGCGGCTGGGCGGTGTCGCTGCCGCCGGTGGTGCCGGGGGTGGCCGCGGGGACGGCGGAACCGCCGTCCCGGGCGGGGACGTTGGCGGTGGGCGCGGTGGCGCCGGCCGCCGTGGTGGCGCCGGTGCCGAGCAACGCGGCGGCGGTGACCGCGAGGACGGATATGCGCAGGTTTCTGCGGTGTCTCGAACCGTTCAACGTGCTGCCTTTCACGGGCCCGCTCCGGGCCTGCCGGAGCGGGTGGGGGGTGGTGCCGTTCATGACAAGCGGTGTCGTCCGCCCGGCCGCCCGTGGGATTGCAGACGGTGTGGGGGGTGCGGCCGGGGCACGGGCACGGTGGGGCTGCGCGGCGGCAGGGGCCGGGCCGGGACGCGAGGGGTGGGGGGCGTCCCGTGCCCGGGTGCCGGACCGCAGGTGCGCATGCCGCCGCCCTGTTCGAGCGACGGCACCGCACCAGCTCCTCCGGTGCCGGTGCACGACACCGGTCGGCCGTCCGTCCGCCGTGGCGTGTCCCCCGCAGCAGGCGAACGTCTGACCGAGCCGGTGCCAGGAACCTACGGTCGGGAATCCGGGGAGACCTATCCGGATACCGGAACCTACGGATACGCAATTAACCTGCCGGGCGCGGAGAGTTGGTCCAGTCCTGACCTGCGGTTTTCTCCACGCCTTCGGCTTTGTCCGCAATCGCCGCGCCGGGCGGGCCCGCAGCGCCCCGCAAGGTCAACGCCTCGGTGGGGCCGCCGCGCCGGGCGGGCCCGCAGCGCCCGGCGGCCCCGTGCCCTGGCCCGCGACGGCGTCCGGCCGGGTCAGGGGGCGAGGTCCTGCCGGGAGGTGGTGCCGAGCTTGCGCATGGCGCGCGCGACGTGCTGCTCGACGGTGCGGGGGGACAGGTGCAGCGTCGTGGCGATCTCCCGGTTCGTCAGCCCGGTGGCCGCCAGTTCCGCGACCTCGCGTTCGCGTGGCGAGAGCTGGTCCTTGTAGGACGGCCGCCCCGGCGGACGCCGGTCCTCCTGCGGCTGGTGCGCCCGCAGGACGGCCCGCGCCCGCGCGGTGTCCCACACCGCGCCCAGCGCCGTGAACTGCTCGATGCTGCGCGTGACCTCCTCGACGGCCCCGGCGGCACGCCCGGCGCCGTCCCCCGCGCCCGCGCCCGTCTCGCCGTCACCGGCCTCCGGGCCCGTCCCCGTGGCCGCCGCGGCGCCGGCGCCCGCGTCCGCCCCGGCCGGGTCACCGGCCGCCAGGGCGCAGCGGCCGGCGGCTTCGGTCGTGAGGGCCCGGGCGTACGGGCGGGGGAGGGCGGCGAAGGCGGCGGCGGCCTCGCGGTAGAGCGGCGCGGCGCCGCCCGGATCGCCGCACGCCTCGGCCAGCGCCGCCCGGGACCAGACCAGGGCGGCGGCGGACGTCGGGGAGTCCAGCCCGGCCAGCCCGTCGGCGAACTCGGCGACCATGGCCCGCGCCCCCGGGGCGTCCCCCGCCCGCGCGGTGGCCTCCACCGCCCACGGGGCCAGCTCGGCCGCCCACACCCACACGCCCTTCTGCCGCAGTTTCCCCCACGCCGCCCTCGCCTCGGCCGCCGCGGCGGCGCCGTCCTGCCGGGCCAGGGCGAGGCGGATCAGCGCGGCGGACGCGGTGGCCGCGAGCGGGGCCGCCGCGTGGTCGGCGGACGGCGCGTCCTTGCCGGAGAGCCAGTTGACGGCGCGTCCCCACTCGCCCTGCGCCACGGCGAGCACGCCGAGCACGGTGCGGGCGTCGGCGGCGATGACCGGCATGTCGGCGGTGTCGGTGACGAACGCCTCGCACTGGGCGGCCAGCCCCTGCCACGCGCCGGTGGACCACTCCAGCAGCAGCCGGGCACCCAGACCCGTCTGCTCGGTGTAGGGGGCGCCGCTCTTGGCGGACAGGTCGAGCCCGGCGTCGAGCAGTTCCCCGGCCCGCTCGTAGTAGCCGAGCCACACGGCCGCGTCGGCGGCGTTGCACAGGCCGCGCGCCGCGTGCTGGCGGCAGCGCGGGTCGGGGCTGCCGGTGGGCAGCGCGTCCAGGAGCCGCCAGCCGCGCGGGTCACCGTAACTCAGCAGCACCCCGGCCCGGTTGGCGGCGACGGCGGCCAGGACGACGGCGTCGCCGCTCTCGGCGGCCGCGTCCTGCGCCCGGTCCAGCCAGCGCAGGTGCGTCGCCAGGGTGGCGCCGGGCCAGTACGGCATGGCCAGCGCCGACATGGCGCGGGCGGCGAGTTCGGGGCGGCCGCGCAGCTCCTCGGCGGCCCGTTCCAGCTCGGCCCAGCCGCTGCGTCCCATACCGACCTGGTTGCACAGCAGCAGCCCGAGGTCCAGCCGTACCTGGCCGCGTACGGCGGCGGGCAGCGCCGCGTCCTCGACGAGCTGCGCCAGCACCTCGACGGTCTGGTCCGAGCGCAGGCCCACCACCGCGCTGCGGGCCAGCATCGGCGCGAGCCGGGCGCGGGCCTGCGGCGGCACGGCCGGTGACGCGAGGGTGTGCTCCAGCAGCCCGATGGCCCGCTGGTGGTGCCCCTCCTCCGCGGCCTGCCGGGCGGCCCGCTCGACGGCGCGGAGCCAGCCCCGGACGCGTCCGCTGGCCAGCCGGTGCCGGGCGAGCTGCGTCCACGGCACCGGTTGCCTGCGGGCGAGGACGTCGGCGGCGCGGCCGTGCAGTTCCGTCCGCACCGGTCCGGGCAGGACGTCGCGCACGGCCTCGGCGGCGACCGGGACGGGCAGCCCGTACCGGCCGTCGGGCCGTTCGGTGAGGGCGGCGCCGCGCAGGGCGGCGAGCAGGGCCGCCCGTCCGGCTCCGGCGGGCAGCCCGGCGACGGCGAGCAGTTCCCGCGCGTCCACCGGTTCGTCGAGGACCGCCGCCGCCCGCACGACGGCCCGGTCCGGCTCGGCCAGCGCCGCCGTGCGGCCGAGGACGAGTTCGGCCAGGCGTACGGGGGCCCCGGCCGCGTCCACGTCGGCGGCGGTGCAGCGCTGCCGGGCGGTGTCGCGCAGGACGCCGAGCAGGTCGGCGACGACCTGCGCGACGCCGCCGGTCCGCTCGTGCAGCCGCGCCGCCGCCTCCGCCGTGCAGCGTTCCGCGCCCAGCGCCCGGGTGGCGGCCTCCGCGACCTGCGCGGGCGTCCACGGCCGCACGCGGTGCCGCAGCACGGTGAGCCGGGGCGGGTAGGGGACGGCCGCGCCGAGCGGCAGCCCGGGCGCCGACAGCTCCTCGGGGCGGTAGGTGAGGACGGCGACGAGGCCGTCCGCCGGGTGTTCCAGCAGGCGGCGCAGCCGGCCCCGCACGGCGGTGTCCGCGCGGTGGACGTCCTCCACGACGAGCAGCGCCGGTCCGTCGGCGGTGGTCTCCAGCGCGTCCGCGCCCGCCTCGGCGCGGTGGACGGCGCGGTGGGCGTGCGCCGCCTCGGGCAGGCCCAGCAGCCGGTGTGCGAGCGTGCTCTTGCCCGTGCCCGCGGCGCCCTCGACGAGGAGCAGCAGCGGGCCGCCCGCCGTCCCGGCCAGCGTCCGCCGCACCCGCCGCTCCCAGGGCGGCTCACCCGCCGTGTCCGTGCCGATGCTCACCGCTGCCCCTCAGGTGTTTCCGGGTTCTTTGCGTATCCGTATTACGGCGGGCACTGATTGTTTCGCCGGTGTGCCTGCGGTGAGCGTGGTGCTACCAGTGGAAGACCAGGACGCGGGTCCCCCGGGGGAGCCGGTTTCAGGCCGCGGAACCAGCGTGCAGGAGAGCCGCATGATCACCGCACCGCAGCAGCAGTCGCCGTACGCCGCCGCGCGTACCGGCCCCGGCGGCATGCCCGGCGGTGTGAGCTGCACGCTGCCGGTGACCCCGGCCGCCGCGCCCGCGCCCGCGCTGCGCCGGTTCGCCGGGCGCACCGCACGGCAGTGGGGGTTGCCGGAGGCCGCGCACGAGTCGCTGACCGTCATCGTCTCCGAGCTGGTCACGAACGTCATCCTGCACAGCGGCAGCCCGGATGTCACCCTCGGGCTCCGCCTCACCGGCCGGGTGCTGACGGTGGAGGTGCGTGACGCGGGCCTGTGGCAGGTCCGTACGGCCCCGCGCCGGGAGCCGCTGGACGACGTCTCCTGCGGACGCGGACTGGTCCTGGTGGAGGCGTACGCGGCGCGCACCGCGGTGCGCCTCTCGCCGGGCGGCACGACGGTGCTGGCCGACATCACCCTGGACGGCGCCGCTCCGGAGGGCGCCGCGGTGGACGCCACCGCTCCGGCCGTGGACGCCCCGGACGAGGGCGGCCCGTCCGAGGGCGGGCCGGGCGCCTGAGCGTCCCGGACGGTCCTGGCCAGTGGTTCACGCGCCGTGCGACGATCACGGGGTGAACCGGATGCAGACGAACCGCGCACGCCGCCTGCTGGGCGCCGTGGTCCTCGGCGTCGGTCTGACGCTGACCGGCTGTGGGACGCAGTCCGGGACGGCGCCCGCCGAACCGGCCGCCCCGTCCCCGCCCGGCGCCGACCCCTCCGAGCCCTGGTTCAAGGTCCGCGCCGACGAGCTGGCCACCGGCGCCCCGTCCTCCCCCGGCGCCACGCCCGAGCTGCCCTTCGGCTACGAGCTGAAGCCCCGGCCGGGCGAGAGCCTCCCGCCCCCGCCCGCCGACTGCGCCGACGGCGAGGGCATGCTCGTCCGGGCGGGCATGGTGGAGGCCGCCACGGGCCTGCGGGCGCTCGGCCTGCGGCTGGTCAACTGCGGTGACACGCCCCACACCGTCGACGGCTACCCGGACGTGCGCGTCCTGGACGACGAGCGGCAGCCGCTGGACGTCGCCGTGCACGACGGCCCCCGGGCCGTCACCGGCGGGGACGAGCCCGGGCCGCGGCCCGTCACGCTCCGGCCCGGCGAGGAGGCACGGGCGGCGGTCTACTGGCGCAACACCTACGACGACACCACCCGCCTTCCGGTGCACGGCACCCACCTGGACGTCGCCCCCGCGCCCGGCGACCCGTGGCAGACGGTCACCCCGGACGGCGGCCTGGACCTCGGCAGCACCGGGAAACTGGCCCTCAGCCCGTGGAAACCCGCGGCCTGACGCCCGCTGCGGACGGTGAGCTGCCTTCTCACCGCGGTACCGAGGCGGGGACTCGTGAGGGCCGGGCCGGGAAGGCCGCCTGAGCCTCCGGCGCCCCGACGGGATCTCAACCGCCGCCAGGACCGGGAGGTGTGAGGCAGCGCGCGGGGCGTACTCACCCGGGTGCGCGTCGCGGAGGCGCCGGTGTGCGGCGGGTGAGCCACTTCTCCGGGCCCGGGAGCTTGGGGCGGCTGTTCCGTTGACAGGGCTACCGGCCGGTAGCAGCCTGCGGGCGTCCAGGAGTCGCCGCCCTTGGAGGTCACCGTGTCCGAACGCCATGCCCGTACCCCGCGCCTGCGGGGTGCCGCCGTCGCGGCCCTGAGCGCCGTGCTGGCCGCGACCGGTCTCACCGCGTCGCCCGCCGCCGCGGCGGAGCCGGAGACCGGCCGCTACGTCGCGCTGGGGGACTCGTTCACCTCCGGCCCCGGCATCCCCGGGCAGGACCCGGACTCCGGGATCTGCGGCCGCTCCGAGCGGAACTACCCGGCCCTCGTGGCGGAGCGACTCGGTGTCACCTCGTTCACCGACGTGAGCTGCGGCGGCGCCGTCACCGACCACATGACGACGTCGCAGTTCGGCGTGGAGCCGCAGTTCCGGGCCCTGAGCGCGGACACCGAGCTCGTCACCGTCGGCATCGGCGGCAACGACATCGGCTTCGCGGGCATCGTCCTGACGTGCGCGTTCCTCGCCGTCTTCGACCGCGACGGCACGCCCTGCACCGACCACTACACGCGTGGCGGAACGGACACGCTGGAGCAGCGGTACGCCGAGGCGGAGCCGAAGGTGGCCGCCGTGCTCCGCGGCGTCAAGGAGCGCGCGCCCGGGGCGCGGGTGCTGCTGGTCGGTTACCCGGTCCTCACACCAGCCTCCGCCCAGGAGTGCGCGCCCGGCAACCCCAACGCGGACGTGTACGCGCACGGGGACGCGCCGTACCTGCACGCCACGCAGCGGTCGTTCAACGAGCGGCTGCGGAAGGTGGCGGAGGCGAACGGCGCGGCCTTCGTGGACACCTTCGCGCGGAGCGCGGGCCACGACGCCTGCCAGGCCGAGGGCGTGCGGTGGGTGGAGGGCGTCCTCGACGTGCGGGACGCCTTCCCCGTGCACCCGAACGCGCTCGGTATGCGCGCCAGCGCGGACGCGGTGCTGGACACCCTGGACCGCTGAGCCGGAGCGCGTGACCCGGCGCGTGGCGCCGCGCGCGATCCGGCAGCCCGCGCCCCCCGGACGCACGTGAACGGACGTCCGGGGGTTGCCGTGCCGCCCGGGCCACCGCAGGATGGGCACAGCGATGCGGCCGGTCACCCGTGAGTGCCGACTGGTCCAGACAGATGTCAGGAGCTGCCGTGGCCTCGTACTTCGCCCGATCGTCCGAGTCGCTGGTGTCCGACGCGCTGGAGGGCTTCGCCCTCGCTCACGGCGACGTGGTGGAGCACCACGCGGCGCACGGCTTCCTGCGGGCCCGCCACCCCGTCCCGGCCCGCCGGGTCGGGGTGCTGTCGGGCGGTGGCAGTGGCCACGAGCCGCTGCACAACGGGTTCGTGGGCGCCGGGATGCTCGACGCGGCCGTTCCGGGCCGGGTGTTCGCCTCCCCGCACAACCGGCAGGTGTTCGAGGCGTCCCGGGCGGTGGCGCGAACCGACGGCGTGCTGCACATCGTGAAGAACTACACCGGCGACAAGATCAACTTCGGGATCGCGGCGGAACGCCTCGCCCACGAGGGCGTGCCGTGCGCGCGGGTCCTCGTCGACGACGACCTCGCCTCGGAGTCGGCGGAGATCGCGGTCGGCCGGCGCGGCACCGGGGCCACCGTGCTGGTCGAGAAGATCGTGGGCGCCGCGGCCGACACCGGGCTCGGGCTCACCGAGCTGGCCGAGCTGGGCACGGCCGTCGCGGCCCGCTGCCGCAGCGTCGCCGTCGCCTCGGCGGCCCAGACGGCGCCCGGCGGCGAGGGCCCGGCCTTCACGATCCCGGCCGGGTCGTTCGAGTACGGCGTCGGCATACACGGGGAGCGTGCGGCGCGCTCGCTCGACCGCGAGCCGCTGGACGTCCTGGTGCGCCGGATGGGTGACGCGCTGCTGGAGTCGCTGGCGCCGCCGCCGGGAGCGCCGGTGATCGTGCTCGTGAGCGGCCTCGGCGCCACCACCCGGCTGGAGCTGTACGCGGCGCTGCGCGAGCTGGCTCCGGTGCTGGCGGCCCGGGGCGTGGAACTGCGGCGCAGCCTCGTCGGCGACTACGTCACGGCGCTGGACATGCGCGGCTTCTCGCTCACCCTCCTCGTCGCGGACGAGGAGGACGTCAAACTGTTCGACGCGCCGGTGCACACACCGGCATGGCGGTGGTAGTCCACGAGGTCTGGGGCTGGTGGTCATGATTTACGACGTTTCGTACACCGACGGCTGGGTCCGGCGGTTCGCCGAGTCGGTGCACGGCACCGAGCCCGAACTGACCGCGCTGGACCAGCGGACCGGCGACGGCGACTTCGGCGTGAACCTCGCCGCCGGGGTGACCTCGGCGGTCCGTGCCCTGGACGGGGCCGCGGGCGCGGCCGGGACGGACGACGCCTCGGCGCCGCTGCACGTCCTGGCCACCGTGTTCCTGGACGAGGTGGGCGGTACGAGCGGCCCGCTGTTCGGGCTGCTGTTCCAGGAACTGGCCGCCGCCGTCCGGGCGGCGGGCCCGCACCTGACCACCCCGGCGCTGGCCGCCGGGGCCGGGGCCGGTCTCGCGGCGATACGCCGGGTGGGTGAGGCGGCGCCGGGCGACAAGACGCTGGTGGACGCGCTCGTGCCCGCCGCCGAGGCGCTGGAGCAGTGCGCGGACGGCGTGAAGCCCGACAAGGCGCTGGCCGCCGCGGCGGAGGGCGCCTGGAGCGGTGTCCGCGGCACGGCCGAGCTGCGGGCCCGGCGCGGCCGGGCCAGCTACCTGGGCGAACGGGCCTCGGGCGTGCCGGACCCGGGGGCCGTCGGCGTCGGGCTGCTGTTCGCCTCGGCGGAACGGCCGGTCACCGCGCTCGCGCCGCTGCTGCCGTAGCCGCGTCCCGTCCGCCTCCCGCGACGGGCGTCCGCCCGGCGCGTGTCCGGTGCGCCCCCCGTCGCGGGACCGGTGCGTGCCCGGCGCCGTGCCGTCGCACCCGGGCGGTTCCGGGGCGCGGGCCGCCCCTCCGTGGCGGCCCGCGCCCCGCCGCCGTGCGGCGTTACCGGGACAGCGGCGCGAGCGGCGCCCGGCTCCTGGCCCAGGCGAGCAGCCCGGGGTCGTCCAGGGTGCGGACCCACAGGTCCACCAGCGACAGGCTCTCCGGGTCCGGGCGCGGTCCGACGCCGATGACCCGCAGTCCGGCCCGCACGGCGGACTGGATGCCGCAGAGGGAGTCCTCCACGGCGAGGCAGTCCTCCGGCGCCGCACCGCAGGCCCGTGCGGCGGTGGCGTACACGTCGGGTTCGGGTTTGGGCCGCACGTCGCCGTCGGGTACGACGACGTGCGAGAAGCGGCCCAGGAGCCCGGCCGTGCCCAGGCAGGACTCCACGACGTCGCGCGGGCAGTTGCTGGCCACGGCCAGCGGTGCGAACTCGGCGGCGCGTGCCACCAGCTCGGCCGCGCCGGGCGTGGTGACCGGGTCCTGCGCCACGAGGTAGCGGAAGCCGGTGAGGAGCTGCTCCGTCATCACGTCCGCCAGCTCGGGGCGGCCCGCCGCCTCGGCCATGAGGCGGCCGCAGGCGGTGAAGTGCACGCCCTTGGAACGCTCGGCGAACTCCGGTCCGGGGAAGACGCCGAAGGCTTCGAGCACCAGCTCCCTGGCGCCCTCCCAGTGGCGTTCCGTGTCCATCAGTGTGCCGTCGCAGTCGAATACGACAGCGTTCGGCGTCCAGGCGAGAATGCGTTCTTCTGTCATGCGATTGCCCTCCAGGAATGGGGCTGGACGACTGCGGCCCGCATGCTTTCCACGCAGGAACGGTCGGCGGGTCCGGGGGAAAGGTTTCCGCGCGGCATGCGGGCGGGTTCCGCGCCGGAACGCGGCCGGTCCTGCTTCCCGTGCACACGGGTAGCAGGGGGTCGTTCCGCCCGGTGGCCGGGCCGGGTGGAACATAACGAACGCTACGTTAATTTCTGCAGGCCCTGTAGTCAATTACCTTCGTAAAGGTGTGAAGAAATTAATAATCAGGGAAATGCCTTTATGGTTTACGGTCTCCGCCGCTTTCCGGTGCTTTCCTTCACTCGGAATAGTGAAGAGTCCCGGCGGCGGTCAACACGTCGCCGTGCCGTACGCGGAAGACGGCCACCCGCCCGTGGAACAGGACGTAAACGCGGGCCTGCGGACGCAGTTCGGTGAATCCGAGGGCGGCCAGCCGGCCGGCGACCGGACGCGTCCGCGTCCCGTCGCCGCACAGCGCAGCCGCCTGGCGGGCGGCCTCCAGCAGCACCATGCCCGGGACGTGGTCGCTGCCGTGGTCGAAGAAGAACGGGTGCCACGGATCGGCCGGGCTGATCAGCGGCGCGCCGCCGTCGTGCGCCAGCATGGCGTCCAGCGGCGAGGCGAGCGCGAGCCGTCCCGGTCCGGGGCGCGGCTGCCCCGGGGCCGCGGCGTCCTGCGGCACGGCCGTCACCCGCGGGCCGCGCAGCTCCCGGTACCGGGCCGCGCCGAGCATCCGGGCCGTGCCCGCGGCGACCGCGAAGGGCCGTCCGCCGTGCCGGAAGCGCGCCGTCAGGCGCAGGCCGCCCACCATGCCGGAGGGGTCCGTGCGGACGTGGGAGACGGCGACCTCGCAGACGACGTCCGAGGCGCCGTCCACCGCCCGGGGCTCTGCGTCCGGATCGAGCGCGTAGGACGTCTCCCGGATCAGGAAGTGCGCGTCCGGATCGACGCCGTAGTACCGCAGCGGCACGTAGATGCCGAGCTGCCGCAGCGTCTCCACCACCATGAGCGGATGGTGGCGGCCGTCACCGCCGCGCGGGAAGGTGGGATGGGACCGAGTCCACTGGCTCGCCGCCTCGAAGCGCCCGCCCCCGGCCGACCGGACGTCCGTGAGGAGCACCTCCGCCACCGAGACCCGGTGGACCAGCTCCCGCGCCACGGTGCGGGACCAGCTCAGCGCCCGGTCCTCGCAGGCCGGCGCCGGGTACACCTCGTCCGCGGGGTTCATACCGAAAAGCAGATAACAACTTCGGCCGGGCCGCTTGCCAGTGGGTCTGGGACAGGCAGCACGTCACCCGTGCGGGTGTTGATGGGCCGCATCGGCAGTAAAGGGAGAAATGGCGCACGCCGAGCCAATAAGTTCCACCCGGTCCATCCGACACGACGGCCAGGAGTGGGAAGCCCGTGCAAAAACGCGCCGAGACCACCCGCAGATCCATTCTCGAAGCGGCAGCGCACCTCTTCGACCAGCGCGGATTCTTTGGCACGAGCATCAGCGACATCAGCGCCCTGTCCGGACGCACCAGCGGCGCGATCTATTTCCACTATACGAGCAAGGAGAACCTCGCCGCCTGCGTGGTCCGCGAGCACTTCGCCACCTGGCCCCCGCTCATCGCCCGGCACGCGCCCGCCGCGCTGCCCGCGCTGGAGGGCACCGTCCGGCTGAGCTTCGCGGTGGCGAGGGCCTTCCGCGACGACGTCGTGGCCCGTGCGGGCGCCCGGCTGTCCGCCGAGCGCAAGTCCATCGAGGCGGACCTGCCCGCGCCCTTCGTGGGGTGGATCGGCACGGTCACCGGCCTGCTGGAACGGGCCGGGGAGGAGGGGGACCTCGCTCCCGGCGCCGTCCCGGCCCGCGCCGCGCACGGCGTCGTCTCCGCGTTCTTCGGCCTGCACACCGTCGCCGACGCCCTGGACGGGCGGCAGACCATCGAGGCGCGGCTGCACGACCTGTGGCTGCTGCTCCTGCCCGCCCTCCAGGCCGACCCCGATTCCCAGGGCCTGCTGGAACGGGCGCGGCGGGGCTTCACCGAGGAGCTGCCCCGGCCCGCCGCGCCGCCCCGGACGGGAGCGGGAGCCGTCAGCCGCTGAGGACCGAGTCGTCCTCCACCCGGGCGCCGGGCAGCCGGTGCCGGGCCGCGACCAGGGCGCTGTCCACGTCCCGGGTGCCGGTGGAGACGCACAGGGTGTACGCGAGGTCCTCCATGCGCTGGCGCACCTCGGGGCTGCCCTCCTCCGCGTGCAGCGCGGCCAGGGTCTCGTACTCGGCGACGAGCTTGCTCAGAACGGCGGGGTGGGCCATCAGCACGGTGGTCTCCCTTGGTCATGCCCTACAGGTCGTTGGGGCGGGGTGGTCTGCCGTCGCTGTTACCCCGGCCTTCGCCCCGCATGCACCACCCTCCCCAACTGTCTTCACCACGCACGCATCCCCGGGGAACCGCCCCCGCACCGCGCACGCCCGACCCCGGCGGGTGAAGGACGGGAGCCGGTCAGCCGAGGATGCCGGTGCGGCCGTCGGTCTGCTCGCGGAGGATGTCGGCGTGGCCCGCGTGGCGGGCGGTCTCGCCGATCATGTGCCCGTAGATCCAGCGCAGCGACACCTCACCGAGGAGGGCGTGCCTCCCGGTGTGGTCCAGCGGCAGGTCCGCGGCCGAGCGGCGGGACAGCTCGCACGCCGCGTCGTACGCGGCGATCAGCACCTCCGGCGTCTCCCCGGGGCCGATCTCCCAGTGCGCCTCCTGCGTCGGGGGAGGCGGCGGGCCCTCGCCGAGCAGGACGTGCCGGAACCAGATGCCCTCCACCGCGGTGAGGTGCTTGACGATCCCCGACAGCGTCGTGGACGAGGGCACCAGACGGCTGCGGGCGGCCTCGTCAAGAACGCCGGCGAGCTTCGCCCGCACGATGTCCCGGTGGAAGTCGAGGAAGGCTTCGAGCACCTCGCGCTCACCGGCGGTCGTCACCCGGGCGGGAACTGGCAGATCCGTCACGGGGGCGATGCTACGGCCGCGCACGGCCGGCCCCAGGGGCGGGGGCGGTGTGAGCTGCCTTACGTTTCCGTGTGTCTCCGCCCGGAACGGGCAGGGGTGCCCGCTGAGCGGGTGTGCGTGTCTCAGGATGCGGCTCCGGGAGGCCGGACGGCGTCCGCTCGATAAAATGTGCCGACCGAGGGCCCCGGCTAAAGGGTCCGGTGAGCTGAGAAACGAGGAGCGCACGTGAGCCTAGTCGTGCAGAAGTACGGCGGCTCCTCCGTTGCCGACGCAGAGGGCATCAAGCGCGTTGCCAAGCGGATCGTCGAGGCGAAGAAGCGCGGCCACCAGGTGGTCGTCGTGGTCTCGGCGATGGGCGACACGACGGACGAGTTGATCGATCTCGCCAGCGAGGTGTCCCCGGTCACCTCCGGCCGCGAGTACGACATGCTGCTGACCGCCGGGGAGCGCATCTCCATGGCCCTGCTGGCCATGGCGATCAAATCGCTGGGCCACGAGGCGCAGTCCTTCACCGGAAGCCAGGCCGGGGTGATCACCGACTCCGTGCACAACAAGGCGCGGATCATCGACGTGACGCCCGGTCGCATCAAGACGGCCGTGGACGAGGGCAACATCGCCATCGTCGCCGGTTTCCAGGGCGTGTCCCAGGACAGCAAGGACATCACCACGCTGGGCCGCGGCGGGTCCGACACCACCGCGGTGGCGCTGGCCGCCGCGCTGGAGGCCGAGGTCTGCGAGATCTACACCGACGTCGACGGCGTCTTCACCGCCGACCCCCGGGTCGTGAAGAAGGCCCGGAAGATCGACTGGATCTCCTTCGGCGACATGCTGGAGCTGGCCAGCTCCGGCTCCAAGGTGCTGCTGCACCGGTGTGTGGAGTACGCACGCCGCTACAACATCCCGATCCACGTCCGGTCGTCCTTCTCCAGCCTGCCGGGCACGTGGGTCAGCAACGAACCGCGAGTAGGGGACGAACCGATGGAGCAGGCGCTCATCTCGGGAGTCGCGCACGACACCTCCGAGGCCAAGGTCACGATCGTCGGGGTCCCGGACAAGCCGGGTGAGGCGGCGGCCATCTTCCGCGCCATCGCGGACGCCGAGCTGAACATCGACATGGTGGTGCAGAACGTGTCGGCGGCGTCCACGGGCCTGACCGACATCTCCTTCACGCTGCCGAAGACGGACGGCAAGAAGGCGATCGAGGCGCTGGAGAAGCGCAAGGAGACGATCGGGTTCGACTCGCTGCGCTACGACGACCAGGTCGCCAAGATCTCCCTGGTCGGCGCGGGCATGAAGACGAACCCCGGCGTCACGGCGACGTTCTTCGAGGCGCTGTCCAACGCGGGCGTGAACATCGAGCTGATCTCCACCTCGGAGATCCGCATCTCGGTCGTCACCCGGCAGGACGACGTCAACGAGGCCGTGCGCGTCGTGCACACCGCCTTCGGGCTCGACAGCGACTCCGACGAGGCCGTCGTCTACGGCGGCACCGGGCGCTGACGCGAGGAACGACCGCGCCGCGCCGCACGCGGCGCGGCACCTCCGCCGGGCGGGGGCCACGGGTGATCACCCGTGGCCCCCGCCCGCGCGTGCGACCAGGGCCGATACACCCTCGCTCCTCCCCGCGTCCCTTGTGACCGCATCCGCGTCGAATGCCCCGCAGTTGTGATCAAGTTGTGGTGATCGTGACTTGATATAGACCAACGGCCTGACAGAGGATTTTGACGCGCCCATTGCAACCAGAGGCCGGGCGTCCGCGTCTTCGGGTCCGCACGCCGCGCACAGACGCCGGTGGGGGTGGGGCGGCGTGCGACGGGGCGAACGGAAAGTAGGCGGTACGCATGGGGGCGTTTCGTGCATCGTCGATCACGATGCCGGACGCGTACAACCCTGACGGGGGGAAGCGTGTCCAACAGGCGTGGCAGAGGCACTCGCAACGACGGCTGTCCTACGGCGACCCCGCACACCCGCACCACGACGGGTGGCGGCGGCCGGGGGCACGCCCGTGACAGCACACTGGCCGGTCTCCCTGGGGACGGCGGCGCGGCCCGTGCCGCACCCCGCAGAGCAGAGCGAAGCTGACGGGGGGACGGCGGCCGTGGGGACCACCGTCGACCACCTCACCGAGACCTACCGCGCCCACTACCGCTCGCTGCTCGGCCTCGCCGCGCTGCTGCTGGACGACACCGCCTCCTGCGAGGACGTCGTCCAGGAGGCGTTCATCCGCGTCCACTCCGCGCGGCGACGCGTCAAGGACCCGAACAAGACGCTGGCCTACCTGCGGCAGACCGTCGTCAACCTCTCCCGCTCCACCCTGCGCCGCCGCATCCTGGGCCTGAAACTGCTGGCCAAGCCCATGCCGGACGCCGCGAGCGCGGAGGAGGGCGCCTACGAGGCGCTGGAGCGCGACGAGCTGAAGCGGGCCCTGCGCGGGCTCCAGCGGCGTCAGCGCGAGGTGCTGGTGCTGCGATACTTCGCCGACATGACCGAAGAACAGGTGGCGCAGACGCTCGGCATATCCCGGGGCTCGGTCAAGGCATACGGATCGCGCGGCATCGCCGCGCTGCGCGTCGCGATGGGAACACCGGCATGACGACGGGCAGGAACGGACGACCGGGCGACGGGCACGATCCCGCGGACGGCCGGGAGCACGGCGCCGGACACGGCAGGCCGGGTGGGCCCGAGGGGCACGACGGGCAGGACCCCGCGGACGCCGAGGCCCTGCACCAGCTGATGCGGGACGTGGTGAGCGGCATCCAGCCCTCCCCCGACGCGCTCGACCACCTCCGGCGCGCCGTGCCCGCCCGCCGCGCCCGGCGGCGGCACACCGCGATCGGGGCCGCGGCGGCCGTGCTCGTCACCGCCGTCACCGTCCCGGCGCTGATGTCCACCGGCGTCGTCCCCGGCCCGCTCGGCGACGACGGCCGGACGAACGCCGCGCACAGCGGCCGGAACGACGGCGGCGAACCCTACGGCGGCCGGGAGGCGGCGGGCCCGGCGGGCGGCGCCGCCGACGAGGGCCCCGACGGCGGCACCGGCGGGGAGGGGACGACGTCCCCCGCCGAGCCGACCCGGGGCAGCTCCAGTTCGCCCGACGGCACGGACGCCGCGGGCGCCGCGTCACCGCGCTGCGCGCGCGACCAGCTCGGCGAGCCCGTCGTCCGGGTCGGGGAACCGCAGGAGGACGGCTCCGTCCACGGCTCGTTCCGGCTGGCCAACGTCTCCGGCGACAGCTGCCGCGTCCCCGGCGGCGACCAGCTCACCGCGACGGCGCGGGGCGCGGCCGACCCGGCCGCCGTCACCGTGCTGGAGCACACCGGGGACGGCCGGGTCACCGGGCTGCCCGGCCCCGGCACCTCGGACGAGCTGGTCCTGCGGCCGGGCGACTCCTACCAGGTGCGCTTCGCGTGGCTGCCGGACACCGCACGCGGCGCGAACGGCTGCCCGGCACCGCCCGAGGAGCCCGCTTCGGGCAGCCCGGGGCCGGGGCCGGAACCGGAGCCGGAGCCCAGCACCGGCGACGGCACGACGGGCGGCACCGGCGGCACCGAGGCGCCCGGCGACGTGGAGGGCGGCGAGGAGGCCCCCGGCGACGGCGCGACGCCCTCCGAGGCGGGCGGCATGAAGCCGCTGTCCGACTCCGGCTCGGGCACCGGCGGCAGCCGGGACGACGACGGCCGGGGCGCGGCCACCGCCGTCGTGCTGCGCTACGTCCCCGCCACCGGCGAGCCGGCCGTGCCGCCCGCCTACCTCGACGACGTCTGCGCCGGGACGGTCTACCGCACCGGTGCGCTCCCCGCCGACTGACCCGCCCCGCGCCCGTTCCGCGCCGTCTCCGCGCCGCCTCGCGGGCGGGCGCGCCGGCGGGGGCGGGTCCGGCGCACCGGCCCGGTGCCCGTACCGTTGGGGTGTGTACCGGTTCCTGCTGACCCCCCGCTGGTGGGCGCTCAACGTCTTCCTCGTGCTGTCGGTGCCGTTCTGCCTCTTCATGGGGAGCTGGCAGCTCAGCCGCTTCGAGGACCGGGTGGACAGCCACCAGGAGAACGAGCGGCTCGCCGAGCGGGCCGCCCGGCAGGAGCCCGAACCGCTGGACTCGCTGCTGCCCGTCGACCGGGAGACGTCCGGGCGGATGGCCGCCGCGCACGGCCGCTTCGACACCGGGCACCAGTTCCTCGTGCCCGACCGCACGCTGGACGACGAGCGCGGCTTCTACGTGCTGGGCCTGCTGCACACCGCCGGGGACGACGGCCGGGTGCTGCCCGTCGTACGCGGCTGGCTGCCCGGCGACCCGGACCCGGCCCGGGTGCCCGCGCCCCCGTCCGGCCAGGTGCGGGTCACCGGCGCGCTCCAGGCGTCCGAGTCCGGCGGCCCCGTCGGCCTGCCCGAGGGGCAGCTCGGCGCGATCAGCGCCGCCTCGCTCATCAACGTCGTGCCGCACCGGGTGTACGACGCCTGGATCACGGTGCAGGACGCCGAGGGGCCGCTGACGCCCGTCCCGCCCGCCGCCGCGCGGGGCAGCGGGCTGGACATGAAGGCGTTCCAGAACCTCGGCTACACCGCCGAGTGGTTCGTCTTCGCCGGTTTCGCGGTCTTCATGTGGTTCCGCTTCCTGCGCCGCGAGGTGGAGGTGGCCCGCGACGCCGCGCTCGGCCTGCCGCCCGACGACGCGGGCCCCGCCGCCGTACGGCATCCGGCCGCCCCGGAGGCTGCCGCTCCGGAGCGGGAGGCCCCGGAGCCGGCAGCACCGGAGGCGGCAGCCCCGGAGCGGGCCGGAGGCGGCGTCACGGCCGCGGCGGTTCCAGGCCCAGGTGACGCAGGGCGAACCCCAGCTCCAGAGCGACCTGCTTGATCCGCTCCTCCACCACCAGCGAGCCGTGCCCGGCGTCGTACCGGTACACCTCGTGCGGGTGGCCGCGCCGCTCCAGCGCCTCGATGTAGTTCTCCACCTGCCGGATCGGGCAGCGCGGGTCGTTGACGCCCGCCGAGACGTACACCGGCGCCCGCACCTCGTCCACGTACGTCAGCGGCGACGACGCCCGGTACCGCTCCGGCACCTCCTCGGGCGTGCCGCCCAGCAGCGTGCGGTCCAGCGCCTTGAGCGCCTCCATCTCGTCCGCGTAGGCGGTGACGTAGTCGGCCACCGGGACCGCCGCGATGCCCAGCGCCCACGCGTCCGGCTGCGTGCCCAGGCCCAGCAGCGTCAGGTAGCCGCCCCAGGAGCCGCCGGCGAGCACCAGCCGCTCCGGGTCCGCGACGCCCGACTCCACGGCCCACGCCCGCACCGCCGCGATGTCCTCCAGCTCGATGAGGCCCACCCGGTGCTTGAGCGCGTCCGTCCAGGCCCGTCCGTAGCCGGTGGAGCCCCGGTAGTTGACCCGCACGACGGCGAAGCCGTGGTCGAGCCAGGCGGCCGGCTGCGCGGCGAAGGCGTCGCTGTCGTGCCAGGTCGGGCCGCCGTGGACCTCGAAGACGGCCGGGAACGGGCCCGGCCCCTCCGGGCGCTGGACCAGGGCGTGCACCGGCCCGCCGGGGCCGTCCACCCACACGTCCTCCACCGGCAGCGAACCCGGCGCCGCCGGACCCGGCGGGTCGAGCACCACGCCGCCGCGCGTCGAACGCACGGCGGGCGGCTCGGCGGCGGAGGACCACAGGTACTCCACGCTGCCGTCCGGCCGGGCCGTCGCGCCCGACACCGTCCCCGGCGGCGTCTCGACACGGGTGAGCGTGCCGTCCGCGAGGTCGTGGCGCCACAGCTCGCTGCGGGCGTGGTGGCTGTGCACGACGAGGAGGGCACCGCCGTCCGGGTACCACTCGGCGGACACGTCCCCCGGCAGGCCGATGGCCGGTTCGCTCGTCTCGCCGGTGACCGGGTCCCAGACCATCGGCTCCCAGCGCCCGCGCCGCTGGTGGCCCACCAGCAGCCGGGTGTCCCCGGCGGCGGGCGCGAACCCGAGCACGCTCAGGCCCAGTTCCCTCGTGCCGCCCTCGGTGTCGTCCAGCTCGGCCACCGTCGTCCCGTCCGGGCGCACCACGCGCAGCGCCGCGTGCATGGCGTCGCCGTGCTCGGTGTGCTCGATGACGATCAGGCCGCCGTCGTGGCTCAGGTCGCCCACGCCCGCCGACTCGCGGTGCCGGTAGATCTCCACCGGCTCGCCGCCGGGCGGCACGACGTGCACGGTGGTGCCGTCGGTGTCGGTGGAGCTGCCGACGACGGCGGTGCCGTCACGCCCGAGCGCGAGCCCCGCGGAGTACGCGGGCGCGAGCCCCGGCACGGCCGCCTCGTCGGCGCCCGCGGGCCCGGCGAAGGGCTGCCGCATCCAGACGCCGAACTCGTCGCCGTCGGTGTCGGAGAACCACCAGATCCACTGGCCGTCCGGGCTGAGGACGCCGTCGGTGGTGCCGTTGGGCCGGTCGGTGACCTGCCGCTGCTCCCCGGTGGCCCGGTCCCAGGCGTACAGCTCGTAGGTGCCGGTCGCGTTCGACACGAACAGCGAGCGGTCGGGGGCGTCCTCGGCCCACTCCGGCAGCCCCACGCGGGGCGCCCGGAACCGCTTCTCCCAGTCCGGCATGTGCGTCGTGTCAGTCATGCCTCCATGAAACCCGATGCGCCGGTGCGCCCGGTCGGCGCCGTGGCACTCCGGCGCCTCCCCGCACGGCCCGCGCGGCCCCCGCACCGCCCCGGGCCCCTGCGGGCGGCCCGCCCGGCGCCCGCACGCCGGGCGGGCGCCGGGCGGGCCCGCGGGGTCAGTCGGAGACCTCGACCTGGATCTCCACCTCGACCGGCGCGTCGATCGGCAGGGCCGCGACGCCGACCGCGCTGCGCGCGTGCACACCGCGCTCGCCCAGCACCTCCGCGAGCAGTTCGCTCGCGCCGTTGACGACGCCCGGCTGCCCGGTGAAGTGCGGCGCGGAGGCCACGAACCCGACGACCTTCACGACGCGCACGATGCGGTCCAGGTCGCCGATCTCCGACTTGACCGCCGCCAGCGCGTTCAGCGCGCAGACCCCCGCCAGTTCCTTGGCCTGCTCGGGGGAGACCTCGCTGCCCACCTTGCCGCTCGCGGGCAGGGCGCCGTCCACCAGGGGCACCTGGCCGGAGGTGTAGACGTGGCGCCCCGACCGCACGGCGGGCACGTACGCCGCCAGCGGCGCCACCACCTCGGGCAGCCGCAGGCCCAGCTCCGCGAGCCTGGCCTCGACCCGGGAGGGGGCGCTCACGCCTTGGCCCGCTTGAGGTAGGCCACGAGCTGCTCGGGGTTGTTCGGCCCGGGTACGACCTGGACGAGCTCCCAGCCGTCCTCGCCCCAGGTGTCCAGGATCTGCTTGGTCGCGTGCACGAGGAGCGGCACGGTCGCGTATTCCCACTTCGTCATGGGGCTGAGGGTAGTAGCTCCGGCTCCCTGGTTAGGCTCGCAGGGTGAGCAGGCTGCATGTGGTCACCGGCAAGGGCGGCACCGGCAAGACGACGGTCGCCGCCGCACTCGCGCTCGCGCTGGCCACGGCCGGACGGCGCACGCTCCTCGTGGAGGTGGAGGGGCGGCAGGGGATCGCCCAGGTCTTCGAGACCGAGGCGCTGCCCTACGAGGAGCGCAGGATCGCCGTCGCGCCCGGCGGGGGAGAGGTGCACGCGCTGGCCATCGACGCCGAACGGGCGCTCCTGGACTACCTCCAGATGTTCTACAAGCTGGGCGGCGCGGGCCGCGCGCTGGCGCGCATCGGCGCCATCGACTTCGCCACGACGATCGCGCCCGGCGTGCGGGACGTGCTGCTGACCGGCAAGGCGTGCGAGGCCGTGCGCCGCAGGGACCGCTCCGGCGCCTTCGCCTACGACGCCGTCGTCATGGACGCGCCGCCCACCGGGCGCATCACCCGGTTCCTCAACGTCAACGACGAGGTGGCCGGGCTCGCCCGGGTCGGCCCCGTGTACAACCAGGCCCAGGCGGTGATGCGGGTCCTCAAGTCCCCGGAGACGGCCGTGCACGTGGTGACGCTGCTGGAGGAGATGCCGGTGCAGGAGACGGTGGACGGCGTCGCCGAACTGCGGGCCGCCGGCCTGCCGGTGGGAGCGGCGGTCGTCAACCTCGTCCGTCCCGCCGTGCTGGCCGAGGACGCCGTCCGGGCCGCCGAGGGCCTGCGCGGCGAGCTGGCCGGGCAGCTCGCCGCCGCCGGGCTCGGCGGGGCGCGGCGCGGCGGCAAGGCCCAGCGGCTCGTCGGCCCGCTGCTGGAGCAGGCGCGCGAGCACACCGGGCGCCTCGCCCTGGAGCACGAGCGGCGCGCCGAGGTCGCCGCGCTGGAGCTGCCCACCTGGGAGCTGCCCCTGCTGTGGGACGGCGTGGACCTGGCCGGGCTCTACGAACTGGCCCGCGCCCTGCGCGCCCAGGGGGCCGACCGTGAAGGAGCCGCCGCGTGAACCGGACCGGGGAGCAGGCCGCGTGGCAGGCCGTGCCCGTCCTCCGGACGGACCCGCTGCTGGACGACCCGGCCACGCGCATCGTCGTGTGCTGCGGCGCGGGCGGCGTGGGCAAGACGACGTCGGCGGCGGCGCTCGGGGTGCGCGCCGCCGAGCGCGGACGCCGGGTGGTCGTGCTGACCATCGACCCGGCCCGGCGGCTGGCCCAGTCGATGGGCCTGACCGAGCTGGACAACACCCCGCGCCGGGTGCCGGGCGTCGACACGGCGGCGGGCGGCTCGCTGGACGCCATGATGCTCGACATGAAGCGGACCTTCGACGAGATCGTGGAGGCCCACGCGGACGCGGAGCGGGCCCGCGCGATCCTGTCCAACCCCTTCTACCAGTCGCTGTCGGCCGGGTTCGCGGGCACGCAGGAGTACATGGCGATGGAGAAGCTCGGGCAGCTCAGCGCCCGGGACGAGTGGGACCTGGTCATCGTCGACACCCCGCCCAGCCGTTCGGCCCTGGACTTCCTGGACGCCCCGGCCCGTCTCGGCTCGTTCCTCGACGGCCGGTTCATCCGGCTGCTGGCCGCGCCCGCGAAGGCCGGGGGCCGGGCGGGGATGCGGATGTTCAGCCTCGGCATGACGGGCGTCTCGATGGTCACCGGTGCGCTGGGCAAGCTGCTGGGCACCGGCATGCTGCGCGACGTGCAGACGTTCGTCGCCGCCATGGACACGATGTTCGGCGGCTTCCGTACCCGGGCGGACGCCACCTACCGGCTGCTCCAGGACCCGGGCACGGCGTTCCTCGTCGTGGCCGCGCCCGAGCGGGACGCGCTGCGGGAGGCGGCGTACTTCGTGGAGCGGCTGGCGGCCGACCGCATGCCGCTGGCCGGTCTCGTGCTGAACCGGGTGCACGGCAGCGAGGCCGCGCAGCTCGGCGCGGAGCGGGCGCTGGCGGCGGCGGAGGCGCTGGAGGAACCGGAGCACGAGGCGGTGCCGGAGGACGAGCCGAGGCCGGAGGACGGGACGGAGCCGGAGCACGACGCGGGGGCGGCCGGGGACGGCGGTGGTCCGGAGGGGACGCGTTCCCCCGTGCCGGAGGCGGCGGCGCTCGCCGCCGGGCTGCTGCGGCTGCACGCGGAACGGATGCGGGTGATCGCCCGCGAGTGCCGGGTGCGGGACCGGTTCGCCGCGCTGCACCCCGAGGTACCGGTGGCCGAGGTGCCCGCGCTGCCCGGCGACGTCCACGACCTCGGCGGGCTGCGCGACGTCGGGGAACGGCTCGCCGTGCAGCCGCGTGCGGCCGGGGCCGGTCAGCCGGCGGCGACCGGCACGGCGGCGGACACCTCCGGGGGGACGTCGGCGTAGCCGCCCCCGAAGGACTCGTACTCCTCCCGGGCCGTCTCCAGGAGGCGGCGCCACGAGGTGACGGTGGGGCGCCTGCGCAGCAGCGCCCGGCGTTCCCGCTCGGTCATGCCGCCCCACACGCCGAACTCCACGCGGTTGTCCAGGGCGTCGGCCAGGCACTCGGTGCGTACCGGGCAGCCGGTGCACACCGCCTTGGCCCGGTTCTGGGCCGCTCCCTGTACGAACAGTTCATCCGGATCAGTCGTACGGCAGGCGGCCTGCGTACTCCAGTCGGTTGCCCAGCTGCTCATGCTGGTGCCGTCCTCTCCCGAAATTCGAGGCTCCCCCACGGCGAAAGAAGCGGCATATGCGCCGTCGCCGGTTGAGGACGTTACGGAAGGCGAGCAGACGGCAACACCCCCGACCGGCCCAATCTTGAATGGTCCGAACGGACTATGCGTGCGCGGGGCATCACCCAACGGAGTGACGCCACGTCGGGCCGCTGTCCGGCGGTGGACGCGGTCAGTCGGTTGGCATATTCCGCCATTTCGGGACGGTCCTCATCACCTACAAGAGTGACATTCCCGGCGTTACGGGCGGCTCAGGTAGCGGTACTGTAACCGAATGCCTGCCCGGATGTGCGGTTTTTGCCCAACATGTGTTCGGCTCCCCCGCCTTCGCCCCCCAGTTGAACCACCGCACGCCAGGGTGAATCCGGCACGCCGTCCGGGGCTCGGGCCAGGCGAACGGGCGGGCTACCCTGGCGCCTATGGCAAACAAACGCTCGGGCGGTGGGCTCTCCGCGACGCAGCAGGCGGCCAAGTTCCTCGGCGTCAGCGTGCTCGCCGGCGCCGTGATGGCCGGGCTGGCGCTCCCGGCCGCCGGAATCATGGGCCTGGCGGCGAAGGAGACGGCTGAGGGCTTCGAGGAACTGCCCATCGACCTCAAGCGTCCCCCGCTGAGCCAGAAGACGCAGATCCTCGACGCCGAGGGCGGGCTGATCGCCGACGTCTACTCGCGCAACCGCGTCGTCGTCCCGCTCGACGCGGTGTCCCCGTGGATGCGCAAGGCGATCGTGGCCATCGAGGACGCCCGCTTCTACGAGCACGGCGCCGTCGACCCCAAGGGCGTGCTGCGGGCGCTGAACCGCAACGCCCAGGAGGGCGAGATCACCCAGGGCGCGTCCACGCTCACCCAGCAGTACGTCAAGAACGTCTTCGTGGAGGAGGCGGGCAACGAGGAGGAGGCGTTCGAGTACGCCACCCGCCAGACGTACGGGCGCAAGATCATGGAGCTGAAGTACGCGATCGCGCTGGAGCAGGAGCTGACCAAGGACCAGATCCTGGAGAACTACCTCAACATCACGTACTTCTCCCAGCAGGCGTACGGCGTCGAGGCCGCCGCCCAGCGCTACTTCTCCAAGTCCGCGAAGGACCTGCAACTGCACGAGGCCGCCGTCCTCGCGGGGATCGTGCAGTCGCCCTACGCCTACGACCCGGTCGAGCGGCCCGAGTCCGCGACGAAGCGGCGCAACATCGTCCTGGACCGGATGGCCGACGTCGGCGACATCACCGAGCAGCAGGCCGAGGCGGCCCAGAAGAAGCCGCTCGGGCTGAAGGTGAACAGCGCCCGCGAGGGCTGCATCACGGCCACGATGAAGGCGGGCTTCTTCTGCGACTACGTCGAGAAGGCGTTCCTGGCCAACCCGGCGTTCGGCAAGACCGACAAGGAGCGCCGGGCCCGCTGGGACCACGGCGGCCTGACCATCCGCACCACGCTCTCGCCCCAGGCCCAGCAGGCCGCCACCGACGCGGCCGTCAGCAAGGTGAACGAGGACGACAAGGTGGCGGCCGCCGTCGTCTCCGTCGAGCCGGGCACCGGCCGGATCACGGCGATGGCCCAGTCCCGCCCGTACGGGACGGTGGCCGACGAGCACCAGACGATGATCAACCTCTCCGTCGACAGCCCCATGGGCGGCTCCACCTACGGCTTCCAGGTCGGCTCCACGTTCAAGCCGATCGTCGCCGCCGCCGCCCTGGAGAAGGGCGTCAGCCCGGCCGAGACGTTCACCAGCGACCACACGCACACCTTCCAGGAGAAGGACTTCCTCACCTGCGACGGCACCCCGTACGGCGACAAGCCGTACGAGGTGCCGAACGAGCTGAAGAGCGAGACCGGCACCTGGGACATGACCAGCGCGCTCGGCAAGTCCATCAACACCTACTCGGTGGACCTGCTGAGCAAGACGGGCCTGTGCGCCACGGCCAAGATGGCCAAGGACATGGGCGTCCGGCTCGGCACGGGCAAGCCGCTGAAGGTCGTGCCGTCCATGGCGCTCGGCTCGCTGGAGAGCAGCCCGCTCACGATGGCCGCCGCCTACGCCACCTTCGGCGCCCGGGGCGTCTACTGCGAGCCCATGGCGATCGAGTCGGTCACCGACGCGGAGGGCAAGAAGCTCAAGCCCGCCGGGCCGAACTGCGAGCGCGCGATGTCCGAGAAGACCGCCGACACCGTCAACCAGATCCTGGAAGGCGTCGTCGAGGACGGCACCGGCACCTCGGCGGGGCTGTCGGACCGGCCCAACGCGGGCAAGACCGGCACCACCGACGGCCGCAAGCAGGCGTGGTTCGTCGGCTACACCCCGGACCTCTCCACGGCCGTGTGGGTCGGCGGCGACGGCTCGGTGCAGCCCAAGATGTTCGACATCACCATCGGCGGCACCTACTACGCGAAGGTCTGCGGCGGCTGCCTGCCCGGACCGATCTGGCGCGAGGCGATGACCGGCGCGCTGCAGGGCGTCGAGGGCACGCCGTTCAACGAGGTGGACGTGCCGCGCGGCCGGGACGAGGAAGGCGAGGGCGACGGCGACGGCGGTGACTCCGACGGCGGCGGTGACTCGGGTGACGGCGGCGGGAACGGCGGCGACCGGGACGACGGCCGTCCCGGCGGCGACCGCCCGGCCGGGCGGCCCGAGTTCCCCGGCTTCGACTGGAACCCGGCGGCTGGCGGCGCCTCCGACGGCGGGAACGAGGCGGGCGGCCCCGGCGGCGGCCCCTCCGGCCCCGGTGACTGGTTCGGCGACGGCGGCGGCACCGACGGACCCGGCGGCGAACCGGGCTTCCCGCCACCCGCCGGATAGCCGCCTGGCGTTCCCGGGCCCGGCCGCCCCGGCCTTCGGGCCAGGCGGCCGGACGCGGCGGACGAGCACGTGACGAAGGGGCGCCCCCGCCGGGGGCGCCCCTTCGCCGCGTCGTGGACCGGACCGCTGGCGGGCCGGACGACCGTCAGCCGCCGGTCAGCGCGCGCTTCACCGCGGCCGCCACCCGTCCGCCCTCCGCGCGGCCCGCGACCTTCGGGCCCACCGCCTTCATGACGGCGCCCATCGCCTTCGGCCCCTCGGCGCCCGTCTCCGCGACGGCCTCGGCGACGAGGGCCCGAAGCTCCGCGTCACCGAGCTGCGCGGGCAGGTAGGCAGCGATTACCTCGCCCTCGTCCCGCTCCTTGCGGGCCTGCTCCGCACGGCCGCCCTGCTCGAAGGCTTCGGCGGCCTCCCGGCGCTTCTTCGCCTCGCGCGCCAGCACCTTCGTCACCTCGTCGTCGGACAGCTCGCGGGCGCTCTTGCCCGAGACCTCCTCCTTGGTGATCTCGGTGAGGGCCATCCGGAGGGTGGCGGAGCGCAGCGCGTCGCGTTCCTTCATCGCTGCGGTCAGGTCGTCCTGGAGCCGGGCCTTGAGCGTGGTCATGGCGTCAGTCTGCCAGCAACGCGGCCCCGGCCGCGCGCCCGTCGCGGGCCGGAGGGCTCCGGTAGGGTGGCGGCTCCAGCAGTGGACGGAAGCCGGGAGGTGAGACCCATTACCGCTGTGCCAGGCCGGGTGCTCCCGCCCCGTGGTGGTGTGGCCGCCGCCGTGTAGGCGGCCGTGAGGGTGCCCTTCGTCGTGTCGGAAGGTCCCCATGAGCGTGTCCCCCTCCCCCGCCTCCCCCTCGTGTTCCCCTCCCTCTTCCCCCTCCGCTCCCTCGTCCGCCGTATCCCGCGGTGCGGGCGCGGCGCTCGTCGTTCCCCGGCTGCGGGCCGCCGGGTGCGTGTTCGCCGAGGACGAGGCGCGGCTGCTGGCCGCCGCCGCGCGGGACGCCGCCGAGCTGGACGCCCTCGTGGAACGGCGCGTCGCCGGGCTGCCGCTGGAGCACGTCGTCGGCTGGGCCGAGTTCTGCGGACTGCGGATCGCCGTGGACACCGGGGTGTTCGTGCCCCGGCGCCGCACCGAGTTCCTGGTGCGCCGGGCCGCGGAACTGGCCGCGCCGGGGGACGTGGTCGTGGACCTGTGCTGCGGCTCCGGAGCGGTGGGCGCGGCCGTCGCGGCGGCCGCGGGACCGGTCGCGCTGTACGCCTGCGACGTGGAACCCGCGGCGGTGCGCTGCGCCCGCCGCAACGTCGCCGGGCACGGCGGACGCGTCTTCCGGGGCGATCTGTACGAGCCGCTGCCCGACGCGCTGCGCGGGCGGGTCCGGGTGCTGCTGGCCAACGCGCCCTACGTGCCGACGGACGCGCTCGGGCTGCTGCCCGCCGAGGCGCGGGTCCACGAACCCCGGGTGGCGCTGGACGGCGGCGCGGACGGGCTGGACGTGCAGCGGCGGGTGATCGCCGACGCCCGGCACTGGCTCGCGCCGGGCGGGTGCCTGCTGGTGGAGACGGGCGAGCGGCAGGCCGCGCGGACGGCGGCGGCCTTCGCCCGGCACGGCCTCGTCCCCCGGGTGGCGGCCGACCCCGGCCTGGAGGCCACCGTCGTCACCGGCAGGCGCGCGGCCCGTTGAGCAGCACGTCCCGCCGCCCCGGAGCCGGTCGGGGCGGCGGGACGCGCCGGCCGGGGGCCGGCGGGGAAGGACCGGCCCGGGGACGCGGGGCGCGGCTCACCCGGCGGGGATGCCGAGCCCCTTGGCCAGCACGGGCCAGGACGTGCGGAACTCGCGCTCCCAGTGGTGCCAGCCGTGCAGGCTGCCCCGGTACATGTGCTCCGTGACGTCGATGCCCAGGCGGTCCAGCCGGGCGACGAACGCCTCGGAGGTGGTGCGGGTGGCGATCTCCAGCGCGTCGACGCCCTGCTCGGGCGGGTCTCCCGGGCCGGGCAGCCCGTTGCCGTTGGAGACGTACAGGGCCACGTCGTTCAGCCCGCCCGCCTGGTCGTAGGGGTTGTTGGCGCTCCAGCGGCTGCGGAACAGCCACTTGTCGCCCCAGAGCCCGAGCGGGTTGCTGCCCTCCCGGACGAGGATGCCGGTGACCACCGTGAAGATGCCCGGCATCGTGGTGTGCAGCAGGCCGCTGTAGGAGGCGGCGGCGCCGAACACGCCGTCGTGCAGGGCCGCGTACTTCATCGCGCCGAAGCCGCCCAGGGAGATCCCGGCCACCGCGCGGTCCTCGCCCGCGCGGTACTCCTCCAGGAGCCCGGTCAGCTCCTCGGTGTGGAACGTCTCCCAGCCGGGCCCGCCGAGGCCGAAGTTCCACCAGTCCGAGTAGAACCCCGCCTGACCGCCGCTGGGCAGGACGGTGATGACGTCCTTGTCGGCGAGGAAGCCCTCGACGTCGGTGTACTGGGTCCAGGACCGGTACTCGGCCTCGTCCGGGCCGTGCAGCAGGAACAGCGCCGGCCAGGTGCGGTCGGCGTCCCGGGACCAGCCCTCGGGCAGCAGCAGCCGCACGTGTGCCTCGAAGCCGAGCGCGGGGGAGTCGACGGTGAGGTCCAGGACGCGGTCGCTCACCCGCCGCTCCTCGACGACCTCGATGCCGCCGGTGTCCGTTCCGCCGTCGCCGGGGTCCCACGGCCAGGCCGGGACGGCTGCGGTGGCCGGGCTCGCGGTGGCGGTCGCGGTCAGCGCCGCGAGGGTGGTGAGCAGGACGGCCGTGCGCCTCCGGCCGGGGGAGCGCCGCGGACGGCCGCGTCCGGCCCGGAACGGGCTGAGTGCCTGAAGTGACCTCATGGGCTGCGCCTTCTCGCATCGCGGGTGGGCTATGAAAGGGGGTGCGCTTCCAAGCCGGGTGGGCTTCGAAGGGGGTGCTCCGGTGCGCGCCACCCGGTCAGAGCGGCATGTTGCCGTGCTTCCTGGCGGGGGGCGCGGAACGCTTGTTGCCGAGCACGCGCAGGGCGCGGGCGACGTGCAGCCGGGTCTGGGAGGGCCGGATGACCGCGTCGACGTAGCCGCGCTCGGCGGCCACGTAGGGGGTGGCCATCGTCCGCTCGTACTCGGCGACGAGCTTGTGCCGCAGCTCGTCGCGGGCCGGTGCGGGCAGCGCCGCCAGCTCCCTGCGGTGCAGCAGGCTCACCGCCCCGGCCGCGCCCATCACCGCGATCTGCGCGGTGGGCCAGGCCAGGTTGACGTCACAGCCCAGGTGCTTGGAACCCATCACGGCGTAGCCGCCGCCGTACGCCTTGCGCACGACGACCGTCACCGTCGGCACCGTCGCCTCGGAGTACGCGTACAGCAGCTTGGCGCCGCGCCGGATGATGCCCCCGCGCTCCTGCTCCAGCCCCGGCAGGTACCCGGGCACGTCGGCGAAGGTGAGGACCGGAACGTTGAACGCGTCGCAGAACCGCACGAAGCGGGCGGCCTTCTCGGAGGCGTCGATGTCGATCGTGCCCGCCTGGTGCAGCGGCTGGTTGGCGACGACGCCGACGGGGCCGCCCTCCACCCGGGCGAAGCCGCAGATCATGTTGGGCGCGAACAGCGGCTGCACTTCGAGGAGTTCGAAGTCGTCCACGACCCGGCGGATGACGTCACGCATGTCGTAACCCCGGTTCAGGGCCTCCGGCACGATGGTGTCCAGCGGCGTGCCGTCCGGCTCCCCGGCCGCCGCCGGGTCGGTGCGCGGCGGCGGCTCCAGGTTGTTGCCGGGCAGGTAGCCCAGGAGGTCGCGCACCCAGCCGAGCGCCTCCTCCTCGTCCCCGGCGAGGTGGTGGACGTTGCCGGTCACCCGGCTGTTGAGGTCGGGGCCGCCCAGCTCGTCGAAGGTGGTC
Source organism: Streptomyces solitudinis (assembly GCF_036323765.1). Lineage (NCBI taxonomy): Bacteria > Bacillati > Actinomycetota > Actinomycetes > Kitasatosporales > Streptomycetaceae > Streptomyces > Streptomyces solitudinis. The sequence goes on from NZ_JAZDCW010000007.1 coordinate 66,493, forward strand.
TCCTCGCCGGTGACCGTGCGCACCACGTCGGGCCCGGTGACGAACATGTGCGAGATGCCGTTCACCATGACGGTGAAGTCGGTCAGCGCCGGGGTGTAGACGGCGCCGCCCGCGCACGGGCCCATGACGACCGAGATCTGCGGCACCACGCCGGAGGCGTTGGCGTTGCGGCGGGCGAGTTCCGCGTAGTAGGCGAGCGAGACGACGCCCTCCTGGATGCGGGCGCCGCCCGAGTCGTTGATCCCGATGACCGGGCAGCCGATGCGCGTCGCCAGGTCCATGATCTTGAGGACCTTCTGCCCGAACGCCTCGCCCATGCTGCCGCCGAACACGGTGAAGTCCTGCGAGAACAGGCACACCGGGCGGCCGTCCACGGTCGCGTGGCCGGTGACCACCCCGTCCCCGTACGGCTGCTCCTCCTCGGAGCGGTAACCGGCCGAGGGGTGGCGGGCGAGCTGGTCGGTCTCGGCGAACGAGCCGGGGTCCACGAGCAGGTCGACGCGCTGCCGGGCGGTGAGCTTGCCCTTGCGGTGCTGCCGGGCCGCCGCGCGCGCGTCGCCCTGGCGCACGGCCTCGTCCTCGCGGCGCGCCCAGTCGGCGAGCCGCTGCCGTGGTGTGGGGATGTCGTGGGTACCGGTGCTGCTCCGCAAGGTCACCGGCCTCCTTCGGAGGTGAGCGCGGCGTCCAGGTGGGCCGCGATGACGTCGATGTGCGGCGGGTCGATGACGGAGACGTGGTCCCCGGGCACGTCCACCACCGTGAGGTCGGTGCAGAACTCCGCCCAGCCGAGCGCGTGGTCGGTGCGCAGGTAGCGCGGGTCGAGGCTGACGGTGAGCGCGTGCGGCTCGGCGGCCCGGTACAGCACGACCGGCCCGTCGTAGCTCTCCGGGCGGTAGCGCTCGGCCGCCTGGGTGTCCACGGCGGAGGTGTACTGGTGGTGCAGGGCCGCCTCGCCGATGCCCAGGCCGGCCTGGCGCAGCAGCTCCACCAGCAGCCGCATCTGGTCGCCCGCGTCCCGCTCGGCCAGCCGCGGCCACGGCACGTCCAGCGGGGTGCCGTAGGTCCGCTCGATGTGCTCGACGAACCGCTGGTGCCGGGCCGTCGGATCGTGCCGCCGCCCCGACGCGTCCTCCGTCAGCGGCAGGATGCAGTCGATCATGGCGACGAGGTCCACCCGGTGCCCGTCGGCCGTGAGCTGCCGGGCCGTCTCGAAGGCGAGGAGGCCGCCGAAGGACCAGCCGCCGAGCCGGTACGGCCCCTCCGGCTGCCGCTCGCGCAGCACCCGCGCGTAGTGCGCCGCCTTCTCCTCGACGGCCGGGGTGCCGGCGAGCCGTTCCAGGCCGTAGCAGGCGACGGCGGTGGAGAGGCGGCCGACCAGGGGGCGGTACACGCTGGCCGGCCCGCCGGCCGGGTGGAAGAGGAACAGCGGCTTCGGGTGCGGCCCCTCCCCGGGGTGCGGGGCCGCGCGCAGGACGTGCAGGACGCCGCCGGCGGAGGCGCCGGCCGTCTCCACGTACGGGCGGATGACGTCCGCCATGGCCTGCACGGTGGGCCGGGCCAGCAGGGCTCCGGCGTCCAGCGGGCGGCCCAGTTCGGCGGCGAGGAGCCCGGTCAGGCGCGCGGCGCGGGCCGCGTCGCCGCCGAGGGCGAAGAAGTCGTCCGCGACGCTGACCTGCCCGGTGTCCAGCACCTGCCGCCAGACTCGCGCCACCAGGCGTTCGGCCGGATCGCGTGGACCGACGTGCCCCGGGGGCGGCGCGGGCGCGTGCGGCGCGGGGCTCCCCTGCGCGGGCCCGGGACCGGCGGCCTGCTCCCCGGCGGCGGGCGGCGCCGCGGCGTCCAGGCGCAGTTCCCTGGCGAGGAACCCCTCCACGTCGTCCAGGCCCGCGCCGCGCAGCAGCGGGGTGAGCGGCAGCCGCACGCCGAAGTCCTGCTCCATGGCGTTGCGGGTGCGCTGGGCCATGAGCGAGTCCAGGCCGAGCGCGGTCAGCGGCCGGTCCCCGGTCAGGCTCTGCGGGGGGTGGCCGGTGATCTCCGCCAGCCGGGACCGCAGCCGCGCGGCGACCGCCGCCCGCGCCCGTCCCGGCTCCATGCCGCGCAGCACCTCCGGGCCGCCCCAGCCGTCAGGGGCTCCGGAGCCGCCGGGGGCTCCGGGCACGCCACCGGTGCCGCGGGGGACGGGACCCGACGCCGCCGTGTCCCCTGCGGCGGCGTCGGGGGCTTCGCCGAACCAGTACCTGCGGTGCTGCCACACCCGCTGCGGCAGGTCCACCAGCCGTCCGGACCGGTAGCGCTCCGCGAGCAGGGCGGGATGCCCGTGCAGGTGCAGTTCGGCCAGCTGGGTGTGGAAGGCCGTCACGTCCTCCTGCCTGCGCCGCAGCGTGCCGGCGACCAGCGGGTCCCGCACGCCCTCCGCCCGCAGCGTCGCCTCCAGGGGGCCCGCGAGCACCGGGTTCGGGGACAGCTCCAGGAACGCCTGGTGGCCGTCGTGGGCCGCCGCACCCACCGCCGCGGTGAACCGCACCGGACGGCGCAGGTTCGCCGCCCAGTACGCCGCGTCGAACGCCGGGACCTCCCGCGGGTCCTCGCTGACCGTGCTGTACCACGCGACCTTCGGCACGCTCGGCACCAGCGTCGTGAGCTCGGCCCGCAGCTCCTCCAGCAGCGGATCGACGGAGCGCGAGTGCCCCGCCGCGCTCACCCGCAGGGCCTTGGCCATGCGCCCGGCCCGCTCGGTCCGCCGCACCAGCTCGGCCACCTGCACGCCGGGCCCGGTGACGGTGAGCTGCTGCGGCGCCGCGTACACCGCGACCGTCACCCCGGCGAGCCGCTCGCCGGACTCGGCGACCAGCTCCGCCAGTTCCGCCGGGGACAGCTCCACCACGGCCATCGCCCCGCCGCCCGCCGTGTTGGCCCCGGCCAGCAGCCGGGCGCGCACCGCCATGACGCGCAGCCCGTCGCGCACGTCGAGCGCGCCGGCGGCCACCGCCGCCGCGGCCTCGCCCATCGAGTGCCCGATGACGGCGGCGGGTTCGACGCCCGCCGCGCGCCACCGCGAGGCGAGCGCCACCTGGACGCCGAACAGGGCGAGCTGGTCGCGCAGGATGTCGGTGGTCTCGTCCACGCCCCGCAGCGCGTCGGTCAGGGTCATCCCGGCCTCCTCGGCGAAGGCCGCGTCCAGCTCCCGCACGGCGTCGGCGAAGACGGGATCGGCGTCGAGCAGGCGCTGCGCCATGCCGGGGTACTGCGAGCCGAAGCCCGGGAACACCCACACCACGCCCTGCGCGGCGGCCGTCGAGCGCACGGTGGACCGCCCGCCCGCCGCCAGCTCCCGCAGCCCGGCCGCCAGCTCCGCGCGCCCGGCGCCGACGACCGCGGCCCGGCACGGCAGCCGGTCGCGCCGCAGGGCCAGGGTGTGGGCGACGTCGGCCGGGTCCGGCGCGTCCGGCGCGGCCAGCGCGTCGGCCAGCCGGGCGGCGTAGGCGCGCACCCGGACGGGGTCCGCGTCGGACAGCGCGAGGACGTGCACGGGCGCCGGCCCGCCGGCGTCCTGCGGCGGATCGGCGGGCCGGTGCTGCGGCCACTCCTCCAGCACCACGTGCGCGTTCGTGCCGCCGAAGCCGAAGCCGGAGACCCCGGCCACCGCCCGTCCCGAATAACGCGGCCACGGCGTCGCGCCGGTGACCACCCGCAGCCGGTCCCGCTCCAGGTGCAGCCGGGGGTTGGCCTCGCGGAAGTGCAGGCTCGGCGGGATGCGCCCGTGCACCATGGACAGCACGACCTTGAGCAGCCCCGCCACCCCGGCCGCCGCCTCCAGGTGGCCCAGGTTCGTCTTCACCGAGCCGAGCAGCAACGGCCGCTCCGGCTCCCGCCCGCGGCCCAGCACCGTGCCGAGCGCGTCCGCCTCGATCGGGTCGCCCAGCGGCGTGCCGGTGCCGTGCGCCTCGACGTAGTCCACGGCGGTGCCGTCGACGTCGGCGCGGGCGCAGGCGCGGGCCAGCAGGTCGCGCTGCGCGGACGGGTTCGGCGCCATCAGCCCGTTGGAGCGCCCGTCGGAGTTGGTGACCGAGCCCCGGATGACGGCCAGCACGCGCGAACCGTCGCGGCGCGCGTCCGACAGCCGCTTGAGCACCACCACCCCGCAGCCCTCGCCGCGCACGATGCCGTCGGCGGACGCGTCGAACGCCTTGCAGTGCCCGTCGGACGACAGGGCACCCGCCAGCTCGAAGTTGGCGGACACCGCGGGCGTCAGCAACAGGTTGACCCCGGCGGCGACCGCGCAGTCCGACTCGCGGTCGGCGAGGCTGCGGCACGCCAGGTGCACCGCGACGAGCGACGAGGAGCAGGCCGTGTCCACGGCCATGGACGGCCCGCGCAGGTCGAGCACGTACGACAGCCGGTTGGCGAGCACGCTGGGCGCGGCGCCCGTCGCGGTCCACTCCTGGATCGCGGTCAGCTCCCGGGTCGTCAGCTGCGCGTACTCGGCGGCGGACGCGCCGACGAACACCCCCGTCTGGCTGCCCCGCAGCGACTGCGGCGGCAGCCCGGCGTGCTCCAGCGCCGCCGTGACGACCTCCAGCAGGATGCGCTGCTGCGGGTCCATGAGCGCCGCCTCGCGCGGGGTGATGCCGAAGAACTCGGCGTCGAACCCGGCCACGTCCCCGAGGACGCCCGCCCGGCGCGGCACCCCGGCCAGCACCCGTTCGGCGGCCGGGTCGCCGTGCGCGTACCCGGCCCAGCGCTCGGGCGGCACCTCGCCGACCGCGTCCCGGCCCTCGTCCAGCAGCCGCCAGAACGCGGCGGGGCCCTCCGCGCCGGGGAAGCGGCAGCCGACGCCCACCACCGCGATCGGCACGGCGGCGGCCGTCCCGTCGGCCCCGGGGGTGACGGCGGCGGGTTCGCCCTGCGTCAGCCGCTCCACGAGGGACGCGATCGTGGGACGCTCCCAGGCCAGGTTCTCCGGCACCGCGCGGCCCACCCGTTCGGAGAGCTGCGCGGTCAGGGTGGTGGTCTGGAGCGACGACAGGCCCAGCTCGCTGAGCGGCGCCGCCACGTCCACCAGCCGTTCGTCCACGCCCGCCAGCGCGGCCACCCGGCCCACCAGCCACCGGCGCAGGGCCGCCGCCTCGGGCGGCTGCCGGCCGGTCACCGCACGGCTCCGGAGCCGAACGCGCCGCCCAGGTAGCCGGTGCGGGCCGCCGCCCTGGCGACCTTCCCGCTGGACGTCCGCGGCACCTGCCCCGGCCGCAGCAGCACCACGTCGTGGACGGCCACCCCGTGCCGCGCCGACACGGCGGTGCGGATGGCGGCGGCCACCTCGGAGGCGTCCTCGGTGCGGTCCTCGACGGCCTGCCGGGTGCGCTCGGCCAGCACGACGAGCCGCTCGCCCGCGTCCCCCTCCGGCTGTCCGGCGGCGTGCGGCGGCGCGGCGTCGTCCGCTGCGACGGAGAACGCGGCCACGTGGTGCGGCCGGACCGACGGGTGGGCCTCCTCCGCCGTCAGCTCGATGTCCTGCGGATAGTGGTTGCGGCCCCCGACGATGACCAGGTCCTTCATGCGCCCGGTGACGTAGACCTCGCCGCCGTGCACCACGCCGAGGTCCCCGGTGCGCAGCCAGCGGCCGTCCCCCGGCGCGTCCGCCGGCAGCGTGCCGCTGAACGTGCGGCGGCCCTCCTCGTCGGCGTTCCAGTAGCCGCGCGAGACGTTCGGGCCGCGCAGCCAGAGTTCGCCGACCGTGCCGTCCGGCAGCGGAACGCAGGACTGCGGATCGACGACCCGCAGTTCCTGGTCCACCGCCGTGCCGCACGAGACGAGCGTCGTGACGGACGCGGACGGCGTGGCGGGCGGCTTCGCCGTCCCCTCGGCCAGGGCGTCCCGGTCGAACGCGGTGGTGCGCGGCGGGGCGCCCGCCCGGCTGGCCGAGACCAGGACCGTCGCCTCGGCCAGCCCGTAGGACGGCCGGTGCGCCTCGGGACGCAGCCCGCACTCGGCGAAGGCCGCGTGGAAACGCCCGATCGTCCCGGCCTGCACCGGCTCCGCACCGTTGATCAGCGCCTTGACGCTGTCGAGCCGCAACCAGTCCCGCTCCTCCCGGGAGACCCGGGCGGCGGCGAAGTCGTAGGCGAAGTTGGGCGCGGCGGTGACGGCGCGCGGGTAGGTCGACAGCATCCGCAGCCAGCGCGCCGGGCGGCCCAGGAACGCCGCCGGGTCCATCAGCACCGCGTGCAGACCCGCGACGAGCGGCGTGGCCACCCCCAGCATCAGCCCCATGTCGTGGAACAGCGGCAGCCAGCTCACCATGACCGCGTCGTCGCCGGGCCCGCAGCCGTAGGCGGCCTGCACCTGACGGGCGTTGGCCAGCACGTTGGAGTGGCTGATCATCGCACCGGCCGGGGAGCGGGTGGAACCGGAGCTGTACTGGAGGTAGGCGATGTCCTGCGGCACGGCGCCGTGCCCGGGAACCTGCGGGACGGGGGCTCCGGAGGCGTCGAGGGCGCCCTCCAGGGCGTCCACGTCCACGACATGCGGCCGGCCGGCGGGCGTGACGGGCCCCGGGACGGTGGACCGCGGGGCAGCGGGCTCCGCGACGGGGGACTCCGGGACGGTGGACAGCGGTGGTGCGGGGACCAGGGCGTCCAGCAGGGCGTGCACGGCGTCGAGGTGCGCACCCGTCGTCAGCACGGCCGCCGGAGCGCAGTCGGGAAGAGTGGCGGCGAGGCGGTCCCCGTGACCGGACTGCCCCGGCGGGAACAGCGGCACCGCGATGGCACCGGCACGCTGCGCGGCCAGGAAGCCGACCACGTACCCGGTGCCCTGCGGCGCCAGCACCGCGACCCGTTCACCCGGCCGCACCCGCTCGCGCAGCCACGCGGCCACCGCCTCCGTACGCTCCTCCAGCCGGGCGAACGTCCACGTGGTGGCGGTGCCGCGGGCGGACCGTGTGAAGTCGACGAACGTCAGGGCAGGCGCGTCGGGGCGGGCCGCGGCCCAGTGGCGCAGACAGCCGTCGAGCGTGCTGGGGGCCGTGGTCTGCGCGGGAACGCGGGAGCGCGCCGTACTCGTTGCGGTGGGGGTGACCATGCGGTGCTCTCCAATGCTCATGGCCGGGCGCCGATGAAACAGCACGGGGGGAATGCGATCGAAGCCGGACGGCTCAGTATTGGAGCGCCTCAAGGGGATGTCAACGGTGAATCGTGCGCCGGATAACGAGCGTGCCCACATCTATTCCGCTGTGGTTCCGGTGAGTGTCCCGCAGGCGTTCCTGTGCGCCAGATGACAAGTTTTCCACCCGTCCTGCCTGCGGAAACGTCCGGTGGCTTGCGGCCGTTGCGCCCGGCGGCCCCGTGTGGTTAACCTCCTGCAACCGGCGAGTAACAACGGCTTCCCTCCGCTCGGGAGTAACGCCTTGTGCCGGAATGCATGGCCGTTTCACGCATCCCGCGGGGAGCGGTTGCCAGCCCTCCCCGCGGGTATTCCGGCAATAAATGTGCGGGCTTTTTCATCGGAAAGTGAGCACTCCTTCCGGGGAAACCGGCCCGCCCGATGAACCGCCGGTGGGGGGCGGAACGGTCGCGGCGCCCGGTCAGGGCGCCGCGACCACCCCCGCGCCCGGGCCGTACCATCCCTGCGGGGAGGTGCCCGTGTACGAGCCCGACGAACTCTCCGGCGGCCCCGCCGCCGACGGCCTGTCCGGCGAACCGGCCGACGGCCTGCCCGACGGCCTGCCCGGCAGCCCCGTGGGCGGCCCCTTCGACGAACCGGCCGCGCAGGCAGGCCCGTTGACCCTCGGACCGGCCGACGGCCCGCCCCGGCTGTGGCTCGTCCGCGTCGCGGAGCACCGCCGGCTCGCCCACCGGCTCGCCCCCGCGCTGCTCGACGGCGCCGAACGGGACCGCGCCGCGTCCTTCCGCCGCCCCGCCGACCGCGACCTCTACGTCACCGCCCACGTCGCCCTGCGCCGTCTCCTCGGCCGCTACCTCGACCGCGACCCCGCCGGGATCCGCCTCCAGCGCCTGCCCTGCCCCGGCTGCGGGCAGCCGCACGGACGCCCCGCCGCGGCCGGCGCCCCGCTGCACTTCTCCCTCTCGCACAGCGATGGCATCGCCCTGCTCGCCTTCGCCGCGACCCCCGTCGGCGTCGACGTCGAAGCCCTCCCCGCACCCGACGTCGTCACCGACGTCCTGCGCACCCTCCACCCCGAGGAGGCGGACGAACTGCGCGCGCTGCCGCCCGCCCGCAGGCCCGAGGCGTTCACCCGCGTGTGGACCCGCAAGGAGGCGTACCTCAAGGGCCTCGGCATCGGCCTCGCCCGCAACCCGTCCGACGACTACGTCGGCACCGGGCCCGTCCCGCCCGCCCTGCCCGGCTGGACGGTCACCGACGTCCGCGTCCCCGACGGCTACGGCGGCGCCGTAGCCGTCGCCGCACCCTGACGTCCGCGTACGTGACGTCCCTGCGCTGACGTCCCTGCGCTGACCGGTGCGGCCGGGCACGCCGCCCGTCCCGTCCCGCCCGTCCCGGGGGCCCGCGCCGGTGTGCACCGGGCACCGTTCTGCGACCATGGTCGGATGCGTGCGCGATACGGAGTACCCCTGGGCATGGCCGCGTTCGGCGCGGCCTGTGTCGGCTACGCGGCGGTCGTGGAACCCCGCGCCTTCCGGCTGCGGAGGGTCACCGTCCCCGTCCTGCCCCCCGGCATGCGGCCCCTGCGGGTCCTCCAGGTCTCGGACATCCACCTGGTCAGCGGACAGAACCGGAAGCGGCGCTGGCTCCAGTCCCTCGCCGGGCTCCGCCCCGACCTCGTCATCAACACCGGCGACAACCTGTCGGACCCCGAGGCCGTCCCCGAACTGCTCGACGCCCTCGGCCCGCTCCTCGCCTTCCCCGGCGCCTACGTCTTCGGCTCCAACGACTACTACGGGCCCAAGCTGCGCAACCCGGCCCGCTACCTGATGGAGAAGGCCAGCGGACGCCACGGGCTCAACGGCAACCCCCCGGCCACCGGCGCCATCCACAATCCCTGGGAAGGCATGCGCGACGCCTTCGACGCGGCCGGCTGGACGGGCCTCACCAACGCGCGCGGACGCGTCAAGCTCGACAGCGCCGACATCGCCCTCACCGGCCTGGACGACCCGCACATCAAGCGCGACCGCTACGGCGAGGTCGCCGGCGGCCCCGACCCGGCAGCCGACCTGTCCCTCGCCGTCGTCCACGCCCCCTACCTGCGCGTCCTGGACGCCTTCACCGCCGACCGCTACCCGCTGATCCTGGCCGGTCACACCCACGGCGGCCAGCTCCGCATCCCCTTCTACGGAGCCCTGGTCACCAACTGCGACCTCGACACCGACCGGGTCAGCGGCCTGTCCACCCACGAAGCCGCCGGCCACCGCGCCTACCTCCACGTCTCCGCCGGCTGCGGCGCCAACCGCTACACCCCCGTGCGCTTCGCCTGCCCCCCCGAAGCCACCCTCCTCACCCTCACCCCACCCCCGGCCTGACCACCCCGGACCACCCCCGGAACCGGATTTCGCGTCCACGCGGCGGTGGGCTAGAGTAGTCCCCGTTGCTTCGGGGTGTGGCGCAGCTTGGCAGCGCGCTTCGTTCGGGACGAAGAGGTCGTGGGTTCAAATCCCGCCACCCCGACAGAGGAAATACCAGGTCAGGGGCCTGATCCGCTTAGCGGATCGGGCCCCTGAGTGGTTGCTGGGCGAAGTCGCACGGGAGATCTAGATGAAGATCTTGGTCGACTTCCCCCAGGAGCAGCCTCCAGTGCCGCAGGACGAGTGGCGTTCAAGCGGTTTCGGACCTGCGCGTTCGCGGATCCAAGGCTCGTAGCTGACCAGGAACGCCGCGGCGGGCCGCCCCGACTGCGCTGGCGGGAGTCGTGGAACACCGCCACGGTTCCGTACCGAAATACTCGACGGCGCCCAGCAGCTTGCGATTGGCCTTCGGGGCGACAACGTCCGCAGCGCCACTGTCATAGCGAGCCAGGCGCCAGTCGAGCGAGGTGTTCCGGTCGTGGTCGTGCCGTTCTCTCATTCGGCCGGCCGGGACATCCGTGGCTCATCGGTCGTGAACCCGAGCGACGCGTACAACGGCTCGCCCTCCGAACTGGCGGTCAGGCTGATGCGCTTGCAGCCGCGTACGGTCATCCAGTCCATGAGCGCTGTCACCACCGCCCGCGCGTAGCCGCGTCTGCGGAACGCCGGATCGGTGGCGACGGTGCTGATGTCGCCGTTGAACGGCTTGCTGCTGTCGGGGCCCGGGACCCGGGGAAGAAGGAACCCCAGCGCACAGGCCGCCACACGGCCTGGAGCGGCGTCCACCACGAAAGCGGCGACCGTGTCCCGGTCGTCGAGCATCGCGGCGAACGCCTCCCGGCATTCCTCGACCCATGGGCCGTCCGGCAGGTCCCTCGGCCTGGTCCAGGGCTCCTCGGGGCAGGTCAGCGAAAGTTGGCGCATCCGCGCCAGTTCCCTGGCGTCGGCGGCCACCGCCCGTCGCACGAGCACGCTCACTACGGCTCCTCCCGTTGACACGTACGTTCTTGATTGCGGCGATGTTCTTGGGGTCCGTATCCTGCTGGACAACGCGTTGAAGGAGACGAGTAGCCGCAGGATCACGCGAGCAGAGAGAGCCGCCGGGAGCTGGGAAGGCGGCCTCGCGCCCCGCGGTGAAGACCCTCCCGAGCGCGGGGAGGAACGACCTCGCCCGGAGGTCCAATGCCCCGCCGGCCGGCCCCCGTCACCGGGCCCGAACGAGGCCGCCACCAGGTGGCGGCGAAAGTGCGGTGGCACCGCGAGTTGCCCTTCTCGCCCGCACTCCCAAGGGATCATGACGACGTCCTTCGGAGGACCGCAATGATCCACAGCCGCGTACACGTCTCCGACCTGCGAGAACACGTCGGCCGTACCGTTTCCGTCTGCGGGTGGGTGAACACGCTCCGCCTGCAGCGCAAGATGCAGTTCGTCATCGTGCGGGACAACACCGGCATGGTGCAGGTGACCCACAAGCGCGACGGCGGGCCGCTGGAGGCCCGGCTCGAAGCCCTCACCCCCGAGTCCGCCGTCCGTGTCACCGGCCGTGTCGTCGACGCCGCCCAGGTCAAGCTCGGCGGCCTGGAGATCGTCCCGGAAGAGGTCGAAGTTCTGAACCCGGCCGCCGCACCGCTTCCGATCGACGAGCACACCGGCCTGGAGCAACGCCTGGACTGGCGCTTCCTGGACGTGCGCCGCCGGCCCGCCACCCAGGTGCTGTTCGCCGTGCAGACCACCCTGGAACAGGGGATGCGCGAGTACGCCTACGAGCAGGGCGCCACCGAGATGCACACCCCCAAGCTCATGGGTACCGCCTCGGAGTCCGGCGCGGAGGTCTTCAAGCTCGGCTACTTCGGCCGCAGCGCCTATCTGGCGCAGTCGCCGCAGTTCTACAAGCAGATGGCCATCGCGGCCGGGATCGACAAGGTCTTCGAGATCGGGCCGGTCTTCCGAGCGGAGCCGTCGTTCACCTCCCGGCACGCGACCGAGTTCACCGGCGTCGACGTGGAGCTGGCCTGGATCGACGGCGTCGAGGACGTGATGGCGTTCGAGGAGCGGATGCTCGCGCACGCGATCGCCAGGGTCGCCGACGCGCACGGTGAGGCGATCGCCGAGCACCTCGGCGTCGAGGTCACCGTCCCCACGACCCCCTTCCCCCGCATCACCATGGCCGAGGCCCACGAGATCCTCCGCAAGGGCGGCTGGGACCCGGAGGGGGTCAAGGAGGACCTGGACCCGGAAGGCGAGCGGAGCATCTCGGCTCACATCAAGGAGGCCACTGGGCACGAGTTCGTGTTCATCACGCACTACCCGGTGGGCATCCGGCCCTTCTACCACATGCGGCCCGCCGACGACCCGAGCGTGACCTTGAGCTTCGACCTGCTGTGGAAGGGGCTGGAGGTCACCACCGGAGCGCAGCGTGAGCACCGGTACGACGTGCTGCTGGAGCAGGCCGCTGAGAAGGGCATGAGCCCCGAGCCGTTGCGGGACTACCTGAACGCGTTCCGGTACGGGTGCCCGCCGCACGGCGGGCTCGGCATGGGCCTCGGTCGAGTGCTGATGGTCATGCTCGGCCTGGACTCGATCCGCGAGGCTACCTTCCTCTTCCGCGGACCGAACCGGCTCACGCCGTAACCGGCCGCACACCGCGCCCTCCGGCACGGGGCCCTCGCCCGTGCCGGGGGCGCGCTCTCAGTAGCGGACGTTGCGCAGGTCATGCGTCCACGCCTCACCCGGGTTCTTGTCCCAGTAGGCCCGCAGTGCCCGCTCCCGCTCGGAGAAGCGGCCCCGGTGGCACAGACTGCCGTGGGAGAGGGTGATGCTCATGGCGAGCGCCGACTCGGTGGTGACCCAGTGGGGCGTCAGCGCATGGCTCCACAGCTGGTCGCCGGGCCGCATGGTGACGGACTGGCGGTCGTCCGGATCGTGTGCGGGCGGGTCCTCGCCGGTGGTCTCGCCGATGACCGCCGCGTCGGCCGTCAGGTGCTTGTCGGGGTCGAGGTGGCTGTGGAAGGTCTTGGTGCCGTGCACCTGCCAGACCAGGCCGTGCGAGTTGTCGTTGTGGTAGGTCGAGGACGCGCCCTCGGTGGACAGGAACAGGATGGGCGCCAGACGCTGCCAGGTGAATCCCCGGGCGGACAGGTGCGTGCGCCAGGGGATCATCACCTCCTCCTGGAAGCCGTCCAGGAGGTCGTCGTAGAAGCGGCTGAGGTTGAAGTGCACCAGCCGGAACGTCCAGGTGGCGATCTCCTCGATCGGCGCGGTGCAGAAGGCGGCGGTGCGGTCCATGCGCACCTGCCAGTCGTCGTCCCCGAGGACCGTGAACCGGACCTCCTCGTCCCTGCGGATGTGGTCGAGGATGTCGACGGCGGGCAGGAAGGTGTGGTCGAAGGGCACCTCCAGCGGGAAGTTCGGCGGTTGCCGCCAGCGGCGGGGAAAGTCGTCGGGTGTCGTGATCGCCATAGAGCGGTCCATGGAGTCGGGATGCGTCGGGTCGCCCTCACGCCGCCGTGCACGACGCGCTGCGGTCGTCGGGCGCGGCGGAGGGGCGGCGGCAGATGGCGGCGCAGTCCGGGGTCACCCGGTCCTGCGCCGGAGTGGTCAGGAACTGTCCGATCGCGGCCCGGGGAGCGTGGGCGCTGACCGACGCCTGGCCGTAGGGGCAGCGCCGGATGCGGCCGTCGGCGGAGACGTACGCGGTCGCCGAGCGGCACTGCCACCGTTCGCCCCCGCCTGCGGGGAGTTGCAGTTCACGCAGTTCACCGAGGTAGGCCCGGTAGCGGTCGGACAGGTCGAAGTGGCGGCCCAGCAGCTCGGCGTCGAGCTGCTGCCGTACCAGGTAGTCCTGGACCGATCCGCCCTCACGGCGCAGAGTGCGCTCGTCGAGGACGACGGGACTGAACTGGACCTCCACCCCGGCCCCGGAGACGAGGCCGACCAGCTCCCGGCACTCCTCGTCGTCCAGATCCCAGCAGGTGACGTGCAGGATCTTCGTCCCGGTGCCGAGGGCGCGCAGCGTGTCGATCCCCGAGGCCGCGGTACGTGTGGTGCGTCCCAGCGCCATCGCGCCCTGCGAGTCGGCGGAGACGGTCACGTTGGCCAGCAGACGCGCCACCCGGGAGAGGACGGTGACCTCGGCCGCGGTGCGGGCCGAGGTCACCACCGACACCGCCATGCCGAACTGGTGGGCCAGCCGTACCAGCTGCCGGAGCCGCGGGTGGTGGGTCGGCTCCCCACCGCTCAGGCACACCCCTTCCACGCCCGCCTCCCTCAGCCGCGACAGGGTGCGGGTGTAGGTCGCGGTATCCAGGAAGCCGTGGGCGCGGTCGGCCCGGAAGCAGAACCCGCAGGCCACCTTGCAGTGCCCGGCCGTGGAGATCAGCGCCGTACGGACGTGGGTGCTCATTGCACCCCCGTGTCGTCCCACACGGCGATCTCCACGGTGCTCGTGTAGAAGGCGCACATCTCGGGATCCGGGGTGTCGCCTCCGACGAGGGCCTGCTCGTTGCGGGACGGGCCGCCGCAGACGGCGAGCGCCGGGCAGTCACCGCACTCGGGTACCGGTGCGACTTCCTTCGCTACGCCGGCCAGGAGGCCGGGGTCGGCCCGCAGCTCGTCGAGCGTGTGCAGGAACGACGGCTCGGTGAAGTTGATGTCGCACAGGCTGACCCGGCTGCCTGGTAGGAGGGCGGCGTTCAGACTGCGGTCGCCCTGCATGTGGTCGAACAGCATCGGCCGGCGGGTGTCGAGGGCCTGGAAGGCGCGGTCCAGGACGGAGAACAGCATCCCGCCCCGTCCCAGCGCGGCCAGGCGCGCCTCGTACAGCTCCTTGGCCAGATCGTCGCCTTTGACCTGCCAGCGGCCCACCGTCGGGATGGGTGTGTTGACGTAGACGAACTTCAGCCCGAGGTCGTCGACGATCCACCGGACTGTCTCGGCGAGGCGTCCGATGTTCGCGGCCGTCGGGGTGAGGTTGCAGCCCACGTGAAGCCCCTCGGCCTCGATGAGCCGGGCGACGTTGCGGAGGATCCGGTCGTCCGCGGGCCGCCCGCCGAGCAGGAGGCGGTTCGCGGAGTTGATGCCCGGAGGGCCGTCGATGGAGATGCCGACCCCGTACTCGTACGCGACGAGGTGGTCGAGGACCTCGTCGGTCAGACGGGCGCCGTTGGTGACGACCGTGCGCCGCACCCTGGCCACGCCGTAGCGGTCGGCGAGGGTGTCGGCGAGCCGGTCGCCGTACCGCATCAGGTCGAAGCGGATGGTCGGCTCGCCGCCGAACCACTGGACGGACACCTCCTCCTGCCCGGCGTTCTGCTCGAACAGGAACTCCAGCCCGTCCGAGAGCTCGTCCTCCGTCATGTCCGGCTCGCCGGTGTTCGTGTCGACGAAGCAGTAGGTACAGGCCATGTTGCAGCGGTCGGTGAGGACCACGCGCAGGCCGCTGATGCGGCGGGGGACAGCGTCCAGGCCGAGGTGTCGGAGACGGTCGTGGAGTGCTTCGCGCCGGTCGGCCGCGGGACCGCCGGGTGTGAAGCCGAGCCCGGCAAGGGCTTCGTGGGTCGCGGTCGGGGGGACCCCGGCGAGGTCGTGGACCTCGCCGGAGTCGATGAACACACTGTCCAACCCGACCGGGTCGAGGAGAACCGCTTCCCCGGCCCGCTCGTACCGGAAGTACTTCCCCCACAGCATCCGAGGGACGGCCATGGTGGTCAGGCCGCCGTTTCCTCTTCGGCGATCCCGAGCTCGCCCATGACCTCGCGGACCCTCTCCTCGGCGGCGGCCTGGAGCTTCGCGGAGGTGGCCGGGGAGCCGCCGTCGGCGAGGACGATCACGCCGGGCAGCGTCGGGTTCGGCGCGATGACCGTGATGCCGGCCGGTTCAGTGCCGATGACCATGATCGCGTTCTTCAGCTCGACCCAGTCGGTCTGCTCCTTGAGCGCCTCGATGATGCGGTTCTGCTTCTCCTGGAAGGAGGCACGCTCACCCATCCACACGCCCGCCTTGGACTTGGAGTCCACGACGTCCGCGTAGATGAGGTGGTCCTTCTTCTCTCGTCTGGCCTGAGGCACGGCTGTTCCTCTCTCTGCGCCGGATGGTGCTGGAACATCCCCTTGCGCCCACCGGAGCCCGCTGGGTGCCACCCCGCCCGGGGAGTGTGGGCGGAACGGCACCTGGCGGTCCTGCGGCGTCCGGGGTCGATGACGCCGGCTTTCTTCGCCGGTCCCGCTGTGGTGCGCGGTGCCGCGTGACGGGACCTGACTTCGCAGCGACGAGGTGACATCATGCTGTCTCGCGAAGTCCTGTTCGAGGACTCTGACAGGTCATCAGCAGGGCTTGCAGAGGACTTAGTCGGCGCTCGGTGGACGATTTTCCGCCGCCGCAGCGGCACTACCCGTCACTCTCTGGCAGGAGCTCGCCCCGGAGGTAATCCATGTCCCGTCCCGCAGGCAACACCAGGCTCAAGGCCGCTCGCCTGGCTGTCGGATACAACTCCCAGCAGGCCCTGGCCGACGCCATCACCGAGGCGGCGCGGAAGCTCGGCATTAGAGGTCTGGCTGTCGGCGTCCGTCAGGTCCGGCGCTGGGAGTCGGCCACACCGCCCTGGCCGCAGCCCGACGTGCACCGAGTCCTGACCCACCTCCTGGGGCAGAGCATGGAGGACCTCGGATTCGTCCCTCCCTGGGGAAACTCGCGGTCCCGGCCCGGCACAGCGGTCGACAACACCCCGCGCGCGCCCCTGTCCGGAACACGTCTGGCCGCCGTGCCCGCTCGAACCGAAGCCGCGACACAACCGGCGACCATCGGCGGGGACTTCGCGGCCGTCACACGCTCACACCGGCACTTCTACTGGTCCGTGGCGCCTGCCGTACTGCACCCGGCGGTCCTGGAGCACGCCCGTCTCGGCTGCGCCCTTCTCCCGGAAACGGCGAACCCGGCCCGCCGGGCCCTCGCCGCCTCCCTGGCGGAGTCCTACCTGCTGGCCGGCCGTATCGAGTTCTTCGACCTGCGGCAGCCGGAGCGGGCCTCAGAGACCCTCCTCCTGGCTCTGCAGGCGGCAGGCGAAGCGAACGATCCCCTGCTCGGAGCAGCCATCCTCGCGCACATGGCCTTCATCCCGGGCTGGGCGGACGACCGGGAGGCAGCGATGGAGCGCATGCTGGCCGCCCGTACCTACGCCCGCCGCGGAGAGGCGTCCGCCGAGCTCTGGGCATGGCTGGACGCCGTCGAAGCGGAGTGCGAGACCCGTTGCGGAGACCCCCACGCGGCGCTGCGGTTGATCCGTCGTGCCGAGGACATCCTTGCCGCGGGAGGCGAGCACGCCACTCCCGAGTGGCTGGACTGGTTCAGTCCTGTCCGCCTGTCCGCGTTCAAAGGGAACACGCAGTTGAAGGCCGGCCACATACCGCAGGCGCGCAAGACGCTCCACGAGGTGCTCGACGCCCTGCCGCCCGAGTCGGACAAGCAGCGCACCGTCGTCCTCGGTGACCTCGCCGCGGTCGAAGCCGCCGACGGAAGGCCGCGGGAGGCGTGCGGCTACGCCATCCAGGCCCTCGACCAGTTGGCGGTCACCTGGTACGCGACCGGCATGGACCGCGTCCGCGAGGTCCGCCGCACGCTCGCCCCCTGGCAGGACGAGCAGTGCGTGCGGGACCTCGACGACCGCCTCTACGACTGGGGTACGACGGTCAGCGCGCTTCAGCGTTGAACTTGGCGATCTTCTCCGGCAGCTCCGCGAGCGAGTCGATGCGCATCGTCGTGATCGCGTCCGCGTCCGGATCGCGCTGCTGGATCGTGCCCCAGGGGCCACGCCGGATCAGGGCCGTCAGCAGGCCCGCCTGCACGGCCGGGCGGATGTCGTTGTCGAGTCGGTCACCGACGTACAGGATCTCGCCCGGTGCGGCGGGCGTGGCCTCGATGACGTGCTCGAAGAACTTCACGTCCGGCTTGGAGGCACCCCAGTCGTCACTGGTGGCGATCATGTCGGCCGGAAGGTCCAGCCCCCGCAGCAGGCCGCCGGCCCTGACGGTCTGGTTCCCCGCAATGCCCACCCACAGTCCGGCCTCGCGCAGAGCCGCCAGCGTGGGGCGTACGTCCGGGTACAGGTCGCCTTCACCGAACCACTCCGGCTGCCCGGCGGCCGCGCGCTTCTCCCGCTCCTCGGTCAGGTCGAAACCGGGCCGGAACTCCTGGAACGTCTCCCGGTAGTCCCTCCCCTGCGCGATGACCGCCCCGAACATCGCCGCGAAGGTGTGCCGCGGCACCCCCAGCCAGTCAGCCCACGTCCCGTACTCCCGGGTCTCGTCAACAAGGCACTCGCCGACATCGAACACCACCGCACGAATCATGCACCGCAGGGTAGACGGTCCGGCGCGGCGACGAAGCAGCCCTTTCGGACTGTGATCGGGCCGGGCGTGATCCTTTCGGCAGGCAGGGTGCTTGTGTACGGAGTCGCCGTCGGTGTGGGGGCCTCGCACAGCCGCCGACGCTCCGCGGAGCCAAGGTTGGAGCAACCGCCGAGACGCGGAAGGGCTTTGGCCGCTACGCCCGCCGATGTCGGCCCACGGGCCGGTAACCGGTGCCCGGCCACCGCAGCACCCGTTGGGGAGAGGGAGGCGCCGGACCGCGGTCGTGGGGGTGGCGAGGCCCCACACGCGGCATGCCGGCGGCCGGTCCGGCCCCGGTCTCGGGAGACTGCACGGGATCGGGCCCGGGCCCTCCGGCGGCGGAATGCCGCCCACCGTCCTGCTGTCGCATCACCAGGCTCCAGTGCAGCTGCTCCAGGTGGAACACGCACGCCCGGCATGCCCGGATCTCGACGTCGATGCCGCGTGCGCTGATCGTGCCGATCGGTGCGACCTCCGTGCCGGTGCGGTCGCAGCGGAAGCACGTCCCGGCCGCCCACGCGAACCGCTCCCACAGCGCGAGCGGCTTCACGGCCGCTCCCCGGCCTCGACGGGACGGAGGTCGGCGATGCGTGGCGTCCACTCCCGGCCACCGCCCACCGGGCGCAGCCACGCCCGGGTGGGCGGTGGCCGAGGCGGGGTAGGGCCAGTCCTGCACCTCGCCCCTCCGCCCGGTGCGGGTGTCCAGGACGAGCGCCCCGGTGGTCAGCCAGTCGGGCAGCGGAGCTGGATCGGACGCGTCGGCTCCCGTGCCGCGTCGGCCGGTGGTCGGCGTGGTGGGTACCCGGTGGTGCGTGCCGCTGTTCGTCATCGGACCTCCAGCGATCCTCGGCCGTAGGTGGTGGCCCGTCCCGCACGTGGGAGAGGGACGGGCCACCTGGACCGCCCGGCGGCGATGGGAGGCATACGGCATCACCCCGGACGGTGCTCTGAAGTGGCGCATCGCGGGTTCTCCGGATGCCGCCACCGACCCGAGGCGCTCGGCTGAGGGATGGCGTCACATCGCCTCCCGGCCCCGAGTTCCTTGGGCTGCGCGGTGAGGCTGCACAAGATCCGAGTCCCTGGCCGCCTCGCACGACGGCAAGTAAGCCCTGACGGGGGCCGTTTCGCAGTGGACATGGTTAACGGACGCCCTCGTTAACCGTTAACTCCCCACACGCGAAGCGGTCTTGCCATCATCATGCGGTGACCGGGCAACCACGGGCTGCGAGGGTGCGATGAAGGCCAGGACGAAGCTGCAGGAAGCCAGACACGCACGTGGGTGGACTCAGGCGGACCTGATCGACGCGCTCACGGCTGCGGCGGAGCGGCTCGGGGTGGAGTCGCCGACACGTGCCAGTCTGAAGACTCTGGTCTAGATGTACGAGAACGGACGGCGACCGGTCAGGCGTGATCATCGGCTGCTGTTCCGCGAGGCGTACCAGGCGACCGACGCCGAGCTCGGCTTCCCCTCCCACGTGGAGGAGACAGGGCCACGGGACCCATTGTCCGCGCCTTCGCTGCGGAGCAAGCTGCCCGCCCCGGTCAGCACGGAGATGCTCGGCTACCTGGCGTCCGTCCTTCGGCAGCATGCCCAAGCCGAACCGCTGGTGGGCCCTCGGTTCCTGGTCGCGCCGGTGCGGAGCCAGATGCCCCTGATCGAGCAGATGTGCCAGGAGTCCCACGGTCTGCTGCGCGCGGACGTGCTGCGGGTCGGCGCTCGGTACGCCGAGTTCCTCGGATGGCTGTACCAGGACACCGGCCGCACGGACGAGGCCGTGCGGTGGACCAGGACGGCGATGGACTACGCACAGGAACTGGGCGATCCGATGCTCATCGCGTACGTCCTCCAGCGGCGCGGCAACATCGCCACCGAGGCCGGCCACGCCGGGCACGGTGCAGGTCTCGCCACCGCCGCACTACGGCATGCCACCAGCCTCTCTCCACGCGTGCACGCGGTCGTCCTACGGCAGCTCGCCACCAGCAAGGCACGCCTCGGGGAGCGGAACGAGACCGCTCGCGCCGTCGAACACGCCATGGCGGCAACCGACGAGGGAGACGATTCCGACCCCCTGGCCGGATACTGCTCGCCGGCGTACATCGAGATGGAAGGGGCCGACTGCGCCCTACACCTCGGCCAGCCGGACGAGGCCGTGCCGACCTTCCACAAGAGCCTGAGCCACTGGCCCGCCGTCCAGGAGCGGGACCGAGGACTGTGCCTCGCCCGTCTCGCCACAGCGAACGCCGCCCTAGAGGACGTGGAAGGCGCTTACGAAGCAGCACGGCAAGCCCTGGACATAGCGGAGCGGACGGGATCGGCACGCATACGAGCCGAGCTGTCCCGCCTGCAGCAGCGCCTTGCACCATGGCGGAAGCTGGTGGAGATTTCAGAACTCAACGCGGCGCTGGACAGGATGGACGGCGCCGGCCTCTAGCGAGCCGGAGGAGCCCCGTGAACCTGCTGCCGACAGCCACGAGCACCGACGTCTAGGAGCAGCGGCCCCGAGTCGCCGTGCTCCCGGTCGGCTCCTTCGAGCAGCACGGGCCCTATCTCCCCCTGATCACCGACACCGCCATCGCGGCCATCTACGGACGGTGCATCGCGGACGCCTACCCGGTCCATCTGCTGCCGCCCATCACGATGGGGTGCAGCCACGAGCACGGCTCCTGGCCGGGCACGGTCAGCATCAGCGCCAGGACCCTCTACGCGGTGATCGACGACATCAGAGCCTCCCTGGGCCGATCCGGCATCCGGAAGCTGGTCATCGTCAACGGCCACGGAGGCAACTACGTCCTGTCGAACATCGTCCAGGAGGCGAACGTCGACGGGCCGCGAATGAGCCTCTTCCCCCTGAGCGGCGACGTGGACCGCGCCCGAGACGACGCCGGCCTCGTCTCGGACAAGCACGGCGACATGCACGCGGGGGAGTACGAGACCTCCATCCTGCTGCACGCCGCCCCCGAGCTGGTGCGTCCCGGCTACGAGAAGGCCGACCACGACGGCGGCGAACGCCGCTTCCTGCTCACCCTGGGCATGACCGAGTACACCGCGTCAGGCGTCATCGGCTATCCCTCTCACGCCACGGCTGAGAAGGGCAGAGTCCTCCTCGGCAGCCTCACAAAGAGCTTCGCCGACCACCTCGCCGCCCTGGGCGAACACTGACCGAGCGGCGAACCCACCACCCCACGGGCACGAGATGCGGCTGTACGGCACCACGCTCTACACGTCGATGTTCCGCTACGACGACCACCTGCTGGTCAACCCGCACATCTGGGGCCAGTCGGCCAGCGCCAACCCCCTGCTCCACCTCCAAAGAGTCGACGCCTCCGAGTGGTTCGACAACTACGCTCAGAGCTTCGACGCCGTCTGGGCCGGTGCATCCTCGCCGAACTGGAGGAGCGGCTCACGCAGACGCGGCAGCGGCTAACCGACGCCCGTCACGAACTCGCCGAGGCCGATACCCGGCGCCGGGCCCTCAGGCGCGCGGAGCAGGACTTCCCCCGGGTACGAGGTCTCGCCAACGCCTGGAGCAGAACCCACTCGGACGAGAGGGCGCTGCACGATCTGACCGCCAAGGCGACCCGCGCGGCCCGTTCGGCCGAGGAAGCACGTGCTCTCGCCGTAGCGGCGCGCGCCGAGGCGGATGCCACCGCCACCGCCCATGACCTGCCCAGCGACCCCGCCGAGCTGGAACGCGTACGCACCGCGCTGGCTGCCCTACTCACCGGCATCGGACATCTGCACAGGGCAGTCGGCAGCACGGGCGAGCGACTCGGCGCCCATCACGCCGATGCCGAGCGGTACGAACGCGCCCTTAACGACCGCTTGGCCACGGAGGAGAACTACCGGCTCCGCCTCACCGGACTGCGTACCGCACAACAGGACCTGCACACCCGCGAGGAGGCCATCGGGGCGACCGAAGACGAGATCCTCACCCGCGACCAGGAGACCAGACAACGCATCGCACACGCTGTCCAGGCCGTCCCAGCGGCACGACGAACTCGCGACGAACTCCACGACCTGCGTGTGCGTGCGGAAGAGGAGGAGAAGCGCCTGCGTGGTGATCTGGCCGACCAGGAAGCGGCGGTCATCGACACCGGCAGCATCCTGCGCGGCGCACTCGGCCGACCGGAGGTGGTGCGCGGCGCCGGACTGGACCGGTCCGCGCTGCCCGAGGACGTGGCGGACGATCCCGGCTCGGACGTCCGCAGCCGTCTACGCGCGCTACAGGATCTGGCCGACGCGGTAGAACAGGCCCTCGGCCGCCCGAAAGGCGAGGTGTCGGACAGCACTCTGCTCAACCGGCACACCGACCTGCGCGACCAACTGGCCGGCGGGTTCGACGCACAGATGGAGGAACGCGACGGGATCAAGGTGTGCCGTCTGATCGACGACCACGGTTCCCACGATGTCGCGGCCGTGGGCGAGCGGATCGCCGTCCAGGCCGCCGAGGCCCGGGGGCGACTCACCGAGCGCGAACGCGAGGTGTTCCAGCGGTTCCTGACCGGCGAGCTCGGCGACCATCTCTCGGCCCAGGTCGTCACCGCGGCGAATCTGGTCGTGGCTCTCAACGGCACCCTACGGACCGTACGCACCTCCCACGGTCTCGGTGTGGAACTGCTGTGGAAGCTGGACGAGGACGTGGATGCGGACGTGAGGGCCGCCGTCGAGCTGCTGCGCAGCCCGTCGAGTCTGCGCACACGCGAGCAGACCGAACAGCTCCTCGAGGTACTGCAACGCCGGATCGAGGACGCCCGACGGGCCGATCCGTCGGCCGGTTACGCCGCCCATCTGCGGACCGCGCTGGACTACCGCGACTGGTTCCGCTTCCACACCTTCGTGGTCGAGGACGCCGCCCCGGGGCGCAGGCGCAAGCTCACCGGCCGCACCGGACTCAGCCAGGGTGAGCAGCGAGTGCTCTCCTACCTCGTGCTCTTCGCCGCGGCCGCCGCCCACTTCACCAGTCTCGCCGAGTCGGCGCCACACGCGCCGCGCCTGATCCTGCTCGACGACGCCTTCGCCAAGGTCGACGAACCCACCCATGGGCGACTGGGACGGATTCTCGTCGACCTCGACCTCGACTTCGTCCTCACCAGTGAACGGCTCATGGGCAACTGGCCGGAGGTGCCGTCCCTGCACATCTACGAGTGCCTCCGTGATCCCCATGCGCGCGGGGTGGCCACCCTGCACTACACATGGAACGGTCGGCATCGGCGTCTGGTGTCCGTATGAGCAAGCTGCCCGCCGCGACACGGGACTGGCTGGCCGGTCCCGGGCTCATCCGGCTCTGGGAGTCGGTACGCAAGCGCCTGGAAGGCAACGGCCTACAGGCCACCGGCTCCCTCCGGCTGACCTCGGTGACCCCCCGGGAGCGCAACGACCTGTCCCTCCTGTTGGGCAAACCCCTCACAAGTGCCGCCGTGACCGTGCACCTCGACACGCTCGACGCCCGACTGCGCGCCTCGGCCGCCGGACTCGGGCTCAGGGGGGTCCTGGAAGAAATCGGCCCGCCGCTCACCGACCGCCGGGCCGTCCGCGCGGGTATCACGGCACGGCGCGAGCACATTTGGTCGTCGCTCACCTCGGCACTGGACGCTTCTCCACTCGCAGACCAGGACTGGACCCAGCAGTGGTACGGCCTGCTGCGCCGTACCGGCGTTCCAAGAGGAGTGCCGCCCGAAACGGCAGTACGAACGCTTCAGCAGGCGGTCCAAGTCCTGACCGTCCTGCTCGGCCCGGAGCAGGGCGGCGCCCGAGGCCGAGGAGAACTCGCCGCCATGACGACCGGCTCCGCGCACGGCCTGGACGACGGCACCTGGCTCGCACGTCTCGTCCAGCGCGGCATCGCCCTCGCCCATGGCACCGAGTTCCCCGGCGAAGCGGCCGGCCGGCGCGCACTGTGGCGGCTGGTGTCCGTCACACCGGACGAGGTCTCCAGCACAGTGCTGACCTACGGGCTGCGCCCCGTCGGCGGGGGCTGGCGGGAGCAGGCCCTGCGGGAGCGGGCCGCCCATCACGCCGAAACCCACCTCACACTGCGCGATCTGCACGGCCTGCGGCTGCAGCTGCCCGCCGGAACAGCGATCCACGTCTGTGAGAATCCGCGCGTGGTGGAGGCTGCGGCCGACGCGGCCTGCGTCCGCCCCCTGGTGTGCACTTCCGGCAGCGCCACCACGGTGGTCCTCACACTCCTCGACGCCCTCGCCGCCACCGACTGCCGTTTCGCGTATCACGGGGATTTCGACTGGCCGGGCATCGCTCTGGCGAACCGGATCATCCGCCGCTACAAGGCCCTGCCATGGCGCATGGGCGCCGAGGACTACGAGCACCTGGCCGCTCACAGCCAGACTGAGGGAATCCCTCAGCTGCCGCTCGACGGCCAGCCCGTCAACGCGACCTGGGATCCAGGTCTCGCCCCCGCCATGACCGCCCTCGGCGTCGCGCTCCACGAGGAGGCCACCCTCGACCTTCTGGTGGACGACCTGTCGGCCGGAGGTAGGAACGCCTGAAGGCGCACAGCAGATGCTCAGGGTGCGAGCCCGGGGCTCCGGAAGCCGACCGCCTACCTGATGTCGATCATCCGGACCGGCTGCCCGGTGGTGCGGGCGATGGTTTCGAAGTCCCGGTCGTAGTGCAGCAGTGTGAGTCCTGCTTCTTCCGCGGCCGCAGCCACGAGAAGGTCGACGGCTCCGGCACTGCGATGCTCCCCCTTGGCCGTGAGCCCACGCTGGACGACGCGGGCGCGCCGGTAGACGCCGTCGGGCATGGGGCACCAGGTGAACTGGTTCAGTCGTCCCTGGATGGCTTCACGGTCCTTCTCGGAACGTGCGGAATAGAGCACTTCCAGTTCGGTGAGGTCACACAGGGCGATCAGTCCGGCGCCCACCCGCTGCTCCCAGTCCTCGGTTGCCTGGCGCAGCAGGAGACGGACCAGGGCCGACGTGTCGATGAGGTAGTCGGCCACGCTCACCGGGCGGAACCACCTCGGTAGTTACGCTTGTCGAGGAGGAGTTCGGCGTCAAGAGCGCCTTCGTCCGCGAGGTCCTGCAGTTCGTGCAGGGCGTGCAGACGGCGGTTGCGGGCCACGATCTCCCGCAGGGCGGTGTTGATGGTGTCCCGCTTCGTGGAAGTGCCCAGCTCCTTTGCCGCTGCCTCCAAGGCGTCGTCGTCGAGGTCGATGACGGTTCTGCTCATGAGCACCACCTTCATATACATCAATCAATGTATCAATATACATGACTCAATGTATCACGGGGCGGTCCAGGCCGGCCCGGACGTCTGCGGACCGGTGAGCACACCACTGACAGCAGGAGGCAAGGTCCCCCGCGGCCGAGGCGGACCGATTCCGGTCCGGTGCGAGCAGGTCTCGCCGGTGCCGTCTACGCCGCACCGGCTGCCTCGGCCGCAGCCGCCGGCTGAAGCAGCCGGGCCAGTTCCTCACGCCCGCGCCTGATGACATCGAGCGCCGATGCCGGATCCGTACCCGGCGGCAACGGAGTATCGGTGAGCACATCCGTAAGCGTGTACCGGCCGAGCAGCCACCGCTGCAGTGCACGCCAGTCGGTGCCCCGGTTGAAGGGGAGGTTGTTCGCCCATGGCGATGCCTCGTATCGGGTGCCGTCGGCGCCGTTCGCGTGGAGCAGCCCGGAGCGGCGCACCAGGCACGGGAAACAGACGCCGCAGTTGGCGATGGGAGGGCCGCCGCTGCGGCGGGTGGGCGGCTTGCCGCAGCTCAGGGTGGACTCCAGGTCTGCCGGGATGAGGCCCGCGTCACGCCCTGCCCTGCACACCTCGCCTTTCGTCAGCTGAGCCATGGGATTGACCACCCGTACCGCGCTCCCGGCGTCGCTCACGGCGGCAATCACAGCGTTCAGACCGGCCAGCGTCCGCGGGTGCACGGAACGGGTGGAGCAGGCGGCCGAACGCGCGGGCGTCAGAGGTGGATTGAGGGCGACCTGGCCGTTCTCGGGAATGTGGACGGTGGCCACTCCGTGCGCGGTGGCGGCACGGATCGCTCCCGCCGCGTACAGCAGGCCGCGGGTGCGGGAGGAGGTCTCCAGCCGCAGCCTGGAGCCGTCGCCCGCCGGGGTCTGGCTCATCGGTAGCAGCGTCACCGGCCGTGGTCCGCCCAGTCGCTCGACGGCCTTGTACACCCGCTGCTGGAGACGCAGCAAGCCGATCTCACGGAACATGACGAGCAGCAGCGGCCGAGGATCATCGGCGCGCGAGCGGGTGGCGGCCCAGCTGAGGGAATCCAGCCCACCGGAGAACAGCGCGACTTCCGAGGCACGAGAGTCGCCGGGGAAGATCATCGCCTCCTCGACCCGATGGCCGGCGAGAGGCCGGAAGTCCACATTCCAATGGTCCCCGGTGAGGATCTGGAGGAGCGCGGTGAAGTGGGTACGGATGGCTGCGCTCTGCCACCGCTCGTACTCCGTGACGGGCACGGTGAGACTGATGCGGCGGGTCCACCGGTCCCGGACGCCGGTCCGGCGTACGTATTTGTCGGCGATGAACGCGGCCCTGGCGACGCGGAACAGATCCTCGGCCCAGTCGGGGACCGGACCGGGCAGGTGGTGCCGGCCGGTGACGCGGCGCTCCTTCTCCTGGAAGGCTTCCTCGCCGATCTCCGTCCAGCGTGCATCGCGAGGCCGGTCCCCGCGGTGGCCGCGCCACCAGAGGAAATGGTCGGACCCGGTCATGCCGCGGCTCCCTCTTCTCCTGTGGCCTCGTCAGTGATCAGGCCGAGTACCCTGCCGACCGCCCGCGGTACCAGCGACGCGGCGATCTTGGGAAGCACGGCTGACGGATCCTGTGCACCGCCCACTACTGTCTGCGCGATGTCCACGGTCTCTGGGAGATCCGTCGCTTCAGCGGCCACCTCGCAGGGATTCGGCACCAGATCCACCGTCTTCTCCGCGACCCAGTCGGCGATCCTGCTTTCCGGATCGGTCGCGATGAGCACCGGCACTGCCAGTTTGACGTGCTCGGCAACAACGGACCGGAGGAATTCCCCCACCATGCCGGCGAAGAAGATCTGGTAGAGATCGCACAGGATGTCCCAGGCGAAGCCGCCGTGCGCGGCACCCGCGTCCATGGCGTCGTCCAGTTCGGGGTGCCTGTCGCGGACATCGCGGACCGCAGCGGCCACACCCCTGCGCACCGCGGCGTCGGCGAGTGTGCCGCCGTCTCCGCCAACCTCGGAGACGAGACGTGCGACGAGCGCGTCCGCCGACTCGGCGCCCTCAGCGGCCAGCGAGCTCAGGGCCTCGGCGAGCCGCTCACCGGCCGCGCAGGCCGTGTCATACAAGCCGAAAGCCGATCGATCGGCACGGAGTGTCTCGTGCAGGGCACGCAGATGGTCCGCGGCGATCTCCTCCAGACGCTGATCCGCATTGCGCGAGTCCGCACGCCAGCGCGCCAGCCGTCTCGCAGCGGAACCCCACCGGTCACCATTCGGCCCCTTCCACCGTGTCGACGTCCCCACAGCGCCCCCAGCCCGATAGTGTCCCTCCCGCTCTCCTCAGTCATGGCATCAGACCGGACGATTCCCAGGTAGGGCGCGACTCGGCCAGGGCGTTGCAGACCGGACTGGGAGCCGTCTGGGAGCCAACCTGCCCCCGGAAACCCTCCGGAGCCACCCGAGACCACGGCAGTCCGACGCCCTGACCAGGGAAATTGCCATCCATGCTGGCAGGCTCGCCAACCGAACCTCGTTCGGGACGAAGAGGTCGTGGGTTCAAATCCCGCCACCCCGACAGAGGGAAAACCAGGTCAGGGGCCTGATCCGCGCGAGCGGATCAGGCCCCTGATCGGTTTGTGGGGCCATCTTCGGAGCCGACGTCGGAATCCGGCTCCCAAACGGCTAGCTGCCCCCGCAGGAGGCGGCAGCCCGGACCTGCACAGCGCGGCGGCGAGAGCGTGCCGGAGCTCGCTCCGGTGAAGCTCAAGCGCACTAGGGTGATCCGCGTGGCATCCCTGAGTCGTTCCGCGCGGGTCGAGGCACTGGCCGCCGGCCGCCCGGACAACCTGCTGGTGGTCCGGGTCGAAGGCGGGCCCGGACCGCTCACGTCCTGTGGCCCCGGCGGGCGGCGCAGGCCGCGTGGCCGGGCAAGAGCGCACCACCAGCGGCACGGTGCGGCCGGATGTCGCCGGAACAGTTCCCCGGAGGCTGCCCTCTTCGCCCTTCTCCTCGGCCGGGCGGTGCGGCAGCATGGCCGGTCCGACCGTCAGGGCTCCGACGATGGGAAGCGGCATGCACGCTGGCAGGAAGCGACACCCCGCGGCGCCGGAACTGGAGCGGGAACTTCCTCAGGGTGCCGAACGGGCCTCGGACCCGGCTGTCCTCGGTGCCGGGACGGCCGCCGCCGGGGACGCGGGGCGGATGTCTGCGGCGGCAGCGCTGGCCCTTCAGCGGGCCGTCGGCAACGGCGCGGTCGCGCGGCTGGTGGAACAGGGACGCCACCAGCACGGCGCGGGCTGCGGTCACCCCGGGGCCGTGCAGCGGCATGCGGACGACGAGGCCGTGCAGCGTGACGCCATGGCCGAGGTGGACGCGGTGACGCGGCGTCCGGGCGCTCCGATGCGGGCGGACGTCCGGCACACGATGGAGAGCGACTACGGCGGCGAGGACTTCGGCGACGTCCGGGTGCACGTGGACCGCGCGTCCGCGGAGGCCGTCGGGGCGAAGGCGTACACCACGAAGACCAACCACATCGTCTTCCGCAGCCCGTCCGACATGGACGACCACACCATGCGGCACGAGTTGCAGCACGTCCGCCAGCAGCGCGCCGGGGGCGTCCCCCCGGGGGTCAGCCACCCCGCCGACGCGCTGGAGCGGGACGCCGAGACCACCGCGACCAGGCTGGGGCGGGGCGCGGCCGACGTCCAGCGCTCGGTGGCCGCCGGGCCCGGCCACGGACCGGCGGCCGGGACGGGGGCCGGACCGGCGGCCGGGGCGGGGGCGGCCGGGGGCGGCGCCGTCCAGCGGATGGTGCTGAAGACCTCCCGGGACTTCTACGAGCAGTGGGCCGGGGACGGCCCGCCCCTGACCTCCCCGCAGAAGACGTGGTTGTGGAACAAGCTCCTCGGGCTCGGCGGCGGTCAGATGGCGGTCAGGAAACTGAAGGCGCCGGAGGCCGTGAAGCTGCTGACGGACAACAACGTGAACCGGCAGGCGATGGAGGCGGAGCTGGGGCCGAGTGCGCCGGCCGCCGCGGTGTCCGCGCCGACGGAGTCGCCGGAGGAGTACGAGGAGCGGGCCAGGGCGGCCGTGCACGACGCGGAAGCCCTGTGGCGGACGCGGGAACCGCACATGCCCCGGCTGGAGACGGTGACCTTCACCATCGAGGGCCTCGGCCGGGGCACGGTGGCGATGCTCAAGAGCACCTCCGGCCCCCGGTACTCGAACATGCTCTCGTGGTTCTCGCACGGCTACGAGGACAGGAACCGCATCGCCATCGACACCGAGCGGACGTACGGCTTCGCCGTCGAGGAGGAGAAGAGCCTGAACCGGGTCGGGGCCTCCGCGGACGTCTTCGCCTCGCTTCCGGCCGCTCTGGCCGAATCGGGCGCCGAGCCCACGAAGGACGCGCCGGGCATGTACGTGCAGCCGCACCACGCCACCGAACTCACCCTGGAGATCGACCGCGTGATCGGGCTGGTGAACCACTGCGACGTGGCGGTGCTGATGGACTTCCAGTGGGCGGACGACGTCGCCGCCGACTTCGCCGAGGCGCGGAGGGCCGAGACGCCGCCGCTGCCCGTCATCATCGAGCAGGCGCAGGGGCTGCGGAAGTACAGCTCCCTGCTCGTCTACGCCTGCCGGACGCCGTGGACCGTGACGGCGGCGGCCGAGGGCAGCAGCCGGCTGAAGGAGAGGCTCCGCAAGGAGCTGATGGAGCAGGGGCACTCGGCCGACGAGGCGCGGGCGATGGCGCAGGACCGGTACGAGGCGTCTCCGCAGGAGGGCACGGTCTACCCGTAGCGGCGGGGCGCGCCGGGCCGCGCGGGGACAGCCGTAGTTCGGGGTTCCGCCAAGTGGTCAGGGTCCCGTCCGGGACATCGACATCCGGATCACCAGGCCGTCGCGGCCGTCGCGGATCTCGACCAGGTCGCACAGTTCGTGGATCATCCACACGCCGCGCCCCCCGTGGGGGGAGCGCGGGTTCGGGCGTCTGCGCCCGGTGAGGGGGTCGCTGAAGTGCCCGGCGTCGCGGGTCTCGACGTGGGCGGTGGTGTCGGAGGACCACAGCAGCAGGGTGCCGCTGCCGCCGCCGTGGCGGACGGAGTTGGTCGTGGCTTCGCAGAGCGCCAGGAGGAGGTCGGTGCGGCGCGCGGCGGACAGGCCGAGTTCGCGCATCCACTTCTCCGCACGGACGCGTACGGGCTGGAGGTCCCCGGTGCCGTAGCGCAGCACGTGCACGGTGGGCGGCGGGGCGGGCAGCGGGACGTCGCAGTCGGCGCAGACCCGCAGCGGGTCCGTGTAGTGCGGGCTGGGCCGGGTGACGTCCCCCCGCGTGACGACGGGGTGGGTGCGGTGGGCGTCGGCGAGGACGCCGGCGGGGAGGGCGGAGGTGTCGTAGGGGCACAGGATGGACGCCACCCGCCCGGCGAAGGCGAGGTTGATCAGGGCCTCGTGCCGGGTCGCCTCCCGCATCTCGGCCGGGGTGCGGGACCCCCAGATGGGTTCGCCGACGATCCGGGCCGGGCGGTCGGGGTGGCGGTCGGCGAAGTCCTGGAGGGCGGACAGGATGCGGCCGGGGTTGCGTCCGAGCTGCGTCATGTCGATCCAGGTGACGTCCTCCCCGGGCGGGCCGAGGTCGTCGCGCAGGGCCCGCAGCCGGACGCCGGGGACGGCGACGAGGGCGGGTTCGCCCGCGGCCAGGGCCGTCCGGACGAAGGCGCCCACGCCGGTGACGAACTCCCGCTCGCCGGCGTAGAACAGCGCGGGGTGGTCGAAGGCGTGGTCCTGGCGTTCGTCCGGTGCGGCCATGGTGCTGGAGGTCATCGTGAGGTGACCTCCAGCGCGGCGCCCATTTCGGGGAACAGGCCCATCAGGCGCGTCAGCGACGGGGGAGGGTCGAGCACGGCGAGCCGGCCGCCGGGCGCGCGGGTGGCGACGGAGGCCAGCCGGGCGGCTCCGGCGGCGTCGATGTGCTCCAGCTGGGAGAGGTCCAGTTCCGCGCCCTCGCGGCACAGCCGGGACAGGACGGCCACCGTGCCCTCCACGGTGCGGTGGCTGTCCGCGTTGGCGTCCCCGGCCAGCCGCAGTCCGGGGCGGTCGGGCAGCGGTGCGACGCGCAGGACGGGCGAGGGGACCGGCTCCTGGCCGGCGTCCATGCGGACGAGGTGTGCGCCGGCGAGCACGGCCACGTCGTCCTCGGGCAGCAGCCGCCGGTCGTAGAGGCACAGGGCGGTGAGGGGGAGCCGGGCGAAGACCTCCTCGTGGATGCGCAGTTCGTACTCCAGCAGCCGTTCGGCCGCGCGCACGCCGCGCCCGTACCAGGACATCTCCCCGACCGCGCGCAGTCCGGCGTAGCCCTCCCGCACGGCGGAGGCCACCGCGGTGTGCCACTGCTCGACCATCGTGTCGGG
This sequence comes from Streptomyces solitudinis, assembly GCF_036323765.1. Lineage (NCBI taxonomy): Bacteria > Bacillati > Actinomycetota > Actinomycetes > Kitasatosporales > Streptomycetaceae > Streptomyces > Streptomyces solitudinis. The sequence continues at coordinate 98,007 of NZ_JAZDCW010000007.1, forward strand.
GTCGAACCCGCCCGAGGCGAGGTAGGCCTCCTGCGCGGTCATGACGGTCAGCTGGCCCCGCTCCCGCGCCGCGCGTACGTCGAGGCCACGCCGCGACAGCATGTCGGTCACCGTTCCGGGCGGTGTGCTGTCGGCGAAGTAGTGCAGCCGCTCCCCGCGCTCCAGACCCTGGCGCAGGAAGCGGAAGACGTGGTCGGCCCATGCCTCGTCGCTGGAGAAGACGGCGCTCGCGTGGCACCCGGCGCGCCGCGGGGACGTGGCGCCGTCGGTCGCTGGCCCGGTCATGCGCCCTCCCGCTGCCAGTCACAGATGTCCGATCGCACCATAGGCGACGACGGGCGCCCCCGGCCAGCCCGGGCCGCGCCCGCGGCCGGCCCCCCCCGTACCCGGGGGCCGGGCGGGACGCCCGCCGGGTGCGGGGCGGGGCCCGTGGGGCGGTCCGGCACCCCGGACGCCCTCTCGAACATCAGCGCAGCGCCCCGTACGATCCGGCCATGCCCAACAGCGCCGACAGCGGAACCAGCCGGAACGGCGGCCAGTGGTTCCCGCCCGAGTGGCCGGACCGCATCCGCGCGCTCCAGCGGGGTGAGCTGGTTCCGGTGGCCCCGCGCCGGGCCGCCACCGTCATGCTCCTGCGCGACGAGGAGCGGCACGGCCCGTCCGTCCACCTGCTGCGGCGCCGCACGTCGATGGCCTTCGCGGGCGGCGCCTACGCCTATCCCGGCGGCGGGGTGGACCCGCGCGACGAGGGCGACGTCCGCTGGGCCGGTCCCGGCCGGGCGCGGTGGGCCGAGCGGCTGGGCACCGGCCCGGCCGAGGCACAGGCCCTGGTGTGCGCGGCCGTGCGGGAGACGTTCGAGGAGGCGGGGGTCCTCCTCGCGGGCCCGGACGCCCGCTCCGTCGTCGCCGACACCACGGGCGAGGAGTGGGAGGCCGACCGGCGGGCGCTGGTCGACCGCACCCTGTCCTTCGCCGACTTCCTCGGCCGCCGGGGCCTCGTCCTGCGCAGTGACCTGCTCGGGCCCTGGGCACGCTGGATCACCCCGGAGTTCGAGGCGCGCCGCTACGACACGTTCTTCTTCGTGGCGGCCCTGCCGCGCGGCCAGCGCACCCGCAACGCGTCCACCGAGGCGGACCGCACCGTGTGGCTGCGCCCGGGGGACGCCGCCGAGGGCTACGACCGCGGTGAGCTGCTCATGATGCCGCCCACCATCGCCACCCTGCGCAGCCTGGCGCCCCTCGGCTCCGCCGCCGACGCGCTGGCCGAGGCCGCGAGGCGCGACCTCGCGCCCGTCCTGGCCCGCGCCGCGCTGGAGGGGGACGCGATCGTGCTGAGCTGGCCGGGCCACGACGAGTTCGAGAAGAAGGTCTTTCCGGTATGACGAACGCCACCGAGCTTCCCGGGCAGCCGCGCGGGGCCGCCGCGAGCGGACCGGCCACCGAGCGCGCCACCTGCGTCCTCGCGCCGAACGCCTCCCCGATGACGCTGGACGGCACCAACACCTGGATCGTCGCCGAGCCGGACGCCGCGGAGGCGGTCGTCATCGACCCGGGCCCGCTGGACGAGGGGCACCTGCGCGCGGTGGTGGCGGCGGCCGGGCGGGCGGGCAGGCGGGTCGGGCTCACGCTGCTGACGCACGGCCACCCCGACCACGCCGAGGGCGCCGCCCGGTTCGCCGAGCTGACCGGTACGCACGTGCGGGCGCTGGACCCGGCGCTGCGGCTGGGCGACGAGGGGCTGGCGCCCGGTGACGTCGTCACGACCGGCGGTCTGGAACTGCGGGTGGTGCCCACCCCCGGGCACACCGAGGACTCGCTGAGCTTCCACCTGCCGGCCGACGCCGCCGTGCTGACCGGTGACACCGTGCTCGGCCGGGGCACCACCCTGGTCGCCCACCCCGACGGCCGCCTGGGGGAGTACCTGGACTCGCTGCGCCGCCTGCGCTCGCTGACCGTGGACGACGGCGTGACGACGGTGCTGCCGGGCCACGGCCCGGTGCTGGCCGACGCCCAGGGCGCCGTCGACTACTACCTGGTGCACCGCGCCAAGCGGCTCGCCCAGGTGGAGACGGCGGTGGAGAACGGGTACCGCACGCCCGCCGAGGTGGTGGCCCACGTCTACGCGGACGTGGACCGCAGCCTGTGGCCCGCCGCCGAGCTGTCCGTGCGCGCCCAGCTCGAGTACCTGGACGAACACGGGCTCATCTGAGGCCCGGCGCCGGGCGCCCGCGCGCCCGGTCCCGGCGCAGGACGCCGCCCGCCGTCAGCGGGAGCGCTTCGCCAGCCGCTCGACGTCCAGCAGGATCACCGCGCGGGCCTCCAGCCGGAGCCAGCCGCGGCTGGCGAAGTCGGCCAGCGCCTTGTTGACCGTCTCCCGGGACGCGCCGACGAGCTGCGCCAGCTCCTCCTGGGTGAGGTCGTGGACGACGTGGATGCCCTCCTCCGACTGCACGCCGAAGCGGCGCGACAGGTCGAGCAGGGCCTTGGCGACGCGGCCGGGCACGTCCGAGAAGACGAGGTCCGACATGGAGTCGTTGGTGCGGCGCAGCCGGCGGGCCACGGCGCGCAGCAGCGCGGAGGCGACCTCGGGGCGGACGTTGAGCCAGGGCTGGAGGTCGCCGTGGCCGAGCCCGAGCAGCTTGACCTCGGTCAGCGCGCTGGCCGTCGCGGTGCGCGGGCCGGGGTCGAAGAGGGACAGCTCGCCGATCAGCTCGCCCGGGCCGAGGACGGCGAGCATGTTCTCGCGTCCGTCGGGGGAGCTGCGGTGCAGCTTGACCTTGCCCTCGGTCACGACGTAGAGCCGGTCACCCGGGTCACCCTCGTGGAACAGGGCCTCGCCACGGGCCAGCGTCGTCTCGGACATGGAGGCACGCAGCTCAGCCGCCTGCTCCTCATCGAGCGCCGCGAACAGCGGGGCGCGCCGCAGAACGTCGTCCACGAGTTCTCTCCTTGTCGGCCTGCGCATGGGGCTACGGGCCCCATGATGCCGGAGGTATGAAGCAGTGCGATCAATCACAAGTTTGACGCACCGGGGCCGAACGCGTGCGGCAGGGGGTCGATGGGCTGGTGAATCGGCCGGGTCCGGGACGAATGCCGACGCGTCCCCTTACGCTGGCCGGGTGGTCGGCATGCCGTTGTGGGCACGAGAAAGGGGGCCGGTCGGGTGAGCCGTTCCGGCGATTCCGCTGAGGGCGAACAGAGGGACGACGCGCGGACGCGGGCGCCCGGACGCGCCCGTCCGGCGAAGGCGGCCGGTCCGTCCGGCGCGGCGGGCGGCGGCGCGGGCGGGAGCGCCGCGGGCGGCACCGGCGCTGCCCGCGGGAGTGGCAGCGGCACGCGGACGGCGCGGCCCGCCGCCGGGCGGAGCAAACCGGAGTCGCGCCTGGCCATGGTCCGCCGGGCGCGCCGCATCAACCGCGAGCTGGCCGACGTCTTCTCCTACGCGCACCCCGAGCTGGACTTCAAGAACCCCTTCGAGCTGCTCGTGGCCACCGTCCTGTCGGCCCAGACGACGGACCTGCGCGTCAACCAGACGACGCCCGCCCTGTTCGCCGCCTACCCCACCCCCGAGGACCTGGCGGCGGCCGACCCGGAGAAGGTCGAGCAGCTCATCCGGCCCACCGGCTTCTTCCGCAGCAAGACCAAGTCGCTGATAGGGCTCTCCACCGCCCTGCGGGACCGCTTCGGCGGCGAGGTGCCCGCCCGCCTGGAGGATCTGGTGTCCCTGCCGGGCGTGGGGCGCAAGACGGCCTTCGTCGTCCTCGGCAACGCCTACGGGCGGCCCGGACTGACCGTGGACACCCACTTCGGGCGGCTCGTGCGGCGCTGGGGCCTGACGGCGCAGACCGATCCCGAGCGCGTCGAGACGGAGATCGCGACGATCATCCCCAAGAGCGAGTGGACGGACTTCTCGCACCGCACCATCTTCCACGGACGCCGCATCTGCCACTCCCGCAAACCCGCCTGCGGCGCCTGCCCCATCGCCCACCTGTGCCCCGCGTACGGCGAGGGCGAGACGGACCCGGAGAAGGCGCGGAAGCTGCTCAAGTACGAGATGGGCGGCCGTCCCGGCCAGCGCCTCAAGCCCCCGCCCGACTACCCCGGCACGGCGGCGCCGCCGCTGGGGGCGGCGTGAGGGTCCCGAGGGCGGACGGCGCCCCGGTCACCGTCAGCGCCGAGGGCCTCCCGCCGTGGCTGGCGCCGGTCGCGGAGGCCGTGCGGACGGTGCGCCCGGAGGAGCTGAGCCGGTTCCTGCCGCCGCCCTCCGGAGGGCGGCAGTCCGCCGTGCTCATCCTCTTCGGGGAGGGCGCGGCCGGGCCCGAGCTGCTGCTCATGGAACGGGCCAGCAGCCTGCGGACCCACGCGGGCCAGCCGTCCTTCCCCGGCGGCGCCCTCGATCCGGAGGACGGCGACCCGCAGGGTGAGGGGCCGCTGCGCGCCGCGCTGCGCGAGGCCCAGGAGGAGACGGGGCTCGACCCGGCCGGGGTGCAGGTCTTCGGCGTGCTGCCCCGGCTGTACATCCCGGTGAGCGGCTTCGTCGTCACCCCGGTGCTGGGCTGGTGGCGGGAGCCGACACCGGTGGCCGCGGTGGACGCGGGCGAGACGGCGCGGGTCTTCACCGTCTCCGTCGCCGAGCTGGCGGACCCCGCCCACCGGGGCACCGCCCTGCACCCCAGCGGCTACCGGGGGCCGTGCTTCCAGGCGCGCGGCGCCCTGGTGTGGGGGTTCACGGCCGGGGTGATCGACCGCATCCTGCACTTCGCCGGATGGGAGCGCCCCTGGGACACCGAGCGGGGCATCCCGCTCGACTGGCACGCCTGACCGGACAGCCGGGCAGCCGGGCGCCCGGCGGAGCCTTCCGTGCCGCCACGGCGGGTGGGGCTCGCGGTGCAGCCGGGGCCGGATGATGCGTACCGTGCTGTGAACAGGAGAAGGTTCTGGACGACGACACGGCCCCGGACCCCGGTGCTTACGGGACCAGCCGGGCCATCCGGGACACCCCGGCCATCCGGGCCGCCACCGGGGCGGCCGGGGCCACCGAGGCGAGCAAGGCCACCGAGGCGAACGAGGCGAGGCTGACACGGTGAACGTGCTGGACATCCTGCTGGTGCTCGCGGCCCTGTGGTTCGCGGTCGTCGGGTACCGACAGGGCTTCGTCGTCGGCGTGCTGTCGGTGGCCGGTTTCCTGGGCGGCGGGCTCGTCGCCGTCATGCTGCTGCCGCCGCTGTGGCGGGAACTGAGCGGCGGCGCCGCGGCCGGAACGCTGGAGGCGGTGGCGGCCGTCGTCATCGTCGTGGTGTGCGCGTCCGTCGGGCAGGCGTTCACCACGCACCTCGGCAACCGGCTGCGCGGCCACATCACCTGGTCGCCCGCGCGGGCGGTGGACGCGACGGGCGGCGCGCTGGTCAACGTCGTGGCCATGCTGTTCGTCGCCTGGCTGATCGGTTCCGCGCTGGCCACCACGTCGCTGCCCACCCTCGGCCGGGAGGTCCGCAGCTCCACGGTGCTCCAGGGCGTCTCGCGGGCGGTGCCGGGCCAGGCGAACACCTGGTTCACCGACTTCACGGCCGTGCTCGCGCAGAACGGTTTCCCGCAGGTGTTCTCGCCGTTCGCCAACGAGCCGATCACCAGCGTCCCCGCACCGGACCCGAAGCTGGCCGCGAGCCCGGCCGTCACCCGCGCGAAGGAGTCGATCGTCAAGGTCACCGGCACGGCGCCGAGCTGCGGCAAGTCGCTGGAGGGCACCGGCTTCGTCTTCCACGACGACCGGGTGATGACGAACGCCCACGTCGTCGGCGGGGTGGACGAGCCGACCGTGCAGGTCGGCGGCGAGGGGCGGCTCTACGACGCGCGGGTCGTCCTCTACGACTGGGCGCGGGACATCGCCGTCCTGGAGGTCCCGGGGCTGGACGCGCCGCCGCTGGAGCTGGCGTCGGGCGACGCCACCACCGGGGACGGCGCCATCGTCGCCGGCTTCCCCGAGAACGGCGGCTTCGACGTCCGCGCCGCCCGGGTGCGCGGCCGGGTGCAGGCCGAGGGCCCGGACATCTACCACCGCGGGACCGTCCGCCGCGACGTCTACTCCCTGCGCGCCCTGGTGCGGCAGGGCAACTCCGGCGGACCGCTGCTCACCCCGGACGGCCAGGTGTACGGCGTCATCTTCGCCAAGTCCCTGGACGACCCGCAGACGGGGTACGCCCTGACCGTCGACGAGGTCCGCGAGAACATCACCCGCGGGCGCGCCGCCCAGCGGCCGGTGGACAGCCAGGGCTGCGCGATGTAGCCGACGGCCCACCGTCCCGGGCGCGTCCGGTACCGCCCCCTGCCCGGGCGCGCCCGGGCAGGGCGGAGCCCGGTTCAGGTGCCGGGGGGCGGGGGTGTCAGTTCCGGGTGTGGCGCAGGCGTGCGCCCACCCAGCGGGCGCGGCGGCCCAGGATGCGCGGAATGCCGAGCCGGGGATCGCGCGGATCGCCGAACTCGTGGGGATCGCGTGGATCACGGAGATCGTGGGTGAGGTGCGCGGCGGATACCTGGGCCGCCCCCCTTCCCCTGGAGTTACGAGACACGTCACGGTAGTCGTGCGTCCAGCCCATACCCCGGACTGTGCCCGCACCCCAAGGTCGGTAACCACCCGGGCGACGGCCAATCGGCCTATGCGTGCGGCACGTGTGCGCGGCCCCGCGCGCGGCGGACGGTACCGGGGCGCGGGCCGTGCGGACGTGCCGCACGCGGCCGTGCGGACGGCGCCGGTCAGCGGTCGGGCTCGGGGTCCTTCAGCCAGTCGATCAGCTCGGTGGAGAACGACGCCGGGTCCTCCTCGTGGGGGAAGTGCCCGAGCCCGTCGAACAGCCGCCAGCGGTAGGGGGCTTCGACGTACTGCCCCGAGCCCGCCGCGCTGCGGGTGCGCAGCACCGGGTCGAGGGAGCCGTGCAGGTGCAGCGTGGGCACCCGCACCGGGCGCTTCATCCGCCGGTAGAACTGGACGCCGTCCGGCCGGGCCAGCGAGCGCACCAGCCAGCGGTACGGCTCCACCGAGCAGTGCGCGGTGGAGGGGACGCACATGGCCCGCCGGTAGGTGGCCAGGGCCTCCTCGTCGAACGCCTCCGGCAGCCGGGGGCCCGACCACCGGCTGATCAGGCGGCCCACCAGCGCGCCGTCGTCCGCCACGAGCTGCCGCTCCGGGACCAGCGGGCGCTGGAACCCCCAGATGTGGGAGCCCGCCGCGCTCTGCCGCACGTCCCGCAGCATCGCCGCACGCCAGCGCCGGGGGTGCGGCATGGAGGACACGGCGAGGCGGCGGATGAGCTTCGGCCGCATGACCGCCGCCGTCCAGGCCAGGTAGCCGCCCAGGTCGTGGCCGACCAGCGCCGCGTCGGGCTCCCCGAGCGAGCGGATGACGCCGGTGACGTCGAGCGCGAGGTTGGCCGGGTCGTAGCCCCGGGGGGTGCGGTCGCTGCCGCCCACCCCGCGCAGGTCCATGGCGACGGCCCGGTAACCGGCGTCGGCCAGGGCGGGCAGTTGGTGGCGCCAGGACCACCAGAACTGCGGGAAGCCGTGCAGCAGCAGGACGAGCGGCCCCCGGCCCAGCTCGGCGATGTGGAACCGGGCGCCGTTCGCTGCGACGTCCCGGTGCGTCCAGGGGCCGTCCAGCGACGGTACGGGCGATGCGGGGGCGGTCATGGTCAGGAGTGTGTCACTTCTTCCCGGCCGGTACGGGCGTGTCCGCCTTGCGGAAGTCCACGGCCCGGCCGCCCGTCGCACGTCCGTCCGACGCGGCCCGGGGATGCGGCTTGGCGTGCGTGAGCAGCCCCGCCGTCTCCTTGGCCGAGGCGATGCTGCGCCGGGGAGCCTGGATCTTCTGGAGCAGCGACTTGGCGACGAGCCCGCACACCAGGGCGAACACCAGCATGATCACGCCGACGACGGTCAGTGCGAGGGCGAGCGGGATCTTCCACCAGGCGTGCAGCCAGTACGCGAGCGCGAAGCTGAAGACGGGCAGCGAGAACAGGGCGAGGACGCCCGCGACGATGATCGCGCCGCTGCCCGCGATCCCGCGGTTGACGGAGTCCTTCATCTCCGTCTTCGCCAGGGCGATCTCCTCGTGCACCAGCGCCGACATCTCGGCGGTGGCCGAGGCGACCAACTGGCCGAGGCTGCGGCCGTCGCGGGCACCACCGGCCTCGCGGGTACCGGCGCCTCCGTGGACGGCACGGCCCCCGTGGACCGCGCTGTCCTCGTCCGCTGCGCTCATCGCTCACTCCCTCTGGCTTGCTGACGTGTGTCCTGCCACCCGGAATACCCGGGGTAACAGCATGCCGGAAACCTGGTCCGGCGCGCCGCGATCAGCAGGGTGACCTCAGGCTAGCCAACGCGCGGGCAGGGCGCCGGAGCGTGTCTCGCTCCGGCGCCCTACCCGCATCGGGACGGGACAGTCCTCGCGGGGCCGTGCCCGCGTCAGTCCTCGCTGGACGCGGCGGGCAGCCGGGACTGGATCAGCTGCATCACCGAGGAGTCCGTCAGCGTGGTGACGTCACCCAGCTGGCGGTTCTCGGCCACGTCGCGCAGCAGCCGCCGCATGATCTTGCCCGAGCGCGTCTTCGGCAGCTCGGCGACGGGCAGGACGCGCTTCGGCTTGGCGATCGGCCCGAGCTGCTTGCCGACGTGGGCGCGCAGCTCGCTTACCAGGTCCTCGCTCTCGGTCGCCGTCCCGCGCAGGATGACGAAGGCGCAGATGGCCTGCGTCGTCTGCGGGTCGGCGGCGCCGACGACGGCCGCCTCCGCCACCGCCGGGTGCGACACGAGCGCCGACTCCACCTCCGTCGTGGAGATGTTGTGCCCGGAGACCAGCATCACGTCGTCCACCCGGCCCAGCAGCCAGATGTCGCCGTCCTCGTCCTTCTTGGCGCCGTCCCCCGCGAAGTAGCGGCCCTCGAAGCGGGACCAGTAGGTGTCCAGGTAGCGCTGGTCGTCGCCCCAGATCGTGCGGAGCATGGACGGCCACGGCTCGGTCAGCACCAGGTAGCCGCCGTTGCCGTCGGGCACCTCCCGGGCCTCGTCGTCGACGACCGTCGCCGCGATACCGGGCAGCGGCACCTGCGCCGAACCGGGCTTGGTGGCGGTGACGCCGGGCAGCGGGCTGACCATGATGCCGCCCGTCTCCGTCTGCCACCAGGTGTCCACGATCGGGGCGCGGCCCGCGCCGATGTGCTCCCGGTACCAGATCCACGCCTCGGGGTTGATCGGCTCACCCACCGAGCCCAGCAGCCGCAGCGAGGACAGGTCGAACTTCGCCGGGATCTCGTCGCCCCACTTCATCGCCGCGCGGATCGCGGTGGGCGCGGTGTAGAAGACCGTCACCCCGTACTTCTGGACGATCTCCCACCAGCGGCCCTTGTGCGGCGCGTCCGGCGTGCCCTCGTACAGCACCTCCGTCGCCCCGTTGGCCAGCGGCCCGTAGACGATGTAGGAGTGCCCGGTCACCCAGCCGACGTCGGCGGTGCACCAGAACACGTCCGACTCCGGCTTCAGGTCGAAGACGGCGTGGTGGGTGTAGGCGGTCTGCGTGAGGTAGCCGCCGCTGGTGTGCAGGATGCCCTTGGGCTTGCCGGTGGTCCCGGAGGTGTAGAGGATGAACAGCGGGTGCTCGGCGTCGAACGCCTCCGGCGTGTGCTGGTCGCTCTGCCGCCCGACGGCGTCGTGCCACCACACGTCGCGGCCCTCGGTCCACGCGACGTCCTGCCCGGTGCGCCGCACGACGAGGACCGTGCGGACGCGGTCGGTGCCGGGACGGGTCAGCGCCTCGTCCACGGCCGGCTTGAGCGCGCTGGGCGCGCCCTTGCGGTAGCCGCCGTCGGAGGTGATGACGACGCGGGCGTCGGCGTCCTCGATGCGGGTGGCCAGCGCGTCGGCGGAGAAGCCGCCGAACACCACGGAGTGCGGGGCGCCGATGCGGGCGCAGGCCAGCATGGCGACGACGGCCTCGGGGATCATCGGCAGGTAGATGGCGACCCGGTCCCCGGCCCGGACGCCCAGCTCGGTGAGCGCGTTGGCCGCCTGGGAGACCTCCCGCTGGAGCTCCGCGTAGGTGACGGCGCGGCTGTCGCCGGGCTCGCCCTCGAAGTGCAGCGCCACGCGGTCGCCGTGCCCGGCCTCGACGTGCCGGTCGACGCAGTTGTAGGCGACGTTGAGCTTGCCGTCCTGGAACCACTTGGCGAAGGGAGGGTTGGACCAGTCGAGCGTCTCCGTCGGCTCCGTCGCCCAGCTCAGCCGGCGGGCCTGCTCGGCCCAGAAGCCCAGCCGGTCGGCGCGCGCCCGCTCGTACGCCTCGGCGGTCACGTTCGCGTGGGCGGCCAGCTCGGCAGGCGGCTCGAACCTCCGCTCCTCCTTGGCCAGGTTGGCCAGGCTTTCGTTGCTCACGACATCTCCCTTTCCCAGGGTGTGCGCTCTGTGTCCCGGCTCTTACCTCAGCAGCTCATCGGGGGTGTGGCAAGGGTTGTCCGGCAAATGGTTTAGACCTTTTGCGGTGAGCGGTCGGCGGGCTGAGCCGAACGGCGCACGGGCGGGCAGCGGACGGTCGAGAGCCGGATCTGACGGCCCCTCGGGCGCACGCCGCGGCGCCCGGCGGGGCGTGCCGGGACCGGGCGGGGCGTGCCGGGACCGGGCGGGGCGTGCCGGGACCGGGCGGGGCGTGCCGGGACCGGGCGGTCCCGGCACGCCCGCCGTCTCACCCGGTGGGCACGGGGGTGAACACGGGCGGCACGAACACGGGTGCCTCGCCCGTGGCCGCGTCCGCCCCGCGCGCGTCGGTGGCGTCCAGCACGTACGCCTGCGCGTCGGCCACGTGGAAGTACATCCCGTGCAGCTCCAGCGACCCCTCGGCGAGCCGCTGGGCGACGCACGCGTGGGCCCGCAGGTGTTCGAGCTGCTGGAGGACGTTGGCCAGGCACAGCGCCTCGACGCCGTCCGCCACCGGCCGGTCGGCCAGACGCGGCACGAAGCCGTCCCGCTCCGCCAGCCGCCGCAGGCTGGGCTGGCCGTGCCGCAGCCAGAGGGACAGCGACTGCGGCAGCGGGTTCTCCGGCGGGGCGTGCCGGCTGGCGTACAGGGTCTGCATGGCCCCGCAGCCGGAGTGCCCGCACACGGTGATCGAACCGACCTCCAGCACGTGCACGGCGTACTCGATCGCCGCGGCGACCGAGTGGTCGCCGGTGCCCCGCCCGGGGAACGGGACCAGATTCCCCACGTTGCGGACGGTGTACAGGTCACCGGGGCCGCTGGACGTGATCATGCTGGTGACGAGCCGGGAGTCCGCGCAGGTGAGGAAGAGGTGGGAGGGCTGCTGCCCGTCCCGTGACAACCGCGCCAGCTCGTCACGGACCAGCGGCGCGGTGTGGCGCTGGAAGTCCCGCACGCCGCCCAGGAGCTGACCGCGCCGCTCCGGGCGCGCCCCCGCCGCCTCCTGCTCCGGGCCGGGGTGGGTGCAGTGGTGGTTGCGCCACGGCGTCCACGGTGTGCAGTGGTGGACGCTGGCCGGTTCGGCGATGCGCGCGCCCGCCCGTCCGGTGATCTCGGCCTCCCCGCCGTGGGCGACGTGCGCGGTGCGCCAGTCCTGGAGCGACTCGAAGGCGGCGTGGTCGATGAAGGAGCCGTCCAGCTCGACGCGGGCCCGGCTGCCGTGCGGCACCTGGTTCAGCGTCCGGGTGAGCCGGGGCACCGCGAGGAACGTGAGCTGGCCGCGCACCACGACCCGGTGCGTGCCGTCGTCCGGCGTCGTCCGCGAGGGGGAGGCGTCCCCGCCGGACGCCCCGCCGGACGCCCCGCCGGGCGCGCCGGGGCCGGGCGGCGCCTCGTGGACGATGCGGGTGCGGGCCAGCCGGTGCAGGGCCACGCCGATGGCCACCGCGATGCCGATCGCCACGCCCTCCAGGACGCCGAGCAGCACCACACCCGCTGTCGTCGGCGCGTAGACGACGGCCTCCCGGTGGCGGGTCACCGTGCGGATGTGCGTCAGGTTCACCATCTGCACGCCCACCACCATGACCAGCGCGGCAAGCGAGGCCAGGGGGATGAACTCCAGCAGCGCGACGAGCAGCCCGGCCGCGAGGGCCACCCAGCAGCCGTGCAGGATGGCGGAGTTGCGGCTGACGGCGCCGGCACTCACGTTGGCCGAGCTGCGCACCGCGACGCCGGTGACCGGCAGTCCGCCGAGGGCGCCGGAGACCACGTTGGCGGCGCCCTGGCCGCGCAGCTCCTTGTCGAGGTCGGCGCGCGGGATGGGCCGTTCGCCGGTGCGCTGGGTGCGGGCGTTGGTGAGCTTGTCGATGGCGATGGCCGACAGCAGCGACTCGACGCTGGCCACCAGTGTGATCGTCAGCACCGCCGCGAGCAGGCCGAGCACCGGGCCCTCGGGCATCCCGGGCAGGGCGTGGCTGCGCCAGGACGGGAGGTCGACCCGGGGCAGGTGCAGCCCGGCGGCGACGGCGAACCCGGTGGACAGGACCACGGCGGCCAGCGGCCCGGGCACCGTCCGCACCGCCTTCCCCCACCGCCCGCGCAGCCGGGGCCACAGCAGCAGGGCCGCCACGGTGAGCGCGCTGACGGACAGGGCCGCCGGGTGTGGGTCGGAGAGCTGCTGCGGCAGCTCCCGGACGTTCTCGATGACCGAGCTCTCCGGGCTGCCGCCGAGCACGATGTGGAGCTGTGCCACGGCGATGGTCACGCCGATCCCCGCGAGCATGCCGTGGACGATGGCGGGGCTCACCATGAGGGCGGACCTGGCCACCCGGGCGTGGGCGAGCCCGAGCTGGGTGAGCCCGGCGACGATCGTGATCACGCAGGTCGTCTGCCAGCCGTACGTCTGGATCAGCTCGGCGGTGACGACGGTCAGCCCCGCCGCGGGGCCGCTGACCTGCAACGGCGCGCCGCCGAGCCGTCCGGCGACGATGCCGCCCACGGCGGCGGCCACGAGCCCCGCCTGGAGGGGCGCGCCGGTGGCGAGCGCGATGCCGAGGGAGAGCGGCAGGGCCACGAGGAAGACGGCGACGGACGCGGACAGGTCGGCGGACCAGCGGCCGCGCGGCGCCGCGGCCGGGCCGGGGCCGCCGGGGCGGTGCGGGCTGCCGGGCCCGGCCGGGGAGCCGGGCCCGCCCGAGGAGCCGAACAGGCCGGACGCGTCGGGGTGCGAGGAGTGCGAGGAGTGCGGCGGGTGGGGCGTCGGGACGGCCGGGGGTGGCAGGGGGTGCTCGGCGCGGGGGCCGCCGGGCGGGGACGTGGGTGCGCGTTCGGACATCGATCCCTCTCCGTCTTTCGGTCACGGCGCTACGCCGGCGCTGGTCGGTGCGGGCCGCGTCGTGTCCGTCGGGGGTGGAGGGTCGGCACGGGCGGCCCGCGCGGCGGCGGGTTCGCACAGACGTGGGTCACGGTGTGTGCAGACTTGATTACACCAAGTGCAGGTAAACGAAGCGTAATGCAAGGTAAAGAGTGGCGAAAGCGCTCGCGGGGGTGCGGCAGAGGTGTTCGTCCCATCGAGTGAAGCCCGTACAACAGTGTGCTTGTCATACCGGCTCATCAATCACATCGTGCGACTTTTAAGGCGCACGGAGTGGCGACGAGTGACGAGGTGAGGGATGGCAGGCGCACGGACACGCTGCGGGATCGCGGCGGTGGCCGCGGCGGCGGTGCTGCTGGCGGGCTGCGGAGACGGCACGTCCGGTGGCGGAGAGGGCGGCAGCACCGGCGGCCGCCCGGCGGAACGGGCCGACAAACCGCAGCTCCCCCAGGTGATCGGCGACGGCTCCACCGCGTTCACCGGGGTCCAGCCGCACCAGCCGAAGCCCGCCCGGCTCCAGCCGGGCGAGCGGCCACCGCAGTTCGTCGTCTTCTCCTGGGACGGCGCCGGGGAGGACGGCAAGGAGCTGTTCTCCCACTTCCGCGAGGTCGGCGGCGAGTACGGCGCCCACATGACGTACTTCCTGAGCGGCGTCTACCTGCTGCCCGAGGACGAGGCCCTGCGCTACGACCCGCCGGGGCACCGGCCCGGCGCCTCCGACATCGGCTACCTCAAGGACGAGAACATCCGCGCCACCCTCGACGAACTCCGGGCGGCGTGGCTCGACGGCAGTGAGATCGGCACGCACTTCAACGGGCACTTCTGCGGGCCCACCGGTGTGGAGAGCTGGTCGGTCGAGGACTGGAAGAGCGAGATCCGCCAGGCCAAGTGGTTCGTGCGCAACTGGAAGACCACGACCGGCTGGCAGGACGCCGACCCGCTGCCCTTCGACTACGAGCGGGAGCTGGCCGGCGGGCGCACCCCCTGCCTGGAGGGCCGTGAGAACCTCGTCGAGGCCGCCCGGGACATGGGATTCCGCTACGACTCCAGCGGCATCGGCCGGCAGGTGTGGCCCGCGAAGGACCGGGGGCTGTGGGACCTGCCGCTGCAACTCGTACCGATGCCCGGGCGCGACTTCGAGACGCTGTCCATGGACTACAACTTCATGGTCAACCAGTCCGGCCCCGGCAGCGGTGACCCGGCCATGCACCCCTACTGGGAGCAGCAGATGCGCGACGGCCTGCTCCAGGGCTTCGAACGCGCCTACCGGGGCAACCGGGCGCCGATGATCATCGGCAACCACTTCAACGGCTGGAACGGCGGCATCTACATGCGTGCCGTGGAGGACGTCATCAAGACCGTCTGCGTCCAGGAGGAGGTGCGCTGCGTGTCCTTCCGCCAGCTCGTCGACTGGCTGGACGCCCAGGACCCGCGGGTCCTGCGGAAACTGCGCACGCTCGGCGTCGGTGAGCAGCCCCGGAAGGGGTGGGGGACGTTCCTGGCGTCGGCGCCCCGGGCGGCGGGCGGTGACGCGGCGGACGGCTCCGGCGGACCCGGGGACTCCTGACCGTCCGCCCGCGCCGCCCGGCCCTCCCCGTGGAGGGCCGGGCGGCCGTCCGCCCGCCGGCCCGGCGGCGGTCCGTGCGTCAGGCGGGCTGGGCGGCGGACGCCGGCAGGCGCTCGTCCAGGACGAAGCCGGGGTCCACCTGCGCCGCGAGGTCGGCGCCCGTCCTGGCGTTGCCCCAGCTCTCCGCGTTCCGCAGGTGGAAGTGGACCATCTGCCGCGTGTAGCGCTCCCAGTCCCGCCGTCCGTACGCCGCGTCGGCCGTCTCCCGCAGGGTCCGAAGCGCCCGCCGGTTGGCGTCCTCCAGCTCCGCGAACGGACGCGGGCGGCCCTTCTCCATGGCCCGGACCCACTCCGAGTGGCCGACCGTCACCAGCAGGTCGTCGCCGACCTCGTTCCGCAGGAACGCCAGGTCGTCGGGGCCCTGCACCTTGTTGCCCACCACCTTGAGCGGCACGCCGAAGTCCTGCGCGTACTCGCGGTACTGGCGGTAGACGGCGACGCCCTTGCGCGTGGGCTCGGCCACCAGGAACGTCATGTCGAAGCGGGTGAACAGGCCGGAGGCGAAGGAGTCGGACCCGGCCGTCATGTCCACCACGACGAACTCCTCGCGCCCGTCGACCAGGTGGTTCAGGCACAGCTCGACCGCGCCGACCTTGGAGTGGTAGCACGCGACGCCGAGGTCCGCCTCGGTGAACGGGCCGGTGACCAGCAGCCGCACCCCGCCGCCGTCGAGCGCTACCGGACGGGCGCACGCGTCGTAGACCGGGTTGTCCTCGGTGACGCGCAGCAGCCGGGATCCCGCGCCCGGCGGCGTCGTCTTGATCATGGTGTCCGCGGATGGGATACGGGGGTTGGAGCCGCGCAGGTACTCCTTGATGAGCGGCAGGTTGGCACCCATCGCCGGCAGCGCGGCGGCCTGCGCCTCGGTGAGGCCGAGGGCCGCGCCGAGGTGCTGGTTGATGTCGGCATCCATGGCGACGACCGGGGTGCCGTCCGCGGCGAGGTGACGGATGAACAGGGAGGACAGCGTCGTCTTGCCGCTGCCGCCCTTGCCAACGAAAGCGATCTTCATGTTCAACAGCGTAGTGCGCGGTGCGGGGCCCCGTTCGCAGACCGGGGGGCGAGTGAAGAAGACCACTCGATCGGGGAGCGTGGGGGGTGTGCGGGGTGCGTAGGGTCGTCCCCATGAGTACGAGTCCGGACCCGCTGGCCATGCTCGGCACGCTCCCCGGTGTGGAGGCCGCCGTCGAAGCGGTGCGCAAGTCCGTGGACGGGGTCTACGGCCACCGGGTGATGCGGCGGCGCAGCGCCGAGGTGACCTCCGAGGCGGTGCTGCGCGGCGCCCGTGCCTCCGCGGCGCTCGCCGGGGCGGACTGGGCGCTGGAGGAGGTGCGCAGGCGCACGGACTTCGGGTCGGACGACGAGGCCAGGACGGTGGGCGCCGCACTGCGGGTGACGGCCGAGGCCGGTCAGCTCCTGCCGGTGTGGCGGCAGTCGCCGCTGCGGGTGCTGGCCCGGCTGCACCTCGTCGCGGCCACGGGCGCGGCGGACGAGCACACCGTGGGGCGGCCCCGGCTGGCCGGTGAGCCGGTGACCGGGCCCGCGTCGCCCCTGCCGCTGCCGCCGGCCGACGAGGTGTCGGTGCGGCTGGAGAAGCTGGCCGAGGTCGTCGTGGCGGGCACCTCGGCACCGGCGCTGGTGACGGCGGCGGTCGTGCACGGCGAACTGCTCGCGCTGCGCCCCTTCGGTTCGCACAACGGCCTCATCGCGCGGGCGGCCGGGCGCATGGTGCTGATCGGCAGCGGGCTCGACCCCAAGTCCGTCTGCCCGGCCGAGGTGGGGCACGCGGAGGAGGGTGCGGACGCGTACCGCCGGGCCCTGGAGGGCTACACCTCGGGTACGCGGGAGGGTGTGGCCGCGTGGATCGGCCACTGCGGGCGCTCGGTGGAGCTGGGCGCGCGCGAGTCCACCGCCGTGTGCGAGGCGTTGCAGCGCGGGGCCGCATGAGCGGAGGAGTGCGCGTCGCGGCCGGGCGTGCGGCGCACCGTCGCGGCGCCGTGCCCGTCCGCCGGGCGCGGGGATGCGGCGGCACGCTGGGCTGAGCCGTGCCGCCGCTGGCATGCCCACCGGGTTACCAGTGCGTGCTCGGTATATCCGCTCAGGGGGGCGACTTCGGCCCTGCCTGACGCGGTGGGCCCGTATTCGACGGGTCGGCGTCGCGTGGGTTCCCGGTGGTCATGCGCGGTCCGTGGGCCGTGGTGCGTGGACGGGGATCCTTTTCGGATGCCGTTGGTCTCGCGGGCCGTTATGTCCTTTGTACTCCACATCGGGCGGATGGGGAACCCCTGTCGCTTTTCCACCGCCCCGCGCGGTTCCTCCGGGGTGACCGTCCCCGTCCTGGCAGTGGCGCGTGGGGCACGGGCGCGGGCAGGCGCGGACGGCCTTCGCTCGGCGCGCGCGGGCCTCACCGTGTGGCGTGCTGGCTGCGGCGCCTGCTGGCGTACCAGACGAGGCCCGCCGTGGCCGCGGCGGCGCCCACGGCGGCCGCGGCCAGCACCGGGGCGGGCGGGACGGTCAGCGTGGGCAGCCGCTGCTTGAGCCGCACGGGCCGGGAGAAGGCCAGCACGGGCCAGTCCCGGGCGACGGCCTCGCGGCGCAGCGCGCGGTCGGGATTGACGGCGTGCGGGTGGCCGACGGCCTCCAGCATCGGCAGGTCGGTGAAGGAGTCGCTGTAGGCGTAGCAGCGCGGCAGGTCGTACCCCTCGGACTCGGCCAGTTCCGCGATGGCCTCCGCCTTGGTGGGGCCGTACGCGTAGTACTCCACCTCGCCGGTGTAGCGGCCGTCCGCGACCACCATGCGGGTGGCCACGACCCGGTCGGCGCCGAGCAGCTCGCCGATCGGCTCCACCACCTCGGCGCCGGAGGTGGAGACGATCACCACGTCCCGCCCGGCGAGGTGGTGCTGCTCGATCAGCGAGGCCGCCTCGTCGTAGATGAGCGGATCGATGATCTCGTGCAGCGTCTCCGCGACGATCTCCTTCACCTGCTCGACGTTCCAGCCGCGGCACAGGTCCGACAGGTACTCCCGCATGCGCTCGATCTGCTCGTGGTCGGCACGGCCGATGAGGAAGATGAAGCGGGAGTAGGCGGTCCGCAGGACGGCGCGGCGATTCATCAGCCCGCCCCGGTAGAAGGACTTGCCGAAGGTGAGCGTGCTCGACTTCGCAATGACCGTCTTGTCCAGGTCGAAGAAGGCGGCGGTGCGCGGCGGCTGGGCGTTTTCCACGGTAGAGAGGATAGGCGCCCGCCATTCGGCGTAAGCTGTGGCGCGTGGGTTTGCCTGAGAAGGCTCTCGGGTACACCATGGAAGTCACGGATCGTTCGCGACCGTGCTAACCCGGTTCGACTCCTCCCCCCCCCGAGTCGACCGAGGAAGACGACCCCCGCTCTCCCCCCCGGCGGGGGTCGTCGCATGTCCGGGGGCTTTTCCGGCGTCGCTCACGGCTTCCTCCGCTCGTCGTGCGTCAGCGCGGCCCGCCGACCTCCGCCCATCAAACACGTAACCGAACGTAACCGTGAGAGCGCTCTGCGGATGTCACCGGTTCGGTAGACGGAGTTATTCACAACCGGTGAGTTCTCCACAGATTTGGGCCAAGATCCCCGAAATTTTCCCGGCTTCTGCACGGTGATTGCGCACATCGTCCGCGGCGTTCGCGGATGTGAGAGTGCGAAGCCGGAAGGAGAAGGCCCGATGGCCGAATCCCGCGTGGAACCGATCCTGGTCCTCACCGAGGACGCGGACCTGCTCGACGACGTCCTGCGGCTGTGCGCGGCCGCCGGGGCCGAGGCGCAGGTGGCACACGGTGCTCCCGTGAACGAAAGGGACTGGCGCGCCGCCCCGCTCGTGGTCGTCGGGGAGGACCGCGCCGGCCCGCTGCGGGCCGCACCCGGCGGCCTGCCACGGCGCCCCGGCGTGGTGCTCGTCGGCCGGAACCTGGACAACGCCCGCATGTGGGAGCACGGCGTGCGCCTCGGGGCCGAAGAGGTGGTGTTCCTGCCCGACGCCGAGACATGGCTCGCGGGCCGCATCGCCGACTCCGCCGAAGGGATCAGCGAGCAGGCGCTGACCGTCGGCGTCGCGGGCGGACGCGGCGGGGCCGGTGCCTCCGTCCTGGCCTGCGCCCTGGCCGTCACCGCCGCCGCAGCCGGGCACCGCGCCCTCCTGGTCGACGGCGACCCACTGGGCGGCGGCCTGGACGTCCTCCTGGGCGGCGAGTCCGCCGAAGGACTGCGCTGGCCGGCGTTCGCCGAGTCCCGGGGGCGTGTCGGCGCCGGCGCGCTTGAGGAGTCCCTGCCCCGGCTGCACGGAGTGCGGGTGCTCAGCTGGGGCCGGACGGCCGACGCGGCGGGCGTCGGAGCCGACGCCATGCGGGCGGTGCTCGCCGCCGCCCGCAGACGCGGCGGCGTGGTCGTCGTGGACGTCCCCCGACGGCTGGACGACGCGGCCGCCGAGGCGCTGAGACAGCTGGACGTGGGCCTGCTCCTCGTCCCCGCCGACCTGCGGGCCGTCGCCGCCGCCCAGCACACCGCGTCGCTGCTGGCGATGGCCGTCGGCGACCTCCGCGTGGTGACGCGCGGCCCCTTCACGGCCGGTCTCGACGGCGCGGAGATCGCCGGGCTGCTCGGCCTGCCGCTCGTCGGGGAACTCCCCGCGGACCCCGCGCTGCCCGCAGCCGTGGACCTCGGGGTGCCGCCGGGGACGTGCGGCGGCCCGCTCACCCGCTTCTGCACCGCGTTCTGGACGCGCGCGCTGGCCGGTGGGGCCCGGGGGAGCGTGGCGGCGTGAGCACCCTGACCTCCCCCGAACTGGTGGACGCCGTCCGGCTGCGCCTCGCGGAGTCCGGCGCCGAACCGACACCTGCCCGCGTCGCCGCCGCGCTGCGCGCCGAGGGACGGCTGCTGGGTGACAGCGCCGTGCTCGGCGTCGTCGCGGCGCTGCGCTCCGAGCTGGTGGGCGCCGGGCCACTGGAGCCGCTGCTGGCCGACCAGAGCGTCACCGACGTGCTGGTCAACGGTCCGGACGAGGTGTGGGTGGACCGGGGCGGCGGCCTGGAGCGCACCACCGTCCGCTTCGCCGACGCTGCGGCGGTACGCCGCCTCGCCCAGCGGCTCGCCGCCGCCGCGGGCCGGCGGCTGGACGACGCGAGGCCCTGGGCGGACGCCCGGCTGCCGGACGGCACCCGGCTGCACGCGGTGCTCCCGCCCGTCGCCGTCGACGCCCCGTGCCTGTCGCTGCGCGTCGTGCGGCCCCGGGCCTTCCGGCTCGCCGAGCTGGTGGCCGCGGGCACGCTGCCGCCCGGCGGCGACGGGCTGCTGCGCGCCGTGCTGGACGCCCGGCTGTCCTTCCTCGTCTCCGGCGGCACCGGCTCGGGGAAGACGACACTGCTCAGCGCGCTGCTCGGCCTCGTGGGCCGACACGAGCGCGTCGTCGTCGCGGAGGATTCGGCGGAGCTGCGCCCGGACCACCCCCACGTGGTCCGGCTGGAGGCCCGGCCGCCGAACCAGGAGGGGGCCGGGCTCGTCACCCTGCGGGACCTGGTGCGCCAGGCCCTGCGCATGCGGCCGGACCGGCTCGTCGTCGGCGAGGTGCGCGGCCCCGAGGTCGCCGAGCTGCTCGCCGCCCTGAACACCGGCCACGAGGGCGGCTGCGGGACCGTGCACGCCAACGCCGCCGGTGACGTGCCCGCCCGGCTGGAGGCGCTGGGCATGACGGCCGGGCTCGACCGCGCCGCGCTGCACAGCCAGCTCGCGGCGGCACTCGCCCTGGTGGTGCACCTCAGACGCGACCGCTCGGGACGGCGCCGGGTCACGGAGGTGCACGTGCTCGAACGGGACGCGGACGGACTGGTGCGCACGGCACCGGCCGCCGTGTGGGGAGACGAGGGCTTCGTCCGGGCGGCGGGCTGGGCCCGGCTGGCGCGGCTGTGCGAACGCGGCGGGAGCACCCCGTGACCGGGGCGGGCGCCTGGACGGGCGGAGGTTCCGGAACCCTCTGCGCGGCGCTCCTGTGCGCCGGAGCGGCGGCCTGGCTGACGGGTGGCCCGGGGACCGGGGCACGGCGCGCCCGGCTCCTCGCGTCCGCCACCGCCCCCACCGGCAGCGGGAGGGGCGGTGGCGTGGGCGGGAGCGGGCCGGGGCCGACGGGCGGTGCGGCGCCTGCCGCCGGCGCGGCCGACGGCCGGACGGCAGGGCGGGCGGGGCACTCCGGCCCGTTCCGGCGCGCCGTCCTCCGGCTGCTGGCACGGGTGCGCGAGCGGACGAACGGCGCGTGGCTGTGCCTGCCCGCCGCGGGCGCGGTGGCGGTGGCGGGCGGCTCGGTACTGCCGCTGCTCGCCGGGGCACTGGCCACCCCGCTCGCCGTCCGGTGGCTGGGTGCCCGGGAACGGCGGCGGGCGGCCGAGGCCGGGAGCGCCGCCGTGATCGGGCTGTGCTCCGCCGTGGCGGCGGAGCTGCGGGCCGGCCGCCAGCCCGGGCAGGCACTGCTCGCGGCCGGTGCCGACGGCCTCGGCGAGGCGGGAGCCGGGGCCCGGGCGGCGGCCCGGTTCGGCGGGGACGTCCCCGCCGCCCTGCGGCACGCCGCGCGCAGTCCCGGCGCGGCCGGGCTCGGCGGCGTCGCCGCGTGCTGGCAGGTCGCGGTGGACGGCGGCGCCGGGCTGGCCGACGGGCTCGACCGAATCGCCGACGCCCTGCGCGCCGCGCGGGACCAGCGCGAGGAGCTGCGCGCCCAGCTGGCCGGTCCGCGCACGACGGCGCTGGCGCTCGCGCTGCTACCGGTCTTCGGGCTGCTGCTGGGCACGGCCATGGGGGCGGCCCCCTTGCGCTTCCTGCTGCACTCACCGGCCGGCTGGGCGGTGAGTGCAGGTGCCGCGCTGCTGGAGTGGGCGGGCCTGGCCTGGACGGCCCGGATCGTCCGTGCGGCCGAAGGGGGTGTGGACGGTGCGGCCGGTGAGCGGTGACGCCGTACACAGCCTGTGGACGGCCGCGGCCGTCAGCGCCACGGTGGTCCTCGCGCTGCGGGCCGCGCTCCTGCGCCGAAGGAGCCGCGCCGGGCACCGGCGCCGAGCCGCGGTGCTCGGACCGCCTCCCGGGCGCCCGGTCCACGGCCGTCCCCCGGGACGGAAGCGTCCGGTGCTCGTGCGCCGGCCCGCGCACGAGGCCGCCGCCGCACTCGGCGCCGGTGCGCTGGCGTTCGTCCTCCTGGGCCCGGGGGCCGGGACACCGGCCGCGCCAGCGGTGGCCTTCGGCGTGTGGCGGTGGCTGCGCGCCCACCCGGCCGACGTCGGGCGGACGGCCGACGCGGCGCGGGAGCGGGCCGTCACCGCGCAGTTGCCGCTCGCCGCCGAGCTGCTGGCCGCCTGCCTGGCTGCCGGTTCCACACCCCGGGACGCGGCCCGTGCCGTGGGCGGCTGCCTGGCCGGGCCGCTCGGCGAACGGCTCCAGCGGGCCGGTGACGAACTGCGGCTCGGCGCCGATCCGGGCGACGCCTGGGCCCGGGTGGGGGAGCTGCCCGGCTCGGGGCAACTCGCCCGCTGCCTGCGCCGCGCCCACGACTCGGGGGCGCCCGCTGTGACCGAGGTCGCCCGGGTCGCGGCCGAGTGCCGGGCCGCCTCGGCCCGGGCGGCGGCGGCCCGGGCCCGCCGCGCCGGTGTGCTGGTCACCGGGCCGCTGGCCCTGTGCTTCCTGCCCGCCTTCCTGCTGGCCGGGGTCACCCCGGTGGTCGTCGGCCTCGGACGTTCGCTGCTGTGACGGCCGCCCGCCACATCCGGCCGTCACGGCGGGCCCGCACCGGCGGCCATACCTGGCCGCGACCCACACCCACCCACACCTCACGAGAGACCGGGAGCACATCATGACCACGCACCAGACGAAGGCCCCGCTCGCCCGGGACGTCAGGCACCGGGGCGCCACCGGGCGCCTGCTCCGCTCCGCCCTCCGCCCCCTTCGGCCCCTGGCCCGGCGTATCGCCGGCCGCTCGCGCGGCCAGTGGCGCGACGCTGGCATGAGCACGGCCGAGTACGCGGTGGGCACCATCGCGGCCTGCGGCTTCGCGGCCGTGCTCTACAAGGTGGTGACGAGCGGGCCGGTCAGCGCGGCGATGCAGAAGCTCGTCGAAAGGGCGCTCGATGCGGGCTTCTGAACGGGCCCGTGACGATCGCGGCCAGGCCACCGCCGAGACGGCGGCCGTCGTCCCGTGCCTGGTGCTGCTGGCCACGATGCTCATCTGGGGGCTGCTGGCGGCCGTCGCCCAGATCCAGTGCGTGGACGCCGCGCGGACCGGCGCGAGGGCGGCGGCACGGGCCGAGCCGGAGGGCCGGGCGGTGGCCGCCGCGCGGGCGGCGGCCCCGTCGGGCGCGCGGGTGGAACTGGTACGCGACGGCGATCTCGTCCGGGTGCGGGTGTCCGCCCGTTCGGCGGGCCCCGGGCCGCTGACCGCGGCCGTCGACTGGGAGGCGGTGGCCCATGTGGAGACGGGCTGACGGCAGGCGCGTCCGGGCCGCCGACCGGGGCTCGGCGACCGTGTGGGCGGTGACGTGCGCGGCGGTGCTGTGCACCCTGTTCACGGCGGCGCTCGCGCTCGGCCAGGCGGTCTCCACCCGGCACCGGGCGGGCGCCGCGGCGGACCTGTCCGCGCTCGCCGCCGCCGACCACGCGCGGTACGGGCCGCTCCGGGCCTGCGCGCTGGCCGAGCGGATCGCCGGGGAGCAGGGGGCGCGGGTGGTGCGCTGCGCGGTGCGCGGACTCGTCGCCGACCTCACCGCCGAGGCGTCCTGGGGGCCGTACGCGGTCCGGGCGCGGGCCAGGGCGGGCCCGCCCGGCGCGGCGGCGGACGCCGCGTCAGGCGGCGTCGCGCAGCAGCTCGGTCAGCAGGCGCACGGCTCCCCGCTTGTGCAGGGGTTCGTTCCCGTTGCCGCACTTGGGGGACTGGATGCACGACGGGCAGCCGCTCTCGCACTCGCAGGACGCGATGGCCTCCCGGGTGGCGGTGAGCCACGCGCGGGCCGTGTGGAAGGCGCGCTCGGCGAACCCGGCACCGCCGGGGTGGCCGTCGTAGACGAAGACGGTGGGCAGCAGCGTGTCCGGGTGCAGGGCGACGGAGACACCGCCGATGTCCCAGCGGTCGCAGGTGGCGAAGAGCGGCAGCATGCCGATCGAGGCGTGCTCGGCGGCGTGCAGCGCCCCCGGCAGCACCTCGGCGGCGATCCCGGCCGCGTCGAGCTGCTCCTCGGTGACCGTCCACCACACGGCGCGGGTGCGCAGGGTGCGCGGCGGCAGGTCGAGGCGCGTCTCGCCCAGCACCTCCCCGGTGATCAGCTTGCGCCGCAGGTAGGAGACGACCTGGTTGGTGACCTCGACCGAGCCGAAGCACAGCCGCGCCGCCCCCCACGCCACCCGCGTGGTCGTCTCCAGCACGGTGACGGCCGTGGTGTCCCGGGCCAGGGTCGTCCACGGCGGGCTGGCCTCCTCCACCAGCGCCACGGGCCCCCCGGGCTCGTCGAGGCCGAGGTGCCGCACGACGTAGCTGCTGCCGCGGTGGAGGTGGACGGCGCCCTCGTGCACGGTCGTGTGCGCGGCGGCCGCGTCCACCGTGCCCAGCAGCCGTCCGGTGCCCTCCTCGACGACCTGCACGGGACGCCCGCCCTGTCCCCGGATGTCGGCGAGGTCGGCGGCGCGGCGGCGGCTGGTCCAGTACCAGGCGGCGCCCCTGCGCCGCAGCAGCCCGCGCTGTTCGAGCTGCGGCAGCAGCTCGGCGGCGGCGGGGGAGAACAGGGCGAGGTCGGTCTCGGTCAGCGGGATCTCCGCGGCCGCCGCGCACAGGTGCGGAGCCAGGACGTAGGGGTTGTCCGGGTCGAGCACGGTGCTCTCCACCGGCCGGCGGAAGATCGCCTCGGGATGGTGGACGAGATAGGTGTCCAGCGGGTCGTCGCGGGCCACCAGGACGGCCAGCGCGCCCTGCCCGCGGCGTCCGGCCCGTCCGGCCTGCTGCCACAGGGAGGCCCGGGTTCCGGGATAACCGGCCAGCAGCACCGCGTCGAGCCCGGAGACGTCCACTCCGAGTTCCAGCGCGGTGGTCGCGGCGAGCCCCAGGAGCTCACCGGAGTGCAGCGCCCGCTCCAGGGCACGGCGCTCCTCGGGCAGGTAACCGCCCCGGTAGGCGGCGACACGCCCGGGCAGCGAGCGGTCCACCTCGGCCAGCCGCTCCCGGGCGAGCAGGGCGATCAGCTCGGCGCCGCGCCGCGAGCGTACGAAGGCCACTGTGCGGACGCCACCGGCCGCGAGGTCGGTCAGCAGGTCGGCGGTCTCGGCCGTGGCCGTCCGCCGCACCGGGGCGCCGCGCTCGCCGCGCAGCTCGGTCAGCGGGGGCTCCCACAGGGCGAAGACGAGTTCGCCGCGCGGGGAGGCGTCCTCGGTGATCTCGGTGACGGGGAGCCCGGTCAGCCGCGCCGCGGCCCTCCCGGGTTCGGCTGCCGTGGCCGAGGCCAGCAGGAACGCGGGCTCGGCGCCGTAGCGGGCCGCGACGCGGCGCAGCCGGCGCAGTACGTGGGCCACGTGGGAGCCGAACACCCCGCGGTAGGTGTGGCACTCGTCGACGACGACGTAGCGCAGGGCGCGCAGGAAGGAGGCCCAGCGGGCGTGTCCGGGGAGGATGCCGCGGTGCAGCATGTCCGGGTTGGTCAGCACGTAGTTGGCGTGCCGCCGCACCCACTCGCGCTCCTCGGGCGGGGTGTCGCCGTCGTACACGGCGGCCCGCACCGCGGTGCCCAGCGGTGCGGCCAGCCCGGCCAGGGCGCGGCGCTGGTCCGCGGCGAGCGCCTTGGTGGGCGACAGGTACAGCGCGGTCGCGCCGCGCCCGCCCGGCTGCCCGGCGCCGTCCAGCAGCGCGCTGAGCACCGGAACCGCGTAGGCGAGCGACTTGCCGGACGCGGTCCCGGTGGCCACCACCACCGACTCGCCCGCCAGCGCGCGTTCCGCCGTGCGCGCCTGGTGCTCCCACGGACGGCCGATGCCGGAGGCGGTCACGGCGTCGACCACTTCCGGCCGAATCAGGGCAGGCCAGTCCGCATGACGGCCCGGCCGAGGGGGCAAGTGCTCCGTATGGGTGATGCGCGCAGCCCGCGCCGGACCCGCGGCGAGCTGTGCGAGCACCGAGCGGGGCGGTACGGAGTCCGGGCGCGGCCCGGCGGGGCGGCTGGCGCCGCGCTGCTTGCCGGCGTCGTCGGCGTTGCTGGCCATCGGCACCGAGTGTGTCACTGGTGCGACGGACAATGGCGGCAAGGCGTCGTGCACGCTCGCAGTGAAGTGATTGAATGCCCCTGCGGCTGCCGATCCATGGGGGGCGACCGCTCGTAGCAAGGTGCTGGAGGAGATCCGTGGACCTGTCCTTGTCGACCCGGACCGTCGGCGATCGCACGATCGTCGACGTTGGCGGCGAGATCGATGTGTACACCGCGCCCAAGCTGCGGGAGCAGCTCGTGGAGCTGGTGAATGATGGAAACTTCCACCTCGTCGTGGATATGGAGCGTGTCGAGTTCCTCGACTCCACCGGGCTCGGTGTGCTGGTCGGTGGGCTCAAGCGCGTGCGGGCCCACGAGGGCTCGCTGCGCCTGGTCTGCAACCAGGAGCGCATCCTCAAGATTTTCCGGATCACCGGCCTGACGAAGGTGTTCCCGATCCACAACTCGGTGGATGAGGCCGTTTCGGCGACCGACTGACGGCGCGTCACGCCGACACACGCCACTTCACGACCCAGAGCCTGCGCTCCAGGGGGTAACGGGCGCCAGGCCCGCCCCCTGGACTACGCACCCGTACCACTCTCCAGGGGGGATGGCATGGCCACCGTCGAACTGCGTTTCAGCGCGCTGCCCGAGCACGTGCGCACGGCCCGGCTCGTCGCCGCCGCCGTCGCCCGCCGTGCGGGGGTCGACGAGGCCGTGCTGGACGAGGTCCGACTGGCCGTCGGTGAGGCGTGCAGCCGCGCCGTGGGACTGCACCAGAGCGGTGGACTGGAGTCGCCGGTGCGGGTCTCCCTGACGGAGGACGAGAAGTCCTTCTCCATCGAGGTCGGCGACGACGTCCCCGTGGCCGCGCCCCAGCTCGTGCCCGGCGCCCGGGACGAGCGGTCGGCCGCAGTGGCGGAACCGGCTGCCGAGGTCGACATGGGCCTCGCGGTGATCAGTGGCCTCGTGGACGACGTGGAGGTCACCGCCGACGAGCGCGGCGGCCTCATCCGCATGTCCTGGCCCACCACTCCGGCGGCCGTCCTCCCCTGACCGGGCGCGGTGCCGCCCGCCCCGCCCGCCGGCTGACGCCGACGGGCGCTGCCCTGTGCCCTGTGCTCGGTCGCCGTCCCCAGGTGTCCTCCTCCCGCGCCGCCGCCCGGCGCTGAACCGCCCCCCGGTCCCGCCCTCGCTCCCGCCCCGCGTGCTGCCGGGCAGCCGCCGCGCGCACCATGCTCCGCGCGCCGCGCCGTGTGCTGCGGCCGGGGCGGCGCGAGGCGCCTTCCGCCAGGCCGGTCTTCGGCCGTCCGCTGCCGCCTCCCCGGCCCGGCGGACGGGGCGCCGTCCCGCCGCCTCGGCGCCTGCCGCGCCCCCGCCGAGGGCCCCTGCCCGCGGGCGGCTGTCCGCGCCGCGCCCGGGCCCCGCCCCCGGAAAACGCAGCTCAGCAGGTTGTCTCCGGCGTTTTTGCGGCGTTTCGAAGATCGACAATAAGATCATTATCCCAGGGTCAGTGCATTTTGCTGTTTCCTCCTTGTGGGCGAATTCCCGGGCCGCCTCTCTTTTGATCTTCCCTGGTGCGGGCCATTTCCCGTCACCGCGCCCTGTTTCAAAGCCCGGCTGGTCCCTAGAATCCGTCCACATCTCTTCAGCAACGCCTGTCACCGCGCGTCGGTATTCCCCGACCGGGAGCAGCCGAGCGCGCCCACGCGCCAACGTCAAGGAGGACGAATGGCGGGGCAACTCACCCCACTTCACGCTCATCACCAACTGGCCGCCGACGCTGTGCTCACTTCGGGGAACCGCGGCCTGGTGCTGGTGATCGCCGCCATCGCCGCGGCGGCCCTCGCCGTCGCGGTGGTCCTGCTGCGCCAGGTGCTCGCGGCCGGTGAGGGCACGGACGGCATGAGGAAGATCGCGGCGGCCGTGCAGGAAGGCGCCAACGCCTATCTCGCCCGGCAACTGCGCACCCTCGGCGTATTCGCCGTCGTCGTGTTCTTCCTGCTCATGCTGC
Source organism: Streptomyces solitudinis (assembly GCF_036323765.1). NCBI lineage: Bacteria > Bacillati > Actinomycetota > Actinomycetes > Kitasatosporales > Streptomycetaceae > Streptomyces > Streptomyces solitudinis. The sequence goes on from NZ_JAZDCW010000007.1 coordinate 126,188, forward strand.
TGCCCGCGGACGACATGAACCAGCGCCTCGGCCGTTCGCTGTTCTTCCTGGTCGGCGCGGCCTTCTCGGCCGGTACCGGCTACATCGGCATGTGGCTCGCGGTGCGCAGCAACGTGCGCGTGGCTGCGGCCGCCCGTGAGGCGAGTTCCGGCGTGGGGGAGCCGGAAAAGGACCTCACGGCCGTCGCGCACCGGGCGATGAAGATCGCTTTCCGCACCGGCGGTGTCGTCGGCATGTTCACGGTCGGGCTCGGCCTGCTGGGCGCCGCCTGCGTGGTGCTCGTGTACGCGGCCGACGCGCCCAAGGTGCTGGAGGGCTTCGGCCTGGGCGCCGCGCTCATCGCGATGTTCATGCGCGTCGGCGGCGGCATCTTCACGAAGGCCGCGGACGTCGGCGCGGACCTGGTCGGAAAGGTCGAGCAGGGCATCCCGGAGGACGACCCGCGCAACGCCGCCACGATCGCCGACAACGTCGGGGACAACGTCGGGGACTGCGCGGGCATGGCCGCCGACCTGTTCGAGTCCTACGCCGTCGTCCTGGTGGCCAGCCTGATCCTGGGCACCGTGGCCTTCGGGGACGCGGGCCTCGCGTTCCCGCTCATCGTCCCGGCCATCGGCGTCGTCACCGCCGTCATCGGTGTCTTCGTGGTCGCGCCCCGGCGTACCGACCGCAGCGGCATGACGGCCATCAACCGCGGGTTCTTCGTCTCGGCCGTGATCTCGCTGATCCTCGTCGCGGCGGCCTCGTACGCCTACCTGCCCGGCACCTTCGCCGAGCTGTCCAACGTCGGGGACGAGGAGATCGCCGCGCACAGCGGGGACCCGCGCGTGATCGCCCTCGTCGCGGTGGCCATCGGCATCGTGCTGGCGGCGCTCATCCAGCAGCTCACCGGCTACTTCACCGAGACCACCCGCAAGCCGGTGCGGGACGTGGGCCGCTCCTCGCTGACGGGCCCGGCGACGGTCGTGCTGTCGGGCATCTCGCTGGGTCTGGAGTCCGCCGTCTACACGGCGCTGCTCATCGGGCTGAGCGTCTACGGCGCCTTCCTGCTGGGCGGCGCGTCGGTCATGCTGGCGCTGTTCGCCGTGGCCCTGGCCGGCACCGGCCTGCTGACGACCGTCGGCGTCATCGTGGCCATGGACACCTTCGGGCCGGTATCGGACAACGCGCAGGGCATCGCGGAGATGTCCGGCGACGTGCAGGGCGCCGGTGCCCAGGTCCTCACGGACCTGGACGCCGTCGGCAACACGACCAAGGCCATCACCAAGGGCATCGCCATCGCCACCGCCGTGCTGGCCGCGGCGGCGCTGTTCGGGTCCTACCGCGAGGCGTTCGAGACGGCGGCGGCCGAGGTCGGCGCCCGCGTCGACGAACTGGGCCTGAGCCTGGACATCGCGCAGCCGAACAACCTCGTCGGTCTCATCCTCGGCGCCGCGGTGGTGTTCCTGTTCTCCGGACTGGCCATCAGCGCCGTGTCCCGCTCGGCGGGCGCGGTGGTCTACGAGGTGCGGCGGCAGTTCCGCGAGCACCCCGGGATCATGGACTACACGGAGAAGCCGGAGTACGGGCGCGTCGTGGACATCTGCACCAGGGACGCCCTGCGGGAGCTGGCCACGCCGGGACTGCTCGCGGTCATGGCGCCCATCGCCGTCGGCTTCTCCCTGGGCGTGGGCGCGCTGGCCGCGTTCCTGGCGGGGGCCATCGGCACCGGCCTCCTCATGGCCGTCTTCCTCGCCAACTCCGGCGGGGCGTGGGACAACGCCAAGAAGCTGGTCGAGGACGGGCACCACGGTGGCAAGGGCAGTGAGGCGCACGCCGCCACCGTCATCGGCGACACCGTCGGCGACCCGTTCAAGGACACGGCGGGCCCGGCGATCAACCCGCTGCTGAAGGTGATGAACCTGGTGGCGCTGCTGATCGCCCCGGCGATCGTGACGCTGTCCTACGGCGACGACGCCAGCGCGGGGGCCCGCGCGGTCGTGGCGGTGGTGGCCCTGACCGTCATCGTGGCCTCCGTGTACGTGTCCAAGCGGCGTGGTTCCGTGATGGAGGACGGCGGGACGCCACAGCAGGAGCGGGTGGCGCCGGCGGATCCGGTCTCCGCACCCTGACCGGGCGCGGGGCCGGCGTCACGGCCGGTCCCGCGCGGCGGTTCCCTGCCACCGGGCGGGTGGCGCGTCCACGGACGCGCCACCCGCCCGCGTCGCTCCCGGCTGCCCGCAGTCCACGGCCCGCCGCCCGCTGCCCGGCACGCGGTGTCGCCGTGGTGCGAATGGCTGTTTCGCCGGGCGAAACGGGCGAACCGTGCGCCCGGCTCGTCGCCGGTGCCTCTCCGGCGTGTATCTTCCGGGCCGGTAGCCACGAAGGGATGGATCAACCGGTGAACAAGAAGCTTGCCCTGGCCCTGTGCACCAGCGCGGTCCTCGCTGCGACGGCGACCGGCTGCGGTGACGACACCGACGAGCAGACCGACGCCTGGGCGGAGAAGGTGTGCAGCCAGGTGGAGCCGCAGGCCGAGAAGATCAAGAACGCCAACGCCGCCATCTCCGAGGTGAGCGGCGAGGACAGCCCGCCCGCCGAGGTGCAGAAGGCGGACTCGCAGGCGTTCCAGCAGCTGTCGGAGGCGTACGGCGCGCTGGCGCAGGCCGTGAACAAGGCGGGGGACCCGCCGGTGGACAACGGCGCGGAGCTGCGCGAGAACGCGGTGCAGGAGCTGAACGACATCAGCGACGCCTACGCCGGGCTCAAGAAGCGCGTCGACGGGCTGGACGTGAAGGACCAGGGGGAGTTCGCCGACGGCCTCAACGGCATCGTCGAGGAGCTGAACCAGCTCGGCCAGGGCGGGGACGACGCGCTGAACGACCTCCAGTCGGGTGAACTGGGCCAGGCCATGTCCGAGCAGGACGGCTGCCGTCGGCCCGGCGCGAGCGGCGGCGAGGAGTCCCCTGACGCCTCCTGACCCGCGTACCGGCGGCCGACCACCACAATGGACCCGTGAGACCCGTGAGTACGCACCTGCCGTCCGCTGACCGCTCCACGACCACGCGGCTGCGCGAGGCGTTCCTGACGTCCGGCTTCACCGTCGACGGTCTCCTGGAACTCCTCGGCGCGCCCGCCTACGCCGCCCTCGCCCGCAGCGAGACCGTTCCCGCCCTGCGCGCCACCCGCGGCGGGGAGCCGCTGGAGACGCTGGTGCGCCTCTTCCTGCTCCAGCAGTCCGTGCCGCGCGCCCGGGTGGAGGCGGCGCTGCCGCTGGCCGCCGCGCTGGACGGCGGCTGGCTCCGCCCGGCGGACGGCCCGCCCGCCGCCGGGGACGCCGCCCCGGCCGGGGACGCCGTGCGGGCCACAGTGGACGTCCGCCCCTACGGCGGTCCGGAGGGCCAGGACTGGTGGATCGTCTCCGACCTGGGGTGTGCGGTCGGCGGTGCCAGCGGCATCGGCAACCGCCGCGCGGACGTCGTCCTGGGCGTCGGCGGGGCGTCCACCACCCTCGCCGGTGTCACCGTGCGCACGCCCGTGCGGCGCGCCCTGGACCTGGGCACCGGTTCGGGCATCCAGGCGCTGCACGCCGCCCGGCACGCCACCCGCGTGACCGCCACCGACGTCAACCCGCGGGCCCTGCGCTGCGCCGCCCTCACCCTGGCGCTGTCCGGCGCGGCGGAGGCCGACCTGCGCGAGGGCTCCCTCTACGAGCCGGTCGCCGCCGACGAGCCGTACGACCTGATCGTCTCCAACCCGCCCTTCGTCATCACGCCGCGCGGCGCGGCCGGGGACCGGCTGGTCTACCGGGACGCCGGGCTGTCCGGCGACGACCTGTGCCGCACGCTGGTGCGCGGCGCCGCCGACCGGCTGGCCGAGGGCGGCTTCTGCCAGCTGCTGGGCAACTGGCAGCACGTGGCGGGTGAGGACTGGCGCGAGCGGCTGCGCTCGTGGGTGCCGCCGGGCTGCGACGCGTGGATCGTGCAGCGCGAGGTGCAGGACGTCACGCAGTACGCGGAGCTGTGGCTGCGCGACGCGGGCGACCACCACGCCGAGCCGGGCGACGGCCGGGCGGACGCGGACGCCCGGCGGGCGTACGCCGCCCGCTACGACGCCTGGCTGGAGGAGTTCGAGCGCACCGGGACCGATGCCGTGGGCTTCGGCTGGATCACGCTGCGCAGGTCCGGCGCCGCACAGCCGTCGGTGACCGTCGAGGAGTGGCCGCACCCCGTGGAGCAGCCGCTGGGCGACACCGTGCGGGCGCACTTCGCACGGCGGGACTTCCTGCGCGCCCATGACGACGCCGCGCTGCTCGGCACGCGGTTCCACCTCGCGGAGGGCGTGCTCCAGGAGCAGATCGGGCCGCCGGGGGCCGAGGACCCCGAGCACGTCGTCCTGCGGCAGGCCCGGGGGATGCGCCGCGCCACGCAGGTGGACACCGTCGGGGCCGGGTTCGCGGGGGTGTGCGACGGTTCGCTGCCCGCCGGACGCATCCTGGACGCCATCGCCCAGCTCGTCGGTGAGGACGCAGCCGTGCTGCGCGACCGTACGCCGCAGGCCATCCGGCTCCTGGTCGAACAGGGGTTCCTCCTCCCCGAAACCGGTCGGTAGCGGAACCGGCCGTCGGCCGTTCACCGGGTGTTCGAATCCCGGCAGCCGGGTGCTGCCACGCTTCGCCGCCATGGAGAGTGCACCCGCGGCCTTCGCCGGAGCCGTCTGCGGCCTGTTCGGCGCCGCCCTGCTGCTGTGGACGGCCGCCCGCGCCCGCCACGGCCGTCCGGTCGTGGCCGGGCCCCTGCCCGTCACCCAGCCCGCCGCCGCCCTGCTGGCCCTGCTCGTCTCGCTGGCGTTCCTCGGCACCGGGGTGTGGCTGCTGGCGAACCTGTGAGACGCCGGTGGCCCGGCGCTTCCGCGGACACGCCGGGGGAGCGCCGGGCCACCGGCCGGCCGGTGCGGGCCGGTGCCGGTGTTCCGGGAGCGGTGTCAGCCGTCTCCTGGTCCTGCCCGGCCCGCGGCCCTGGTCAAGCCCTGTCTCAGCCCTTGAGGACGCGGCCCTGGGCGTCCGTGCGGTCGTTGCTGGTCAGGAAGAGGATGCCGTCGATCAGGGCCCAGACGCCCAGGCCGCCGCAGGTGAGGAGCTGTGCGATGGCCATGCCGGTGTGCCCGGTGTAGAACCGGCCGATGCCGAGGCCGCCCAGCAGGATCTGGAGGATGCCCGCGGTGACCTTGGACTTGTCGGAGTAGGGCTGGCCGTTGGGGGCGGTGCCGGTGAACGCCATCTGTGGTGCTCCTTCTGAACGGACCTGAGCGGACGCGGCAGGGAGCCGGGTCCGCCGCCGCGCGGGGACGTACGGCGCGGCGGCGATCATGACGACTCGCCTCCGTCCGGCGCGGTTGTGCACTGGACAGGTCCGTGACAAAAGCGTGACCGAAAATGGACGCGCAGACCGGTCAGGAACGAGCGAATCCGGCCAAGCCGCCGCGGTCACCGCTGTGCTGGGGCGGCCCGGAGCGGGCACCGCTCACGGCGGTGTGCGGGCAGCCGCGGTGGCGCGGGGCTACGGCTGACCCGTGACGTTGCGGAGCACCGTCCACGCCACCGCGAGGGCCACCACGGCGATCGTCGCCCGGGTGCCGAGGGCGGGCCGGTACCGCCGGCCGCGCAGCCCTTCGAGCAGCCAGCGGCCGCCGAGGTAGGCGGCGGCCGGGACGCCGAGGGTGAGCAGGGCGGCGTTGTCCGCGAAGGCGGCGGCGAGGTCGCCGTGCAGCAGGTCGTACGCCATCCGAGTGCCGCCGCAGCCCGGACAGTCGAGGCCGGTCAGCCAGTTGACGGGGCAGCGCGGCAGGAGCTGCCCCGGGTCGTGCGGGTCCGTGCCGTAGAGGTACACCGCCCCCGCGCCGCCGGCCGCGAGTGCGGCCAGCGGCGCCACGGCCGGAGGGAGCCGGCGGGTGCGGCGGGTCCGGAGCGTCACCACGGGTCAGCTGCGCAGGATGCGGCCCTGGGCGTCGGTCGCGTCGTCCTTGGTCAGGATGAGGATGCCGTCGATCAGGGCCCAGATGCCCAGGCCGCCGCAGGTGAGGAGCTGTGCGATGGCCATGCCGGTGTGCCCGGTGTAGAACCGGCCGATGCCCAGGCTGCCGATGAGGAGCTGGAGCACGCCCGCGACGACCTTGGACTTGTCCGAGTAGGGGCGGCCGTAGGGGTCGTAGCCGTAGGGCGCGTTCGGGTCACCCGTGTAGGCGCCCGGCGGGACGGCGCCGGGGGGCGGCGGCGGGGCCTGCGGGTAGCCGTAAGCGGGCTGGCCCGCCTGACCGGGCTGGCCGTAGGGACCGGGCTGGCCGGGCTGGCCGTACGGGTTCTCCTGCGGCTGGCCGTACGGATTCTGCTGCGGGTCTGACACGTTCTTTCCCCCGAGGTGTGCGTTTGGGGACGGCGAATGACGCGGCCATACTGCCAGCAGGGCACGGTCGGCAGGAACGGCGGCCGCCGGGCCGCCGGTCCCGCACCGGCCGGTGCGGGCCGCGCACCGGGCCCGGGGCGGGCGGGGCGCGGTGCGGCGCGAACCGGGTGCGGTGCGGTTCGCCGCGTCCCGCTTGCGGGCATTCTGGGTAGTGTCGGTCCAGGTCGGCGGCCGGGACGGGGCCCGTCTCCCACGGCCGTCTTCGGCGCCGAGCGGCGACAAGGTGACAAGTCGGGTTACCGTTCGAGTGGCGTTGCGGTCTTTTCCCGTTTGACAGGAGAGCGGGAGGTACCGTCACACTCCGACCCATCAGCGCAGCGCCCCGTACGCCGCGCCGGACGGGTGTGCGGCTGGCACGTGCCGCTCCTCCCGCAGCCGCGAGGAGGCACCGCAGCACCGCACGACCGGGCCGTACCGGCCGGGCCGCACCACGAGCCGTACGACCACGCCGCACCACCAACGTCAGACCAGGCCGGACCGCGCAGGGACGGCATGAGACCGCGCAGCGAACCGCTGACCGCCGACCGGAGAGAAGAGCGAGAAGTTGTCCCCGACCAGCGATACCGCATCCGGCGGGCGTCGACTCGTGATCGTCGAGTCGCCCGCCAAGGCGAAGACGATCAAGGGCTATCTCGGCCCTGGCTACGTCGTCGAGGCGAGCGTCGGGCACATCCGCGACCTGCCGAACGGCGCCGCCGAGGTGCCGGCCAAGTACAAGGGCGAGCCCTGGGCCCGTCTCGGCGTGAACGTCGACCACGACTTCGAGCCCCTCTACGTGGTCAACAGCGACAAGAAGGACCAGGTCAGGAAGCTCAAGGAGCTGCTGGCCGAGTCCGACGAGCTGTACCTCGCCACGGATGAGGACCGCGAGGGCGAGGCCATCGCCTGGCACCTCCAGCAGGTGCTCAAGCCCAAGGTGCCCGTCCGCCGGATGGTCTTCAACGAGATCACCAAGGACGCGATCCGGGCCGCCGTCAACAACACCCGCGACCTGGACCAGAAGCTGGTCGACGCGCAGGAGACGCGCCGCATCCTCGACCGGCTGTACGGCTACGAGGTCTCCCCGGTGCTGTGGAAGAAGGTCATGCCGCGGCTGTCGGCGGGCCGCGTGCAGTCGGTGGCGACCCGGCTCGTCGTCGAGCGGGAGCGCGAGCGGATGGCGTTCCGGACCGCCGCGTACTGGGACCTCACCGGTGTCTTCGCCACCGGGCGCGCCGGTGACGCCTCCGACCCGGGCACGCTCACGGCCCGGTTGTCCGCCGTGGACGGCCGCCGCATCGCGCAGGGCCGCGACTTCGGCAGCGACGGGCAGCTCAAGCGCGCCGACCAGGTACTGCACCTGGACGAGGAGAACGCGCGGGCGCTGGCCGCGGCCCTCGCCGAGACGCGGTTCGCCGTCCGCTCGGTGGAGTCCAAGCCGTACCGCCGCTCGCCGTACGCCCCCTTCCGCACCACGACGCTCCAGCAGGAGGCGTCCCGCAAGCTCGGCATGGGCGCGAAGGTGACGATGCAGGTGGCGCAGAAGCTGTACGAGAACGGCTTCATCACCTACATGCGCACCGACTCCACCACGCTCTCCGAGACGGCGGTCGGTGCCGCCCGCGCCCAGGTCACCCAGCTGTACGGCGCCGAGTACCTGCCCGACGCGCCGCGCTCGTACGCCGGGAAGGTCAAGAACGCGCAGGAGGCGCACGAGGCGATCCGCCCCTCCGGGGACCGCTTCCGCACCCCCGCCGAGACGGGTCTGCGGGGCGAGCAGTTCAAGCTGTACGAGCTGATCTGGAAGCGGACGGTCGCCTCCCAGATGAAGGACGCGACCGGCCAGTCCGTCACCGTCAAGGTGGCCGGACGGTCGGCGGACGGGCGGGACGCCGAGTTCTCCGCCTCCGGCAAGATCATCAGCTTCCACGGCTTCCTCAAGGCGTACGTCGAGGGCGCCGACGACCCGAACGCCGAGCTGGACGACCGCGAGCGCCGGCTGCCGCAGGTCGCCGAGGGCGACGCGCTGAGCGCCACGGAGATCACCGCCGACGGCCACTCCACCAAGCCGCCCGCCCGCTACACCGAGGCGACGCTCGTCAAGGAGCTGGAGGAGCGCGAGATCGGCCGCCCGTCCACGTACGCGTCGATCATCTCGACCATCCTGGACCGGCGGTACGTGTTCAAGAAGGGCACGGCCCTGGTGCCGTCCTTCCTCTCCTTCGCGGTCGTGGGGCTGCTGGAGAAGCACTTCGGACGGCTGGTCGACTACGACTTCACCGCCCAGATGGAGGACGACCTCGACCGCATCGCGCGGGGGGACGCCGAGTCCGTGCCGTGGCTGCGCCGCTTCTACTTCGGCGAGGGCGAGGTGCCCGCGGGCGGAGCCGCCGACGCGGGCAACGGCGACGGCGACCACCTGGGCGGCCTGAAGGAACTCGTCTCCGACCTGGGCGCGATCGACGCCAAGGGCGTCTCCTCGTTCCCCGTCGGCGAGGGCATCGTGCTGCGCGTCGGCCGCTACGGGCCGTACGTCGAGAAGCCGGGCCCGGAAGGTGAGACGGGCCAGCGCGCCGACGTCCCCGACGAGCTGCCGCCGGACGAGCTGAGCGTCGAGCTGGCCGAGGAGCTGCTGGCCAAGCCGAGCGGCGAGCGGGAGCTGGGCACCGATCCGGTGAGCGGCCACGCGATCGTCGCCAAGGACGGCCGCTACGGGCCCTACGTCACCGAGGTGCTGCCCGAGGGCACGCCGAAGACCGGCAAGAACGCGGTGAAGCCGCGCACGGCGTCGCTGTTCCAGTCGATGTCGCTGGACACGGTGACGCTGGAGGACGCGCTGCGGCTGCTGTCCCTGCCCCGCGTGGTCGGCGTCGACCCGGACAGCGAGCAGGAGATCACCGCGCAGAACGGCCGCTACGGGCCGTACCTGAAGAAGGGCACCGACTCGCGCTCGCTGGAGAGCGAGGAGCAGCTCTTCACGATCACGCTGGAGCAGGCGCTCGCGATCTACGCCCAGCCCAAGCAGCGGGGCCGGGCCGCGGCCAAGCCGCCGCTGAAGGAGCTGGGCAACGACCCGTCGAACGACCGCCCGGTGGTGGTCAAGGACGGCCGGTTCGGCCCGTACGTCACCGACGGCGAGACGAACGCGACGCTGCGCCGGGACGACGACGTCGAGACGATCACGCCGGAGCGCGCCTTCGAGCTGCTGGCCGACAAGCGGGCCAAGGGGCCGGCGAAGAAGACCGCCAAGAAGACGGCGGCCAAGAAGGCCCCGGCGAAGAAGGCCCCGGCGAAGAAGGCCGCCGCGAAGAAGACGGCGGCGAAGACGACCACGGCCAAGAAGACCACGGCCAAGAAGGCTCCCGCCAAGAAGACGGCGGCGGGGAAGACGGCGTCGGCCGAGTAGCCGACGGGGGCCGCGAGCAGCCGCCCGGCGCCTTGCGGATCGCACGGTCCGCCGGGTGCCGGGCCTTTGTTCGGGTCCGGAGACATGGTGCCGGACCTTGTGGATACGCTGCCGGTATGACGCGAGCAGAGCAGCCAACGGCCGGTCACTCCGCCTCCGAAGCGCTGGCCGCGGACTCCCGCGAGCGGGCGGTGCGGGCCCTGGTGCGGTACGCGCCGCTGCGGCGGCTGTGGGGTGCCCACTACGTCAGCGGCATCGGGGACGCCCTGGCCCTGCTCGTGCTGACGGTGCTCACCGTCGAGGCCGCCATCGGCACGGCCCTCACGGGGGGCGGCCTCTTCGGCGGCGGCTACCGCGGGGTCGCCCTCGCCGTCACCGCCGTCCTCGCCACCCGGCTGCTCGCCACGCTGCTGTGCGGCGCGGTACTGCTCGGCCCGGTGTCGTCCCTGCTCAGTCCGGGCAGCGTCCTGGACCGCCGCTGGACGATGATCGGAGCCGACGGCGTCCGGGCCGCGCTCCTCATCGTCGCCCCGCTGTGGATCACCTGGACGCCGTCCGACGCGTCCGTGTTCCTGCTGGTCACCGTCTTCCTCACCGGCGTCGCCGAGCGGCTGTGGGCGGTCGCCAAGGAGAGCGCGGCCCCATCTCTGCTGCCCGCGCCGCCGCCCGAGGGCGCCGCTGTGCGGCCGCTGCCGGACCAGCACGAGGCGCTGCGCCGCCTGTGGGTGCGCGGCAGCTTCCTGGCCTTCCCCGCCGCGGCCGCCGTGCTCCTCGCCGTCACGCTGGTCAGCAACCTGCTGGGCACCGGCATCGACTGGTTCGGCCAGCACCAGGCGGCCCTGGCCTCCTACGTCGCCGCCGGGCTGTTCGCGGCCTCCGTCTCCCTGCTGGTCCTGCTCCGGCTGCCCGGCACGCGGACGCCGCGGCCCCGTTCGCCGCTGGAGGGCCTGCGCCGCCCCCGCACGGCGACGGGCCCCGACACCGGCCGCACCGGCGCCGTCCCGCTGCTCGTCATCGCCGCCGCCGCCGTCGCGGGGGCCGTCGCCGGTGCCGTGGCCGTGTCCGTGCTGCACGCGCTGGACGTGGGCGGCGGCCCGGCCACGTACGCGCTGCTCGTCCTCGGCCTCACCGGTGGCACGGCGGGCGGCATCCGCTGGGCGCCGCACGTGCTGCCCGCCCTGCCTCGGCGGCGTGCGCTGGCGCTGGCCGTCACCGCCACGGGTGTGTGCCTGCTGCTGACGGGCCTGGTCGCGGATACCGCCACCGTGCTGGCCCTCGCCCTGCTGACCGGCCTCTCGGTGGGCGTCGCCGCACGCACCGCCCACACCCTGATCGACCAGGAGACCGAGGACGGGCGCCGCGCCCGGATGACCGGCCACCTCGCCGCCGTCGTCCGGCTCACCGTCGCGCTGGCCGCCGTCGTCGCACCGGCGCTGGCCGCGCTCATCGGGGACCAGCGGGTGGTCAACGGCAAGTTCGCCTTCGCGCACGGCGGGGCGGCGTTCGTCCTGATGCTGCTCGGCGCGCTGCTGCTGCCGGTCGCGGCGCTGGTGCTCGGCCGGGTCGACGACCGGCGGGGCGTGCCGCTGCGCCGGGACCTGCTCGACGCCACGCGCGGCGGCGCGCCCGGCACGGCCCCCGCCGCCACCGGGTTCTTCATCGCCCTGGAGGGCGGGGACGGCGCGGGCAAGTCCACCCAGGTGGAGGCGCTGGCGGACTGGATCCGGGGCAAGGGGCACGAGGTCGTCGTCACCCGCGAGCCGGGCGCCACACCGCTGGGCAAGCGGCTGCGCTCGATCGTGCTGGACGTCTCCTCGGCGGGCCTGTCCGACCGCGCCGAGGCGCTGCTGTACGCCGCCGACCGGGCCGAGCACGTCGAGACGGTGGTCCGTCCGGCGCTGGAGCGCGGCGCGGTCGTCATCACCGACCGGTACGTGGACTCCTCCGTCGCCTACCAGGGCGCCGGCCGAGACCTGTCCTCCACCGAGATCGCCCGCATCTCCCGCTGGGCCACCGACGGACTCGTCCCGCACCTGACGGTCCTGCTCGACATCTCCCCGCAGACGGCCCGCGAACGCTTCACCGAGGCCCCGGACCGGCTGGAGTCGGAGTCCTCGGAGTTCCACCAGCGGGTGCGCACCGGGTTCCTCGCGCTCGCCGCCGCCGACCCGGCCCGCTACCTCGTCGTGGACGCGGGCCAGGAACCGGAGTCCGTCACCTCCGTCGTGCGGCACCGGCTCGACCAGGTGCTGCCGCTGTCCGAGCAGGAGATCCAGGCCCGCGAGGAGGCCCGCCGCAAGGCCGAGGAGGAGCGCAAGCGGCGCGAGGCGGAGGAGGCCGCGCGGAAGGCGGAGGAGGAGCGCCGCAAGGCCGAGGAGGAGCGGCTGGAGCGCGAACGCCAGGAGGCCCTGGCCCGGGAGCGGGCCGAGGAGGAGGCCCGGGAGCAGGAGCGCCGCCGTCAGGAGGCCGAGGAGGCCCGCCGCGCGGCTGAGGCCCGGCTGGCGGAGGAGGCCCGCCGCCGCGCCGAGGAGCTGCGGCGCCAGGCGGAGGAGGAGCGGCTGCGCCGGGAGGCGGAGGAGAAGGCCCGCCGGGAGGAGCAGGAGCGGCTGCGCCGCCAGCACGAGGAGGAGACCAGGCTGCGCGCCGAGGCCGCGGCCCGCCGGGCGGAGAAGCAGCGCAAGGCGGAGGAGTCGCTGCTCCGCGCCGAGCAGGCCCGTGCCGCGGCAGCCGCCCGAGCGCAGGCGGCGTCCGCCGCCGAGGAGGGTGCCGCGGACGCCGGTGCCGCGGAGCAGCCGGGCGAGGAGGACACCGTCCAGGTGCCGCAGGTCCCGCCCGTCCCGGCCACGCCGCCTGCGCCGCCCGTCCCGGCCACGCCGCCCGTACCGCCCGTCCGGCCGGAGGCGTCGGGGCCGGGGGCGTCCGGGTCGAAGGCGTCCGGCCCGTCCGCGAAGGGCACTGGGGCTGCGAAGGGCGCGTCTGCTGCGAAGGGCGCGTCGCCGGGGGAGAGGGACGCGGACGAGACGGCGGTGCTGCCCAAGGTGCCGATGGAGAAGGCCGACGCCGACGAGCGCACGCGCGAGATGCCGCGGGTGGACGGCGAGGGCCGCACCCGGCGCCGTCCCGCCTGGGCGGAGGAGACGCCGATGGACGACCTCCCCACCCTCGCCGATGAACTGCTCGGCCCCCGGGAGGAGCCGGACGAGGGCGAGGGCCGGCGCTGAGGCCGCGTCCGGAGCGGCGGGCCCCCGGGCGCGCGGAGCCGGTCACCCGGTCCGGGCGCCGGCCCCGGTCCGGCCGGGCACCCGGCGTCCTAGCGGGAACGGGCCCGCGTCCACGGTGCTGCCCGCCACCGCCGTCACGGTCCGGCACCGCTGCCCGGGCGGCGTCCACGGGGGCGGCACGGTGACGACGCACACGTCGTGCGGCCCGGCGTCCAGCTCGAACAGCTCGCACCGGCCGTCGTCGTCCGTGACGCAGTCCGTCTCCAGGAGGCCGTCCTGCGCGCGGACGGCTTCGAACGCGGCGCCGCCGACCGGCTCACCCCCGGGTCCGGCCGCCGCGACGGCGATCCGGGCCGGTTCGGGCGGCGCCGCCGCACACCGCACGCGGGCGGCGGCCACCCCGGTTCCGTGCCGGTCCGCCGCCCGTCCGTCCGCGCGGGTGGACGGCTCCAGCCGGAGGGCCGTCACGGTGAGGGAGCCGTAGCCGTCCCGCTCCCGTTCGTTCAGCACGACGCGGCCCAGTTCGGCGGGCAGCGCCACCACCGTGCCCGGCGCCGCGTCACCGGGCAGCTCCACCGGGGGCAGGCCCGCCACGGTGACGGTTCCGCCCGTCACCCCGGCCTGCCCGGCGGGCGGTTCCCCGCGGGCGGCGGTGCAGGACGCCGTCACCGCGCCGGTGCGCAGGACGGCACCGCCGAAGTCCAGTTCCAGCGCGCCGAGGGCCGCGTCCGCCCGCGCGTTCCCCGCCGCGCCGACGTCCGCCGTGGCGGTCACCTCCCGCGCGGAGCCCCGCTCCCCGAGCCGGACGGATTCCTCCCGCCGCTCGGGCGCGCGCGGATGCACGGCTTCCGCGGCCCGCAGGTCCGTCCCGTCGCCCAGCCGCACGCTGAGCCCGGTCGCCTCGGCGGCCCCGTCCCGCAGGCCGTCCCTGTGCCGCGCACCGTCCCCGTTGCGCAGGCCGTTCCCGTTCCGCGCGCCGTCCCCGGGGGCCGCTTCCCCGGGCACCGCCGGGGTCGATCCCGTCGCCGTCTGGGCCGCCCCCGCGGCCCAGACGGCGAGCAGCCCGACCATGACGGCGGCCGGTGCCATGCGAGCGGTCCGGAAAAGCATGGACGCCCCCTTCGTGGGCCGGGTCGGCGGCTGCACGGCGACCATGCCATATGACAAACGCCGCTCCGCCGCTTCCGTCGCCCCGACGCGACCGCATTTCACCCGTCCGCCGCAGCACCGACCTGTCGGTGCCATCCCCGACAATGGACCGGACGGGCCACCGGCAGGCGGCACACACAGCCCCGGCACGGGCAGCGGCGGGAAGGGCGGAACGGCAGCCATGGCGGTATGGGACGACCTCGTCGGGCAGGAACGGGTGGCGGCGCAGCTCACCGCCGCCGCCCGGGACGCCGACGCCTACGTCACCGCCGTCGAGGCGGGACGGGACGCCTCCGGCCTGGTCTCCGGCTCCTCGATGACGCACGCCTGGCTGTTCACCGGCCCGCCCGGCTCCGGCCGCTCCACCGCCGCGCGCGCCTTCGCCGCCGCCCTCCAGTGCGTCAGCCCGGACCGCGCGCTCGGCGGCCCGCCCGGCTGCGGCTTCTGCGACGGCTGCCACACCGCGCTCGTCGGCACCCACGCCGACGTGGACGTCATCCGCACCGAGCTGCTCACCATCGGCGTCAAGGAGACGCGCGACCTGGTGCGCCGCGCCCAGCTCTCACCGGCCGGAGGCCGCTGGCAGGTGATCGTCCTGGAGGACGCCGACCGGCTCACCGAAGGCGCGGGCAACGTGCTGCTCAAGGCCGTGGAGGAGCCCGCGCCGCGCACCGTGTGGCTGCTGTGCGCGCCGTCCACGGAGGACGTGCTGCCCACCATCCGCTCCCGCTGCCGCCACCTGGGCCTGCGCACCCCGCCCGCCGAGGCCGTCGCGGACGTCCTCATGCGGCGCGACGGCGTCGAACCCGCCCTCGCGCACGCCTGCGCCCAGGCCACCGGCGGCCACATCGGCCGCGCCCGGCGGCTCGCCACCGACGAACGGGCGCGGGCCCGCCGCGCCGCCGTGCTCCGGCTCCCGCTGCGGGTGGAGACCGTCGGCGGCTGCCTGAGCGCCGCGCAGGAGCTGATCGACGCGGCGACCGAGGACGCCAAGCAGGTCGCCGAGGAGCTGGACTCCCGCGAGACGGACGAGCTGCGCACCGCGCTCGGCGGCTCCGAGGGCAAGCGGATGCCGCGCGGCACGGCCGGAGCGATGAAGGAGCTGGAGGACCGGCAGAAGCGCCGCTCCACGCGCACCCAGCGCGATTCGCTCGACCTCGCCCTCACCGAACTGGCCGGCTTCTACCGCGACGTGCTGGCCCGCCAGCTCGGCGCCGCCCCGCCCGCCGCCGTCCCCGACCAGGGACTGTCCGCGCAGGAGGGCGTCACCCGGATCGCCGACACCTCCCGGCCCGAGAACACGCTGCGCCGCATGGACGCCGTCCTGCGCTGCCGCGAGGCGCTGGACCGCAACGTCGCGCCGCTGCTCGCCGTGGAGGCCATGACGCTGGCTCTCCGCTCCGGCTGACCCGGCGGTATACGCTCGCGGAAACGGCATCCCACGCGACGAGGTGACGATGGAAACCAGCCGGCTGCTGCGCACCTCCGGCACGTCTCTCGCGGCGGCGGCACTGTTCCTGGCGGGCTGCACCGGCCAGGAGGGGAACAGCGCCTCCGACACCTCCGGCTCGTCGGCAGCCGAGCGGGAGGCGGGCGTGGACCGCGTCCTCGACCCGCTCCCCGAGGAGGTCCCGGGCGCCCTGCGCCCGTACTACGACCAGCGGCTGAGCTGGCGCGACTGCGGCGCCCCCGGCTTCCAGTGCGCCACCCTCACCGTCCCCCTCGACTACGCCGAGCCCGGCGCCGCCGACGACCTCCGGCTGGCCGTCGTCCGCATGGCGGCCGAGGGCGAGGCGCGGGGCTCGCTCATGGTCAACCCGGGCGGGCCGGGCGCCTCCGCCGTCGAGTACGTGCAGATGGGCGGCAGGAGCTTCCCCGCCGAGGTACGCGAGCGGTACGACATCGTCGGCATGGACCCGCGCGGCGTCGCCCGCAGCGAACCGGTCGAGTGCCTGACCGGTCCCGAAATGGACGCCCACACCCAGGTGGACGTGACCCCGGACGACACGGCCGAGGCGGACGCGCTCCAGGCCGCCAACGCGGAGTTCGCCGAGGGCTGCGCGCAGGACGCGGGCGAGCTGCTCGGCCACGTCTCCACCGTCGAGGCCGCCCGCGACATGGACGTCCTGCGCGAGGTGCTGGGCGACGAGAAGCTCACCTACGTCGGCTTCTCCTACGGCACCCAGCTGGGCGCCACCTACGCGGGCCTCTTCCCGTCCCGCTCGGGCCGCCTGGTCCTGGACGGCGCGGTGGACCCGTCCCTGACCGCCGAGCGCGTCAACCGCGAGCAGACGGCCGGTTTCGACACGGCGTTCAACGCCTTCGCCGAGGACTGCGTGGCGAGCACCTCCTGCCCGCTGGGCCGCGAGAGCGCCGAGGACGCCGCCGACCGGCTCCACGCCTTCCTCACCGAGACCGACCGGGAGCCGCTGGAGACGGGCTCGGACCGCGAGCTGACCGAGTCCCTGGCCACCACCGGCGTCATCGCGGCGATGTACAACGAGGCGTACTGGCCGGTGCTCCGCCAGGCCCTCGCGGACGCCTTCGACGGTGACGGCGCCGGCCTCCTCGCCCTCTCCGACTCCTACTACGAACGCGACCCCGACGGCTCCTACGGCAACATCATGTTCGCCTTCGCCGCGGTCAACTGCGTCGACCAGCCCGCGCCCTTCGCCACCCCCGCGGAGGTCGAGAAGGCGCTCCCGTCCTTCGAGGAGGCGTCCCCGGTCTTCGGCGCCAACTTCGCCTACTCCGCCCTGGTGTGCAGCGACTGGCCCGTCGAACCCACCGGTCAGGCCCACCGCATCGAGGCCGAGGGCGCCGACCCGATCCTGGTCATCGGCACCACCCGCGACCCGGCCACCCCCTACGTCTGGGCGGAGGGTCTGGCCGACCAGCTCGCCTCGGCCACCCTGCTCACGTACGAGGGCGACGGCCACACGATCTACGCCCAGGGCGTCCCCTGTGTGGACGACACCGTCACCACCTACCTCCTCACCGGGGAGACCCCCGACCCCGGCAAGAAGTGCTCATGAACCCGTGTAGACTGGTCCGCGCTGCACCGCAGTAACGCCGCCTTAGCTCAGTCGGCCAGAGCGACGCACTCGTAATGCGTAGGTCAAGGGTTCGATTCCCTTAGGCGGCTCTCCCTGGAACCCCAGGTCACATTGTCCGTGACCTGGGGTTTCTGTTGCTCGGCGCATGGCGCGTCACACGACCAGGGTGCCGTGAGATTGCCAGCGTGAGCGGAGCTGCTCGGAAACCTACTACTTGGGATTCTGGCGCACCTCACCTCGTGAAAGCCCGAGGTTAAGGAAACAGATGGCTACTGACCACGGGTGTCCAAACCGTACTGATCACTGATCCGAAGACAGCATCCATGAGGGACCGAGTCGGAGAGGGCAACGCCGCTGTTCCTGCTGGTGAGCTGCCGGATCCCGGTGATGCTGCGGGTACCCACGTCGATGTTGAGGAGCTGTCGGAGGGTGGCGCTCTCAGAATCCATGTGCAAATGTCGAGGGTCAGCGCGCCGCGCCTGGGTCCTGACGAGCCCCCGACGAGACCCTCGTCGACCAGGCTTTCGGCGTCACTGTGGCTCGTTCACAGTTGGAGTCGTGCCCGCCGATCGGCGTCCATCGTGCCGGTGAGGCGGTAGTGGGGGTGACAGAGCTTCACTGACACCGACGAAACCAGTGTGGTACTCCAGTCCACCGGGCGGTGTCTCGGTGTACACACCGAAGTCCGGCCTCTCCTGTACGTCCAGATAGGCGTCGTCGTCCTTGGTGAACAGGCCCCAGTCGACCCTGACAGTGACCTCGCGCTCAGCGCGCCTGCGTGTCGTCAGGGAGGTCACCTGGGCGAGGCGTGCTGCGGAGAAGCGGCCGACACCCTTCGCTCCGAAGGCCCGCCGACCGCGCCCCTCGCTCTGGGGAGAGCGGGGGCAGTGCGGCGTGGCGATCCTAGCCAGGTACCGCGGACGGTCCCCGGAGACATGCCGTGTCTGTCGTCCGAGACCTCGATGGAGTCCGCCCCTCCCTACGGCGTAGTCGGCCACCAGCCGTCACCGGGCGGGTCCCCCGGACCGCCCGGGGCACCGGGGTCGGTCGTGCCGCCGAGGTCCTCTCGACGGCGTCGTAGGCGGGCTGGCCTGGTAGTTGCCGTCGTACATCAGCGGGGCGCCGCGGACGTCGGGCCCGAGGCCGCAAACCAGCTTTGGCTTCTCGGAGTCCACCCACCCCCACTCCTCGTGCCACCTGGGCCGCCACGCCGCTGGTCATGGTGAACTGGCGGGAGTTTACAGCTGGTTCGCGCGTGATCCTTGTGGCCGAAGGGCGATGTTGGCCGATAGTATTCGGCGTTCCCGTGGCACCTCGAACGTGCCTTCTGCGTCCTGGCTTCGTTAGTCGGGCGAGTGACCAATCACTCCTGCCCACTGTGCGGAATCACACGCCGGGCTCGACTATGATCGATCACCTAGAAGCATGGAACACTGGTTCGAACCTGCAGGTTGCGGGGGCACGTAAGCCGAGCTGGAGAGCTTTCGGAGCCTCCATCAATCTCGGTGTCCGGAGTGCCGGAATCCTTGCTTCCACCAGTAGGTCTGTGTTCTCCTGGTGCTCGTTCATGTCGTGTGTACGGAGGGTTGTGCTGTGAAGGGGAACGGCTACGGCGTACCTCTTGAACGCAGTGACTACCTCAAGCTGGCCCCGCACTCCGACAGCTGCACCCCGGAGACGTTCCGGGAGTGGCTGGAAGGCTTCGGTAAGGGCAAGCGGCTCGCAGTCGATCTCTTCTCCGGCGCCGGGGGGCTCAGTGCCGGTGTGGAGCGGGCGGGGTGGACTACCGCGGCGGCGGTGGATTTCGACGAGCGTGCGTTGGAGACCCACCGGGCGAACTTCCCGGGTCTCAGTCTGCACATGGATCTCGGTGACCCCGCCGAGCGCGACAGGCTCGTGGAGCTCCTTGCTTCGGCGAACATCGATCTCGTGGCCGGCGGTCCTCCGTGTCAGCCTTTCAGCCGGGCCGGGCGGAACAAGATCCGCGACTTGGTCAAGCACCACGGGCGTGATCCGGAGGACCGTCGAAAGGAACTCTGGAGCGCCTACCTGGACATCGTCACGCGGGTCCGGCCCCGCGTGGTCCTCATGGAGAACGTGCCCGACATGGGCCTGCACGACGACTTCTTCGTGATCCGGACGATCGAGGAGAAGCTGGAGGAGCTCGGGTACGCGACGCAGGTACGGCTCGTCGACGCGTGGAACTACGGCGTTCCGCAGCACCGGAAGCGACTCATCCTCCTGGCAAGGAGGGACGTCGCCGAGTTCGACTGGCGTGACCCCGACACGGAGCACACCACCCTGCGTGACGCCATTGGCGACCTCCCCGAACTGGTAGTTCGGCCCACCGAGCGGGTCGGCGAGCGGGAGATGCCCTACCGCAAGCCGCGCAACCTGCCGCCGTTCGCGGAGATGATGCGCGCGGGTGCTCCCCGCGGTCGTGTGTGGGACCACATGACCCGCAGGGTTCGGAGGGACGACTACCGGATCTTCGAGCTCATGGAGTCGAGGACCAAGTACTCGGACCTGCACAAGCTGCTGAAGACCGAGGAAGAGAAGAAGTACCAGCGCTACGCCGCCGACAAGTACACGGACAAGTACAAGAAGCTGGACTGGCAGCAGCTGAGCCGAACGATCACCGCTCACATCGCCAAGGACGGCTACTGGTACATCCACCCCGAGCAACTGCGCACGCTCACCGTGCGGGAGGCCGCGCGCGTCCAGACGTTCCCTGACAGGTTCCGGTTCGCGGGCACTCGTAGCGACGCGTTCCGGCAGATCGGCAACGCCGTCCCTCCGCTGCTGGGTGAGGCTGCAGCCGAGGTGCTCAAGCCCGTCGACAGCGCTTCCGGTGAGAGTGAGGGGCTTCAGCCTCACTGGCGGGAGGTCCGGGGTGCTCTTACGGAGTGGGCGAAGCAGCGTCGGGACGGCGCTGACTGGTACCAGCTCCCGGACGAGCCGGACGTGGAGCAGGTCTCGCTCCATGCCGCAGTGGTCGCCGTACTCTCCGGCGCGAAGATCAAACCAGCCGAGATGGCCGAACTGATGGGCATCGTCCGGCGGGCGAAGACGCTGACTGCGACGTTGCTTGTCAGGCTGCTTGAGGTGGCTCCCACGACACCGGCGCGGTCCCGCCTCGACCGTCTGAACCCGCTCGTGGACAAGCCCTACGCCTGGCGTTGGGAGAAGCGGCTCGACATCCCCGAGAAGCTGGGTATGAAGCCGGGCGAGAAGGGCCTATATCTGCTGCTGGTTGGCGAGGACCTCATGCTCGTCGGGCAGGGGACGCTGAGGGTCGCAGCCCGGATGAACGGTCTCGACACGAATCACCCGAACCGGCTCAGCGAGGGTCGTGTCAACCTGGTGAAGCTCGTGGGTGCGGGTAAGGACGCCCCTCTGCGGATGGGGGCGATCCGGCTCATCGGTTCCGACCTGTGCCGGGAAGACGGGCCCGTCTGCTCCGACTGCCCGTTCCTCATGTACTGCCCCCGCCGGAAGGCGCGTCCGGACGACCTGCTGACGCTGGCCGCCTCGCCGGAGTAGCCGAGGACTGTCGTGGATCCGCGGTGTCCCTGCCGGTGGCCTCTGCCACCCGTCTCGCGGCGGCCTCCGCGTCCCGACGGATCTCACACTCCCAGACCCTGACCACGGTCCAACCTGCAGCCGTGGCCTGTTCCGTGTTCCGCCGGTCCCGGTCCTTGTTGGCATTAATCTTGTCCCGCCAGAGGGAGGCATTGGGGCCCCGGAACTCCCTGGGGCCGTGCTCCGGGCAGTCGTGCCAGAAGCAGCCGTCGACGAAGACGGCGACGTCGTGGCGAGGCAGGACGAAGTCGGCCGTGCACCGGGGGGCCACCCGTTGTTGGAGACGGAACCTGAGGCCCATCCGGTGGACGACCTTCCTGAGAAGGATCTCCGGCCTCGTGTCCCGCGCCCGGCGTCCACGCAGGTGCTCGCCTCTGGCGGTGGAGATCCACTGTTGTCCCGACCCGCCGCCGTCCACACCCATGATCAGTACCTCGGTCAGCCCGGCGACATGCTCCGCTCCGGGAACCTCCATTGCCTACGGAGCGGGGTTGAACCCCAACCCCTGGGCCTCTCTGCGCGCGTGGAGCGCCTGCACGGCCTGTGCTTCGGGTACGTCCTCACCGAGCTGGAGGCGCTTCCCCACGAAATGAGCCAGCTGCCGCTGCCACGGTTCGAGGACCCGCGTCTCCTTGGCCCAGTCCTCGATCGCGTACCATTCGTCGACAGGCACCTGAGCGGCCTCCTCGCTTGCGCCCGTCTCGTCGCCGGTGCCGCCCGTGAGGGCGTCCTCGTCCAGCGGCTTGTCACGCAGCTCCTGCGAGAGTGCTGGAGGGACGGTCCAGGGCACCTGCGACACAGCGTCCCAACAGGCGACCTTCTTGGCCCACTCACCGACGTGGTTTCCCGCCAGCGGCGTGGTCACCGCCCTCATGACCCTGGGGCAGAGGTCGTGGACCGCGGCTGCCAGGACCGGTGAGAGGGTCTGCTCCCGCCAGATTTGGTCGAGGTCGATGCGACGGTCGGTCGCCAGAGACAGCCGGGCCACGGTGTACGTGGTGACCATGCTTTTGTGACTGCCGGCACCGTGGATCGCGGCGATGCGGTCCACGGCCTTGAACAGGACGGCCATGGCGATCACCCGCTGGCTGTACCGGAGGTCTACACGCGGCGGAGCTTCGTCGACACGCAGCATGAACTCGACGAAGTTCTTCTGGGCGCCTCGGCTGACCATGTACGGCAGCCGGTGCCAAGAGTGGACGTACTTGGCCAGGTCCGCCTTCGTGAACTTCTGCTTCGAGGGGTTCAGCTTCTTGAACTGCTTCTGTCGAGCGGGGGTCCGGGCCTTCGCCAGGGCATCCGTGTACTGGCCGCGGGCCCTCTCGTAGAACCAGTGAGTCTCCTGGCCACTGCCGTCCGTGGCCGCCGCCCACAGGGAACGGGTGATCCGCTGCATCGCCACGTGGTACTCGTGGTTCGAGCTGAAGTCGACTTGGGTCACCCTGTTCTGGGTGTTGGAGTACTCCGAAATCTTTGGCACGATCTCCGCGAGCCGGTCCGGGGCGACCTCCGTCAGCTTCATCTGCACCCGCACCTCGGACAGGTCGGCCTTGTCACGCGTGAGCGCGTGGTGGAGCGAGGCGGTGGTCTGTCCCCCGTTCACGATCTGGAGACCGTGCACCCCGGAGATGTGGGTGGGCACGCCGTCCGGCCCTCGCACGAGGTCGACCTGCGACGCGGTCGCCGTGATCCCGTTGTTGTAGGCGAGGAACCGGCCCGGCGTGTGGAGCAGGGTCTCCCTGATGCCCTTGTTGACCGCGCCCCGGGTCTGGAGGAAGGACCGAACGTTCAGTTCTAGGAGCCGGGTGTCGTACTCCGCGTACAGCTCGGCGAGCATCTGCCCGGGGACGACTGCCAGGACCACCGAGTGGTCCTCCTCTGAGCTGGGAGCCGCGACACAGGGAAGCGGCGGGGAGAACGGCACCACGATCGGTTCAGCAAGCGCTCCCGACGTCGCGTGACGGTGCAGCCGTGCCAGGTCCCACACCTCGTGGGTCACTGGCAGGCCGTCGAGTTCCGTGGCGGGGACCTCGGTGTGGGTGGCCACCCTGTTGCTCAGCAGGAAGAGCCTGACCCGCTGGACCTCGGTGAGTGCCTTGGCGACGGCCGAGCACATGTCGTATACGTCGGAGAACGGCTCGAAGTCCTTCTGCAGCCCGTCCCGGCACCGCGCGGCGAACGTCAGAAGGCGCCTGAAGTACGTCTCGACCGGTCCCTTGGTGAGCCTGGTGTCCAGGGGAGCGAGGTGGAAGTCCGTCACGAACAGGTCCAGGGATTCACCCGACTCCCCGATGCCGTAACCATGCACGAGGAGACCGTGCGCCTTGTGGTAAGCGGTGAAGGCGTTGGAGACGACGCCGGCCTCCTCCAAGTCCTCGAAGACGCGCCGGGTGAACGTCTCGGGAGTGGTCGCCGCCTCGGCGTCGGCCGTCGCTTGGACGTCAGCCACCAGGCTCCGGGAGAACTTGGTGAGATCGAGCTCAGCCATCCGATCCCCCGATCAGTTCCTTCACCTCGTCGGTCCCTGCCCTGTAGGCGGCCAGAGCCGACACGTCCAGACGGTAGGAGCAGTCGCCGACCCCCTCGGGGAGGTCGGACTCGACCAGCCTCGGGAAGTCGTCCCGCACGTGCCAGAACCTCAGGTCACGAAGCGTGTAGCGGGGCTCGTCGTACAGGTCCCGCTGCCCGGGCAGGTACCCGGCCTGGATGAGCAGGCCGTCAAAGCGGGTCCGGGCGGCGGGGTCGGTGAGCCGCCTGCGTATGCCGTCCACCCGTCTGTTCAGACTCTCTCCCGTTCCTCCCCGACGCTCGTCGAGCTGGACGAGACCGAGCAGGAGCGCTGCCGTGCCCGTCACGTCGAGCTGGTGCTCGCTGGCGATCCGGATGCCCCGGGGGCGCTTGGCGGTGCTCGCCTTCGTCTCTACGGCCACGTCGGGCATCTCGAAGTCCTGGTTCGTCCCCGTGGGGCCGGTCCACGCCGCGACGGCCTCGGCCGGGGACAGATGGGCGAGCAACACGTCCCCCAGTACCAGCAGCTCTCCGTAGAGCCCCCGACGGGCCTCGGCGGTCAGCCCATCCCTGCCCACGGCGCTCAGGAGCTCCTGCCACCTGCCGAACCGCTGTATAGCGGCGGAGAGAGCACCGGTGGCGTCGGGGGCGTCCCTCGCGACGTCGGCGACGTCGGCGACGAGCGGGTTGAACACCTCGTTGAGATCGTTGGCGGACAGGACCAGTTGGAGTTCGTACTCGATCCGCGACACCGCGCTCAGGTTCATCTCGATCCCGGCGGCCTTGGGCAGACGCCTGACCGACCGCACGATCGGGTCGGCCGAGCGGGCGTCCGTGCGCAGCACCAGCATTCGCTGACGGCCAGGGTGGGAGACAGCAAGGTGGATGTCGAGGGGCGAGTCCGTGTACAGACTGATGCTGGACCGCCCCGGAGTGTCCTGCGGGCTCTCCAGTGTCTGCCAGTCGTCCTCACTGACGGTCACTCGTCGTCCTCCTCTGCGAGGGTGTAGACGTCCTCCTGGAACCAGACCGAGTTGGCGACGTACTCGGTCTTGGACTGGTACTCGGAGTGCGGGAAGCTCAGCTGGAAGCCAACGAGGGGCGCCTTCGTACCCGCGCTGTCGGCGTCCGGGACCGCGATGGGGTAGATCAGCAGCAGGCCCTGGTCGGTGCGGCGCTGCCGACGGATGTACGGGCCGGCCGGGGTCTTCGACTTCGACTTCTTCTCCTGCTCGTTCGCCGTGATCCCCGCAGCCTTCGCCGCTGCCTCCTGCTGACCGTCGTCGAGGCCGATCAGCTCGTCCGGCGGGCTGAGCACGCGGCGGATCGTGTACCTGCCCTCGGCCCGGAAACCCTCAGGGTTGAGGGTCTTGCGCGTCACGAGGCCGACGGTGTGGCCCGCAACGTCCTTCGGCTCCTTCGACTTCGTGCTGCCGACCAAGACCACGGTCCAGTTGTCGAGCTCGCCAACTCTGGTGCACTGCTCGATGTACTTGGCGATGAGCCTGGGACGCACGCGCTGCGCCATACGGTCGGCCTCGTACGAGGTCAGGAACTCGGCGACCACGTCGGCCGGCACACCATCCCACCTGACGTTGCCGTTCGTGGAGGGCTGCTCGGCGTCACCACTCGCGTCCATGCGACGGACGAGGGCTTCGAGCGCCCCGAAGTTGTGGTCGACGGCCCTGTCGGCGAGCTTGAAGATTACGGTCTCCGGTCCCTCACCGGAGTAGCTGAGCATGATCTTCGTACCCTGACGCATCTTGTTCGGTGCGGTCACGGTGAGCCCCAGAGAGGAGGAGCGGACCTTAAGGCCGAACTCCGTCGGGGTGAGGCCACGGGTGGCCATCTCCTCGACCTCCCTGCGCAGCTCGTCCGTCGCGGAGGTGACCTCCACGTAAGCGTCCTCGAGTGCGGGGGTGGTGTACAGGCGGCACAGGTCCTCGTGGTGGGGGCGGTACCCGAACCACCGGCCCATCTGCAGCAGTGTGTCGTACGTCTTCGAGGTCCGCAGGTAGTAGCTGACCGTCAGCCCCTCGAGCGTGAGGCCACGGGAGAGCTTCTGCCCGCCGACGGCGATCACGGAGAGCCCGTTCCTTCGGTTCTCGTAGTAGTCGAGGGCGTCCTTTGAGGTGCCGTTGACGGTCTTGACCTGGATCTTCCTGAGGGCGGGCAGAAGCTGTTCGGAGACCTGCTCCCAGGTGACACGCTCGGCTCGGTCCGGGGGGAAGCAATCGGTGGTGGGTTCGAAGTCCCTTTCCCAGAGGGCTCGGAGCTCGGCGCGCAGTTCGGGCGCCTTCCCGTACCGGTCCCGGATCGTGTCCACGATGAGTCGCAGATGGTCGTCGACCTGGTCTCGGACTCGGGTCTGTACCGAGGTGAAGCGGGTGACGTGCACCAGCATCGAGTTGTGCACCTTCGTCTGTCCCCGGGCCCGCCGGGCTGCGCAGGAGAGCACGAACGAGAGGATCGCCTCGCGCAGGGACCCCGGGAGGGTCTCCCCCGGATTATCACCGGCCTTGTGCTTGGGCGGCAGCCAGGCGTCCGCGTCGTTCACGTGCCGGACGAGGGGGAGGGGCTCGACGTCAGCCTCGTCCTCGTCGTCCACCTGGAGCCCGAAGACCCTTTCGGGACCGAGGTAGTTCGTCGGCGAAGGAAGGCTGCGGATGAAGCTGGAGGGGAAAAGGTCCTCTCCCACCTCGGAGTGCTCCGCGTCCGGGTCGATGTAGATGTTGGCGAAGGGGGTCGCCGTGTAACCGACGTAGGCGGACTTGTCGAAGCTCCTCATGAGCTTGCGGATGGCCGCGTTCGTCTTGGTCGGATCTGCCTCGGGGTCTCGCACCGTGTTGATGGAGGCGTTGTCGGCCTCATCGTCGATGACGAACATCGGGAAGTCCTTGACGGTCTTCTCGCCGTTCTCGTCCTCGGTCCCATGGACGTCCAGCACCCACTTGCGGACGTACTCGAGGATCTTGTAGTGCTTCTTGACCACCAGGACGACGGGGAAGCTGCCCAGGGGGAAGTTGATCGCCTTGGCAGTGGCAAGCCCGAAGTCGCCCTTCTCCCCGCTGTTGGTCGGCGACGCGATCTTGAACTCCTTGACCAGCGACGGCATCTTGCCCACACCCATCGCACGGGACCGGCCGTCTTGGTCCGACCGGCTCTGGTGCTGGGTGTCGAAACCCAGGAGACCCTCGTCGATCCGGAGCTGGGTCTGGCTGCGGAGGTCGTTATGGATGCCCGCGAGAACCACGACGAAGCGGTACCCGGCGTCCACCGCCTTCGCAGCGAGACCGATGTACTGGCCGGTCTTGCCGGACTGCACCTGCCCGATCACGAGCCCCCGGCGCCGCCACGGGCCGGGACGTTGCGGGTCCTCCAGCTGGCTCAGCACGTCGTCCGAAGTCTGGTCCAGACGCCGCACCACCCAGGGCGGGAGACTCACCACGTCCTCAAGGTACCTGCGGTACCGCTCCCAAAAGTCCCAGTCCCGGCTGAACTTCGCCTCGGACAGCCACGGCTCGTGCCCCTTGGCGTCCGTGAGGGCGACGGAACGCTCCTGGAAGACCGCGACCAGAGTCCGGATCTCCTTGAACAACAGCTCCCGGTCGACCTCCTCCCCCTGCGCGGCCAGCAGGCCGAAGATAGCGTTGACCGCGTTCTGCACCTCTTCCGTCCCCGGCTGCCGGTCCTGTGGCAGGAAGCCGAGAACCAGGCGCTTGGCCTTGGCCATCGAGTCGTCGGACACGTCACTCACGGGGACCTCCAACAGGACACGGACGGTACGTACGGAGAGTAAGGGCGACCGCTGACAGTCGGGTCACCTGCTCCAGAAACCCTGGAGCTGGTCGAAGGGCGGCATCGTTCGGAGCCTCTCCCGCGCGGTCGCCGGCGAACGCCCGCCCCGGACCAGTGACTCGTAGATACGCTGTGCGACCTCAATCGCCTCGTCGTCCGCGACACCGGGACCGCCGAACGGCTCTGGATCGTCGCTGCTGTCCGCCTCGTGCATCACCCGGAGGGCCGCGACCGGGATCGTCTCTTCCAGGAGCCGGATCAAGGCGCGCACGTCCGCGGCGCTGGCCCCTCCCGGACGCATAACCGCCTCCACCAGCGGATGGCTTCGGTTAATCTTGCAGACGACCCTGTCGTCGGGGCGACGTACGAGCCACGCGTACGACACGGGGTCACCGTGCGTCCGTGCGGCCACCTGGCCACGGTGTCTCAGGGCGTCGGAGGCGGTGGACCTCGCCTTGCGTGCGATGCGGTCGAGATGCGACCTGAGGCCGACGGGGGGGACGACGTTCGACTTCCTCACGTCGACGCTCCACTCCGAGTCCGTCTCGGCGGGGATGTCGACGGCTATGCGCGCCAGGTTGTACTTCTCCTCCCTGCGCATGCCCCGTTGTCCCAGCCAGTCTCCCGCGAGGATCAGCCGGTTCCTGCGGTAGACGTAGAACCCCTGCTGGCCGAGCCAGCCCCCGGGGCCGGCAGCCCGGTCGTGCTCCTCCGGGGTGAGCCGCTGCGCGCTGGGCAGGACGAAAGCCTCAACCCTCACGAAACTGCCGTTCAGGGGCAGTTCCTCTTCCGGCAGGCGCTGCACGGAGGGGTGGCTGCTCATGAACGGATCCCAGGGCTCCACGAGGGTGCCGCGAACCTGCAGCTTCCGACGGCGGGCCCCGGTGAGGAAGCGGGCGAAGACCATGCCGAGGTGTGACTCCGTGCGCGCCGCCTCGGCGTAAAACTGCTTCTGGGTCCGCTCGTCATCCGTGCTCACGCCGCCGGTGCGGTATCCGTTGAGACGCCTCCACAGCACGACGGTGCCGTGGTCGGACAGGCCCCGAAGCTTGTCAAGCACGGCCGTGGTGTCGTCGTCGGCACCGTGGAGAAGTCGCCACTGACCGGACTCCTCGACGACGTCGAGATCCCACGTGCGGGTGTGCCACTTCCCGTCCTTGGCCGTGGTCAAGGTCAGCTGCCTGGCCTGGGAGAAGGAGGCCGACTTGAGACCGACCCCGAAACGCCCCAAGTCGGTGGAGGTGCGTGCGCTCGTGGGACCGCGGGCGGCCACGGTCATGGCCGTGACGAGCTCCTCGACGGTCATGCCCCAGCCGTCGTCGACCACGGCGATCCACGAGTCCGCTCCCGCCCAGGTGAACTCCACGTCGATGTTCTTCGCCTCGACGGAGATGCTGTTGTCCACAAGGTCCGCGACAGCTGCGGGGAGTGAGTACCCAAGAGAACTGAGCGAGGCCACCATGCCTGCAGGCTCGGGGGCCGCGATGTCGTACGCGATGGGTGTTTCCAATGCTTCCCCGTTACGGACGCGTCTTGGTAAAGGCCGTCCCGGAGATCCACTGGAGCAAGCGGGGCGAGCACCTCTGTGCAGGAGACAGCTCGTTACACACGTAAGTCCGCTCCCAAGCTGATGGTACTGGAGCCCTCAACTGTGATTATGGGTGTCCTGGGGATTTCTCCGGGTAGGACGACCAGGTGTTGCGGGTCATGACGTTGTAGACGCTGGAGTCGGTGCGTAAGAGGGCGGGTCCTTCAGCGGCAGGATGAGAACCGCCATGTCACTCATGCGTCGTCGCAACGGATCCGCCCGGTGTCCCACCGTAATGCCCCACTGTCCGTCGAAGGCCGCCGTCGCCTGGTCCAGCGGTGCCAAGACCGCTCCATCGCCCACATAGCTGCGGAAATGGGCATCTCGCGAGCCTGCGCAAGCGAGTGGGTCAACCGGCACCGCCTCCACGGCGAACTCGGCCTGCTCAACCGGTCCAGACCCAACAGCACCAGCCCACCCGGACACCAGCGGCGGCCGTGGCCCGCAGCGAGCGGATGCGCCGCGAGCACAAATAGCCAGCCGCCCGCATCGCCTTCGAGCTGCAAGCCGACGGCACGGCTATCAGCCGCCGCACCGTCACTCGCCACCTGTACCAGCTCGGACTGAACCACCGCCGCTTCATCGACCCCGACGGCGGCACCAACCCGCGCCGACCGCACCATCACCGCCCGCATGGTCCACCTCGATGTGAGAAGACCGGACGGTTACTCGAGGGCGGAGCGGATGGCGCGCTTACGGGCGCGGCAGCGACCAAGCCAAACGCGTCGCCCGCACCATGACCCGCGGCACCAAGCCGGGCTATGTCTACCTTCACTCGGCCGTCGACGGCTTCTCCCGCCTGGCCTACACCGAGGCGCTGCCGGACGAGAGAGCCGCCACTGCGATCGGGATCCTCCACCGCTCCCGAGCCTTCTTCGCCACCCACGGCACCGACCGCATCCAGCGCATCATCACCGACAACGGAGCCTGCCACCGCGCCGGTGACTTCGCCCGCGCCCTCCTCGGCTCCCGCCACCAGCGAATCACGCCCTACACCCCGCGCCACAACGGCAAAGTCGAGCACTACCTGGCCCGTCGCGACGAAGCGCAGGCAGCGGCGCCGCCCGGCTCCTCTTGCACGACGGGGCCCGACACCACGGCATGGGACGCGTGCGGAGACCTGACCCCCAGGGAGATCGATCGTGGCGCCACTGTGCGGCTCAGCGGTCGTCTCCGGCTCCCCCACGGCAGGGGACGACTGTCCTCTGCCGTCCCCTGCTGGACGCCCGGAGCGCGCGGGCCGACGGTTCTGGCGTCCGACGTGCTGGGCGGACTGAGACAGTACGCTGAGCTCAGCGGGATCGGGCCCGCCCGAGGGTGTCCGGGAGGTACGTCCATGACTGCCGAGATGGCAGCTCCTGCGTGGATGCACGAGCAGATCACGGCGGAGCAGTACGACTCCTGGTCCGAGGAGCAGTGTGCGGGGATCGAGATCGTGGACGGGATGGTCGTCGTGAGTCCCAGCGCGTCCAAGCGCCACAACCGGCTCGCCCGGATCCTGGCGAATTCCCTGGAGGAAGCTGCGGGGCCTGACTGGAACGCCGACACCGGCTTCGATGTCCGTCTCCAGGACGTCCCGCTCACGAATCGGCGCCCGGATGTCGTGGTGTACCGCGCGGACACGATCGACGTCACGCCCACCCGTCCGGAGCACGTGCTGCTGGTCGTGGAGGTGGTCTCACCGGGATCGGAGACCACCGACCGGATCGTGAAGACGGACCAGTACGCCAAGTCCGGTATCGCCTTCTACTGGAGGGTCGAGCAGGCGGCGACCGGGGTCCCTCTCGTGTACACCTACGTCCTGGACCCTGCTACCAGGGCCTATCGGGACGGGGACGTGTTCACCGGTGTCATCAAGGTCTCGGCGCCCTTCGCGGTGGAGGTCGACCTCAGCAGGATCTGACCTCCTTCGAGGCCGACCCGGCTTGCGTGAGCGCTGCGCGAGCGCGTTACCGCTTTCTCTCGCCTGTGACGAACCGCGAGTCGGCGGTGTCGTGGCGCAGGTGGTTGATGTGGGTGAGGACTTCGTGGACGTGCGGGCGTAGCCGGGTTCGCAGCGCGTGGGGCCAGGTCTCGTCCGCGTAGTGGTGGGTGCGGTACAGGTCCCTGGCGTGTGCGAGGACGGGGCGGTGTTCCGGGGGGAGCCGGGCGAGGGCCCAGTCCGCCGCAGTGTCCTTGGACCGGATCTCGCCGGTGGCGACGGTGGTCCAGACGCGGGCGAGGGTCAGCAGGACGTTGCGGGTGTCGTCGGTCAGGTCGTCGAGGAGCCCGGGGACGGCCGCGAGGCTCGCCCGGACGAGGTCCGCGTGCGGTACGGGGTCGAGGAGCCGGGCGGGGGGCGGTCCGGTGAGGGGGTGGTCGCCTGCCAGGGCCGCGGTGAGGACGAGGGCCAGGTCCGGCATCGGGGCGGGTTGCGGGAGCCGGCCGGTTTGCAGGGTGTCGTGCAGCCACTCGCCGTAGAGGAAGTCACCGGTCGGAGGGAAGCGCCAGGGGCGGATCTCGGGCAGGGCGACGACGGTGAGTTCGACCGGGCGGAGCGTGGCGGTGAGGCCGGAGATGCCCAGCAGGCCCTGGAGGAGCGCCTGCCGCTCGCGGTCGTCCAGGCTGCGCCGTGTGACGGCCAGGACGTCCAGGTCGCTGGCGGGGCGGAGGCCGCCGAGTACGGCGGAGCCGTGGAGGTAGGTGCCCAGGAGGTCCGGTGCCAGGAGGTCGCGGACGAGTGCGACGGTCCGTTCGAGCTGTCCCATCGCCTCAGTGTGGGACGCCGCCGGTTCGCGGGCACGCAACTTTCCGGTGTTTCTGCCGCTCGTGGTGGTTTCCGGCGGATGGCGGTTCACCCGCCTTCACATGGCGGGTGCGCGGGGCCGGTGGGGCTTTGGGATAGAGGTTCCGAGGGTCGTTTTCCCTGCTTTGGCGGTGGTATTCCGGCTTGGCGAATGAGGTGTGGGGGCTGCATGAGGGCGGGCAGAGCGGGTACCTCGGCGCGGACAAGGCATCTGTTCGAAGGACGCCTCCTCATGGCGAAAGGTGGGAACCGGTGAGTGACTACTCGGACGTGAGTACCAGCCCGGCCCGGCAGACGGGCCAGACCGCGAAGCAGGAGACGCAGGCCACCGCCGGCCACGCGAAGGCGGCGGCCGGAACCGTGGCCGGCAGTGCCAAGGAGCAGGCCAGGGCGGTGACGGGTGACGCGCGTGAGCAGGCCCGCAACGTGGTGGGCGAGCTGCGGGAGCACGCGTCGCAGGAGGCGGATTCGCAGGTCAAGAAGACGGCCGGTCTCCTCCACCAGTACGCGGACGACCTGGCCGACATGGCGCAGAACGGGCGCTCGGAATCGCCGGTGCGGAACCTGATATCCCAGGCCGCCGACGGCGGTCACCGGGCCGCCGACACCCTGGAGCAGCGCGGACTCGGTGGCCTCGTCCAGGGGCTGGAGTCGTTCGCGCGGCGTCGGCCGGGCGCGTTCCTGTGCGGCGCGGCGCTGGCCGGGCTCGCGGCCGGGCGTCTGGCCAAGGCGGAGAAGAAGGCCCACCAGAACGGTTCGGGCGGCTCGTCGGGGGAGACGTCGTCGCAGGGACCGCCGCAGCAACAGGGCGGTTTCGACGGCGGCTCCCCGTACGACGGACCGGCGCCGGGCACGCCGCCCCTGGAAGCGCCGGGGAATCCGGCTGTACCGGGTGCTCCGGGTGCTCCGGGCACGGCGGGAACTGGCCGTCCGGAGGTGACGTGAGATGGCGTCCTCCCCTCCCTCCGCGCAGCCGGACCGCGAGGACACCTCGGTCGGCGAACTGCTGTCCGCGGTGACGTCCGACGCGCAGAAACTCTTCCGGCAGGAAGTGGAACTGGCCAAGACCGAGATCCGCCAGGAGGCGACGAAGGCCGGCAAGGCGGCCGGCATGTTCGGCGGGGCCGGGTTCGCCGGGTACATGACGGCGCTGTTCGGTTCGCTGGCGGCGGTGTTCGGCCTCGCCAACGTCATGGACTGGGCCTGGGCGGCGCTGATCATCACCGCCGTCTGGGCGGTCGTCGGTGTCGTGATGTACCTGAAGGCCCGCTCCGAGATGGAGAAGGTCAACCCCAAGCCGGAACGCACGGTCGAATCGCTCAAGGAGGATGCGGAATGGGCACGTCACCCGACGAGCTGAAGGCTCAGATCGACACCACGCGCGGGGAGCTGACCCGCGACGTCAGCCGCCTCACCGAGCACGCCAGCCCGCGCAACGTGGCGCGGCGCCGCGGTGAGCGGGTGCGGAGCAGGGTCACGGGCGTGAAGGACCGGGTCATGGGCAGCGCCTCGCACGGCGCGGGCAAGGCCCAGGGCCGGGCGCACGAGGCCGCCGACAGCGCCCGTCAGGGCGCCAGCCAGGCGGGCGACGCGGTGAAGTCCGCGCCGCAGGAGGCCGCGCGGCAGACGCAGGGGAATCCCCTGGCCGCCGGGCTCATCGCCTTCGGCGCCGGGCTGCTGACCGCGTCCCTGATGCCCGGATCCCGGGCGGAGGAGCAGGCCGCCGGGCGTCTCTCCGAGCAGGCGGGCGAGTTCGCCGCGCCGGTCGTGGAGGGGGCGAAGGAGTCGGTGGAGAGCCTCAAGGAGCACGCGACGCAGTCCGCGCAGGACGCGGCCCAGCACGTCAAGGGGTCCGCCACCGAGGCCGCCGGGACCACGGCGGACGAGGCGCGGGGGCAGGCGCAGGAGGTCAAGGGCCGGGCGCGCGAGTCCGGTCAGACCGTGGCCGACGACGCGCGCCGCCAGGGGCCCGGTTCCGGGTCCTGACCCGGGTTGACGGGTGAGCCGGCCGTCGGGGAGGGCCCGGACAGTGTTCCGGGCGCCTCCCCGTCCGGCGTTACGGGCGGCGGGCGGCGTGGAGGCTGAGGTTCAGGGCGGGGTCCTGCCAGGCGGGGTGGACGTGGCCGAGGCCGGCCGCGCGGAGCAGGGCTTCGAGGTCGGCGGTGGACGGGGGCGGGGCGCCGGTCAGGGTCTGGGCGAGCCGGGTCGTGGCGGCGCCCAGCGGCCGTCTGGGCGGGAGGGCGTCGGCCAGGACGAGCCATCCGCCGGGGAGCAGGGCCCGCGTGGCGGCGGTGATCGCCCGGCGCAGGGCGTCGGGGGTGAGGCCGGAGGTGGGGAGCCAGGCGAGGGCGAGCCGGTCGTCCGGGGTGAAGGCGTCGGGGCCGCCGGGACGGACGTCGACGGTTCCGTCGGGCCCCGGAGCGGGTGCCCCGGTTCCGTCGGGTTCCAGGGCGAGGACGGGTACGAAGGGGATGTGGCGGGCCAGTTCGGCGGCGGTGCGTCCGCCGTCGCCGGCGGCGCAGCCGACGCGGGCTCCGGGGTGGTCCAGCCGTTCCGGGAGCCCTTCGAGGCGTCCGAGCAGCGAGTTGACCAGCACGTCCGCGAGGACGGCCGCGTCACCGCCGCAGCCGGGGGCCAGTTCCCGGCGCACGGCCGGTCCGAACCGGTGCGCCGGTTCCCCGGTACGCACCGCCGGTTCCCCGGTGCGCAGGCGGGCCGCGCCGGTCAGGGCGCGGCGTATCCGGGCGGTGAAGGCGGCGGTGCGCGGGCCGCCGATGAGCACCCGTTCGAGGCCCGGGTCGGCGGTGTGGCGGCCGTCTGCGTCCACCCGGACGACGGAGGCGGCCACGAGGACGCGCAGCAGATCGCCGGTGAGGCCGGGGCCCAGGGGCAGTCCTGCGGCGGCGTCGTCGGCGGTGCGGGGTTCGAGAAGGCCGGCCAGGAGGCCGGTCTCGTGGGCGAGGGCGCAGGCCAGGAAGCGCCAGGCTGCGGTGGCCGCGTCCCCGGCGCGGCCGGTGAGGGCGTCCGGGGGTCCGGGCGGGAGGGCGGCGGGCGGCTGTCCGGAGCGGACGGCGGCCAGGAGGGCGTGGGCGCGGTCGAGGAGGGCGGTGACGTGGGCGTGCTCGTCGCCGGTGAGGGCCGTGAGCCCGGCGGCCTCCCGGACGTCGCGCACCGCGCGGAGCAGCCCGGCGGTGTCACCGTCGCCCGGCCCGTCCGCGTCGCTCACACCGTCCCCGCCCCCGTCACCCGCACCCGGACCCGGGAGGCCACCGTCACCCGGGAGGCCCCCGTCACCCGGGAGGCCCCCGTCACCCGGGAGGTCACCGCTGCCCGGCGCGGTGGCGGCGTGCAGCGCCCACCAGGAGTCCGCGAGCCGCGCGACGGCGCGTTCGGCGGCGTCCTCGCGCACCCGCTGCCCCTCCAGGCCGACGATGGCGCGCTGTCCGAGCTGGATGAGCAGCATCTCCTGGGAGCCCTGGCCTCCGATGAGGCCGAGCACGTCGCGCATGTACCGCTCCCAGGGGAAGGCGGTCATGTAGCTCTCGCCGCCCTGGAGGTTCATCAGGAGCTGCCCGACGCGCAGGGCGCTCTCGGACGCGTGGTGCTTGGCGACGGTGGCGAACTCGTCGAAGTACGGGTCGCGGCCGGTGGTGCGGGTGCCGTCCAGCGCGCGGTAGACGCTGGCGCGGGACGCCTGGAGCAGCATGCGCATCTCGCCGACGGAGCGTTCGACGTTGGCGTAGTCGAGCACGCGGCGGCCGCTGCGCCGTCGCGCGGACAGCGACTCCACGCAGGCTTCGACCATGCCGTCCATCGCGCCGAGCACGCCGCACGCGCTCATCGAGCGGCGGATGCGCGCGTAGGAGTTGAGTTCGCTCAGCGCGTCGGCGCGCCACACCAGGCGCCACCGCGGCAGCCGCACGTCGTGCAGGACGACCTGGCCCAGGCCCATGGTGCGCATGCCCATGGTCTCCATGGCGACGGGGGTGACGCCCGGGTCGTCCTTCTCGACCACGAAGGCGAGCATGTCGTTGGACGCCTCGTCGCGCAGGAAGAGGACGAACAGGTCGGCGAAGGTGGCGCCCGCGACGAAGCGCTTGGCGCCGTTGAGGACCCACGTGTCGCCGTCGAGCCGGGCGGTGGACCGGTAGTCGTAGGGGTCACGGCTCTCGTAGGCGCCCTGCACGCCGAAGCGGCGGCCCGCGGCGAGGTCGGGGACGTAGCTGTCGATCAGTTCCGGGGTGCCGCTGGAGAGGATCAGCTCGGTGATCTCGACGGTGATGTCGAGCAGCACGGCGAAGCCGGGATCGCGGGAGAGCCGGGCGATCTCCTCGACGACGACGCCCCACGCGAGCTTGTCGCGTCCGTCGCCGCCCGCCGCGGCGGGCAGGGAGAAGCGGAGCAGTCCGAGGTCGCCCGCCTGCTCGAACACCCGGTGGTCCAGCGGGCGGTTCAGGCGGTTGCGGAAGTGGGCGCCGGGGTTGGCGACGTCCAGGACGAAGCGTCCGAAGCGGCGCCGGGTCTCGCGCCGGACCTCCTCGACCTCCGTGTCGAGCGTGCGGTGCGCGGGGTGGGCGCGGTCCATGACGTCGGCGGCGTGCGTGCGGGCGGTCATGCCCCGGCCCCCGGAGCCGTGTCCTCCGCCGGCCCGGCCCCCGGAACCGCGTCCCCTGGAACCCCGCCCCCCGCCGGGCCGTGCTCCACCTCGCGGATCAGGTCGTCGAGCCGTTCGTCGCCGAGGAAGCGTTCGAGGGGGATGTTCACGCCGGTGCGCTCCTCGACCTCCACGGAGAGCTGCGCGGCCGTCAGCGAGTCGATGCCGAGTTCGCCGAGCGGCCGGTCGGCGGGAACGTCCCGCACGTCGACGCCGAGCAGTTCCCCGATGAGCGACGGCAGCCAGGTGCCGGCCGGCTGGCCGGTGACGTCGTGGTTCCCGGTGGTGATGGCGTCCTCCTAGGTTCGGGCCGGTGCGGGCCCCCGGTACTGCGGCGCGAGCCGCAGCGGCACCAGGGAGAACGCCCGGTCGTCGTCGTCAAGGTCCTCCAGGTGCCGCACGAGCCGGTCCTCGCCCTCCCGGTCGGGCCGGGCGGGAAGGCCCAGGCGCTCCACGACGCGGCGCAGCGCGACCGAGAGCCAGGCCCGGTCGGCGGCCAGGCCGCCGAGCGCGTCCCGCCGCCGCGTCCAGGTGTGCAGGCAGCAGGCGGCGGCGTGCACCAGGCAGTGCCTGCGGGCCGCGTCGTACGCCTCGGAGGTGCGGTGCGACGCGTCGGGGTGGCGGAACACCGCGCGCGTCTCGTCGCGCACGGTGAGGAGCGTGCGGAGGAGCGGGGCCAGCTCCGCGTCGTCGCGCAGCTCCTCGGCGGCGGCGTCGAGGCCGTCGGTCACCTCGTCCGCGCCGCCGTAGGTGATCGCGGGGCGCTGCTCCCGGGGCGCGGGCGACGGGGCCGGTTCGCCGAAGCCGAACAGCAGCGGCAGGGGCAGCCCGGCGCCCGTTCCGCGCCGCCGCGCACCGCTGACGAGCTGCGCGCGGACGGTGTCGAGCTGCACGAGCTGGGTGCCCTCGAAGACGGGGGTGATGGCCACGTCCCGCGCGAGCTTCTGGAACGCCCCGTCCGCGACGCCCTCGCGCAGGTAGGAGCGGGCGCTCAGCACCTCGCCGCAGGCGTTGACCGCGTCCACGCACAGGCCGGGCACCACGTACTTCGCCACCGCGGACCACAGCGGCATCCGCTGCCGGGCGACGTCCAGGGCCCGCGCGGCGGCCAGTCCGGTGCACTCCGCGACGAGCACGTCGGCGAAGGCGCGGGCGAGCAGGGTGCGCACCGGCGGCAGCGCGAGCGTCGGACGGCCGTACAGGACGCGTCCGCGCGCGTGCCGCAGGGCGATGCGCAGGGCGGTGTCGGCCGCGCCGAGACTGCCGCCGCCGACGAGGGTCCGGGTGAACTGGAGCATCCCGGAGACCATCTCCACGCCGCGTCCCGGCCGTCCGATCACGGCGTCGGCACCGGCGCGGCGCCCGGTGAGGGTGAAGCCGCTCAGGTCGTGGCCGCGCAGTCCGTGGGTGCGGATCTTCGGCAGCCGCCGCACGCCGTCGGTGCCGTCGGCGGCGAAGTCGAGCAGGAACAGTCCGAAGGACGGCTCGGAGGCGGCGAGCACGGTGGCGAACGACGAGCGCCCGCCGTTGCCGACGAGCCACTTCTCCCCGTCCAGGACGAAGCCGCCGGGGGCGGGGGCGGCGCGGGTGCCGGTGGCCAGCAGGTCGCTGCCCGCCGCCTCCTCGCTGATCCCGGCGGTGCCCCAGGCGCGGCCCAGGACGAGTTCGGCGACCCGGCGCCGCTGTGCGTCGTCGCCCCACGTCCACACCGGTGCCGCCGCGAGGAGCGTCGAGCCGAGGCCGACGGTGACGGCCAGCTCCCGGCGCGAGGCGGCGCGCACGAGGGCGAGCAGCGACTCGAACGAGGCGAGCCTGCCGCCTTCGGTGACGGGCACGATGTGCTCGTGCAGACCGGCCACCCACGCGGCCTCGTAGGCGGCGGTGGGTTCGGTCTCCCGGTCGTCGGCGCGGACGCCGCGGGCCAGGGACATGCCGGTGCCGGGGTCGAACGGGCAGCCGAGGGCGCGTTCGAACGCGGCGGCGGCGTCGAAGGCGGCGAGGGAGGGCCGGGCCGGGGCGGCGGGCGCGCCGCGGGTGCCGGTCACGCGCGCTCCACCACGACGGCGTACGGGGCCGCCGCCCCGCGCCCGCCCCCGCCGCCGGCAGCACTGCCCCCGCCCTCGTCGTCGGCGAGGTGCAGCTCGTGGACGAAGGCGATGTCCGGGCCGTGGCGGTAGGCCGTGGTGCGGACCTCCAGCAGGTCCCACAGCTGGCCCGCCCGCAGCCACGTCACGTCCACCCGGCGGACGCCGTCGGTCAGCGCGCGGCGCAGCTCGGGCGCCGTCCGGCCGTGCCGCATGACGAACTCCTCCCGGGCGCCCCCGGCGAACCCGAGCGTCTCGGCCCAGTACCACTGGTCGGCCACCTCGCAGTGGTGGCGGTGGACGCGGAACGTGGCCGTGCCGGACGCGATCCGCTCGCCGTCGCGTGCGAACGCCGCCCGCAGCGCGGGCACCGCCGAGCGGTACGGGGAGCGCTCGCGCTCGTCGTCCCGGAAGGCGGCGACGAGCGCGTCCGGCAGCACGGTGGGCGCCCCGGAGAGCGCCTGGTCGCCGGTGAGCCGCAGCGGCACGGAGGCGGCGCGGGTGCGCACCGCGACGCCCGCCGGGCCGGTGACCGTCATCTCGGCCTCCAGCTGGGACGCCCGGGGCCCGCGCACCCGGGCGCGCACCTCGACGAGCGCGTCGTCGGCGTCGGGGAACCGCAGCGGCTGCCCGTACTCCAGCTGCCACGCCCACAGCACGAGCCCCACCCGGTGTTCGGCGACGAGGGTGCGGTGGCTGCAGACGTGGTCCCGCAGCCATCTGGTCCCGGCCTGGAAGCCGAGCCGTCCGACGGCGGTGGGCTGGAGCTGCGCCGGGGTGAACAGGCTCGCGTCGAGCACGATCTCGTAGGCGGAGCTGCGCGGCACGGCGGCTACCCTCCGGAGACGGCGGTGACGATGTCCACCCGGTCGTCCTCGGTGGCCTCCCGGTCCAGCTCGTCCAGGGTGAGCTGTTCGCCGTTGAGGGCGATGAGGTGCGTGGCCCGGACGGTTCCCTCGCGGTCGAGCAGCACCTCGCTGAGGTTGGGGTAGCGCTCGGTCAGCTCCGCCAGTCCCTCGCGGACGGTGCCGCCGCCGACCTCGATCTCGTTCTCGTAGTTGGTGAACCGGAGCAGGACGCCCCTTACCTTGACGATCATCGCCAGGCCCCCTTCGTCGGTGTGGTCGTGCCCCGCACGCCTCGTGCGTCCGTCGCGCCCTCGTGCCGTGTGCGTCCGCCGTGACCCGGGCGTCCGCCGTGACCCGCGCGCCCCTCGCGTCCGTCGCGCACCGCGCGCCGGGGCTTCCCGTTCACGCCGGGGCGGCGTTCGACGGGTGGGCCTGCCAGCGGGCCAGCTCCTCCAGCTCGCCGGCGAGGTACTGCCGCCGGGCCAGCCAGCGCTGGACCTTGCCGCTCGACGTCTTGGGGACCGTCCGGGGCCGCACCAGGACGACGGTGTGCGGCGGGATGCTCAGCTCGCGCGAGACGGTCCGCCGGAGGGCGGCGATGACCTCCCGGTGCTGCTCCTCGTCGCCGGGGTCGGCCTCGTAGACGAGCACGAGCCGCTCGGCGGCCCCCGCGTCGTCCTCGACGGCGAACGCGGCGCCGCAGTTGCGGCGGATGCCGGGGACGGAGGCCTCGCAGGCCCGCTCGATGTCGGTCGGGTGGTGATTGCGCCCGTTGACGACGAGCAGGTCCTTCGTGCGTCCGGCGACGAACAGTTCGCCGTCCAGCAGGAAGCCGAGGTCGCCGGTGCGCAGGAACGGTCCTTCGCCCGCCGCCGTCGTCGCGCCGAACGTGGCGGCCGTCTCCTGCGGGCGCCGCCAGTAGCCGTCGGCGACGCCGGGGGAGTCCAGCCACACCTCCCCGACCGCGCCGTCGCCCAGCGGTTCGCGGGTGGCCGGGTCGACGACCAGCAGCCGGGTGCCGGGACCGGGTCCGCCGCAGCCCACCAGCGGCCTCGACGGCTCCCCCGGCGCGGCGGGCCGGGCCTCGCCGCGCAGTTCCAGCGCGTCGCGGGCGACCGGCACCGAGCGCCAGCCCCCCAGCGGCCTGCCGCCGGTCACGAACAGCGTCGCCTCCGCGAGCCCGTAGCACGGGTAGAACGACTCCGTCCGGAACCCGCACGGTCCGAAGCGCTCGGTGAAGCGGGTGAGCGTCTCGGCGCGGACGGGTTCGGCGCCGGTGAACGTCAGCTCCACGCCGGACAGGTCGAGCCCGGCGACGTCGGCGTCCGTGGCGCGCCGCACGCACAGGTCGTAGGCGAAGTTGGGGGCGCCGGTGATCGTCGCCCGGTGGCGGGAGACCATGCGCAGCCAGGCCAGCGGACGGCGCAGGAACGTCACCGGCGACATGAGCGTCACCGGGATGCCGGTGGCCAGCGGGGTGAGGATGCCGCCGATGAGCCCCATGTCGTGGTACGGGGGCAGCCACAGGGCGCCCGAGCTGTCGCCGTGTATGCCGAAGCCCCGGGCGATCTCCCGGGCGTTGGCGAGCAGGTGGGCGTGGGTGAGCATGACGCCGCGCGGCAGCGACGTCGAGCCGGAGGTGTACTGGAGCAGGGCGAGGGTGTCCGGGCGGACGTCCCGAACCGCGCTCCGGCCGTCGTCGGGCCCGCCGGGCC
The DNA here is from genome assembly GCF_036323765.1 of Streptomyces solitudinis. Lineage (NCBI taxonomy): Bacteria > Bacillati > Actinomycetota > Actinomycetes > Kitasatosporales > Streptomycetaceae > Streptomyces > Streptomyces solitudinis. The sequence goes on from NZ_JAZDCW010000007.1 coordinate 167,001, forward strand.
CGCCGCCGTCCCCGGCCGGGTCGGTGGTGACCACGCGCGGGGCCCGCCCGCCGCGTTCCGCCGTGAGCCAGTCCCGCAGGAGCGGCGCGAGGTCCGAGGTGGTCAGGACGGTGTCCGAGCCCGCGTCCTCGATGATGGCGGCGAGCCGGGGCAGCGTGCGGGCCAGCCGCGTGGGGTCGGGCGGGAAGGCGGGCACCGCGGGCACGCCCGCGTAGAAGCAGCCGAACAGGCCCGCGAGGTAGTCGAGGCCGGGTGCGAACAGCAGCAGCGCCGGGCCGGGACGTCCGCCGGTGCCCGCCGCGAGCCGGGCGGCGACCGTCCGTGCCCGCGCGTCCAGCTCGCCGTAGGTGCATTCCGCGGCCGACTCGTCGTCACCGGCGAACCGGTAGGCGACGGCACCGGGCGACTGCTCCGCCCTCGCCCGCAACACCTCTGCGAAGCTTCCCGCCTCGCGCCCCCGTGCAGCGCTCAACCCCCGTGCCCTCCCCCGGACTTGCCCAGGGCGTCCTGGACAGGGCGGAAGTGTCGCAGCAAGACTCGCGGCCGGTCAACGGCCGGTCCCGGGTGTGCGCGCGGCAGCCCCGGTACGGGCCTTCCACCGTTCGGGCGGGGCATTGACACTCGTGGGTAACATCCAGCATGGTGTCAGCGCCACCGAGGCCAACCGGGGGAGATGCGGCCCAACCAAGCCGCTGTCAGGGGGAGTTGTGGCACCACACCGACTCGGCACGCGGTCGGCGCCGACGCGCCGTCCCGCGCACCACGTCCGCCCGCGACCGGTCTGCGGACCGGGGGACGCCCCGGAGGGAACACCCCTCCCGGCCCCGGACTGAGCGCCCTCCCGGCACGGCGGGGACCCGGCGCGGGCCTGCCCCGGGAGTCGGGGAGCCGGGCTTCGGGAGCCGGGAGCCGGAGAGCGCAACGCTCCGCCCTCCCGCCCACCGCACCGGCACCCGGCCACCGTGACCACCACGTCACCGTCCCCGCCGCCACCTGCCCGCCGCCGGACCACCACCGGCCGGGCGGAAGCGTCCTCCGCCGGTGCACCCGCCGTCCGCCCGCCCACTCGCCGTCCGTGCCTCCGTCCCGCCCCGCCCCGTCCCGCTCCGTTCGTCCGTTCGTCCGTTCGTCCGCCAGGAAAGGACGCAGCATGGCCGACAAGACCGCCGCTCCCGACGGGAGGCCCGGTGGGAGCACCGGTGACGGGGAGCGGGCGCCCGCCGTCAAGCCGTCCGCCGGGCTCGTCGTGCTGTGCTGCCTCGGCGCCTTCATGGCGTTCCTGGACAGCACCATCGTGAACGCGGCGTTCCCCAGCATCACGGCGGAGTTCGGCGACTCGGACCTGCCCACGCTGTCCTGGGTGCTGAACGGGTACAACGTGGTGATCGCCGCGCTGCTCATGCCCGCGGGGCGGATCGCCGACCGGCTCGGCTGCCGCCGGTCCTTCGCCGTCGGCCTGACGACGTTCACCCTCGCCTCGGTGGCCTGCGGGATCGCCGGGTCGGCTGAGGTGCTGATCGGTGCCCGGCTGGTGCAGGCGGTCGGCGCCGCGATCCTCGTGCCGACCTCCCTCGCGCTGCTGATGCCGATGTTCCCGATGGCCCGGCGCCTGATCGCCATCACCATCTGGGGCGCGGCGGCGGCGGTGGCCGCCGGGATCGGGCCCGGCCTCGGCGGGCTGCTCGCCGAGCACTGGACGTGGCGCGCGGTGTTCCTGGCGAACATCCCCATCGGCGTCGTCGCCGTGTGGGCCACCCGGCACCTCACGGAGCAGCGTGAACGCGGCGGCCCGTTCCCGGACGTCGCGGGGGCGGTGCTGCTGGGCACCTCGCTCGGGCTGCTCACCCTCGGCCTGGTCAAGGCCCCGGACTGGGGCTGGGCGGACGCGGCGACGCTCGGCTGCCTGGCGGCCGGGGTGCTGCTGGCGGCGGCGGTGGCGTTCCGCAGCAACCGCCACCCGGCGCCCGTCGTGGAGCTGGACCTGCTCCGTTCGCGCAACGCCGTGGGCGGCAACGTCGGCACGATGCTGTTCTCGGTGACGTTCTACGCCGTCATCCTCAACAACATCCTGTTCCTGACGAGCCACTGGCAGTGGTCCCTGCTGGCTGCCGGGCTCGCCACCACGCCGCCTCCCATCGCCAGCGCCCTGGTGGCCCGTCCGGCGAGCCGCCTCGCGGAGCGGTTCGGCTCCCGGAAGGTCGTCATCGCGGGCTGCCTGATCTACACCGGCGGCACGCTGCTGCTGTTCTGGGGCGGCGGCCAGAGCCCGGACTTCGTCACGCACTGGCTGCCCGGGGCGACGATCATGGGCGTCGGCGCGGGGCTGGTCTGGCCGGTCCTGGGCGGGGTGGCCCTCGCCGGGGTCGCCCCCTCCCGGCTGGCCACGGCCAGCGCGGCCAACGCCGCCTTCCGCCAGCTCGGCGCCGTCCTCGGCACGGCGCTGGCGGTGTCGGTGGTGACGGCGGCCGGCGCCGACATGCTCGGCGGCGCCCGCACCACCTGGTACCTGGCGATCGGCTTCGCCCTCGCCGTGGCCGTGCTCGCGGCGCTGACCGTCCGCACCACGACCACCACAACCACCGAGGCGCCGGCGGCGGCCTGATACGCGGCCGGGGGCCCGGGACGCAACCTGAGAAGCGGCCCGGGAAGCGCGGCCCGGGAGACGAGCCGGGAGGAACGGGAGGTCACGAGCGCGTTTAGCGAATTTCCCGGGGTCCGCCGCCCCGACAATTCGGAATATGCTGGTCCGCTCTTGCCGCGGCCGTTTGCTCCGGTGTGCGTATCCGCTGGTGGGAGCCTTCCCCGTGCCGCAATTCCCGGGGTTCACGCGGCGCGTCGGCAGCGGGGTCGTCTTCAGCCAAGTGGCGTGAAATGCTTGGCCGTTGCACTCCTGGCTTATATGATTGTGAGCATGACGACGCCTGGGGTGGATTCCTACATCCGGCAGAAATTCGCCGAGCATGCAGGTCTTACGGACGAGGAACTGTTCTCCGACGACGTGACACTGGCCGCGGTGATCAGCCGCAGCCCGAAAATGACCAACAGCATCGATCTCATGGAGGCGTTCGCCCGCACGGCCAACGCCCTCCGCAAGGACTACGGCGTCCGCGTGCGCCTTCCGGCGCTGCCGCTCGACACGCCGACGTCGACGGTCCTGAAGACGTTCCTGGAGGAATTCGAGCGCCAGAAGAAGGAGGCCGCCACGTGAGCATCGCCCAGACCGACAGCACCACGCGTCCGGCTGTCCCCGCCGGGCAGCCCGCCATCATCACCGACCTCTACGACGCGCTGACCCGGCGGAACATGTCCCTGGTGGACGTGACCTGGGAGCAGCACCGGCTGCACGAGTCGCGGCGGTGGAGCGTCGTGGAGATGCTCGGCGCCGTCGACGTGGACCGCCTCACGCCGCTGGACCGCAGCCTCGTGTGGAACGCCGGCCGGGCCGAGCTGACCACCAAGCCGGGCGCGGACCGGCTGGAGCGCCAGGCCGAGGCCGAGGTCAAGCGCTGGCAGGCGAAGAACCCGACGGTCGCCGCGATCATGGAGGCGTGCGGTACCTGGAGCCGCTACTGGAACGAGGAGGAGGCGCACCACGAGACGGTCTTCAACCGTCTGGCGGACGTCAGCGGCATGGAGCCGGTCGACGACGCGACCTTCATCCAGTTCCGCCAGGTCTTCCCCGACGACGACATGCTCCGCACCCTGGTGCTGCTGGCGATCTCCGAGATCACGGCCGCGGTGAACTACGGGCAGTGCCAGCACGTCATCGAGGACGACGGGCTGCGCCGCATCTTCAAGCAGGTCGCCGCCGACGAGATCCAGCACCGCAACTACTTCGTCTCCTTCGCCAAGGCCCTCGTGGACAGCGGCGAGTACCCGGCCAAGGACGCGTTCGCGGTGGCGCACCTCTTCCTCCGCGAGGACGGGGAGCTGCTGGGCAGCGCCCGGGAGCAGCGCGAGGACCGGGGCACCCACGTCAACTGGTGGGACCACCTCGACACGGGGGACAACGACTTCCGCCCCGAGGCGCTGGAGAAGAAGGAGCAGCTCATCTGCGGCGCGCTCAAGAAGATCACCGGGATCGAGGTGCGGTCCCGCGACGAGGTCGAGGACACGTGGATGGATCTCGTCGGGAGCTGATCGGCCTGGGGCACGACCTCCAGGCGGTCAGCGAACTGGAGGCCACCGTGGCCCTGCGCGAACCCGGGGTCTTCTTCACACCGGCGGAGCTGCGCCACTTCGCGGCGGCGGCCACGCCGCTGGAGAGCATGGCGGGCGGCTTCGCGGCCAAGGAGGCCCTGTTCAAGGCGCTTCCGACGGCCTCCGGGACCTGGTTCTGGACGGACGCCGAGCTGGTCCACGACCGGCGGGGCGCCCCCGGGTTCGCCGCCCACGGCGCGCTGGCGGAGCACCTGGCCCGCCGGCGGCTGCGGGTGCGCGTCTCCATCTCGCACAGCGGCGGGTTCGTATCGTCCGTGGTCGTCGTCACCGGCGCCCGGGCACTGACAGGTTTCTCCGGCACGATCCATGGAGCGGTGCGAGGTGTTCTTCAGCGAATCACGGCTCGTGCTTCCGGTGCGTCCCAACGACCTGGACGCACTCGGGCACGTGAACAACGCGGTCGCGCTTGAGTACCTGGAGGCCGGCCGGTGGGACTGGCTCGGCCGCCAGGGGCTCGCGCACGGGGACCGCATGATCGCGGTGGTCGCCCGCACGGAGATCGACTACCGGGCGGAGATCCCGCGCGGCCGGGTGGAGGTCCGCACCGTCCTCGACTCGCCGACGGCCGAGGAGTACGACGAGGACGGCCTCACCTACCGGGCGCGGTTCCGCCAGCGCATCCACCTCCCCGGTCCGGACGGGCCCGGGGTGCCGCCGGACGGGCGCGGTACGGCTGAGGACGCGCCCGCGGCTGAGGACGCGCCCGCGGTGGACGCCCTCGTCACGGTGGCGTTCCTGGACGCCCGGCAGCGCTGCCTCGTCTCGATGCAGGACTTCGTCTCGGCCGCCACCACGCAGGACACGACGCAGGAGGGGGAGACGCGCGGTGCTTGAGTACGTGCAGCGCAACCAGGAGAGCCCGCCCGGCCGGGGCCTGTACCTGTACGAGAAGTTCACCGACCCGCCCGGGTTCACCGCCTACCGCGAGTTCCCCGAGCGCGTCGCCGGGTACGCGGACGCCTTCCGGGAGCAGGGGGTCGGGCCGGGCACGCGGGTGCTGTTCCCCTTCGAGACGTCCACGCCGGTGATCTTCTCCTTCCTGGCCCTGCTGGAGATCGGCGCCGTCCCGCTGTCCGTCAAGCCGCTGGTGATGAACACGCCGAGGGAGCCCTACCAGGACTTCCTGGCCCGGGTCGCGCGGGACTTCGGCGCGGCCCGGGTGCTGCGGGTGCCCAGCCTCGCCACCGTGGACGTGCCCGTCGACGCCCTGCCCCTGCCCCCGGCGGACGCCCGCAGGCCGGGCGCGAGGCTGCGGACGCCGGGGGACGACGAGCTGGCGTTCGTGCAGTTCTCCTCTGGCTCGACGTCCTTCCCCAAGGGCGTGCCCGTCCGGCACGGCCGGCTCCGTGCGAACCTGACGATGATCACCCGCACCGACGGCCGCACGCCCGAGGAGAGGGTGAGCAGCTGGCTGCCGCTCTACCACGACATGGGCCTGGTCGGCGGCATGCTCTCGTGCTTCGCGGTGGGCTGCGACCTGCTGCTCGCCGAGCCGGTGACGTTCCTGTTCGACGCCCGCGGCTGGTGGGAGCACATGGCCCGGGAGCGCACCATGGGCACGGTGATCCCCAACTTCGCCGTCGACTACTCCCTCAAGCTGATGCAGGACCTCGACGCGGAGGAGCTGGCCGCGATCGACCTGTCGGGGACGCGGGCGATCTACCTCGGCAGCGAGCCCATCAACCTGCCCAACCTGCGCGCCTTCTCGGAGCTGATGGCACCGGCCGGGCTGCGGAGCGACGTGTTCATGCCCTGCTACGGCATGGCCGAGGCCGTGCTGCTGGTGTCCAGCCGCCCGGTGGCCAGCGAGGTCCGGGTCGTCACCTCGCCCTCGGGCGTGCCGACGATCTCGGTGGGCCGCCCCATGCCGGAGTTCACCGTGCGGCTGCGCGACGAGGACGGGCGGGTGTGCGGGGACGGCGAGCTGGGCGAGATCGAGCTGGCCGGGGGCAGCCTGGCCGACTCCTACTTCGACGCCGGGAGCCCGCTGCCCGGGGACGGCGGCTTCTACGCCACCGGCGACATCGGCTTCACCGACGGGGGCGAGCTGTTCGTCACGGGCCGCATCAGCGACCGGATCAAGGTGGGCGGCCAGAGCTACTTCGCCGCTGACTTCGAACAGGCCCTGGAGCGGCTTCCGTTCGTGCGCGAGGGCCGGACCGCCGTCGTGCAGGCCGACAGCCGGATCGTCGTCCTGGCCGAGGTGGACCGCCCGGCGCGCGAGGACGTCGAGGGCAGCCGGGCACGGATCGTGGAGCACCTGGTGGGAGCGGTCGGCGTGACGGTCCGCACCGAGGACGTGCACTACCTGCGCCCCGGGCAGCTCCCCCGCACCAGCAGCGGGAAGCTGCAACGCCGCGCGATCGTGCGGTCCTACCAGCAGGGGGAACTAGAGGGGCTGACCCTCGATCCGCCCGCGCGCGCGGGCACGGACACCACAACCCGATAGGAGCCACGCATGCCGAAGCTGGAACGGGACGGCGACGTCTTCGTCCTGCACCTCGACGCCGACAACGAGAACCGGTTCCACCCGGACTGGCTCGCCGCGGTGGAGGCCGCGCTCGACGAGGTGGAGGGCACGGAGGGACCGCGGGCGCTGGTCACGGCGGGCAGCGGCAAGTTCTGGTCCAACGGCCTCGACCTGGACTGGATGGGCGCCAACAGCGACCAGGCCGTGGCCTACCTCGACCGGGTCCACGCGCTGCTCGCCCGCACCCTGGCCTCGCCGGTGGCCACGGTCGCCGCCCTGAACGGGCACACGTTCGCGGCCGGGGCCATGTGGGCGCTGGCCCACGACCTGCGGGTGATGCGCGCGGACCGCGGCTACTTCTGCCTGCCGGAGGTCGATCTCGGCCTGCCGTTCCAGCGGGGCATGTCGGACCTGATCCGGGCGCGCCTGTCCCCGGCGACCGCTCACGAGGCCATGACCACCGGCCGCCGCTACGGCGGCGAGCAGGCCCTGGCCGCCGGGATCGTGGCGGGCACCGCGGGCGCCGACGAGGTGCTGGCCGCCGCCGTGGAGCTGGCGGGCCCGCTCGCGGGCAAGGGCAACCCGGCCCGCGGCCAGATCAAGGAGATGCTCTACTCCGAGGTCCTCGCCTCCCTGCGCACCCCCGTGCAGGGCTGACGCCCGCCCGCCGCCCGTCCCGCCCGCTGCCCCGCTGCCCCGCCGCCCGCCGCCCCGTGGCGCGGGGCGGGGCGGGCGGCCGGTGGCACGGCCGTCGGGAAGCGGGTGGCAGCGGCGGGTGTCACGCTGAAGCCAGCAGGTCTTCGGAGGACGCTCGCGAAGGGGCTTCACCATGATCACCACTGACGCCGTACCCGGTTCGCCCTGCTGGCTCGACCTCGGGGCGCCCGACCCGGACACCGCCGCGGCCTTCTACGGCGCGGTGTTCGGCTGGGAGTTCCGCCCGATGGCCGAGGGCGGTGACGGGGGGTACGGGGAGTTCCGGCTGGACGGCGGGGCCGTCGGGGGGATGGGCCGCCTGACGGAGCCGGGAGCGCGCTCGGCCTGGACGCTCTACTACAGCGTGCCCGGCGTCGAGAAGACGGTGGCCGACGCCGAGCGGCTGGGCGGCACCGTGCGGGTGCCGCCGGCGGAGATGGCCGGGGCGGGCCGGATGGCCCAGCTCACCGACCCCCAGGGCGGCGAGTTCGCCGTCTGGGAGCCGGGCACCTTCACCGGCGTCGAGGTGGCCGACGTGCCGGGCTCCCTGTGCTGGACCGAGCTGTACACGACGAACGCGGTGGACGCGCGGGCCTTCTACGGCGCCCTCTTCGGCTGGACGAGCACCGACATGGCGATGCCCGGCGGCGGCGTCTACTCGATGGTGACGCCGTCCGGGCAGGGCGACGAGCGGATGTTCGGCGGGATCATGGAGCTGCCGTCCGAGTACCTGGCGCTGGCCGGGGGCAGGCCGTACTGGCACCCGGTCTTCGCGGTGACCGACTGCGACGCGGCGGTCGCCAGGGTCACGGGGAACGGCGGCAGCGTGCAGATGGGGCCCGAGGACGCGGAGGGCGTCGGGCGGCTCGCCGTGTGCGTGGACCAGGCCGGTGCGGACTTCGTCGTCCTCACCCCGGCCGGGCAGGGCTGAGGCGGCTGCCGGGCGCGTTCCGCCGGGGCTGGTGGTTTCGCCTGTTCCCAGCACGCCCCGCACCCGTGAGGATGGCGGGCATGCGGATGAGTACGGCGGGGATGACGACGTTCACGGCCTCCGACGGGGTGGAGATCGCCTACCGGCTGTGGGGGTGGGAACGGCGCTCGGCCCTGCCCGCCGTCGTGCTGCACCACGGATACGCCGCGGACTCGCGGATCAACTGGGTGGACCCGGGCATCGTCGAGGCGCTGACCGCCGCCGGGCGCCGCGTGGTGACGCTCGACGCGCGCGGGCACGGCGCCTCGGGCAAGCCGCACGACCCGGCCCGCTACGGCGAGGGGCGCATGGCAGAGGACGTCGTGGCCCTCGTCGACCTGCTGGGCGAGGAGCGCTACGACCTCGCCGGGTACTCGATGGGCGCCATCGTCGCGCTGCTGACGGCGGCCCGGGACGGGCGGGTGCGCCGCCTGGTCGTGGCCGGGGTGGGTGCGGGCGTCGTGGAACGGGGCGGCGTGGACACCCGGGCGACCGGCGGCCGGGAGCTGCTGCACGCGCTGGAGACGGACGACCCGTCGTCGGTCACCAACGAGGACGCCGCGGCCTTCCGCGCCTTCGCCGACGCCACCGGCGCCGACCGCGAGGCGCTGGTCGCGCAGGCGCGGGCCGTCCACACCGGCGGCGTGCCGTTCGCGGACGTCCGGGCGGCGGCGCTCGTCATGGCGGGCGAGGAGGACCGGCTCGCCGTCCGGCCCGGGGTGCTGGCGGACGCGTTGCCGCAGGCGGTGCTGCGCACGGTCCCCGGGGACCACCTCAGCGCGGTGGTGCACCCGGACTTCACCCGGGAGCTGGTCGCCTTCGTCGGCGCCCCGTAGCCGTCACCGGGCGGGGGCGCGGACACCGGGTGCCGGGCGGGCGCGGGTGCCCGGCTCCGGGCGCCGGGTGTCGGCGACCGGCGGGCGTCAGGGCCAGGACGGCTCCTTGCGGGGCAGCACCGCCAGTTCCCCGACGGCGCTGGTCGGCGGCACGGACAGGGCGTACAGGACGGTGTCCGCGACGATGTCCGGGCTCTGGAGCTTGGAGGTGTCCGCGTCGGGGAAGCGCTCCAGGATGAAGGGCGTCTCCATGCCGCCCGCGACGATGCCGGTGACGCCGATGCCCGGACAGTCGCGCTGGGCCTCCTGGAACAGGGCGTGCGTGAACGCCCGCAGCCCCGACTTGCCCGCCGCGTAGGGGGCGGCCTCCGTCCAGGTGCGCAGCGAGGCCGTGGAGAGGATGTTGACGATGTGGCCGCCGCCGCGCGCCACCATGCGGCGGTAGCCCTCCAGGCACAGGTACATCGGGCCGAGCAGGTTCGTGGTGACGACGCGGGTCACCTCGTCGGCGGTCAGGTGCTCGATGGGCTTGGTGACGTCCACGGCGGCGTTGTTGACGAGGATGTCCGGCGGCAGCCCCGCGCCGTCCAGCGCGGTGAACGCCTCGGCGACGGCCCGCGGGTCGCGGATGTCCAGTTCGACGAAGCGGGCGTCCCAGCCGTCGGCCTTGAGCGCGGCGCACAGGTCCTCGGCCTCCTGCCAGCGCACGTCCGCCACGCGCACGGCCGCGCCGCTGCGGGCCAGCCGCCGGGCGATGGCGGCCCCCAGCCCGCGCGCACCGCCCGTCACCAGGGCCTGCTTGCCGCTGAGGTCGGCGTACTGGCCGCCGTACCGCGTCTCGTCCATCGTTCGTCCTTCCGCCGGTGGGGGCCCGTCCGCCTCCCGGCCCCCAGGTTGCGGGGCGGGGGCGGGACCCGGCCCGCCGGGCGCGGCCGATCGGGCGACGGGCGGTCGGGGGACGCGGGCGGGTGCTACCGGCCGTCGGCGGCCTCGGCGGCGGCGAGGTAGGCGTCGGCGGCGCGGTCGATGAGGTCGGCGGCCTCGGTGAGCGTCGCGGTGGGCCGCAGCCGGTCCAGGGTGAGCCCGAAGCGCTCCTCGACGATGGCGGCGAACTCGGCGAGGGCGAGCGAGTCCATCTCCAGTTCGGCGAAGTTGGCCCCGGGGTGCAGGTCCTCCGGGAGCATGCCGAAGGTGTCGGTCAGCTCGCTGATGACGAACTGGTACGCCACGGACGTGGTCTGGGACATGGCACTTCCTCCGGGTCGGCGACGTGGCGGCGGCCGTGGGGCACCGCCGCGCCCCAGCCTGGCCCCGCTCCCCGTCCGGTGTGCGGGCGGCACGGGCCGGGCCGGGGCAGGGTTCACCCCGATGGCCGGACGGCGCACGGCCGCGGCGGCGCGAGGGGCGGCGGTCCGCACCGGAGGAGGCCGTTTCGTCCCGTATGGTGACTTCTTGCCCCACCGGGGAGGGGCGGGCGACGGCACGGCGGACGGCCGGCGGTTCGCGGCCGCGAGACGCCCGCCCCGCGTACCGAACCCCAGCGGAGGACCGCGATGCCCGAGTGGACCGGAGCCCCGGACCTCCACCCGACCGCCGCACGGCGCCGTCTGACCGCCTTCCTCCTGTTCGCGCTGCTCGCCGCGGCGGCCGTGGCGGAGCTGTCGGTGCCGGTGTACCTGCACGTCGATCCCGTGATGGCGGCCGTTCCCGCGCTGGCGGCGGCCGTCACCGGGCTCCGTACGACGGCGGCCACCGGCCTCGCCACCCTCGCCGTCGCCGTCGCCCTCGACCTCGTGCAGGGCGTGTGGTGGGAGGCCGAGTCCCGGGTGACGCTGGTGGCCGTCGTCGCCGTGGCGCTCGCCAGCGCCCTGGGGTGCTGGCTGCGGCAGGCGCGCGAACGGGAGCTGCGGCAGGTCCGCTCGGTGGCGGAGGCGGCGCAGCGTGCCCTGCTGCGTCCGCCGCCCGCCCGCGTGGGCGCCGTCCGGCTGCGCAGCATCTACCTGGCGGCGGAGGCCGAGGCCCGCATCGGGGGCGACTTCTACGAGGCCCTGCGCACACCGTTCGGGGTGCGGGTGCTCATCGGCGACGTGCGGGGCAAGGGCCTGCCCGCCGTGGGGGCGTCGGCGGCGCTGCTCGGCGCGTTCCGCGAGGCGGCCCACCGGGAACGGCGGATCGCCGACGTGGCGGAACGGCTGGAGGAGGCGGCGCAGCGGCACGTCCAGTCCGCCCGTGACGCCGAGGACTTCACCGAGCGGTTCGCCACCGCCCTGCTCGTGGAGATCCCCGGGGAGCCCGTCGTCCGCGTCGTGCACTGCGGGCACCCGGTCCCGCTGGTGGTGCGGGACGGCCGGGTCGCGGCCTGCCCGCTGGAGCGGTACGGGACACCCGTCGGCCTGGGGGACCTCGTGGAGGGCGGCCGCACGGCGGAGACGGTGCCCTTCGCGCCCGGTGACCGGCTGCTGCTCTACACCGACGGCGTCATCGAGGCCCGGGACGGGCAGGGCGTCTTCTTCCCGCTGGCCGCCCGCGCCCAGGCCCACGCCACCGCGCCGCTGGACGCGATGGTCGACGCGCTGCGCACCGACCTGCTGCGCCACGCCTCGGGGGACCTGGACGACGACGTCGCCCTCCTGGCCGTGGAGCGCGTGACCGCCTGACCCGCCGCCCCGCCCGTGGTCCGGGCCGGGCGGCGTGGTGCCCGGCTGAGCCCTGTCCCCGGGGCCCGCTAGTCTTTCGGCCGGGTGCGGACGGGTCAGCGGCTGAAGACGGGGCGTGAGCGGCGTGGGCTTCCTGGAGGACTGGGATCTGAGCTATGACGAGATCAACGAGCTGCTGACGGACAATCCCAGCCTGCGTTCGTTCGTCATGGGCTACGCGGCGGAGATCAAGTGCCGCCACATGTACTTCCACGACCACCCCGGCATCTCCGCCGTCTACAAGCCGGACGACCACGACCGGACGGAGAAGGGCGACCTGATCGTCACCTACTTGGGGCACCCCATCGCCGTCGAGGTGAAGAGCATCCAGACGGCGAGCATGGCGCCGCGCAGGCGCAGCGGACGGGTGGAGCCCTTCTACCAGTGCGACGCGAGCGACCGGCGCACGGTGGTCTTCAGGGACGGCAGCTCCGTCGAGACGACGGCGCTCCTCGTCGGGGAGTTCGACGTGGTGGCCGTGAACATCCACGCCTTCACGGGGCAGTGGGACTTCGTGTTCGCCAGGAACGAGGAGCTGCCCACGATGGCGGGCGCGACGCGCGGAGCGGCCAGGCACTACACGCGCTACCAGCAGCGGAACCTCATCAAGACGAACATCGGGATAGACCTGGACCCGGGCCCGCCGTACGTCCGCGACCCCTTCGTGCTGTTCGACCGGATCGTCAAGGAGCGGGCGCGGGGCGAAGGCCCCGCTCAGCAGGGCGTGGTCGCGGAAGAGGCCGCGGCGGACGGGGAGACCGTCCAGCAGGCGCTGGACTTCGGGCTGTGAACGCCCCGGACGACGCGGCGGCGGACCACACCGCCCTGCTTCTTCCGGGGCGCGGCGCTAGAAGAGGCCCTCGTCCGGGGGGACCGGCATGTCCTCCGAGAGCGGCAGGGGCGGTGTGGACGGTGTCTCGCCGGGCCACGGCTCGACCGGGCGGAGCCCCATCGCGGCGGCTTCCCTGCCGGTCGGCCGGATACGGCGGGGGAATTCAGGGTTCCGCTTGATGAACACCAGGAAGTACGAGTGGTTCTTGCGGGCGTGCTCCTGCCGGACCAGCCGCGCCACACCGGGTTTGTTCGGACGGGTGATGACGAACAGGTCCTTGCAGTAGAAGTCCTCGGCCAGTTCGTTGATGATCTCCACGTGGGTGAGCCGCTGCCGGTTGGCGGACACCTCGTCCTGGCACTTCACGATGAACACGCCGTAGTTGCGCAGGACGCGCTTGGCCTCCCACGCGGCCTTGAAGTAGAGGTCGAGAACCGCGTCGTGCCACTTCGGGGCGCCCTCGACGTGTTCGGTGGCCTTGCTGTCGCTGTACCGCTCCCGGAAGGCGCTGTGCGTGCCGGACCCGGCCATGTGTCCGGTGTTCTTGCGGAACAGCCCTTCCATGTACGGGGGGTCGAGCACCAGGGCGTCGATCGAGCCGTCCTCGTAGGGCAGGTCCCGGCAGTCGACGCCCGTCTGGATGTCCGTGGGCTTCACGTCGTAGAGGCCGTCCGGCACCTGCGCCCAGAAGGCGCCCTTGCCCCAGGTGACGTCCGCGACGGTCGATCCCGTCGGCACGAACATGCGCAGGATGTCACGGAAGACCGGAGCGTTCGCCCCCACGTACGAGCTGAGGATGACGTCGGTCGTGGCGCGGCCGTCTGGGCGCTTGCGCGACTGCTTCTCCACGGAGGTGACCTCTGCTAGCGGGGTGGGTGCATGACATCGTAACGAGTCCGGCCCGCCCGGCCGCCCGCTGACCGCTGCCCGCCCGCCGCCCGGCCGGTGCGTCCGCTGCCGCTCGTCAGCCTCGCCGTCCGGCCCCGGCTCCGGCCACGGCCGCGCGGACGCGGTCGGCGTGGGCCCGGGTGCGGGCGCGGCGCGTCCGGTCGCCTGCCTGCCCGGGACCGCCGGGCAGCCGCACGCCCCGGCAGTCCCGGCACAGGCCGCCGGGCAGCGCCTCGGGCCGCCCGGGACGGCCGCATCCGGTGCACTCCACGAGGCGGCGCACCGGCGCGGGGGCGTCCCGCCTCACCGGTTCGGGTGGCATCTTCGCGGTCAGGCGGGTGCGGGCCAGCGCACCGGGGCAGTGCACCTCGGGCGGCAGTCCGGCGGTGAGGGCGTGGGTGAGCTGCGCGGCCGTCGCGCCCCTGGCCAGCCACGCGGCGGCGACGGGCGCCAGCGCGGCGCAGTCGGCGGCCGACAGCGTCATGCGGGGATCGGTGTGGCCGAGCGTGGCCAGGACGTCGTACCCGGCGGTGCGCGGCGGCACCGGAGCGCCGCCCGGAGCCGGGGCGCCGCCTGCGGGGGCTGCCCGGCCGCCTGCCCGGCCGCCTGCGGGGCCCCGCCGTCCAGGAAGGCGGCCCACCAGGCGTCGTCCCGGGCGGCCCGGGAGAAGTAGGTGCGGTACACCCACTGCGTGTGCCCCTCCCCGACGGTCTCGCGGACCCGGCGCAGGTGCCCGGCCACGGACAGCGCGGCCAGCGCGGAGCGCACGGCCTGCTGCCCGTAGGCGGCCAGTTCGCGGGCGAGGGTCTTGTTGTCGATGGCGGCGCCGTCGGGGAGCCGGTCGATGTGGGTGGCGACGGCCGCCTCGCGGGCCGGGAGGTGGGCGAACTGCCCCGGCCGGCGGGCGGGCCGCTCGGGAACGGAGCGCTTCCCGTAGCCGGGCGAGGCCATGGGAGGCGTGTACGGGCGCGGGGCGCCACTAAACTGGGCGTCAGCCATGAGATCGTCCTTACCGATCTTGGTGGTCAGACCCCCGACCGGTGTTGGTAGCACCGCCGGGGGTCGTTTGTTGTGCGGCACGCTACACCGGGAACGCGCCCCGTGGCGACCCGGATGCGGACCGTCACACCGGCTGGGCGCCGGCCTGCGGGGAGGGTGGGCGGGAGGGTCCACCACCCGTTCCTTGAAGAAGGCGCTCGACGCCCGCCGCCCGAGCGCCGGGCGCGGCACCCGGGGCTGCCCCGGGTCCTCCCGGAGGCTGACGGCGGGATCGTGCGTCGGCTACTGGCTGATGGGCGCCGTGGCGGTGGCGGGCGCGGTGCCCGCCCTGGCCCTCGTCCGCCCGTGGGGACGGCGGCTCCCGGGCCGCCTGCTCGCCGTCCCGGCGCTGCTCGCCGCCGCCGGGATGACGCTGTGGGGCTTCACCTACTTCGCGCTGCGGTACCTGCTCGCGGCCGAACGCGTCGTCTCCGCCCCGGCGTTCGCCGCACAGGACGCCCACCCGGCCAGCGCCTGGGGCCTCGTCTGGTACGCCCTCTTCGTCCTGCGGGGCCTCTCCCT
The DNA here is from genome assembly GCF_036323765.1 of Streptomyces solitudinis. Taxonomy (NCBI): domain Bacteria; kingdom Bacillati; phylum Actinomycetota; class Actinomycetes; order Kitasatosporales; family Streptomycetaceae; genus Streptomyces; species Streptomyces solitudinis. Next base: position 182,170 of record NZ_JAZDCW010000007.1, read on the forward strand.
CGGCGCGGCGGCCCTCCACCGCCTCCGCCGCGAACGGCCCCCGCCCCCGCCTGCCCCGGCTGCCCGGCGACTGGACGCTCCTGAACACGGCGGCGGCGCTACCCAGGAGAACACCCGTGCGGGGATGAGTACGTGTACTCATCCCCGCACGCGTCGCGCGGGCCATGGTGGGACCGACGACCTGACCGACGCGAAGGAACACCGCGATGCCGAACACGTCCCGCCCGCGCCGCCTGCACCGGCTCCTTTCGCCCGCCACCGACAACTGGCTGGCGCGGGGGTACCTCGCCGTGGTCGCGGCGTCGCTGGTGTTCTTCCTGTACGCCGTGTACCTGTCGTCGGACCCGGGGTTCGCCGGGATCTGGCCGCTGATGGCCACGGCGCCGCTCAGCATCGTCGTCGCCCTGGCGGTCCCCGAGTGGGGAGCGTCCCCCGAATGGCTGAACCCGCTGGTCTTCTCCGCCGTCGTGGCACTGTGCGGCCTGGTCAACGCCGCGCTGCTCGGCCTGCTCGCCCGCAAGCTGGGGGCGCGGGAAGCGCACCCGGCCACCTGAGCCCGGCCGCCGTCACCCCCGGCCGTCGGCTCCGGCCGTCCGGCCGGAGTCAGCGGCTGGTGAGGACGACGAGCTGCCGGGTCGCCCGGGTCATGGCGACGTAGCGGTCGACCGCTCCTTCGACGCCCGTGCCGAACGCCTCCGGATCGACGAGGACGACCAGGTCGAACTCCAGCCCCTTCGACAGCTCCGGGGTCAGCGACCGGACCCGGGACGTCGCCCGGAACGCGGGATCACCGATGACGCAGGCCGTGCCCTGGTCGTGCGCGGCGAGCCAGGCGTCCAGGACGGAGTCCAGGTCCGAGGCGCTTCCGTGCCCGACGGGGACGCCGCCGCTGCGGATGGACGCCGGCACGTTGGCGTCCGGGATCACCGCCCGGATGACCGGCTCGGCTTCCGCCATGACCTCCTTCGGCGTCCGGTAGTTGACGCTCAGGGACGCCAGGCGCACCCGGTCGAACCCGACCCGCTCCAGCCGCTCCCGCCACGACTCCGTGAACCCGTGCCGGGCCTGGGCGCGGTCCCCGACGATGGTGAAGCTCCGGGACGGGCACCGCAGCAGCAGCATCTGCCACTCCGCGTCCGTGAGTTCCTGCGCCTCGTCCACGACGACGTGCGCGAACGGTCCGGCGAGCCCGTCCCGTTCGGCGCCCGGCCGCGCGGACTCGTCCACCAGGGTGTCCTGGAGGTCTTGGCCGTGCAGCATCGTCACCACGCCCTCGCCGTCGTCGTCCGCTTCCAGCAGGGCGTCGGCGACCCTGGCCCGGTGCTCGCGCTCGGCGGCGACGGCGGCGTCGTGCCGACGCCTGCGGCGGAACGCCTCCGGGTCACCGAGCCGCTGCCGTGCCGCGTCCACGAACGGCAGGTCGGAGACCGTCCACGCCTGGGCGTCCCGTCTCCGCAGCCGCCGGACGTCGTCGGCGCCGAGCCAGGGGGCGCACATCCGCAGGTAGGCGGGCACCGACCACAGGTCTCCGACGAGGTCGGCCGCGTCGATGAGCGGCCACGCGCGGCTGAAGGCCGTGAACAGCTCCCTGTTCCGCCGCAGCGACGCGCGGAGCAGCTCGGGCGAGACGTCCTCGTCGCCGTCGCCGTGCTTGTCCACCAGGATCGTCAGCAGCTCCTCCCAGACCTGCTCACGCGCTTCGTTGTGCGGGGTCCCGGGCTCCGCCGCCTCGAACGCCACGGCCCAGTCGTCCGCGCCCAGCCACACGTCCGACCAGTGGGTCGCCACCGTCATCCCCTCGGTGGGCGGCTCCTCGTAGAACCGGACGGCCGCCTCGACGGCCCCCACCAGCCTCGCGGACGACTTCAGGGCGGCCACCTCCGGATCGGACTCGGCCACCGCCGCGGCCCCCTCGGGGACGAGGTCCCGCAGGGTGCACGTGCGCACGCCCTCCTCCCCGAGGCTGGGCAGGACGTCCGCCACGTAGCCCAGGTAGGGCTGGTGCGGGCCGACGAACAGCACACCGCCGCGCCGGTGGCCCAGGCGCGGGTCGGAGTACAGGAGGTAGGCGGAACGGTGCAGGGCGACGACGGTCTTCCCCGTGCCGGGACCGCCGTCGACGACGAGGGCGCCGCGCGAACCCGCGCGGATGACGGCGTCCTGGTCGGCCTGGATGGTGCCGAGCACGTCCCGCATCCGGGACGAGCGGCTGCCGCCCAGGCTGGCGATGAAGGCGGACTGGTCGTCGAGCGCGGCGTGCCCGGCCAACCCGTCCGGGGTGAACACCTCGTCCCAGTAGTCGCTGATCCGGCCCCGGGTCCAGCGGTACCGGCGGCGGCTCACCAGGCCCATCGGGTGGGCGTGGGTGGCCCCGAAGAACGCCTCGGCCACGGGGGAGCGCCAGTCGACGAGCAGTCGGCGGCCCGTGCTGTCGGAGAGGCCGAGCCGTCCGACGTACACGGGTTCGCCGGGGTCGTCCGCGCTGACCATGCGCCCGAGGCACAGGTCCAGGCCGAAGCGGCGCAGCGTGCGCAGGCGGGTGGACAGCCGGTGGATCTCCGCGTCGCGGTCCATCGCCTGACGGCCCGCGCCGCCGGGCGCCCGCCGCTCGGCGGCGAGGCGGCCGGACAGCTCGGCGACCGACTGCTCCAGGCACTCCGCGACGGCCGCGAAGTGCCGCTCGTCGTCCGCGATGAGCGCGGGCTCGGCCTTGGGGGAGAGGTGGCCGGGGAGGTCGAACGCGCTGGTGGTGAGAGGGTTCACGTCACCAGCCCCGGACCGGGTTCCGGCGACCGTGCCGCGGGCCCCGCCCGGGTCCGCCGGCCCCGCGCGCCCCGTATGCCGACAACAACACATGCATCCCGTGAATCCCGTTTCCGTCGGAGTCTTCCGCTTCGGTCGGCGATTCTGCGGCACCACGGGGGCCTTGCCGCAAGCCCCCCGGTGCGCTATACGTTGAGAGTGGCAAGGAACGGGTCAACCGTCCTTGCCCTTCGTCGTTCCCGCCCCGCTTCACGTGCCCCGGGCGGCGCTTCCGGTGCGGAGCCGGGGCCCCACGCCTCCGGGGCCGTGACATGAGTACCCGTACTCATGTGCCTCCTCCGTCAGCACCGCACGCTGGAGGTATGCGGACGACGAACTGCCACGAGCGGTAGCCGTGGGTACGGAGCGACGCGGTGGGCCACCGGCCAGGCAGCAGGTGGGAGTCAGCGTGGCGCTGCTCCTCCTCGACCTGCTGGTCATCGCGGCGCTGGTGTACGGCTACGCGATCTCCGGCTGGGCCGACAGCTACGACGGCAACGGCGATTCCAGCGCGCCCGAGGTGGCGTGGCAGGGCATGTGGATCCTGGCCGGTGGCGCGGTCGTCACCGGCGGCGGTCTCCTCGCGCTGCGGTGGCGCGTCGCGGCCACCGCCCAGGTCCTCGTCCTGGGAGCCGGAGCAGCACTGCTCGCCTTCCTCGCCCAGTCCGCCTAGCGCCCGTTCACGGCCCCGCCCCGCGCCCCTCCCGCACAGCGACCCCTGTGCGGAGGCTGAGGGGAGGGCGGCAGCGAGCAGAGGACTACTGCCCGCTGAGGGTCACCGCGAGCCGTTGCCTTGGCCGCCCCACCGGACGGCGGTCCGGTGGGGCGGGAAGAACCGTCGGGGTAGGACCATGGCCGCCGTCGTTCCCGCCCCGATCCTCATGACCGCACTGCGGTTCTGGAGCCGTCCGCTGTTTTTGGGCGCATGGCGGCGCAGCCCCGCCTGGTTCACCTGAGCGCGGTGTTCCTCCTGACGGGGACTGGCGTCACCTTTTTCGTCGGCGCCCTCCCCGGGGCGTCACTGGGCTCGGAGGAGGCGTGCCACCGAGCGGGCCAGACCTGCGACCTGGGGCACCGCACGGCGAACATCCAGGAGTACGGGCGGTGGTTCCCGCTGCACGACAAGTGCCACGCGGGGTACGGCCTGGTCCCGCCTGGGTGAACCCGGCCCCGGTCGTGCTCCCCGCTCTGGCGCTTCTCTGCCAGACCTGCGGCGTGCACCTGGCCCCTCAAGGACAGCTGGACAGAACCAGTGCCGCTGAGTAGACAAGCACAGGAGACACGGCGGATCGCGCAGGTGGGGAACGAAGAGGCCATGCCAGAAGCGGACATCGTCACATCCAACTGGGCCAGAATTCTTCGATGGGTCCGCGCGCACGCTCCGGAAAGCGCTGCGGCCCTGCGGCCGCCAGCGACACAGGAGGAGATCGACAGACTGTCCGAGTCGCTGGGTACCGGACTTCCGGAAGCCCTCAGGGCATGGCTGAGCATCAGCAACGGCAGCACGGTGAAAGACGAGAAGGAACCGATTCCGGGTGGCGGGACCGCACTGCTGCCCCATCCCGACTCCGCCCTCTTCCCTGACGGTTGCGTCTTCCTGGGATGCGAGGAGATCGCCCGTGAGCACGCCGACTACCTGCACATCGCCGAGGACATGGGCGATGAGGACTACTGGAAGCCTCAGTGGATTCCCGTTGTCCAGCTAAGCGACGTGCCCGAGGGTCTTCTCATCGACGCCGAGACCGGGGGCATGATGTCGTTCGCGGAGGGAAGTACGCCGGACGCGTTCCCCTTCTCGCTGGGGGAAATTCTGCGCTCCATGGCCGACGTGCTGGAAACAGGACAGTCGGACATCACGTACGCGTCCCAGTGCTCACCGTCCGTACGGGACGGAAGGCTCAGCTGGTAGCCGCACGACGATAAGGCCCCACGAGGAGGGCCGGGGCTGACGCCCCGGCCCCGGGGGCGTCAGCCGAGGGTGGCCAGCAGTTCGTTGCAGGCCGTCTCGCAGCTGCGGCAGGCGTCGGCGCAGAGGCGGCAGTGGGCGTGCATGTCGGCGTGGCGCTCGCACTCGTCGGCGCACGCCTTGCAGGCCGCGGCGCAGGTTTCGAGCACCGAGCGGGTGAGGTTGGCGTCGTAGCCGGTGTGGCGGGACAGGACGCGTCCCGTCGTCTCGCAGATGTCCGCGCAGTCCATGTTGGTGCGGATGCACTTGCGCAGGTCGGCGACCATGTCCTCGGAGAGGCAGGCGTCCGCGCAGGCCGTACAAACCTCGGCGCAGGAGAAGCACTCCTCGATGCAGCGGATCATGGCCGCGCGGTCCACGTTGCCGAGGCTGGCGGGGTAGGTCTCCAGCATGTCCTTGACCGGAACGGTCATGGTTCTCGCCTCCGTGACGTGTGGGTCGAACGGTCACAGGACGGGTGTCACGGTTCGGGGCAGGTGAAACCAGCCCCGCACCGATCGCGGTTCACAGCGCGGAGCGGAAGGTGCGCAGGCGCATGCTGTTGGCGACGACGGAGACGGAGGAGAACGCCATGGCGGCTCCGGCGATCATCGGGTTGAGCAGTCCGGCGGCGGCCAGGGGGAGGGCCAGGACGTTGTAGCCGAAGGCCCACACGAGGTTGGTCCGGATCGTGCCGAGGGTGCGGCGGGACAGGCGGATGGCGTCGGCGGCCACGCGCAGGTCGCCGCGGACGAGGGTGAGGTCGCCCGCCTCGATGGCGGCGTCGGTGCCGGTGCCCATGGCCAGGCCCAGGTCGGCCTGGGCGAGGGCGGCGGCGTCGTTGACCCCGTCGCCGACCATCGCCACGGAGCGGCCCTCGGCCTGGAGCCGCTTGACGACGTCCACCTTCTCCTCGGGCATGACCTCGGCGATGACCTCGTGGATGCCGACCTCGGCGGCCACCGACTCGGCCACCGCGCGGTGGTCGCCGGTGAGGAGGACGGGGGTGAGGCCGAGGGCGCGGAGCTGCCGCACGGCTTCGGCGCTGGTGTCCTTGACCGCGTCGGCGACCTCCAGGACGGCGCGGGCCCGCCCGTCCCAGGCGACGGTGACGGCGGTGCGCCCGGCCTGCTCGGCGGCGGTCTTCGCGTCGGCCAGCGCGTCCGGCAGGGTGATGGACCACTCGGCGAGCAGCTTCTCGCGGCCGACGAGGACGGCGTGCCCGTCCACGACGCCCTGCACGCCGAGGCCGGGTACGGCCGCGAAGTCCTCGGGTGCGGGCAGGGGGGAGCCGGTGCGTTCGGCGGCGCGGGCGGCGACGGCGCGGGCGACGGGGTGCTCGGAGGCGTTCTCCAGGGCGCCGGCGAGCCGCAGGACGTCGGCCTCGTCGGTGCCGGGGGCGGTGCGGACGGCGAGCAGGTCCATGGTGCCGGTGGTGACGGTGCCGGTCTTGTCGAGCACGACCGTGTCGGCCTTGCGGGTGTTCTCCAGGACCTCCGGGCCCTTGATGAGGATGCCGAGCTGGGCGCCGCGCCCGGTGCCGACCATGAGGGCGGTCGGGGTGGCCAGGCCCAGGGCGCAGGGGCAGGCGATGATCAGGACGGCGACGGCGGCGGTGAACGCGGCGGTGAGGCCCGCGCCGTTGCCCAGCCAGAAGCCGAGGGTGCCCAGCGCGAGGGCGATGACGACGGGCACGAAGACGGCGGAGACGCGGTCGGCGAGGCGCTGGGCGGCGGCCTTGCCGTTCTGCGCGTCCTCGACGAGCCGGGCCATGCGGGCGAGCTGGGTGCCGGAGCCGACGCGGGTGGCTTCCACGACGAGGCGGCCCCCGGCGTTGAGGGTCGCGCCGGTGACGGCGTCGCCCGCGCCGACCTCGGTGGGTACGGACTCGCCGGTGAGCATCGAGGCGTCCACGGCGGAGCTGCCCTCGACGACGCGTCCGTCGGTGGCGATCTTCTCGCCGGGCCGGACGAGGAAGCGGTCGCCGACGGCGAGGCGCGCGGTGGGGACGCGTTCCTCCCGCCCGTCGCGCAGGACGGTGACCTCCTTGGCGCCCAGTTCCAGCAGCGCGCGCAGCGCGGTGCCCGCCTTCCGCTTGGAGCGGGCCTCGAAGTACCGCCCGGCGAGGATGAAGGCGGTGACGCCGGCGGCGGCCTCCAGGTAGATGTTCCCGGCGCCGTCGGTGCGGGACACGGACAGTTCGAAGGGGTGGGACATGCCGGGTTCGCCCGCGGTGCCGAAGAACAGCGCCCACAGCGACCACAGGAAGGCGGCGGAGGTGCCGAGCGAGATGAGCGTGTCCATGGTGGCGGCGCCGTGCCGGGCGTTCGCCCACGCCGCGCGGTGGAAGGGCCAGGCCGCGTAGGTGACGACGGGGGCGGCCAGCGTCAGGGACAGCCACTGCCAGTACGTGAACTGCCAGGCCGGGACCATGGCCAGCACGATGACGGGCGCGGCGAGGACGACGGCGGTGGTGAGCCGCTGGCGCAGGGTGAGCAGCTCGGCGTCCGGGCCCGGCGTCGTGCCGGCGCCGGGTGCGGTGCCGTCGCGGGGGGTGTCGTCCGGTGCGGGGGGCGGGGGCGGGGGTGCTGCGGTGTAGCCGGTGGCCTCGACGGTGGCGACGAGGTCGGCGACGTCCACGTCGTCGCGGTAGGTGACCTTCGCCTTCTCGGTGGCGTAGTTGACGGTGGCCTCGACCCCGTCCATGCGGTTGAGCTTCTTCTGGATGCGGGCGGCGCACGAGGCGCAGGTCATGCCACCGATGGCGAGTTCGACCTCGGCTGTGCGGTGGGCGGCGGTGGTCATCACTGCTCCCGGGCGTCGACTACGGGTCCACGGTACCCCTTAGGGGTACCACTTGGCCCATATGTATACCCCCTGGGGGTAAGAAGCAAGTCGGTCGGAGTGCTGCTCCCCTTGCTACCCCGGGGGGGTATGATTGGGTGGCATGAAAACGTTCCGCGGCACCGCACTCAGAACCGCCGCCTTCGTCCTCGCCCTGGCCGCCGTCTTCGCCGCCGCCCACGCCGTCGGACGGGCCCTCGACCCGCTCGCCCCGGCGCCCGGCCGCACCTCCGCGCCGGGCAGCACGCACAGCGGTACCCCCCACCCGTAGGGGCGGACCCCGCAGAGCGGGCGGGGCCGGTGCCGCGGGGCTCAGGAGGCCGTCGTGACCAGGACGGGGGTGAGGACGGCCATGCAGAGGGCCGACTGGACCTCCCCGATGACCGCGCGCACCGCGGGCGTCGCCCAGTGGCCGCGGGTCAGCTCGTCCAGACGGCGCCCGGTGTGCTCCTCGTCCGCGCCGGGGAAGGCCGTCCGGTGCAGGCCCGCGCCGTGGACGAGGGCCAGCAGGGCGGCCGTGCGCTCGTCCGGCTCCACGCCGTCGTGCACGACGGCCGTCAGCTTCAGGCGCAGCTTCCGCTCGACGGAGCCGTCCGTCTCCGGGTAGCGCGAAGAGCCGGGGAAGACGCCCAGCACCCTGCGGTGCTCCTCGCGGACGAGGCCGTGCGCGAGGAGCCCGGCCCGCGCGGCCTCCGCGCTCTCGCGGGCGAGCGCCCCGATCCAGTGCCGGGCACCGCGCGGCCTGCCGCTGCCGTGGATCCGGATGAGCGCCGCGTCCAGCGACTGCACGCCGAGCGGGGTGGCGTCGCGGACGACGACCCGGCCGCCGTCCGAGCCGTCCGAGCCGTCCGGGCTTTCCGTGCCGGGCGGGGCCCCCGTGCCGTCCCCGCCGGCGGTGGCGCGTCCGCCGATGGTGACGCGTCCGGACATCGCCAGCTCCAGCAGCGCCGCGCCCGCCGTCGCGTACGGCACGCGGTGCGCCTGCCGGGCGGTGCCCGTCTCGTCGTCGAGGTTCAGCAGCATGAGCTGCTCTCCGAGCGTGGTGTCGAGTGCCGTGCCCACTGTCGTCCCTCTCGCCGGTGGTACCGCGTGGGTGTGACACCTGCCCGGATCCGGCCGCATCAGGCCCCCGGGGCCGCCGTTATGGAGCCGCGGCCCCGGGAGGTGTACACAGGAGGCGTGGCCGACGCAGATGAGAGTGGACGGGAGCGTGTCGCGGCGGAGGCCCTCGCCCAGTCCCCCCTGATGTTCCTCGCGCTGGAGGGGCCCGAGCTGCGGGTGGCCCTCGTCAACGCGGCGGCGCGCGCCCAGCTCGGCGGCGGCCGGGCCCTGGAGGGCGTGCCCGTGCGGGAGGCCGTGCCCGAGGCCGCGGGCCAGCAGCTGTCCGAGATGGCCGAGCACATCTACGCCACCGGGGAACCGGCCTTCGGCCGGGAGTGGCGGATGTTCCTGGACGCCGACGGGGACGGCGCCCCGACGGAGTTCTACAACGACTTCACCGGCGTGCGCTGGCGCTACCCGGACGACTCGCCGCGCGGGGTGATCCTCGTCGGCCGCGACGTGACGGACGGCGTCCGCGCGCGCCGGGAGCGGCGGGCGGAAGCGGCCCTGCGGGCGCGCCCGGTGCCGGTCGCCGCCGAAGCGGTGCGGGAGTTCCAGCGGGCGCTGCTGCCCGACCGGCTGCCCGTGCTGCCGGGCCTGGAGGTGGCCGCCTGCTACCTGGCGGCGGGCGGCGGGCACGAGGCGGGCGGCGACTGGTTCGACGCGCTCGTGCGCGAGGACGGCGGGCTCGCCCTCGTCGTCGGCGACGTGGTGGGTCACGGGGTGCGCGCCGCGGCCGTGATGAGCCGCCTGCGCACCGTCCTGGCCGAGCGGCTGACCGGCGGCGAGGACCTGCCCGCCGCGCTGGCCGGTACCGGGCGCCTGGCCGTGCGCACGCCCCGCGCCCCGGGCAGACCGGACGCGTACGGGGCGACGGTGTGCGCGGCGCTGGTCGACCCGTCCACCGGGGCCGTGCGCTACAGCACCTGCGGCCACCCGCCGCCGCTGGTGCTGCGCGCCGACGGCTCGGCGGCCTACCTGTCCCCCTCGGGCGACGGCCCGCTGGGCACCGGCGGCGAGCCCCGGACGGCCACGGCGGCGCTCGGGCCCGGGGACGCCCTGCTGCTGTTCTCCAACGGCCTGGTCGAGCGCCCGCACCGCCCCTGGCGGGACCGGCTCGGCCTGCTGGCCACCGTCGCCCGCGACGCCGTCGCCGGACGCGGGTTCCTGCGGGCGCCGCAGGAGACGGCGGCGGCCCACGTCGCCCGCGTCGTCGTGGACGTGCTCACCCGCGACGGCTGCCCGGACGACGTGACGGCCCTGCTGGTGCGGCGCCGGGCCGGTCCGCCGCCCGCCCTCGCGGTCCGGCTCTCCGGCGGACGCGGCGGGCTCGCCCGGGTGCGGGACGGCGTGGACGCGTGGGCGCGGGAGGCCGGGGCGGACCAGGAGGACCGGTACGCCCTGACGCTGGCCGTCAGCGAGGCCGTCACCAACAGCGTCGAGCACGGCTACGGGGGCGGCGGGGCGCCGCCGGGCCCGCCGCGGGTGGTGGTGGACGGCGTGATCGGGGCGGACGGCACGGCCCGGCTGACGGTCACCGACGAGGGCCGGTGGCGGGACCCTCCCACCGACCCCGGATACCGGGGCCGGGGGCTGGCCATGGCCGGGGACGCGCTGGAGGAGCTGGTCGTGGAGCCCGGTGCGCACGGGACGCGGGTGCGGTTCGCGCGCCGCCTGGGCCGCCCGCCGGTGCTGGGTCTCGCGCTGGACCCCGTCGCCGGTGGGGCGGGATGGCCCGGGCCCGGCGGGACGGGCGGCGGCTCCGGGCAGCCGGCCGGCGCCGCGTTCTCGGCGTGGCTGGAGCCGGGGCCGGAGGCGGGGGCGGGGGCGGGGGCGCACGCCGAGGCGGACGCGGACGCGCGGTCCGCGGCGCAGGCGGCGGGCTCGGCGGACGGGCCGGTGGTGCGGGTGTCGGGGCCGGTGGACGCCGGGGACGCCGACCGGCTGGCGTCGCTGCTGGGCCGGGCGGGCCGGGCCGGGCTCGTCCCGCTCACCGTGGACCTGTGCGGGGTCACCCATCTGGGCAGTTCCGCGGTGCGGGTCCTGCACGCCGCGTCGGCCGTCCGGCTCCGCGCGGTGCCGGGCGGCTCCACCGCGTTCGTCCTCGACCTCGTCGGCCTGCCGTGGGACCCGCCCGCCGCGGGGCGGGAGCGGTGACGGGGCGGCGGGGCGCCGGGCGGGCGCGGGGCGGCGCCGACGGGGGCACGGCGCAGTGACGAGAGGGGCGGGCGTGGCGCGACACGAGACCGCGTGCCGAACCCTCACCGAACTGGAACGAATGCCTCACGGGCCCGCCCGCGATGCGCTGTTACAGTGACGAGGAAGCCCCCCGAGTTAAGCAGCTAGCTCGCGGAAGGAAGCGAACCGGGCCGCCCCCGTGCCCGGTCACGCACCGTTAACCCCCCGAGGGACATCCGTGAGCAGCGACATGGTCGGAGAGTTCGTCTACCGGCTGACCAGCGACACGTGGAGCTGGTCGGACAGCATGTACCGCCTGTACGGCTTCGAGCCGGGTGAAGTGACTCCCAGTACCGCGCTGGTTACCGCGCACCTGCCGGGCGACGACCGTGAGCGCGTGCTGGAGCTGTTCGCCGACGCCCTGCGCGGCGCGGGCACCCCGGTGTCCGTGCTGCACCGCATCGAGACGTCCGACCGCGAGCGCACCGTCGTCACCCTGGTGCACCGGGCCACGGACACCGGCGCGCCGCCGGAGCTGCGCGGCTACACCTCGGACGTCACCGTGCACGTCAACCGGGCGGCCACCCGCAAGGCCGACCAGGACGTCAAGGCGGCCATCGACGGCCACAGCGTCGTGGACCAGGCCATCGGGGTGCTCATGCTCGCGCACGGCGTGGACAACGACACCGCGTTCAGCCTGCTGCGCTGGTTCTCGCAGCACACCAACACCAAGCTGCGCACCCTCGCCGAACGGCTCGTGGAGGGCGCCCGCACCCGGGTGGACCTGCCCGCCGAGACGGCGCAGGCCCTGGACAGCGTCCTCAGCGACGCCACGCTCACCGAGGCGGCGCAGCCCGCGGGCGCCCCGCGCCGGGACGAACTGCACACCCGCCTGGCGGCCGAGGGCGACGAGGCCCTCCTGCGGGTGCGCGGCCCGGTGGACCTGGCGGGCACCCCCGTCTTCGCCGAGGCGCTGGGCGAGCTGTCCGGCGCGGCGCACCAGGGCCGACGGCTCGTGGTGGACCTGAGCGACGTGACGTACCTGGCGTCGGCCGCGGTGGCCGAGCTGCACCGCTTCCAGCACCACGCCGAACGCCGGAACCGCGACGTCAAGATCGTGCCGCCCGCACGGCTGCCGGACTCGGCGGCTTTGTACCTTCCCCTGTAACCGCTGAACGGAGATCATCACACCATGGCTTCCTCGCAGGAGAGTGCACCGGTCGGTTTCGAGGCAGGAAACGCCGGAACGGACATCGGGACGGACCCGGCGGCGACGGTCGTCGCGGCCCGGTACGAGCAGGACGGCGCACACGTCGTCATCGTGCGGGGCGAGGTGGACATCGACGCCTCGGGCGTACTCCGCCACGCCCTCGAAGAGGGGGTGAAGACGGAGACGAAGTGCGTCGTCGCGGATTTCGCGGGCGTCACGTTCTGCGACTCCACGGGCCTCAACGTGCTGCTCCAGGCCCACCTCGCCGGGGACGTGCGCGTCGCGGCGCCCACGGCGGCCGTCAGACGTCTGCTGGAGGTGAGCGGCGCGGACGGGGTGCTCCAGATCTACCCGTCCGTGGCGGAGGCCATAGCGGCCGGCTGACACGTTCCGGGCGGCCGTGGCGGCACACGGCGACGGTGGGGCGGTTCCGCTGACAAGCGGAGCCGCCCCACCGTCGATTTCCGGCCGCCGCGCGCGGGTGCGCGACGGGGTGCCTGTGACAGGCGTGCGCGGACGGGCGTGGCCGGCCGTGCGGACGCCGCTGCGGGCGTGCCCCGCGCCCGGCCGTGCGCCCGCACAGCCCCGTCCCGCGCACGGCCGCGCGCCCGTACGGCCGGGTGGCCGTACGGGCGCGAGGAAAGGGGCGGAGGCGGCGGGTGCCGCCGTGCCGGGTCCGTCAGAAGCGGCACGGGGCGGACCCGCGTCACCGGTCCGTCAGCAGGCCCTCCCGCAGCTTGCGCAGGGTCCGCGACAGCAGACGTGAGATGTGCATCTGGGAGAGCCCCAGCTCCGCGCCGATCTGCGCCTGCGTCATCTCCTGCCCGAAGCGCATCTCCAGGATGGTCCTCTCCCGGTCCTCCAGTTCGGCCAGGAGCGGCTGGAGCGACTGGAAGTTCTCCACGCCCTCCAGCGCCGGGTCGATCTCGCCCATGCGGTCGGCGACGGACGGGCCGGAGCCGTTCTCACCGGAGTCGTCGTTGGTCGCGTCCAGCGAACCGGCGGTGTAGCCGTTGCTGGCGACCAGGCCCTCGATGACCTCGTCCTCGGAGAGCTGGAGGCGCTCGGCCAGTTCGGCGGTGGTGGGGGCGCGGCCGAGGCGCTGGGACAGGTCGTCCGTGGCCTTCGCCAGGTCGATCCGCAGCTCCTGGAGCCGGCGCGGCACCCGGACGGACCAGCTCGTGTCCCGGAAGAACCGCTTGATCTCGCCCATGATGTAGGGCACGGCGAAGGTGGTGAACTCCACCTCGCGCTCCGGCTCGAAGCGGTCGATCGCCTTGATCAGACCGATCGTGCCGACCTGGATCATGTCCTCCATCTCGCCGGCGCGGTTGCGGAACCTGCGGGCCGCGTAGCGCACCAGGGAGAGGTTGATCTCGATCAGGGTGTTGCGTGCGTACTGGTACTCCGGCGTGCCCTCCTCCAGGCTCTGGAGCCTGGAGATGAACAGCCGGGTGAGGTCGCGGGCATCCTTGGGCGCCACGGTCTGTGCTTCCTCGACACAGGGGAGACCGGCCTCGGTGGCGACGGCCGCGTCGTCCGCTCTGGTCGCGTCCTCGTGTGCCGGTACCGCTGTCGCTGTCTTGCCGGCGGTTGCGGTGATGCTCACGAAACCCCTCCCTCTGGGATGCCATCGACGGACAGCGGTGCGTCTACCCACGACTCATGCGCGCACTCCAAAAAACTTGTGGCCTTTTCGTTACCACCCCGCAGGCAACCTCGCGCGAGCGGCGTTTTGCCTGGTCGGAGGCGGTTTACGGGTGCCGGGTGACGTCATGCCGGTGGGAGGAAACGGGTGTGGGGGGCCGATCGGGGCCGGGAGCGGGCTGGTGCGGGTCAACCGTCCGGTCGTTCACTCGTTCGGGCGCTTCGGGCCGCTCGTCCCGGGCCGTTCCAGTCCAGGCACAGAACGGTGGCGTCGTCCCGCACGTGGCCTTCGCAGGCTTCGGTGACCGCGGCGACGAGAGCGCGCACGACCTCGCGCGGGTGCCCGTCGGCGGTGGCCCGGAGGAGGCCGGGCAGGTCCACGGTCTGCGCCTGGCGCTCCTGCATGCCGTCGGTGTAGAGCACGAGGCGGTCGCCGGGGCGCAGGTCGACGTCCTGCACCTCGTACGGGCCCTGCTCGGGGACGCCGAAGGGCAGGTTCACGGTCAGGCTCACCTCCTCGACCTTGCCGTCGCGCAGCCGGAGCGGCCAGGGGTGACCGGCGTTGACGAGCCGGGCGCCGGTCCCGTCCAGGGCGATGCGCAGCATCTGGCCGGTGGCGAAGGTCCGCCGGCCGTGGTCGCGGAGGGCCTGGTGGGTCTGGCGGGCCTGCTCGGCCAGGTCCGCCCCGGCACGGCGGGCACCGCGGGAGGCGTTGACGAGGAGGGTCGCCATGAGCGAGGCGTCGACGTTGTGGCCCATGGCGTCGGTGATGGACAGGTGCAGGCTGTCGTTGTCGAGGGAGTAGTCGTAGGTGTCACCGGCGATGTCGGAGGCCGGGACCAGGGCGCCGGCGAGGGCGAACTCGGCGGCGTCGCACGAGGCCGCCGACGGCAGGAGCTGGCGCTGGATCTCCGCGGCCAGGCTGACCGAGGTGGTGCGGTTGCCCCAGTGGTAGAGATCGGTGAACCGGCGGTCGGTGACGATGATGTACGCCAGTGCGTGCGCGGCGTCCTCGACCTGCTCCAGCACGTCCGGCGCGACCCGCGGCAGGGACAGCTCCAGGACGCCGATGGCGTCGCCGCGGTTGGTGACGGGGGCGAGCACCCGCTGCCCCTGCCCGCCCTCCGGGGGCAGCACCAGTTCCTGGGTGCGCAGCACCTCGTCGTAGACGCCGCTGCCGGCGAGGGGGACCTGCTCGGCGTGGTGCCCCTGCCGCGCGGCCGTCTTCTCACTGACCCGCAGCAGCCGCCGTCCGACGATGTCGACGAACAGGAACGACACGGACCGCGCGCCGAACCGGTCGCGCAGGTTGCGCGCCACGACATCCAGGGAATCCACCGGTGCGGCCTCCTCCGCCGCCGCCAGCACCTCCGCCAGTCCGATCCGATCACGCCGCACACGAGCCTCCCTGGGTTACAGGCCCTCCTTCCCTCCGGCACGGCAGGCATCACAGCGGAATGCCCGTCCCGGCACGGACGCGCCCGGGCGCGCGAGCCGGTCACATCCGTGCGGACACCCGTCCCGGTGCTGCCACCGGCCCACTGTCCCCGGGTCCGGGCGGCCCGGGGCGGGAGGGGCGCGGAGGCGTGCGCTCCCGGGGCATCCGCGTACCCGCCCGCGGCCGGGGACGGGCGCGCCACCCGGGACGCCGTCGCACCCCGGCTCGCGCGCTGTGCGCGAGCCGGGGCATGAGATCCGGCCAGATCACCGGATATTCATGTTTCGCCGGTGCCGCCTCACGGGCAGGGAAGGTCCTTGTGCGCCCTGTGGCCCGCCACCGCCGGACGGCTCCGCCACGGTCCGCGCTGGTTCCGCCACGGTCCGCCGCTCGTCGGCCCACCGCTCCGGAAGGGAGTTCCATGGACACCGCCGTGCAGGACACCGACCCCGAACCCGGACGCACGCCGCGCGGCGCGGACACCGCCGTCCTGTCGGAAGCCGAAGCCGAGTCGTACATCGGCGGCATCTGCTTCAAGACGGGACCGCCGCGCCGCGTCGGCGTCGAACTGGAATGGCACGTACGCGACCGGGACGACCCGGCCCGCGCCGTGCCCGGCGAGCGGCTGGACGCCGTCCTCGCCCCGCTCCTCGCCCCCGGCGCACTGCCGGGCGGGAGCCGCATCACCCGGGAACCCGGCGGCCAGCTCGAAGTGAGCAGCGCACCGGGCGACTCGCTGACCGACTGCGTCACCCTCGCCGCCGCCGACCTCGCCGTCGTCCGGCAGGCACTGGCCCCGGCGGGAGCCGTCCTCCACGGCGGCGGCCTGAACCCCTTTCGCACCCCGCCCCGCGTCCTGGACCACCCGCGCTACCGCGCCATGGAAGCCCACTTCGACCGGCACGGCCCCTGGGGCCGGGTC
The DNA here is from genome assembly GCF_036323765.1 of Streptomyces solitudinis. Lineage (NCBI taxonomy): Bacteria > Bacillati > Actinomycetota > Actinomycetes > Kitasatosporales > Streptomycetaceae > Streptomyces > Streptomyces solitudinis. The sequence continues at coordinate 198,257 of NZ_JAZDCW010000007.1, forward strand.
ATGATGCGCTCCACCGCCGCCGTCCAGATCAGCCTGGACGCCGGTGACGACGGCGACGGGCCGACCGGCTACCGGCACCGCTGGCGCCTCGCCCACCGGCTCGGGCCCGTGCTCGTCGCCGCCTTCGCCAACTCGCCCACCTGGCGCGGCAGGGAGACCGGCTGGGCCTCCACCCGGCAGCGGGTGTGGTCCCGCACCGACCCCGCCCGCACCCGCCCCCCGCACCCCGAGGCGCCACCGCGCGAGGAGTGGGCCCGCTACGCGCTGGACGCGCCGCTGCTGTGCCTGCGCCGCGGCGAGGAGGACGGCCGCGCCGACTGGAGCGCCCCGCCGCGGCTCACCTTCCGGAACTGGCTGCGCGGCGGGTACACCGAACGCCCGCCCACCCGGGCCGACCTCGACTACCACCTGAGCACCCTCTTCCCGCCGGTACGGCCCCGCGGCTGGCTGGAACTGCGCATGATCGACGCCCAGCCCGGCGACGGCTGGCTCGCCGCGCTCGCCGTCGCCGCCACCCTGCTGGACGACCCGCGCGCCGCCGCCGCGGCCGACGCCGCCACGCGACCGCTCGCGGAACGGACGGCCGGGCCCGGACTGTGGCTCCGGGCGGCCCGGCACGGCCCGGCGGACCCGCTGCTGGGGCCCGTCGTACGGGAGTGCGTGGACGCCGCCGAGTCCGCCCTCGCCGCCGGGGTGCCGGACAGCCCCGCGCACCGCGCCGTCGCCGAGTTCGCCGAGCGCCACACCCGGCGCGGCCGCTGCCCCGCCGACGACCAGCGCCGGGACGGCCCCGGCCCCGGCACACCCCGCCCCGACGCACCCCGAGGAGCCCTGTGATGTCCGCGATCCCCGCCGAGCCGCACGTCACCGAGGCACCGCACCAGCCGCCGGAGCCGGACGTGCGCGAGCGGGCCCGCGCCGCGCTCACCGCCGCCCGGTCCCGCACCCTCGCGCTCACCGACTGCCTGGACGAAGCCGGGCTGACCGCCCAGCACTCCCGGCTGATGTCCCCGCTGGTGTGGGACCTGGCCCACATCGGCAACCAGGAGGACCAGTGGCTGGTGCGCGCCGCGGGCGCGGGTCCCGGCGTGCGGCCGGACCTCGACCCCGTCTACGACGCCTTCCAGACCCCGCGCGCCGACCGGCCCGCCCTGCCGGTGCTGCCGCCGGACGCCGCCCGCCGCTACCTCGCCGAGGTCCGCGAGCGGGCCTTCGAGGTGCTGGAGAACGTCCCGCTGGACGCCGCCGGGCCCACCGCCGACGGGAGCCGTGGCGGTGACGGTGGCTGGGCCGGTGCCGGGAACGGGCGCGGGCTCACCGACGCGGGCTTCGTCTTCGGCATGGTCGCCCAGCACGAGCAGCAGCACGACGAGACGATGCTCGCCACCCACCAGCTCCGCCGCGGCCCGGCCGTCCTGCACGCGCCGCCGCCCCCGGCCGCACCGGACGGGCCGCTGCCGCCCGAGGTCCTCGTCCCCGCGGGCCCGTTCACCATGGGCACCGACACCGACCCGTGGGCGCTGGACAACGAGCGCGGCGCGCACCGGGTGGAGGTCCCCGCGTTCTGGCTGGACACCACCCCCGTCACCAACGCCGCCTACACCGCGTTCATCGAGGACGGCGGCTACGAGGAACCGCGCTGGTGGCACCCCGAGGGCTGGACCTACGTCCGCAGCGCCGGGCTGGGCGCCCCGCTGTTCTGGCGGCGCGAGGGCACGGCGTGGACGCGGCGCCGCTTCGGCACCACCGTCCCCGTCGCGCCGGAGCAGCCCGTGGTGCACGTGAGCTGGTACGAGGCGGACGCCTACGCGCGCTGGGCCGGACGGCGGCTGCCGACGGAGGCCGAGTGGGAGAAGGCCGCCCGCCACGACCCGGCCACCGGGCGCTCCCGCCGCCACCCGTGGGGCGACGCCGCGCCCACCCCCGGCCACGCCAACCTGGGCCAGCGCCACCTGGAGCCCGCCCCGGCCGGTGCCTACCCGGCGGGCGCCGCGCCCAGCGGCGCCCGGCAGCTCCTGGGCGACGTGTGGGAGTGGACGTCCTCGGGCTTCACCCCCTACCCGGGCTTCGCCGCGTACCCGTACGACGAGTACTCGAAGGTGTTCTTCGGGCCCGAGTACAAGGTGCTGCGCGGCGGGAGCTTCGGCACGGACGCGGTCGCCTGCCGCTCCACGTTCCGCAACTGGGACTATCCCGTCCGGCGGCAGATCTTCGCCGGGTTCCGCACGGCCCGCGACGCCGCGGCGGGCGAGGGGGCGGCCGCCTGATGTGCCGTCACCTGGCCTACCTCGGCCCGCCCGTGCCGCTGTCCCGGCTGCTCACCGAGGTGCCCAACGGGCTGTACGAGCAGTCCTGGGCGCCGCGCCGCCAGCGGTACGGCACCGTCAACGCGGACGGCTTCGGCGTCGGCTGGTACCCGGCCGGTCAGGGCGAGCGGCCCGCGCGCTACCGCCGGGCCGTGCCGATCTGGGCCGACGGGAACCTGCCCGACCTGGCCCGCGCGGTCACCAGCCACGCCGTCCTGGCCGCCGTGCGGGACGCCACACCCGGCACGAGCCAGGACGAGGGCGCCGCCGCGCCCTTCGCCGCCGGGCCGTGGCTGTTCAGCCACAACGGCGCCGTGCCCGGGTGGCAGACGCTGCCCGACGACCTCGGACCGCGCCCGTCGGCCGCCGACCTGCTCGGTATGGAGGCGCGCTGTGACTCCGCCCTGCTGTGGACGCTGGCCCGCCCCCGGCTGACGGCCGGTGAGCCGCCCGGTGACGTCCTGGCCGACCTCGCGGTGCGGACGGCCGCCGCGCGCCCCGGGGCCCGGCTCAACCTGCTGCTCACCGACGGGCGGACCATCGCGGCCACCCGGCTGGGGGACAGCCTGTGGTACCGGGCGGACGCGGACGGCGTGGTCGTCGCCTCCGAACCGGACGCCTCGACGGGGTGGCGGGAGGTGCCGGACGCCTCGCTGCTGCTGGCCGCGCCCGACGCCGTCCGCACCACGCCCCTCCCGCCCGTCCGTCCGGCGCCCGCGCCCGCTTCCGCCCCCCTGCCCGCGTCCGGGAGACCCGCCCCGGCCCCGCCCACGCCGCCCGAGAGGACCCGCGCGTCATGACCGGCTCCACCGCCTCCGACCGCTTCACGCTCACCCGCCGCCTGCCCGCCGACCACCTCGCCGACGCGCTGCGGGCGGACGTGCTCAAGGGACTCACGGGGCGTCCGAAGACGCTGCCGCCCAAGTGGTTCTACGACGGCCGGGGCAGCGAGCTGTTCGAGGAGATCACCCGGCTGCCCGAGTACTACCCGACGCGGGCCGAGCACGAGATCCTCCAGCGGCGGTCCGGGGAGATCGCCGCGGCCTCCGGGGCCCGCACCCTGGCCGAGCTGGGCTCGGGGTCCTCCCGCAAGACCCGCCTGCTGCTGGACGCGTTCACCGCCCTGGGCACGCTCACGTGCTACGCGCCGCTGGACGTCAGCGAGGACGCCCTCGCCGAGGCGGGCCGGGCGCTGACCGCCGACTACCCGGGGCTCACCGTCACCGCCGCCGTCACCGACTACGAGGTGGACCTCACGCTGCCGGGCGGGGCACCGAGGCTCGTCGCCTTCCTGGGCGGCACGCTCGGCAACCTGGACGCCGCCGGGCGCCGCGCCTTCTACGCCGCCCTGCGTCCGCAACTGCGCCCCGGGGACGCGCTGCTGCTCGGCGTGGACCTGGTGAAGGAGCCGGACGTGCTGGTGCCCGCGTACGACGACGCGCGGGGGGTGACCGCCGAGTTCAACAAGAACGTGCTGCGGGTGCTCAACCGGGGGCTGGACGCCCGCTTCGACCCGGACGCCTTCGACCACCGTGCCCTGTGGAACGCGGCGGAGGAGCGGATCGAGATGCGGCTGCGGTCCCGGTTCGCCCAGACGGTGCCGGTGTCCGCGCTGGACCTGACGGTGGAGTTCGAGCGCGGTGAGGAGCTGCGCACGGAGATCTCGGTGAAGTTCCGCCGCGAACCGCTGACAGCCGAACTCGCGCACGGCGGTTTCGCCACCCGGCACTGGTGGACGGACGAGGGCGGGCGCTTCGCCGTCCTCATGGCCGAACCCGCCGGCTGACGGGCGGCCGGTCAGCGGGCGGGCGGCGGTCGGCGGGCGGCGGCCCGCCGACCGGGTCACGGGCGCGGACGGCGTCGCCCGAACAGCGCAGTCGAACGGGACACGGCGGACATCTCACCTCAGCCTGGAAGCACCAGGTACACCCGGGACGGGGAGGCGGGTCGCCCGCCACGCCCGGCGTGCACCTCGCTCGCAGGAGGTGCCGAAATGCCGCAGGTGCAGGTCTACGTGTCCCTTCCGCTACCGGTCGACGAAGTCTTCCGCTTCCTCGCCGACGGCCGGAATCTGCCCCGCTGGCACTCGGGCGTGACGGAGATCAGGGGCACCGACCCCTTCGCCGCCAGCTCCGGCACCGGGTGCGTCTACCGGTACCGCTTCCCCGGACGGCACCGTGACTTCCGGCTGGAGTGCTGCACCTTCGAACCCGACTGCCGCATCGGCTACCTGGGCCAGCGCATGTGGACGCCGCTGGGCAGCCAGGTGCCGCGCTACGACTTCCGGCTCTGGCCGCAGGGCGCGGGCTGCCGGGTCGGCGTCCAGGTCACCTCGTGGCTGACCGGCGGCATGCTGGCGCTGTGGCCCGTCGTCGCGCTGGGCTGGCGGCGCGACCTGCCGGACGACGCCCAGCGGCTGTTCGCGGTGCTGACGGGTTCCGACGACCGCGCTGACGTGGGCTTCGACCCCGGACCCGGCGTCATCGGCCCGCAGCCCCGCCGCCGCTTCCGCCTCCCGGCCACGCGCTGAGCGCCGGGCGGCCGGACCCGGCCGCGGACGCCGGACCGGTCACGGCGCCGGACGGGCGGCGCCGGACACCGCGCGGCGCCGGGCGCCGCCGGATCGCGGTGCCCGGCGCCGCGCGGGAGCGGACGGCGCTCACCGCACCAGCGGGTCCAGACGCAGCGGGCGGACCCGGCCCTCCATCATCGCCGCGAGGCCGCTCACCGCGCCGCCCGCCGGATCGTCCGCCAGGTGCACCGCCATCGACGTCGCCCGGCGCAGCCCGTCCTCCAGGCCCGGCAGTCCCGCGCTCCCGCCGGCCAGCACGACGCCCCGGTCCGCGAGGTCGGCCACCAGATCGGGGGCGCAGCGGTGCAGGACGCGCCGGATGGCGTCGAGCAGGGTGCCGTAGGGGCCCTCCACCGCCGCGCGCACCTCACCGGGGTCGACGGCGGCCGTGCGGGCGAGACCGCTCGCCGCGTCCCGGCCGTGCACCACCAGCGTCCCGCCGTCCGGGGCCCCCTCGGCGGCCTCCGCCATCAGACGGCGCACGGCCGCCGAGGGCAGCGCCACCTCGTAGCGCCCGCGCAGGTGCTGGGCGACGGCCCGGCTCACACTCTCGCCGCCCACCGGCACCTTCTCCGCCGCGACGATCGCGCCCAGCGACAACACCGCCACCTGGGTGCACTCCGCGCCGCACACCACGATCATCGTGGCCTCCGGCCGCTCCACCGGCAGCCCGCAGCCGACGGCGGCGGCGACGAGGGTGTCCACCAGCTCCACCCGCCGGGCGCCCAGCCCGGCGAGGGTCTGCACGGCGGCGCGCTGGGCCAGCGGCTCGGCGTCGTGCGGCACGCACATGGCCGCCCGCAGCATCGGCCGCCGCCGCCACGTGCCGCGCACCCGGTCGCCGACCATGGCGCGCAGCATCCGCTGGGCCATCTGCACGTCGCTGACCGTGCCGTCGGACACCGGGCGGAGCACGGTGATGTGGTCCGGCGTGCGGCCCGTCATGCGCGCGGCGGGTGCCCCGACGGCGATGAGCGCCCCGGAGCGGGTGTTGACGGCGGCCACGGACGGCTCGTCCACGACGAGACCGGCCTCCCTGACGTACACCCGGGTCCGGTCGGCACCCAGGTCCACTGCGACGGTGCAGCGGCGCAGTTGCTCGTAGCTGAAGTTCACGGCGCTTCTCCCGCGCGACGGTGGTGGTGGTCCCCCTCATCGTGGGCGGGCGCCGCGCCCGCGGCCCGCCGGGCTGGGCCGGACGGGCGAGCGGCGGCCGGGAGGGCCCGGCCGCCGGCTGAGCGCCCGTCAGGCGCCGGGGACGAGCACCTCGGCGGGCGCCTGCGCGGGGCCCGCGCCGTCCGACGCGCTGAACTGCGTGCGGTGGAGCTGCTCGTAGCGTCCGCCCAGCGCCAGCAGTTCCTCGTGGGTGCCGCGCTCGACGACGCGGCCCTGCTCGAGCACCAGGATCTGGTCGGCCTGGCGGACGGTGGACAGCCGGTGCGCGATGACGAGGGCCGTCCGCCCGGCCAGCGCCTCGCCCAGCGCCTCCTGCACGGCCGCCTCCGAGGTGGAGTCCAGGTGCGCGGTGGCCTCGTCCAGGATCACCGCGCGGGGGCGGGCGACCAGCAGCCGGGCGATCGTCAGCCGCTGCCGCTCCCCGCCGGAGAGCCGGTAGCCCCGTTCGCCGACGACGGTGTCCAGGCCGTCCGGGAGCGAGGCGATCAGCTCGTCCAGCCGGGCGCGGCGCAGCGCGTCCCACAGCTCGTCCTCGGTGGCGTCCGGGCGGGGGAGCGTGAGGTTGGCGCGGATGGTGTCGTGGAAGAGGTGGCCGTCCTGGGTGACCATGCCGACGGTGTGCCGCAGGGAACGGGCCGTCAGGTCGCGGACGTCCACCCCGCCGACGCGCACCGCGCCCGCGGTGGTGTCGTACAGCCGCGCCGCGAGCTGGGCGATGGTGGACTTGCCCGCGCCCGAGGAGCCGACCAGCGCCACGAGCTGCCCCGGCTCGGCGCGGAAGGAGACGCCGTGGAGCACCTGCTCCCCGCCCCGGGAGTCCAGCGTGGCGACCTCCTCCAGCGAGGCCAGCGAGACCTCGTCGGCGGCCGGGTAGGCGAAGTCCACCGCGTCGAACTCCACCGAGGCCGGTCCGTCCGGGACGGCGGTGGCGTCCGGCTTGTCGGTGATGAGCGGCTTGAGGTCCAGCACCTCGAAGACGCGCTGGAAGCTGACGAGCGCGGTCATGACCTCCACGCGGGCGCTGGCCAGGGCGGTCAGCGGGGCGTAGAGGCGGGCCAGCAGCAGCGCCAGCGTCACGACGGTGCCCGCCGACAGCGAGCCGGTCGTCGCCAGGTGCCCGCCGAGCCCGTAGACGAGGGCGAGGGCGAGCGCCGAGACGAGCGTCAGCGCGGTGACGAAGGACATCTGGAGCATCGCGGTGCGCACGCCGATGTCCCGCACCCGTCCGGCCCGCCGGGCGAACTCCGCCGACTCCTCCTCCGGGCGTCCGAACAGCTTCACCAGGGTGGCGCCGGGGGCCGAGAAGCGCTCGGTCATCTGGGTGCTCATGACCGAGTTGTGGTTGGCGGCCTCCCGGGAGAGCTGCGCCAGCCTGGTGCCCATGCGCCGGGCGGGCAGCACGAACAGGGGCAGCAGCGCGAGGGCGAGCAGCGTGATCCGCCAGGAGAGCTGGAGCATGACGCCGAGCGTCAGCAGCAGCGTCACCATGTTGGAGACGAGCCCGGACAGGGTGTCGCTGAACGCGCGCTGCGCGCCGATGACGTCGTTGTTGAGCCTGCTGACCAGGGCGCCGGTGCGGGTCCTGGTGAAGAAGGCGACGGGCATGCGCTGGACGTGGTCGTAGACGGCGGTCCGCAGGTCGAGGATGAGTCCTTCGCCGATGCGCGCGGAGAGCCAGCGGGTCAGCAGGCCGATGCCCGCCTCGGCGAACGCGATGAGCGCGATGACGGCGGCCAGCCGCACGATGACGCCGGAGCCCTCGGAGCCGGTGATGGCGTCCACGACGCGTCCGGCCAGCAGCGGGGTGGCCACCACGAGCACGGCGGTGACGGTGCTGAACGCCAGGAACAGGCCGATCAGCCGCCGGTGCGGCCGGGCGAAGACGAGCACGCGGCGCAGGGTGGCGCGGGAGAAGGGCCGCTTGTCCTGCGTGGCGTGGCGCGCGTTGTACATCGCGTTCCACGCCGTGATCTCCATGGACATGTGCCTGCCTCCAGCCAGTCGTGGACCCCGTAGCACCGACGGTAGGAGTTGAACCAGACTTCACGTCAAGCGTGCTCCTCACGCGGCGTCCACGGCGCGGCCACCGTGCGTGCAGGGCGGCGGCACCGCGCGTCCACGGCGGGAGCGTGCGGGCGCGGACCGGGCGCGGACCGGAGGCGGACCGGGCACGGAGGGCGCGGAGAACGGAGGACACAGCGGGCGGGGCGCGGACGGAACCTCGCGGGCCCGGCTCGCGTCTACCCGGGTACACGGCTCGTTGCGCCTTCCACGTATCTCAGCGGGTAGCCGCCCCGCGACGCGCTGTCGTGCACGTGCATACGCACCTGCACATGCAAGTGAACGACGTTATGATCCCCGGAAGTTGGGTTCTACCCGGGAGAGTCGTATGCAGCACGCGTACAACGGCATGGCCGCGGCGGACCTCCTGGGGGTCACGTGGCAGAAGAGCCGTCACAGCAATTCGCAGGGCACGTGCGTGGAGTTCGCGAAACTGCCCAGCGGCGACGTCGCCGTGCGCAACTCGCGGTTCCCCGACGGACCGGCGCTCGTCTACACGCCGGCGGAGGTCGAGGCGATGCTCCTCGGCGTCAAGGACGGGGAGTTCGACCACCTCATCCACGACTGACACCGCGCGGAGGCGTCCGGGCGGGTGCCGGGGCGCCACCGCGTGTGGCGTGGTCAGTGGCGTGCACGCGGGCGCCCCGCACGTGGCGGGGGCGCCCCCTGGTGCACCCGGACGCTCAGGCCGGGCCGGCCGGCATCCGGAACAGCGCCCAGACGACCTTGCCCGGCAGCGTGCCGTGCAGGGGCTGCCAGCCCCAGCTGTCGCTGAACGCCTCCACGAGGAACAGCCCGCGTCCGGACTCGGCGGTGCCCTCGGAGAACTCCAGGGCGTCCGGGTTGCCGGAGACGGGCGCCTCGCGGCTCGGGTCCCGCACGGCGCACACCAGACGGGACGCCCACCGCATGAGGTGCAGCCGCACCGGCGGGTCGGCGACGGCCCCGGAGACGGCTCCGGAGACGGCTCCGGCGACCGGCCGCAGGCCGTGCCGCAGCGCGTTCGTCACCAGTTCGGAGACGGCGAGCGTGACGTTGTCGCAGTGGCGCTCCAGGCCCCAGCCGGCCAGGGTGGCGCGGGTGAATTCCCGGGCGGCGCCGACGGCCTCGTAGTGTGGCGGCAGCGCGCAGGAGGCCGAGCCGGCCAGTGCCCCGGAATCCAGGGGAGGAAGGCTCTGCCATAACGGGTCGAGCACCGTCGTTGCTTCCGTCCCCATGACGGGTCCCCCTGACTGTGACGGCGGATGCGTCCCCGATGGCGGCGGGGACCCAAAGCTGTTGGCACGTAGTGCACTTGGGCTACCCCCATGGTTCCCAAAGCCCCCAGTGGATGCAAGGGCAGATGCACGTGCACGCAGAAGTTTCGTTTCTGTGTAATCGCACGGGCACGCAACGGAGTGCGAAGATGGCAGACTGCACCCGGGTCGGGGGTGCTTGTCTGATCAGATAAGGAGCGTTCCGGTGACAGTCGGAACAAATGGGACGGGCGGGTCGAATGGCTCGATGGTGCGGCGGATACTGCTCGGGTCCCAGCTGCGGCGCCTGCGCGAGTCACGCGGTGTCACCCGGGAGGAAGCCGGGTACTCCATCCGCGCGTCCGAGTCCAAGATCAGCCGGATGGAGTTGGGACGCGTGAGCTTCAAGGCGCGGGACGTCGCGGACCTGCTCACGCTCTACGGCGTCACCGAGGACGCCGAACGCGAGCCGCTGCTGAACCTCGCCAAGGAGTCCAGCGTCACGGGCTGGTGGCACAGCTACAGCGACGTGCTGCCGTCCTGGTTTCAGACGTACGTCGGCCTGGAGGGCGCCGCGTCCGAGATCGACACCTACGAGGTGCAGTTCGTGCACGGCCTGCTCCAGACGGAGGGGTACGCGCACGCCGTCGTCGCCAGCGGCCACAAGTCCATGCGGCTGTCCGACGCGGAGATCGACCGCCGCGTCGCCCTGCGCATGCAGCGCCAGAAGCTCCTGTTCCAGGAGAACGCCACGCGGTTCCGGTGCGTCCTGGACGAGGCGGCGCTGCGCCGCCCCTTCGGCAGCCGCGCCGTGATGGACGAGCAGCTCCTCCACACTCATCGAGCTGTCCGAGCGCCCCAACATCCACCTGCAGGTGGCGCCCTTCGCGCTCGGCGGGCACCCGGCCGAGTCGGGCGCCTTCACGATCCTGCGCTTCCCCGAGCCGGAGGTGCCCGACGTCGTCTACCTGGAGCAGCTCACCGGCTCCCTCTACCTCGACAAGGCCGAGGAGGTCGCCCAGTACGGCGGCGTCCTCGACCGGCTCATCGCGGACGGCAGCCTCTCCCCGGAGCAGACCCGCGACCATCTCCACAAGATCCGTCAACTCGCGTAACCCGCGCGTACCATGACGTGCCATCAGACTGGTCGTTCACACCATCACCCCACAAAGGATCGGGCATGGGCCACTTCACGGATCTGGCGCAGCAGTACATCGACGGTGAGTGGCGGCCCGGCTCGGGCTCGTGGGACATCATCGACTTCAACCCCTACAACGGCGAGAAGCTCTGTGAGATAACCGTCGCCACCGCCGACGAGATCGACCTGGCCTACCGTGCGGCCGAACGCCACCAGCCCGCCTGGGCGGCCACCAACCCCTACACCCGCCGGCTCGTCTTCGAGCGCGCGGTACGCATCGTCGAGGAGCGCGAGGAGGAGATCACCGAGGCCATCATCGCCGAGCTGGGCGGCACCCGGCTCAAGGCCGCCTTCGAGCTGCACCTCGCCAAGGAGTTCCTGCGCGAGGCGGTGCACCTGGCCCTGCGCGCCGAGGGCCGCATCCTCCCGTCCCCCGTGGACGGCAAGGAGAACCGCGTCTACCGCGAGCCCGTCGGCGTCGTCGGCGTCATCTCCCCGTTCAACTTCCCCTTCCTCCTCTCGCTCAAGTCCGTGGCGCCCGCGCTCGCCCTCGGCAACGCCGTCGTCCTCAAGCCGCACCAGAACACGCCGGTGTGCGGCGGCACCCTCGTGGCGAGGATCCTCCAGGAGGCCGGGCTGCCCGGCGGGCTGCTCAACGTCATCGTCACCGACATCGCCGAGGTGGGCGACGCGCTGCTGGAGCACCCGGTGCCGAAGGTCATCTCCTTCACCGGCTCGGACAAGGTCGGACGGCACGTGGCCACCGTCGCCGCCAGCCACTTCAAGCACGCGGTGCTGGAGCTGGGCGGCAACAGCGCGCTCATCGTGCTCGACGACGCCGACGTGGACTACGCCGTGGACGCCGCCGTCTTCAGCCGCTTCGTGCACCAGGGGCAGGTCTGCATGGCCGCCAACCGCATCGTGGTGGACCGCGCGGTGGAGGCCGAGTTCACCGAGAAGTTCGTCGCCAAGGTGCGCACGCTGAAGGCGGGCGACCCCAAGGACCCGGAGACGGTCATCGGGCCGCTCATCAACTCCAGCCAGGCCGACCGCATCGGCGCGCTCGTCGAGCAGGCCGTCGCGGGCGGCGCCACCGCGCTGCTGCGCGGCAAGGTCGAGGGCAACCTCGTCCACCCCAGTGTCCTCACCGGCCTGCCCGCCGACGCGGGGGCGCTGCGCGAGGAGATCTTCGGCCCGGTCGCGCTGATCATCCCGGTGGACGGCGAGGACGAGGCCGTGCGCGTCGCCAACGACACCCCCTACGGCCTCAGCGGCGCCGTGCACACCGCGAGCGTCGAGCGCGGCGTCGCCGTCGCCCGCCGGATCAACACCGGCATGATGCACGTCAACGACGGCACGGTGGCCGACGAGCCGATCGTGCCGTTCGGCGGGGAGAAGCACTCCGGGATCGGGCGGCTGAACGGCGACCACTTCACGGAGGCGTTCACCACCACGAAGTGGATCGCCATCCAGCACGGCCGCAGCGGGTTCCCGTTCTGAACCGGCCCGCCTCTCCTTGAGGACAGAACCTGACCGCAGGGGTCCGTAGCGTCGTTCCTGTCAGACCGGGTCCCCGACCGGACGCCGGACCCCTGCGAAAGGTGACCACCATGCCCACTCCCGTTGCCCCCGAGGCCCACGGCGACGAGCGCGGCGCCCTGCTCGCGTACCTCGACGCCCAGCGCGGCGGCCTGCGGCGCGCCGTGCACGGACTCACCGAGGAGCAGGCCCGCGCCACGCCGAGCGCCAGCGCCCTGTCCGTGGCGGGGCTGCTCAAGCACGTCGCCCAGGGCGAGGCGGGCTGGATCCGCACGATGACCGGGGACCCGGTCGACTTCAACGACCCGCGGGAACTGGCCCGCTGGGAGCGCAGCTTCCTCCTGGAGGACGGCGAGGACGTGGCGTCGGTGCTCGCCTTCTACGCCGAGGTCGCCGCCGGGACCGAGCGCGTCGTGCGTGCCCTGCCCTCCCTGGACGAGACGTTCGTGCTCCCCGCCGCGCCCTGGGACGCGGGCGGTGAGCGGAGCTGGCGCTGGGGCCTGCTGCACCTGATCGAGGAGGCCGCCCGGCACGCGGGGCACGCGGACGTGATCCGCGAGACGCTGGACGGCAAGGGCGCCTTCGACCTCGTCTTCGAGACCGGTGCCCTGCCCGAGCCCGACTGGTCCGCCCTCACCGGCCCGTCCGCCGCCTGACGCACCGCCCGCGCCGCCGCTGCCCGCGCCGCCGCCGGGGGCGTGCGTGGCGGCGGCGGTGTGGAGCGCCTCACGTGGGCCGCCGCGGGTGAGGAAGGTGCCCGGTGGGTACTGCCACCGGGGGGCCCAGGCCCTGACCGGGCGGGACCCCCGGTGGCGGCCTATGCTTCCAGCGGAGGTGCCGGGGGAGAGGAAGAGGGAGAAGGACGGACGTGGTGGCCGACACCCGGAGGACGCCGGGCACGGGGTACCCGCACGACGGCGACGAAGCCGAGGACCGGCCGCACCCGGACGAGGTGCACAGCGCCTTCACCCCGCCCTCCGGCCTGCCCGCTGCCCCCGCGCCCGCCGAGGCGGAGCACCCCACGTCGGAGTTCGCGCTCCCCGAGGGGTTCCGCCCGCCCGCGCAGGAGGCGCCGGGCAGCGCCTTCCGCACCCCGGGCGACTACCCGGACTTCACCCCCGCCACGGGCATCCCCGCCGTCCAGCTGGCCCGGCGGAACGCGCCGTGGCAGGACCGCATGCGCACCATGGTCCGGCTGCCGCTCAGCGAGCGGCCCGCGCCGCCCGAGCGCGCGCCGCGCGCCGAGGACGAGCAGGGCCCGCCCGTGCCGCGCGTCCTCGACCTCACCCTGCGGATCGGGGAGCTGCTCCTCGCGGGCGGCGAGGGCGCCGAGGACGTGGAGGCCGCCATGTTCGGCGTCGCCCACGCCTACGGGCTCGACCGCTGCGAGCCAACAGTAACGTTTACCCTGCTCTCCGTGACGCACCAGCCGTCGCTGGTGGACGACCCCGTGACGCTGAGCCGCACCGTGCGGCGCCGCGGCACCGACTACACCCGGCTGGCCGCCGTCTACCGGCTGGTGGCCGACATCACCTCCGACGAGGAGGACGTCACCCTGGAGGAGGCGTACCGGCGGCTCGCGGAGATGCGCCGCAACCGGCACCCCTACAGCAAGAACGCGCTCACGCTGGCGAGCGGGGTGCTGGCGGGCGCCGCGGCCACGCTGGTCGGCGGCGGACCGGTCGTCTTCGTCCTCGCCGCGCTCGGGGCGATGCTGGGCGACCGGCTCGCCTGGGTCGGCTCCAGCCGCGGCCTGCCCGAGTTCTACCAGTTCGTCTCGGCCGCCATGCCGCCCGCCGCGATCGGCGTCACGGTGGCGCTGCTGGAGCGGCACGACCTGATGCACGACGTGCGCGCCTCCGCCGTCGTCACCGGCGGCCTGTTCGCGCTGATCCCCGGACGGGCGCTGGTGGCCGCCGTGCACGACGGCCTCACCGGCTTCTACATCACCGCGTCGGCACGCCTGCTGGAGGTCGTCTACCTCATCGTCGGCATCGTCTGCGGCGTCCTGATGATCCTGTACGTCGGCGACCGGCTCGGCGGTGCCCTCGACCCCGACCAGGTGTACTCCAGCGAGCGGCCGCCCATCCAGCTCGCCGCCGCCATGCTGCTCGCGCTGGCCTTCTGCGTGCTGCTCCAGCAGGAGCGCGGAACGGTGCTGCTCGCCACCGTCAACGGCGGCGTCGCCTGGCTGATCTACGCGGTGCTCGCCCACACCGCCGACGCCGACCCGGTGTTCGCCACCGTCATCGCGGCCGGTCTCGTGGGCCTCTTCGGGCAGCTCATGTCGCGCTACCAGTTCGTCTCCGCGCTGCCGTACGTGACGGCCGCGATCGGTCCGCTGCTGCCCGGCAGCGCCACGTACTACGGGCTGCTGAACATCGCCCAGGGCAACGTGAACGGCGGTTTCCAGTACCTGTCGACGGCGGCGGCGCTGGCGCTGGCCATCGCCATCGGGGTGAACCTGGGCGGCGAGGTGGCGCGGCTGTTCATCACCACACCGGGCCTGGAGTCGCCGCTGCCGGGCCGCCGGGCGGCCAAGCGGACCCGCGGCTTCTGACCGCCCGCCGCGGACGGCCGGCCGCGGAACGGCACGGGCACGGGCACGGACGAACGGACGGCCGGGGGCGGGCGCGGACAGCCGGGGGCGGGCGCACGGGCGCGGGCGCCGGGCGGGCCCGTGTTCCGGACCGCCCGGCGCCCGTCGGACGCGGGTCACCCCAGGGTCAGTGCGCCCCGCCGCTGGCCTCCAGGCGCTTCACGGACGCCTCCACCTCGGCCTCGGCGTCCGCGCGGCCCACCCAGTCGGCGCCCTCGACGGACTTGCCGGGCTCCAGGTCCTTGTACACCTCGAAGAAGTGCTGGATCTCCAGCCGGTCGAACTCGGACACGTGGTGGATGTCGCGCAGGTGCTCCATCCGCGGGTCGGACGCCGGGACGCACAGCAGCTTGTCGTCGCCGCCCGCCTCGTCCGTCATCCGGAACATGCCGATGGCGCGGCACTTGATGATGCAGCCGGGGAACGTCGGCTCGTCCAGCAGGACCAGCGCGTCCAGCGGGTCGCCGTCCTCCCCCAGCGTGCCGTCGACGAACCCGTAGTCGGCCGGGTACACGGTGGAGGTGAACAGGTGACGGTCCAGGCGGATGCGGCCCGTCTCGTGGTCCACCTCGTACTTGTTCCGCGAACCCTTCGGGATCTCGATGGTGACGTCGAACTCCAAGGGAGGCTCCTCCGTGATCAACACATTCTCTGGTGATTAAGTGTCCCCCACGCAGGTGTGTGCACGCGAAAGGGGCTGGTCCGAGGTGCGCGGTACGCCCGGAGACGGTTCGGACGCCACGTTCCGTGACACGGTCCGGCGGGCCGGCGCGCGGTGGGTCCGTCAGGCCCGGCAGCGCTGGCGGACCGTGCCGCCGGGGCGGCGGACCCGGTGGCTGACGACGGGTTCCGCCGCCGTCGGCCTCACGGTGTCCCTCACCGCGGTGGGTGCCGCGGGGCCGTGGGACTCGGGTCAGCGTACGGCCGAACGCGCCCGCGCGACCGCCCTGGGTGCGGACAGTGGCGTGCGCCACACCGAGGACGCCCGTCCCGGCGCCGCGGAGCCGGAGCGGCGGCCCGCACCGGCGCCCAGCGCCCGCGCCGTGCTCGGCCCCGCGGGCGCCGCGGACACCGCGCCCACCCGTGCGGGCCTCACCGCCGCGCTGCGCCCGCTGCTGGACGCGCCCGCGCTCGGCGACACCGCCACCGGGACCGTCGTGGACACCGCCACCGGCCGGACGCTGTTCGACTCCGGCGGCGGGCGGGCGGTCGTGCCCGCGTCCACGGTCAAGCTCGCCACCGGCGCTGCCGCGCTCACCGTGCTGGGCCCGGACCACCGGCTGGCCACCCGCGCCGTCTGGGACGAGGACGGGCGCCGCGTCGTCCTCGTCGGCGGCGGCGACCCCACCCTCACCGGGGATCGGCTCGCCCGCCTGGCGGAGGCCACCGCCGCCGCCGTGCGGAAGCGGGGCCTCGCGCCGCGCGCGGTGGGCTACGACGTGTCCCGGTACCGGGGGCCGAAGCGCCACCCCATCGGCGTCAACGACAATCTCGCGCCGCTCACCCCGCTCATGCTGAACGCCGCCCGCACCGACGGCTCCACCCGCGGCCCCGCGCCCCGGGCGGCTGACCCGGCCGCGGAGGCGGCCGACGCGTTCGCCGCGCTGCTCGCCGAGGCGGGTGTCCGCACCGGGCGCACCGGTCCCGCGCGGGCGCCCGGGGACGCGCCCGTCCTCGGCACCGACCGTTCGGCGCCGATGGCTGCCCTCGTCGAGCGGATGCTCACCCACAGCGACAACGACCTCGCCGAGGCACTGGCCCGGCACACCGCCCTGGCCGTCGGCGAACCGGCCGACTTCACCGGCACCCGGGCCGCCACCCGGAAGGTGCTGGACTCGCTCGGCCTGCCCGTGGACGGCACCGTCTTCGCGGACGGCAGCGGGCTGAGCCGGGACAGCCGCGTCTCCGCCCGGCTCCTGGCCGCGCTGCTGTCCACCGCGGCCCGGCCCGCCCACCCCGAGCTGCGCCCGCTGCTCACCGGGCTGCCGGTGGCCGGGTTCACCGGCACCCTCAGCCGCCGGTACGCCGCCGACGGCACGACGGACGCCGCCGGACTGGTGCGGGCCAAGACGGGCACGCTGACCGGCGTGAACACACTGGCCGGACAGGTCGTGGACGCCGAGGGGCGGCTGCTGTCCTTCGCCTTCCTCACCACCGGCACCACCGACGCGCGCGGCGCGCAGGACGCCCTGGACCGGCTGGCGGCAGCCGTCGCCGCCTGCGGCTGCCGCTGAGGCCACCGGGCGCCCCGGCGCCCGCGCGGCACGGCCCCGGCGGGCCGACGAAGGCCCGTCGAAGGCCCGTCCGCACTGGGACCACCCGCGCCGACACCGTACGGTGAAGGAATGACGAGCCCCGGCGTCCGGACGGTGGAGTGCCTGTGAACCCGCTAAGCCCCGACAGCATGGTCGACTGGAACCTCGCCGTCGCGACAGCGACCCGGCTGGTGCGCCCAGGGCCGGAGGTGAGCCGGGAGGAGGCGCGCTCGGTCGTCGCCGAACTGCGCCGCCACGCCAGGGCGTCCGAGGAGCACGTGCGGGCCTACACCGGCCTCGCGCCCGAGGGACCGGCCGCCGACACCCCGGTGCTCGTGGTGGACCGGCCCGGCTGGGTCCGCGCCAACGTCGCCGGGTTCCGGGAGCTGCTGGCCCCGCTGCTGGAGAAGATGCGCGAGCGGCGGGCCGACGCCCCCGGCGGCGCGGTGCTGGGCGCGGTGGGCGGCAAGCTGGCCGGCGTCGAGGTCGGGATGCTGCTGTCCTTCATGGCCTCCCGCGTGCTCGGCCAGTACGAGACGTTCGCCCCGCCCGCCCGCGACCTCCCCTCGGCGCCCGGCGCGGGCGGCGGGCGGCTGCTGCTCGTCGCGCCGAACATCGTCCACGTCGAACGCGAGCTGGACGTGGACCCGCACGACTTCCGGCTGTGGGTCACCCTCCACGAGGAGACGCACCGCACGCAGTTCACCGCCGTGCCGTGGCTGCGCGACCACCTGGAAGGGGAGATCCACGCCTTCCTGACCGAGACGGAACTCGACCCCTCCACGCTGCTGGAACGGCTGCGCCAGGCCGCCCAGGCGTTCGCCGGGAACCGGCAGGGTGACGGCGACGGCGGCGGCGCCGACGGTGGTTTCGGCGCGCCCGGCGGCGGCGCGGAGCCGGGCGGGCGCAGCCTCGTGGACCTGGTGCAGACCCCGGCCCAGCGGGACGTGCTGGACCGGCTGACGGCGGTCATGTCGCTGCTGGAGGGCCACGCCGACGTCGTCATGGACGGCGTGGGGCCCGACGTGGTGCCCTCCGTCGCCGAGATCCGGGAGAAGTTCCAGAAGCGGCGCCAGGCCGGCGCCGGAAGGCTCGACCAGGTGCTGCGCAGGCTGCTGGGGCTGGACGCCAAGCTGCGCCAGTACCGCGACGGCGCCCGGTTCGTGCGGGCGGTGGTCGGGGAGACGGGCATGGACGGTTTCAACAAGGTGTGGACCTCACCGAACACGCTGCCCACCAAGGCGGAGATCGCCAAACCGGCGGACTGGATCACGAGGGTGCACCGGGCCGGGGAGTCCTGAGCGGCGAACCCACCGGAATCACCCATCCGAGGGACCGTGGCCCGGTGCGGGCGCGTGCGATGCTCGGAGCTGCGGTGCATCTCTGTCACCATCGACCCACTGAGCGTGACCGTCCGGGTCGGTGTGACCGGTACGCCGACGAGGCGGTACCCCGCACGGCATCTTCGAGCATCCCTCCCGACAGCCCCCGCTGTCCCGCAGTTCCGAGGAAGTGAACGGACATGGGTCCTCATCCCGCGGTCGCCGCGATACGCCTGGCGGTCCGCCGCGCACTGAACGACGTGCTCCGCGAGCACGACGGGGCGCAGCCCCTGGTCCTGGTCGCCTGCTCCGGCGGCGCCGACTCGATGGCGCTGGCCTCCGCCGCGGCCTTCGAGGCGCCCCGGCTGGGCGTGCGGGCCGGCGGCGTCACCGTCGACCACGGCCTCCAGGAGGGCTCCGACGGCCGGGCCCGCGACGTGGCCTACCGGCTCACCGCGCTCGGCCTCGCCCCCGTCGAGACGGCCGCCGTGACCGTCGGCCGCGGCGGCGGTCCCGAGGCCGCCGCCCGCCAGGCCCGCTACGCCGCGCTGGACGCCGCCGCCGAGCGCCAGGGCGCCGCGGCCGTCCTCCTCGGCCACACCCGCGACGACCAGGCCGAGACGGTCCTCCTCGGCCTCGCCCGGGGTTCGGGCACGCGCTCCCTGTCCGGCATGGCCCCCGTCTCCGGCTCCCTCACCGGGCGGCCAGGCACCGAGCGCCGCTACCGCCGCCCCTTCCTCGCCATCGACCGGCAGACCACCCGCAAGGCGTGCATGGTGCAGTCGCTGCCCGTCTGGGACGACCCGCACAACGCCGACCCCGCCTACACCCGCTCCCGGGTCCGCCACGAGGCCGTGCCCGCGCTGGAGAAGGCCCTCGGCAAGGGCGTCGTCGAGGCCCTGGCCCGCACCGCGCAGCTCTCCCGCGACGACGCCGACGCGCTGGACGCCTGGGCCGCCGAAGCCGAACGCGGCATCCGCCTCACCGGAGCCGCTGCCGAGGCGGCGGTGGACGCCACAGCCACAGCCACAGCCGCAGCCGCAGCCGTGGCCAGGACCCCGGCCACGGCCGGCGCCGGGACCGGGACCGGGGCGGGCGGCGGCGCCCCGCGGCCACGGGGCCCGGAGCCCGTCGTGCTGGACGTCCCCCGGCTGTACGTCCTGCCGCCCGCGGTGCGCCGCCGGGTGCTGCGCCGGGCCGCCGTCGCCGCCGGTGCCCCGGCAGGTTCGCTGTTCGCCCGGCACGTCGAGGAGACCGACCGGCTCGTCACCGGCTGGCGCGGGCAGCGCGCGATCAGCCTCCCCGGGCGCGTGGAGGCCGTGCGGCAGGGTGGCACACTGGTCATCCGGCAGGGCGAGAGCTGAGCCACGCGCTCCGAGCGCTTCGGAGCGCGGACCCGAGCGACGAGCGAGAGCAGCACGGTGGACGACAAGGACATGGGCGCCGACCTCAAGTCGGTGCTCATCACCAAGGAAGAGATCGACGCGAAGCTGGCGGAGCTGGCCGCGAAGATCGACGCGGAGTACGCGGGGAAGGACCTGCTCATCGTCGGGGTGCTCAAG
Source organism: Streptomyces solitudinis (assembly GCF_036323765.1). NCBI lineage: Bacteria > Bacillati > Actinomycetota > Actinomycetes > Kitasatosporales > Streptomycetaceae > Streptomyces > Streptomyces solitudinis. The sequence continues at coordinate 218,022 of NZ_JAZDCW010000007.1, forward strand.
GGCGCCGTGATGGTGATGGCCGACCTGGCGCGGGCGCTGTCGTCCCCGGTCACGATGGACTGGATGGCGGTGTCCTCCTACGGCGCGGGCACCCAGTCCTCCGGGGTGGTGCGCATCCTCAAGGACCTGGACACCGACATCCAGGACCGCCACGTCCTCATCGTCGAGGACATCATCGACTCCGGGCTGACGCTGTCCTGGCTGCTGTCCAACCTCGGCTCCCGGGGCCCGGCCTCGCTGAACGTGTGCACCCTGCTGCGCAAGCCGGACGCGGCCAAGGTGGACATCGACGTGCGCTGGGTCGGCTTCGACATCCCGAACGAGTTCGTCGTGGGCTACGGTCTGGACTACGCGGAGAAGTACCGGAACCTGCCCTTCGTCGGCACGCTCGCCCCGCACGTGTACGGCGGCTGAGCGCATCGCGCGGGGAGGGCCGGGCGCCGTCCGGGAGGCGGCGGCGCACCGTACCGGGAACACCCGGGCCGGCTGCGCCGTTGGAGCAGGCGAGCACAGGTCTCTTTACCACGCCCGTCGAGCGTCGGGTGACAATGCTGGGGTACCGTCCGAAGGTCGGTCTTCCAACTCACTATGGCAGGAGGGACGGGGCGTCACCGCCTCGTATGGATGGACGTGAAGCGATACTTCCGTGGGCCGGTCATGTGGATCGTGCTGGCCGTCCTCGCCGTGGTCGTGTTGATGCAGGTCGTCGGTTCTTCCGAGGGCTACAAGACGGTCGACACCGGCGAGGTCGTCAAGGCCATCGACGACAACCAGGTGCAGTCGGCCAAACTGACGACCGGCGATGAACAGACCGTCGAGCTCCAGCTCAAGGACGGCGTCGAGATCAACGAGAGCGACAAGATCAAGGCCAGCTACATCGGCGAGCAGGGCGTCGCCCTCGCCGACAAGCTCCAGGAGAAGTACCGGAGCGGGCAGCTCGACGAGGGTTACACCGTCTCGCCGCAGAAGCAGAACGCCTTCGTCGGCATGCTGCTGTCGTTCCTGCCCTTCCTGCTCATCATCGTGATCTTCCTGTTCCTGATGAACCAGATGCAGGGCGGCGGCTCCCGGGTGATGAACTTCGGGAAGTCCAAGGCCAAGCTGATCACCAAGGACACCCCGAAGACGACGTTCTCGGACGTGGCCGGGTCCGACGAGGCCGTCGAGGAGCTCCAGGAGATCAAGGAGTTCCTCCAGGAGCCGGCGAAGTTCCAGGCCGTCGGTGCGAAGATCCCCAAGGGCGTGCTGCTGTACGGCCCGCCCGGCACCGGCAAGACGCTGCTGGCCCGCGCGGTCGCGGGCGAGGCGGGCGTCCCGTTCTACTCGATCTCCGGCTCCGACTTCGTGGAGATGTTCGTGGGTGTCGGCGCCAGCCGGGTCCGCGACCTGTTCGAGCAGGCCAAGGCCAACGCGCCCGCCATCGTCTTCGTCGACGAGATCGACGCCGTCGGCCGCCACCGCGGCGCCGGCATGGGCGGCGGCCACGACGAGCGCGAGCAGACGCTGAACCAGCTCCTCGTCGAGATGGACGGCTTCGACGTCAAGGGCGGCGTCATCCTCATCGCCGCCACCAACCGGCCGGACATCCTGGACCCGGCGCTGCTGCGGCCGGGCCGCTTCGACCGGCAGATCGCCGTGGACCGCCCGGACATGCAGGGCCGCCTGGAGATCCTCAAGGTGCACCAGAAGGGCAAGCCGGTCACCCAGGACGTCGACCTGGGCGCGGTCGCCCGGCGCACGCCCGGCTTCACCGGCGCGGACCTGAACAACGTGCTCAACGAGGCCGCGCTGCTGGCCGCCCGGTCCAACGCCAAGCTGATCGACAACAAGTTCCTGGACGAGGCCATCGACCGCGTCGTGGCCGGGCCGCAGAAGCGCACCCGGATCATGAGCGACAAGGAGAAGAAGATCACCGCGTACCACGAGGGCGGACACGCCCTGGTCGCGGCGGCCTCCCCGAACTCCGACCCGGTGCACAAGATCACCATCCTGTCCCGGGGCCGCGCGCTCGGCTACACCATGGTGCTGCCGGAGGAGGACAAGTACTCCACCACGCGCAACGAGATGCTCGACCAGCTCGCCTACATGCTGGGCGGCCGGGCGGCCGAGGAGCTGGTCTTCCACGACCCGACCACGGGTGCCGCCAACGACATCGAGAAGGCCACGGCCACGGCCCGCGCGATGGTCACCAAGTACGGCATGACCGAGCGGCTCGGCGCGATCAAGTTCGGCTCCGACCAGTCCGAGCCGTTCCTCGGCAAGGAGATGGCCCACCAGCGCGACTACTCGGAAGAGGTCGCCGGGCTGGTGGACGAGGAGGTCAAGAAGCTGATCGAGACCGCCCACAACGAGGCGTGGGAGATCCTGGTCGAGAACCGCGACATCCTGGACAACCTGGTGCTCGAACTCCTGGAGAAGGAGACGCTGGGCAAGGAGGAGATCGCCGAGATCTTCAAGCAGATCGTGCGCCGTCCGGCCCGCCCGGCCTGGACGGGCTCCACCCGGCGGACGCCTTCCACCCGGCCGCCCGTCTCCACCCCCAAGGAACTGGCCGTCACCAACGGTGTGCCCTCCCTGGAGAAGGGCAAGGAGATCGGCCCCGTCGACCCGGTGCCGGAGGCGGAGAGCTGACCGGGCCCTCCCGCACGTCACATCTCACAGGCGCGTGAGAGACCGGCCGCACCCCCGGGGTTCTACTCTGGGGGTGCGGTTTTTCGCGCGCACATTCGAGTCCGCGCGCACATTCGACAACGTCCCAGGACGTCGCAGGAACGAGGCACTGTCATGATCGATCCGGTGAGGCTGGCCGGTGAGGGCACGATCGGCGAGTTCGACGAGAAGCGGGCCGAGAACGCCGTCCGCGAACTCCTCATCGCGGTCGGCGAGGACCCGGACCGTGAGGGCCTGCGGGAGACGCCCGCCCGCGTCGCGCGTGCCTACCAGGAGATATTCGCCGGGCTGCGGCAGCGCCCGGAGGACGTGCTCACCACGACGTTCGACCTGGGCCACGACGAGATGGTGCTGGTGAAGGACATCGAGGTGCTCAGCTCCTGCGAGCACCACCTGGTGCCCTTCGTCGGCCTCGCCCACGTCGGCTACATCCCGTCCACCAGCGGCAAGATCACCGGGCTGTCGAAACTGGCCCGCCTCGTGGACGTCTTCGCACGCCGCCCGCAGGTCCAGGAGCGGCTGACGACGCAGATCGCGGACTCCCTCATGCGCATCCTGGAGCCGCGCGGCGCCATCGTCGTGCTGGAGTGCGAGCACATGTGCATGACGATGCGGGGCGTGCGCAAGCCGGGGGCCAAGACGCTGACGTCCGCCGTGCGCGGGCAGCTCCGGGACGCGGCCACCCGCTCGGAGGCGATGAGCCTCATCATGGCCCGCTGACCGGCCCCGGCCCGCGGGGCAGCCCTTAGGGTGGGGGCATGAGTGGTGTGCCCCTGCGAACGGTCGACGGCCTGCCCGAATGGGGGCGCTGCGCGGTGATGGGCGTGGTCAACGTCACCCCCGACTCCTTCTCGGACGGCGGCCGGTTCTTCGACACCGCCACCGCCGTCAAGCGCGGCCTCGCCCTGGTCCACGAGGGCGCCGACCTCGTGGACGTGGGCGGCGAGTCCACCCGTCCCGGCGCCCAGCGCGTGGACGAGGCGGAGGAGCTGCGCCGCGTCGTCCCCGTGGTGCGCGGGCTGGTGGGCGAGGGCGTGCTGGTCAGCGTGGACACCATGCGCGCCTCCGTTGCCGAGCAGGCGGTCGCCGCCGGGGCGCGGCTGGTCAACGACGTGAGCGGCGGCCGGGCGGACGCCCGGATGGTGCCCGTCGTCGCGGACGCGGGTGTGCCGTTCGTGGTGATGCACTGGCGCGGCCAGTCCGCCGACATGAACAGCCGGGCCGTCTACGGCGACGTCGTGCGCGAGGTCGTGGACGAGCTGCGGACCGCCGTGGACGGGGCCGTCGCGGGCGGCGTCGCGGCGGAGCGGATCGTCGTGGACCCGGGGCTCGGCTTCGCCAAGCAGGCCGGCCACGACCTCGCCCTCGTCGCCGCGCTGTCCCGGCTGCGGGCGGAGCTGGGGCGGCCGTTGCTGGTGGCGGCGTCCCGCAAACGGTTCCTGGGCCGGGTGCTGGCCGGTCCGGACGGCGCCGCGCCGCCGCCCGCGCGGGAGCGGGACGCCGCCACGGCGGCCGTCACCGCGCTCGCCGCCCGGGACGGCGCCTGGGCGGTGCGGGTGCACGAGGTGCGGGCCAGCGCGGACGCCGTCCGCGTCGTGGCGGCCGTCGGGGAGGCCGCCGGGCCGGTGCCGCACGGCGGGGGCGGCGCGGGCTGACCGGCCCCGCTGCGGGCCTCGGTGGCGGGCGTCAGCGCCGGGTGTCCGTCCTCACCCTCGCGGGGCGCGGGTGCGGGAATACGGGCGCGGACCCGTCCGCTGACAGGTGGGCCGGGCGCGTCCGGCGCCGGTGCCGTGGGGAGCGGCGAGGACCCTCCGGCACGGCGGGCCCGGGTCCGCAGGTAGATTCGAGGCGACCCGGCGGCGCAGCCGCCTTCCGTACGACCGCGTGATCGGAGTGATGCCCTGTGGACCGAGTGGCCGTGCGCGGCCTGAAGGCCCTCGGACGTCACGGGGTCTTCGAGCACGAACGCGCCGAGGGCCAGCTCTTCGTCGTGGACGTGGACATGGCCGTGGACACCCGGCCGGCGGCCGCGGGGGACGACCTCACCGCGACGGTGCACTACGGGGTGGTCGCCGAGGAGGTCCACGCGATCGTCACCGGCGAGCCGGTCGACCTCATCGAGACCCTGGCCCAGCGGATCGCCGACCAGTGCCTCAGCCACGAGGCGGTGCACGAGGTGGAGGTGGTCGTCCACAAGCCGGACGCCCCGATCTCCGTGCCCTTCGACGACGTGACCATCACCATCAAGCGGAGCCGCTCATGACGCCCCCCAACAGTGACCCGACCGTGCAGCCGGTGCCCGCCTCGGTGGTGCAGCAGGTGGACGCCGCCGACACGACGCTGAGCAACCCCAAACGCGCCGTGATCTCCCTCGGGAGCAACCTCGGCAACCGCCTGGAGACGTTGCAGGGCGCCGTCGACGCGCTGGCGGACACCCCGGGCCTGCGCGTCCTCGCGGTGTCGCCCGTCTACGAGACCCAGCCGTGGGGGGTGGACGCCGACAGCCACCCCGCGTACCTCAACGCCGTCGTGCTGGTGAAGACGACGCTGCCGCCCGGCTCGCTGCTGGAGCGCGGCCACGCCATCGAGGAGGCGTTCCAGCGGGAACGGGACGAGCGCTGGGGCCCCCGCACGATCGACGTGGACATCGTCGCCTACCAGGACGTCGTCTCCGGCGACCCCGGCCTGACGCTGCCGCACCCGCGCGCCCACGAGCGGGCCTTCGTGCTGGTGCCGTGGCACGACGTGGACCCGGAGGCCGAGGTGCCCGGACGCGGCCCGGTGGCCGAACTGCTGGCCGCCCTCGGGCAGGAGGGCGTCGCCGTCCGGACGGACCTCGAACTGCGCCTGCCCGAGTGACGGCGCCGTGAAGCAGCTCCGCATCCGCGTCCTCGCCGGCGTCTTCGCGGTCGCCGGGGTGCTGGCCTGGGCCGCTTCCCGGCTGTGGAACACCCTCGGTTCCCTGCCCGCGGTCCCGGTGCTGGCCCCGGTCGTGCTGGCCGGCATCGCCGCCGTCCTGCTGGCCACCGCGCTGTCCCTGCGCTCCCGCCTCACGGCGCAGCGGGAGCGGCGGCCCGTCACCCGGCCGGTGGAGCCCATGATGGCGGCCAGGGCCGTCCTCTTCGGCCAGGCCAGCGCCCTCGTGGGCGCCCTCGCCGCGGGCACGTACGGCGGCGCGGGCCTGTTCCTGCTGACCTCCGACCTCTTCCAGGTGGCCTCCCGGCGGGAGCAGGCGCTCTACGCGGCCCTCAGCGTCGTCGCCGGAGCCGCGCTCGTCGCCGTCGCGCTGTGGCTCCAGCGCATCTGCCGCATCCCCGAGGACCACGAGCAGCCCGGTACCGCCCCGGCGGCCTGAGCCGCGCCGGGGCCCGGTCCCGCGGCCCGGGGTCAGCCGGTCCGCGCCGTCAGCCCCGCCGGTTCCGGCGGGGCCCCGGCCGTGAGCGTCGCGCTCTCGTGGTCCAGCAGCCGCCGTTTGCGCTCCAGCCCGCCGCCGTAGCCGGTCAGCGCCCCGTTCGCGCCGACGACGCGGTGGCAGGGGACGATGACGCCCACCGGGTTGCGGCCGTTCGCCAGCCCGACGGCGCGGGAGGCGGCCGGGTTCCCGACGCGCGCCGCCAGCTCGCCGTAGGTGACCGTCCGGCCGTGCGGGATCGTGGGCAGCGCCTCCCACACGGTGCGCTGGAACGGGGTGCCGGACAGTGCGAGCGGCACCGTGAACACCGTCCGCCGCCCGGCGAAGTACTCGGCGAGCTGCGCGGCGGCCGTCGCGTGGACGCCCGTGACCCCGTCGGCCGGGGTGCCGAAGGCGGACTGCGGGGGCCGGTGGCGCTGCTCGTGCATGTAGAGGCCGCACAGCCGGGCGCCCGCCGCGACGAGCGTGAGCGGGCCGAAGGGGCTGTCCACCACGGTGTACGTGCGCGGCTGCGGCGCCCGGCCGGTCTCCTGGCTTCTCATGACGGCAGTATCCGCCGCCGCGCGGCCGTGCCGCTGGCGGATTCCGGACCCCGCCGCCGGACCCGCCGGACCGCCGGGCGTCCGGCGTGCGGGCGGCCGTCCCCGCGCCCGGCGGTCAGGCGTCGGCGACGGTGGCGAGGGTGACGGGGGTGTGCGGGGAGTCCGCCTCGTCGGTGGCGATGGAGCGGCGCAGGGCCTCGTGCAGCCGGGTCGGGGTGAGGACCCCGGCGAAACGGTCGCCGTCCAGCACCGCGATCCAGCCCGCGTCGTACTGGAGCATCGTGGCGAACGCCTGCTTGAGCGGGGCGCCCAGCGGCAGCCAGGCGTCCATGCGGCGGGCGTGCTCCCGGACGGTCGCCGCCGCGCCTGACGCCCCCGGGCCGGACGCCCCGGCACCGGACGCCGCCGTACCCGTGGCCGACGCCGAGATCCAGCCGTGCAGGGCGCCCGAGCCGTCCAGGACCACGGCCCAGCGGGCGCCGTCGGCGCGCAGCCGGGCGGCGGCACGCTCCAGCGGGTCGTCCAGGCTGACCACGGGCGGCTGCTCCAGGTCACCGGGCGCGATGGGCGTCACCGACAGGCGCTTGAGGCCGCGGTCCGCGCCGACGAAGTCCGCCACGTACGGGGTCGCGGGCGCGCCGAGGACCCGCGCGGGCGAGTCGAACTGCTCGATGCGGCCCGAACCGTAGACGGCGATGCGGTCGCCGAGCCGGACGGCCTCCTCGATGTCGTGCGTGACGAACAGCACCGTCTTGCGCACCTCCGCCTGGAGGCGCAGGAACTCCGTCTGGAGGTGCTCGCGCACCACCGGGTCCACCGCGCCGAACGGCTCGTCCATGAGCAGGACCGGCGGATCGGCCGCCAGGGCGCGGGCGACGCCGACCCGCTGCCGCTGGCCGCCGGAGAGCTGGTCGGGGTACCGGCCGCCGTACCGGGCCGGGTCGAGCCCGACGAGTTCCAGCAGCTCGGCGGCGCGCTTGCGGGCCACGGCGCGCGACTCGCCCAGCAGGAGCGGGACGGTGGCGGTGTTGTCGAGCACCGTCTTGTGCGGGAACAGGCCGACCTGCTGGATGACGTAGCCCATCCGGCGCCGCAGCCGGACCGGGTCCGTCCCGGCGATGTCCTCGCCGTCCACCAGCACGCGCCCGGAAGAGGGCTCGACGAGCCGGTTGACCATCTTCATCGTCGTCGTCTTGCCGCAGCCCGACGGCCCGACGAGGGTGACGAGCTCACCGCGCCCGACCTCGAAACTGAGGTCGTCCACCGCGACGGTGCCGTCCGGATACCGCTTGGTCACCTGCTCGAACCGAATCATGGACACCCTTCCGTATGGGGAACATTGTGTCACCGGTGCGGGTTAGGGTCGCTGCGTGATGAGGAGCGGGAGCGGCGCCGAGGGCTGCCTTGCGGCCAACGAGTGGATCTGCGGCGAGTACGTCCGCAGCAGGAGCCAGGAGCTGGCCGACGCGACCGTGCAGCACGTGTGGATCACCGCGGTCTCCGTCGGCATCGCCCTGCTCGTCGCCTTCCCGCTGGCGCTGGTCGCCCGGCGCTGGCGGGCGGCGGCCGGGCCGGTGCTCGGGCTGACCACGGTGCTCTACACCATCCCGTCGCTGGCCATGTTCGCGCTCCTGCTGCCGCTGCTCGGCCTGTCGGCGGCCGTCGTCGTCACCGGGCTGGTGCTCTACTCGCTGACGCTGCTCGTCCGCAACCTCCTCGCCGGGCTTGACTCCGTCCCCGCCGACATCCGGGAGGCCGCGCGCGGCATGGGGTACGGACCCGCGCGGCTGCTGTTCGGCGTGGAGCTGCCGCTCGCCCTGCCCAGCGTGCTGGCCGGGGTGCGGATCGCCGCGGTCTCGGCGGTCTCGCTCACGACGGTCGGCGCGATCGTCGGCTATGGCGGCCTGGGCAACCTCATCCTCAGCGGCATGGACAGCTTCTTCAAACCCGAGGTGCTGACGGCCTCCGTGCTCTGTGTCCTCCTCGCGGTGCTGTTCGACGTCGCGCTGCTCGGCCTCCAGAAACTGCTGACGCCGTGGACGCGCTCGCGCGCCGGAAAGGCGGCTTGAGATGGACGTCTTCGCCGACACCTGGGCCTGGCTGATCGACGGCGCGAACTGGTCGGGGGCGGGCGGGGCCGGTCAGCGGCTGGGGGAGCACCTGTTCCTGACGGTGGTGTGCCTGGCCGTCTCCTGCGCCATCGCGCTGCCCGTCGCGCTGTGGCTCGGCCACATCGGGCGGGGCGGCGCGCTGGCGGTCAACCTCTCCAACGCCGGACGGGCCGTGCCGACGTTCGCGGTGCTGGTGCTGCTCGGGCTCACGCCGCTGGGCCGGTACGGCATGTGGCCGACCGTCCTCGCGCTCGTCCTGTTCGCCGTCCCGCCGCTGCTGACCAACGCCTACGTCGGCATGCGGGAGGCCGACCGCGACGCGGTGGAGGCGGCGCGCGGCATGGGCATGTCGGCGGGCCAGCTCCTGTGGCGCACCGAACTGCCGCTGGCCTACCCGCTCATCATGACCGGCGTCCGCTCGGCCGCCGTCCAGATCGTCGCCACCGCCACGCTCGCCGCCCTGCCCGGCGGCGGCGGGCTCGGGCGGATCATCACGGCGGGCTTCCGCACCTACGACACGCCGCAGGTCGTCGCGGGCGCGGTGCTGGTCGCCGCGCTCGCGCTCGCCGTTGAGGGGTTGCTCGTCCTGGCCGGGCGGGCGGCCGACCCCATGCGCGGACGGCGCAGGGCGTCCCGCCGCACCGCCCCCGCGTCCGTCCCGCTGAAGGCCGCGCTGTGACGCCGCCGTCCGGGGCGGAGCCGGACGGTGGCAGCGGCACCGGTGACTCCAGCGCGTCCGGTGACAGGCTCAAGTGACCCGAGTGACTGAAGTGAGCGAGTGACCGAAGTGAACGAGTGGCAGAAGTGACCGCAGCGACCGCCCCACACCGACGAAGGAGCCCCCTGTGAGACTCACCCGCACCACCAGCCGCCCGCGCACCCGCACCACGGCCGTGTTCGCGGCCGCCGTGCTCGCCGCCGCGCTCAGCGCCTGCGGCGGCGGTGAGAGCCTGGAGGAGGAGGGCGGCCAGGGCGGCCAGGGCGACACCGGCGCCAAGGGCTCGCTGGTCGTCGGCTCGGCCGGGTTCACCGAGTCGGAGATCATGGCGCAGATGTACGCCCAGCTCCTCGCGGACGCCGGGTACGGCACGCGGGTGCAGGAACTCGCCAACCGCGAGCTGTACGAACCGCAGCTGGAAGACGGGCAGATCGACGTCGTCCCCGAGTACGCCGCGACGCTCGCCGAGTTCCTCAACGCGAAGGCCAACGGGCCCGACGCCCCCGCCGAGAACCCGGTGGCCAGCAGCGACGTGGAGGAGACGGTCGCGGCGCTGAAGGAGCTGGCCGGGCCGCGCGGCCTCACCGTCCTGCCCGCGGGCGACGCGGTGGACCAGAACGCCTTCGCGGTGACGGAGGAGTTCGCCCAGGAGCACGGCCTCGAGACGCTCTCCGACGTGGGCGAGGCGGACCTGCCCATCCGGCTGGCCGCCGGCGACGAATGCCCTGAGCGCCCCTTCTGCCAGCCGGGTCTGGAGGACACCTACGGCATCGACGTCACCGCGCTCGACCCGGTGGGCGTGGGCACGGTGCAGGCCAAGCAGTCCGTGGCGGACGGCAAGAACGACATGGTGCTCACGACGACGACGGACGCCACGCTGGAGCAGTTCGGGCTGGTACTGCTGGAGGACGACAAGGGGCTCCAGAACGCCGACAACGTGCTGCCCGTCGTCAACACCGAGGACGCCGGGGACCAGGAGATCGCCGACACCCTCACCCGGCTCACCCGCGTCCTCACCACCGAGGACCTGACCGAGCTGAACCGTAAGGTGGACGCGGACCGGGAGAAGGCGGCGGACGTTGCCCGCGAGTACCTGGAGTCCAAGGACCTGCTGAACCAGGACGGCTGACGCGACCCCGGGCGCCCGACGGGAACCACGAGCCCCGCGGGCGCCCGGCCCACCCTGGACCCGGCGCGCTGTCCGCGATTCAGCGGGTGGTTGCCGGAGAAGGGCTTTGCCGGTACCGATGGCCGGTCCTGTCGAGGGGCAGCCGTACCGGCCAGAACCCGGTGGCGAGCAATGACGCGGGCAAGGCAGCGGCGGCGTCGAAGGAACTGGCCGAGCGCGGCCTCACCGTCCTGCCCGCGGTAGGCCATATCTCTGGGACGGCCTCGCCCGCCCCGGCCGTACCAGCCGGTTTCGGGCGGCGAGCGGATATCCGCTCGCCGGGGTGACGCGATCGCCATACCTGAGATCGGTGGGGGAACGGCATGCGGGTCCTCGGCATCAGGCAGACCAAGCCGGGCGGCGTCGTCCTCACCACGGTCGGCGGCTCCTGGCACTACGGCACCGGGCTGGCGAAGGTCACGGTCGCCGAGGACGGCACCGCCGAGGGCCGGATCATCGGCCGCAGCTCGTTCATGCAGGCCCGGTCCCAGGCGGAGGCACCGATCGCCGGTGACCTGTCCGCCCGCACTGCCTACGCCGACAGCGAGCGCGCGTCGAAGGTGTCGCCGCTTCTGCTCGAAGAGTGGATGCCGGCGTTCCTGGCGCAGCTCGCCGCCCCGGGGGCGCGCTTCATCCGTGCCACGTCGTCGGAGGGCACCCGGCTGCGGTACCTCTTCGACCCCGACCGCGAGTCCTTCGCGTCGTTCACGGAGGGCGGCGGCACCTGGACGGTCCGCCAGGGCGGCCCCGCGGCCTTGTGGGACGCGGTCGAGCAGACCCTCAACGCCTGGCAGCACGCGGACCGCCCCGGCATCACCGCGGTACGGCTCCACATCACGCGGGAGACGCACACCTACTGGATCGACGGCCACCCCGCGCTGCGCTGGCAGCACCACCTCGTCTGACCGAGGTACCGCGAGCGTCAGGGGAGCCGCCTGACTGCCGGTGCCGTGGTGTGGTCGGTTCTACGAACCAGCGCCGCGCGCATGCGCGTTGTGCACTGCCCTCGCTGCTGCTGGAGTGTCAGGCCGCCTCCGGACCGTGGTCGGGGAGCAGGTCGGGGTAGTTCTTCGCCAGCTCCGCCACGAGGGCTTCGCGGGTCGGGTCGACGACGTCCCACCCGTGTGCGCTGGGGTGGTCGGTGAACAGGCCGCATCCGTCACCGGCGGGGGTGAGTTCGGGGCACCAGCGCAGTTCGGCGAACGTCGCCCTGTCCTCCTTCCACCGGACCCAGACGGCGCCGTCGTCGACGTCGTCCTCCCACAGCATCTGCGCGTGGTCGTGGTCGTGTCCTTCGCCCAGTTCGCACAGGACGTAGGCGGGCCGCACGGGCTGGTCGGGGGTGGCCAGGCGGGTGACGCCCTCAGGGGGTGACAGGAGAGCGGTGGCGGTGCACTGGTGCATGGGCTGGTCTTTCGTCGAGTGCTGAGCGGATGCGGGAGCCCTGTCCGCGCGCCACGCGGGTGTCGCACGGGCGGGCTCCGGGGGCGGTACCGGGCGGGGGCCGTCCGCCGGGCCGGCGGGGTATCGGTTCGGGTAACGGCTGGCCGGGTCTGTCGGCGGGCAGCCGTACCGGCCAGAGGGAGAGGGTGAACGTGCAGTCGGCGTCCGGGAACGCGGCGGACAACGGATGCCCGGCCTTGACGCGCTCGCGTACCGCGCGTTGCACGCCCGGCTCCGCGAGCCACGCGCGCAGGGCGGTGGGGCTGTCGGGGACGGGCACGGACGGCATCCGCTGGAAGGGCCGGGCCCAGGGGGAGTGGCGGGGGTCGGGGTCGAGCCGGTCCGCGAGCCGGACGGCCTGGCCGCGGAGCCAGCGCAGGGCGAGCACCGGGGAGATGGTCTGGAAGGTGCCCAGGAGGCAGGACGCGGTGCCGCCCGTGCCGTACACGAGCCCTTCGGCGCGTACCTCGCACCAGTAACCTGCCGGATGAGGCGACCCGTTCATACGGCCTCGCCCCGCCACATCACCCAGGGGCGCTCGATCACCTCGGCGTAGCTGGTGTGGCCGGGGTGCTGGCGCAGGTGGCCGAACGCCCACTCCTGCGGCCCGGCCGGGTCGGTCTCCGTCTGGGACCTCGCGTCGCACGGGGTGTCGTCGCCGAGCAGGGCCAGGCACCGGAACGCGTAGGTGAGGGGCGGGGCGTCCGCCTCCCGGTCGGGCCGCAGCGTCCAGTTGACGAACCGGAACATGCGCCGGATCGGCGTGGTCACAGCAGTGCTCCCCGGCTGCGGGCGTTTCGCCGCGTGGTCTCCGCGCGCAGCCGCTCCCGCGGGGTGACCGGCCGGGTGTCAGCCGGGGCCACCGTCCAGTGCTGCCCGCCCTCTATCGGCCGCAGCGACCACAACCCGCCCCGCACGCACCGGAACTCCCCTACCTGGCCCCGCGCTACGTCCATGACGAGCGAGCCGGGGGTCGGGGCCGGGACGGTGGGAAGTTCCTGTTGCGTCGCGGGCATATCCTCATCGGACACAATGGCTCCTCTCCGTAGTGGTTCCACTACCAAGGAGAGTCAGCGTGTCCTAGGGTGTGGTGGTATTCAACGTTGCGGAAGCGGAGGGAACGTTGGTAAACCGCAAGGAGTTGAACCCCGAGGCGAGCCCGGAAGCTGCTTTCGGCGCGCGTTTGCGCAGAGCGCGGGAGGCGCAGGGGTGGCTGCAAGACGATCTAGGCGCGCGTATCGGGTACTCCGGACGGCACGTATCGGGGGTGGAAACCGGACACAAACCGCCTACCCGCCGATTTTCAGTGGCCGTTGACGCTGCACTGGGAATCGAAGGTACGGCCGACTCCTTCGAACGTGAATGGGGGGAGATCAAGCACGGCAGCCTGCTGGAAGGCTTCCCGGAGTACGTCGCGCACGAGGGGCGAGCGGTTGAGATCCGGCTCTACGAGGTCGGGATCATCCCCGGACTGTTGCAGACGCCGGAGTACGCGCGGGCCCAAGAAGACGGCCATGTGGAGCGTGGCTCCATCACGCGCGAACAAGCCGCGGAACGCGTCGCGTTCCTGGGGGAGCGCCAAGCGGCGTTGGAACGGCCTCGTCCGCCGCTGGTGCTCGTCGTCATGGACGAGAGCTGCCTCCACCATGCGGTCGGAGGCACAGAGGTCATGAACGCGCAGCTTCAGCGTCTCGTCGATGTCGCCGCCCGGCCGAACTGGATCCTCCAGGTGGCGCCGTTCAGCATCGGTGCCCGGCGTGCGTTCAACCTTCCGATCAATCTGCTCACCCTCGCCGACCGATCCGTGGTCTGCTACGCCGAGTCCCAAACGCAGGGGCACCTTGACCGAGAGGCAACGTCAGTGCTGCCCATGCTGACCGCCTACCATCAACTACAGGGCGAAGCGCTGTCCCCGGCGGCTTCTGTGGCCATGATCAACCAACTACGAAAGGGCATCTCGTGACGACCGATTCCCCCCGTTGGTTCAAGTCCTCCTACAGCGGCAACGGTGGTAACTGCGTTGAGGTCGCCGCCAACCTCGTCTCCTCGGATGGTGTGGTCCCCGTCCGCGACTCCAAGAACCCGGCCGGTCCCGTCCTGACCGTCACCGCCGGGTCGTTCGCCGCCTTCGTGGCGGGCGTGAAGGGCGGGGAGTTCGGCTCCGTCTGACCCTTTGAACTCGTGCATGCGTGCGCGGGGTGCTCCACCGTGCACCTGGCTCGGTGGAGCATTCCGCTGCCGGTAGGACGCCGCCGTCCGGTACGCGGGGCAGCACACGGACTGGGTGAAGCGGGGTCGGTCAGCGGCGCTCTCCTCCGCCGATCAACCAGGCAGCCCGAACACGGAGTAGACGCGTCATACGTGGTCGTGTCGTTCTCCGGGTGCTCGATCACTTCCGCACAGACGGGACACCTGCCAGGGCCGCCCACGGCGGGGGCACGCACTCTGGCCGGTGCTCATGACGGTCCGGCACCTGTCGTCACCCTCACAAGGCGCTTCCCGCCCCACCGCACGTGCGGACGCGAGCCGCGTGGTGCGGGGCGCGTGCGGGTGCGCGGGGGCGTATCCGCACGCGCCGGGCGTGTCAATTCCGGGCCAGCGCGCACTCCGGCCCGAGGGGGCTATGGCGCTCCCCCTTTCACGTGGAGAGGCTACCGGTACCGCTTCCGCGACCGAAGGAGCTCTCCGTGTTACGTCGTTCTCTGTGCGCAGGTGTGGCCCTGGCCCTGCCTCTCCTCGGCCTGTCGGCCGCTCCAGGCTCTGCCTCCGCCGCGGAGCACCGCGTCGGCAGTGCCCAGGCGCTCTTGGACTGTCCCGGCTACGAGACCAGCACGTACGACCCCGGCTTGACGCTCGTGCCACGGGAAGTGGATCTGTTCGCATCCGGCGCCATAGGTCCCTGTGTGGGCGTGCCTCTCGACCACACGACCGGCACGGTCACCTTCACCGGCAACGGCCTGCTGTCCTGCGTGTGGGAGGAGGCCGAGGGCAGCGGCCGGATCAACTGGACGAATCCTGAGAACCGCTTCAGCGCCTTCACCTTCACCACCGCCGTCAGCCTGCGTCCCGGTGGCCTGTCCGTCATCGTGCTGTCCGGGGAGATTCACTCGGGAGATTTCAAAGGCTCGACGATCGTCGTCGAGTTCATCCTGGCGCCCGGTCCGGCCCAGATCCTCGAATGCCTCACCCCGGAGGGGCTGACCACCGTGTCCGGCCCGCTGAACCTCCAGATCCTCTGACCGCGATCCGGGCGACCGGCGGTTCCGCTGATGAGTCTGACTCGTCCGCTGACAGACGCCGTGGGTCCTCCCGTTCGGAAATCTGCGGCTCGTGGCGGAACCGGAACCACTACGCACGGCCGGACAGGCGTGCGCAGCCGGTGTCTGCGGGCCCTGCGAGGCCCTCGGGTGCCTTCCCGGTCTGCGGTCCGCGCGGGCCGTGAGCCGCACCCACTCCGGCTCCCCGCGCCCCGACGGGAGGCGGACCACCACGACTCGTGGTGAGCGTCACGACTGCCCGTTCCGTAGTCCTCTTCTGTCCTCCTCTTCCGAACAGGTTCCGGCCATGGTTGATCAGTCCGACGAACCCGACCGTCCCGCTGACGTCCCCATCGGGGTGGACGGCGTCTTCGCCAGCGCGAGACGCGTGGTCCTCCGCGAGGTGGAGGCGCTGCTGTCCCGTACGGAGGAAGAGGAGGCGCAGGCGCTGATCGACGCCGTCCGTGCAGCCGGACGCGTCTTCGTTCTGGGCATGGGGCGCTCGAAGATGGCGGTCGACGCCTTCGCCATGAGGTTGATGCACTTGGGCCTGACCGTCCATGTCGCGGCCGATGCCACGACTCCGGCCATCAGCGAGGGGGACCTGCTGATCGCCTGCAGCGGCTCCGGGGAGACACCCACCGTCGTCTGCCTGACGCGGACGGCCGCACGCGCCGGGGCACGGGTGGCCGTGGTGACCGGGAACCCGGACAGCAGCCTCGCCCGGGACGCCGACCTGGTGGTCCGGTTGCGCGAGTACAGCCAGGACTACCGGCCCTCTGACTCGAGCCAGTTCGTCGGCACCCTCTTCGAGCAGGGAGCCTTCCTCTTCTTCGACTGCCTGGTCCTGGTCCTGGAAGGCAGCCAGCACGCCGACGCGGAGGCCATGTTCGCCCGGCACGCCAACCTCGAATGACTCCCACGAGGAGCGGTATGAAGACGCCTCCCACTCCGTTGAGCTGTACCAGCACCAAGATGAACCTCGGCCTCGCCGACACCCTGCGCTGGCTCCACGGCGTGATCCTGCCGCACGCGCCCTCCCTGGCCCGTCTGTCCTTCTTCGCCTGCCTGCCCTATCCCCTGCTGCCCATCGCCCAGGCCCGGCTCGGCGACTGCGGTGTCACGGCCGGCGCGCAGGACTGCTGGCCGGAGGGCGGAGCGGTCACCGGTGAGGTGAGCGCGGAACTGCTCGCCGAGATCGGCTGCCGGCACGTCATGCTCGGGCACGCCGAGCGCCGGCGCCTGTTCGGGGAGGACGACGACCTCATCGCCCGCAAGGTCACCGCCGCCTCTGAGGCCGGCCTCGTCCCGCTGCTCTGCGTCGGCGAGGACACCCGGCTGAGCGCCCAGGACGCCGCCCGGCACGTCGTGCGCCAAGCAGCGGTCCTCACCCGGCTCCGGCCCGGTCGGCCCTCGCTCGTCCTGTACGAACCCGCGTGGGCCATCGGCAGCGACCACGGCGCCTCGCCCGACCACGCGGCTCACGTACTGCAGAGCCTGCACACCGCGATCGGCAACGCCCACACGCGCTATCTGTACGGTGGCTCCGTCATGCCCGGCACCTACACGGCCCTGCGGCAGGCCGCTCCCTGGGACGGTGTCGCCATCGGCCGCGCCGCACAAGACCCCGGCATGCTCCACGAGGTCACCGCAGAACTCCTCAACCCCGGTCAGGCCCAGAGCTCCTGAGACGGCCGGAGTTCCGCGGGAGCACCCTTGAAGCGCGCGATCCACCATGGCGGTGCGGTTGCTGGCAGGGGGACCGGTACCACCGATCCCCCGGGTGCTTGGCCTGGGCCTGACCCACGGCTGGCCAGAAGCTGTCCCGCTGCCCGATCCCGGGCAACGGCATTGAGCGGCGTCGGGGTGAGGGGCTGACGTGGTGGTGGACGGTTCGCCGGGGCTGGGTGCGTAACCACCGGGGAACGATTCACCCCATGCCCTCCCGGCGGAACGCCACGCACGGTAAATTTCGGGCCATGCCACGAGGACGTCACCGGCAGGCACCGCCCCTGCACCGGCTGCTCGCCCCGGCGGCCCTGGCCGCCACCGCGCTCGCCTGCGCGGGGGGTGCCTGGCTGGTGCCCGAAGGGCCGCTGCTGCGCGGCCTGGTCTGCGGCGCCGCCCTCGCCGCCGTCGCCGGTGCGGTGCTGCTGCGGCGCTGGGACCGCGCCGCCGGGCGCCGCGTCCACGAAGCGGAGGCCGCCAGGACCGGGCTGGAGTGGCGGGCCGAGGAGCGCCAGGCCGAGCTGGAGGAGGACCTGGAGGAGCACCGGCGGATACGCGGCCGTCTGGAGGACGAACTGCGCGGCAAGCGCCGGGCGTTCGAGCGGCTGCGCACCGAGCACGCGGCGCTGCTGCGCCGGTACGCGAACGCCGAGACGGACCGGGCCACCGCGCTGGAGGGCCGCCGTCAGCTCGCCATCGCCGCCGCCGGGCCCGCGCGGGCCCTCCCGCCGGGGGCTTCGGCCGCCACCAGTCCGGAGGCGTACCGCCGGGCGCTGGCCGCCCTGGACCGGCTCGCCGCCAGGGCGGTGACGCCGTCGCGGGACGAGCGTCCCAGCGGATTCGACTACTTCACCCGGGGCGGCCACCGCGCGCCCGCCGGTGCGCCGAAGGCGGCGGGGCGGCCCGCCGCCCGGCCCGCGCACGAGCCCGCGCCCGCGGCGCCGTCCGGGGAGCCGGAGCCCGGCGCGGCACCGGCTCCGGCCGGACCGCGCCACGCCGCTCCGGCCGGGGCGGCTCCGGCTGCCACCGCCCCGGCCGACTCCGCGTCCGCCGACGCCGGCACCGCGCCCGCGGACGACTCCGCGCCGGCGGACGACTCCGCGCCGGCGGACGACTCCGCGCCGGCGGACGACTCCGCGTCGGCGGACGACACCGGGTCCGCCGGCGACGCCGGGCGGCCCGGTCCGGCGGGGGAGCCGAAGCGGCCCAGCCGGGCGGCGAAGGTGATCGACCTGGCCGAGCGCGGCGACGCCGAGCAGCGCGACACCGGGGCCGGGGGGCCCTTCGGCCGCCGCCGTATCTCCTGACGCCGCCGGGCCCGCCCTACCCGGCCGGGCGGCCGGAGACGGTCCCGTGGGCACCGGCCGCCGCGACCGGCTTGACCGGACGTCCGACCGCCGGGGTGCCCTTCTCGTCGCGCTCGCCGCCGCTGCCGTCACCCGGTGCGGCCGTCACCCACGGCGCGTCGCGCGAGGGCGCCGAGAGCACCGAAGCGGCGCCCCGGACGTCCGCAGCCGCGCCCCGGCCGCCCGCGCTCCGGCAGCCGCGGCCGGGGCCGCCACGTGCGCTTCGCCCCGCCGTGGCGGCGGGCGCCACCGGCGCGGACACGTGCGTCAGTCTGCTGCGGAACCCCATCGGGACCTCCCCGTTTCAACATCACGAACCCGGGGAGCGTACGCCGATGACCGGAACGCCGCACTACTTGTCGATGTCGCCGACGACGAAGAAGAACGAACCGAGGATGGCGACCATGTCCGCCACCAGCGTGCCGGGCAGCAGCTCGGAGAGCGCCTGGATGTTGTTGAAGGACGCCGAGCGCAGCTTCAGCCGGTACGGCGTCTTCTCGCCCTTGGAGACCAGGTAGTAGCCGTTGAGCCCGAGCGGGTTCTCCGTCCAGGCGTACGTGGCGCCCTCCGGGGCCTTGAGCACCTTCGGCAGCCGCTGGTTGACCGGGCCGGGCGGCAGCTCCGCGAGCCGGTCCAGGCAGGCGTCGGCCAGGTCCAGGGAGTTGCGCGTCTGGGCGAGCAGCACCTCGAAACGGGCCAGGCAGTCGCCGTCCTGCCGGGTGATGACGCGCAGGGTGTCGCCGAGCTGCCCGTAGGCGAGGTACGGCTCGTCGCGGCGCAGGTCGAAGTCCACCCCGGAGGCACGGGCGATGGGGCCGCTGACCCCGTACGCGTGCACCGTCGCCGGGGCCAGCACGCCGACGCCGCGGGTGCGGGCGCGGAAGATCTCGTTGCCGAGGACGAGGTCGTCGAAGAGGTCCATCCGGACACGCAGCGCCGCCACCGCCGCCCGCGCGCGGCCCGTCCACCCCGCGGGCAGGTCCTCCTTGAGGCCGCCGACCCGGTTGAACATGTAGTGGATGCGCCCGCCGGAGACCTCCTCCATGACGTGCTGGAGGTCCTCCCGCTCGGAGAAGGCGTGGAAGATCGGCGTGATGCCGCCCAGCTCCAGCGGGTAGGAGCCGAGGAACATCAGGTGGTTGAGGACCCGGTTCAGCTCGGCCAGCAGGGTCCGCAGCCACACCGCCCGCTCGGGCACCTCCATGCCGAGCATCCGCTCGACGGCGAGCACGACGCCCAGTTCGTTGGAGAACGCCGACAGCCAGTCGTGCCGGTTGGCCAGGACGATGATCTGCCGGTAGTCGCGGGCCTCGAACAGCTTCTCGGCGCCCCGGTGCATGTAGCCGACGACCGGCTCGGCCGCGCTGATCCGCTCGCCGTCCAGCACCAGCCGCAGCCGCAGCACGCCGTGGGTGGACGGGTGCTGCGGACCGATGTTGAGCACCATGTCGGTGCTCTCGGCCGCGCCTCCGATGCCGACAGTCGTCTCCGTCATGGCGCAAGTCTGACAGCCCGGGGCGTCCGCGTGCGTGCCCGCCTACCCTGGTGCCATGCAGCAGCGAGATGGGGGCGGGCCGGACGCCGCGGCGTCCGGCACGGACGCGGAGCAGTGGCGCGGGGTCGAACGGGCCCTGCTGCGCATGCGGCGGGCGGTGCTGCTGTCGGTGACGGCGCTGCTCACGGCCGTCACGGCGGTGGCCCTCGGCTGGCCGCTGGGCTGGGGCTGGGCGCTGCCCGCCCTGGTGTGGCCGGCCGCCGCCGCCTGGGGCTGGTACGCGCTCGGCCGGAACTGGCGCTCGTGGCGGTACGTGGAGCGGGCCGACGACCTGCTGATCAGCCGCGGCGTGCTCTGGCGGGAGCTGACCGTCGTCCCCTACGGGCGCATGCAGCTCGTCGAGGTCACATCCGGGCCGCTGGAGCGCCGGTACGGGCTGGCCCGCCTCCAGCTCCACACGGCCGCCGCCACCACGGACGCCGCCATCCCCGGTCTCGTGCCCGGGGAGGCCGAGCGGCTGCGGGACCGGCTGACCGAGCTGGGCGAGGCCCGGTCGGCGGGGCTGTGATGCCGCCGCCCGAGGGCAAGCGCCTGCACCCCATCACCCCGTGGCGCCGGGCCTGGGCGCCCATCGCCGCGCTCACCGTCTTCGCCGTGCAGGACTTCCGGCGCACCCGCGAGTGGGCCGAGCAGCTCACCCTCGGCTGGCTGCTGGTGGCCTTCGCCGTCGTGGTGCCGCTGGCCGCCGCGTACGGCTTCCTGTCCTGGTGGGCGACGCACTACGCCGTCACCGACACCGAACTGCGCATCCGCACCGGGCTGCTGTTCCGGCGCGTCGCGCACATCCGGCTCGACCGCATCCAGGCCGTGGACGTCTCCCGGCCGCTGCTCGCCCGCGTCGCCGGGGTGGCCAAGCTCAAACTGGACGTCGTCGGCACCGAGGCCAAGGACGAGCTGGCCTTCCTCGGCGAGGCCGACGCGGTGGCGCTGCGCGCGGAACTCCTCGCCCGCGCCGCCGGGATCGCCCCCGAGGCCGCCCCCACGGCGGGCGAGGCGCCCGAGCGGGAGCTGCTGCGGGTGCCGCCGGGCATGCTGACGGTGGCGCTGCTGCTGATGGGGACGGGCTGGGGCTTCCTGGCCGCCCTCGTCGTGACGCCGCTCGTCCTGTGGTGGACCACCGGCAGCGTCACCGCCGCGCTCGCCACGGCGCTGCCCATGGTGGGCGGCGCCTGGATGGCCACCGTCGGCCGCTACCTCACCGAGTACGACTGGAAGGTCGCCGAGTCGCCGGACGGCGTCCGCGTGGACCACGGGCTGCTCAACCGGGAGCACGCCACCGTCCCGCCCGGCCGGGTGCAGGCCGTGCGCGTCCTGGAGCCGCTGCTGTGGCGGCGGCGCGGCTGGGTGCGGGTCGAGCTGGCCGTCGCGGGCGGCGACAAGGCGGCGACCGTGCTGCTGCCCGTCGCCGAGCGGGACGTGGCGGCCGGAGTGCTGGCCCGCGTCCTGCCCGGCGTGGACGTCGCGGCGGCGGCGGAGGCGGCCCGTCCCGTGGCGCCCCGGGCGCGCTGGGCCGTGCCGGTGTGGTGGCGCGGGTACGGGCACGGGGTGACGGACGCCGTCTTCGTCACCCGGTACGGGCGGCTGCGCCGGGTGGTGGAGCTGGTGCCGCACGCGAAGGTGCAGAGCGTGCGGCTCACCCAGGGGCCGTGGATGCGGCGGCTCGGCCTCGCCGACGTGCACGTGGACCACGGCGCGAACGCGTCCACGGCGGCGCGGCTGCGGGACGCGGCGGAGGCGCACGCGATCGTCGGGGCGCAGGCGGAGCGGTCCCGCACCGGGCGCCGCACCGCCCGCCCCGAGCGCTGGCTGACCTGAGCGCCGCCTGCCCCGGGCGCCGACCGCTCCGGGCGGACCGGCGGGCCGCCGCCCGCGCGCCGTCACGCGCCCGGCGGGCCGGGCCCGGCGAGCGGGTCGGCGACGCCCCGGGGCTGGAGCAGCCAGGTGTGGGCGCCGAGGCCGCCCGCGTCGCGCAGCTCCGCCGCCTGTCCGGCGCGGGCCAGCGCCCGCACGTACCCGGCCGGGTCGGTGCGCGCGAGCGCCAGCGGGGGACGCGCGCCCGCCACCCCGAGCCGGGCCAGCGCCGTGCGCTGCGGCAGCAGCACCGCGCCGGGCTCCGCGCAGGCGTCCAGGGCGACGTGTGCCGTCAGATCGCAGGACCCGTCGGGCACCGGACGCACCTCGCGGCCGTCCCGGTAGCCGGTGAGCGTGCCGAAGGGCGGCCGGGCGGCGGCGGTGTGGGCGTAGTCGACGGCGACGGCGAGCCCCCGCTCCAGCACCGCGACGGCCCGGCGCCACGCCGCGTCGCGGGGCCGCCCGACCTCCGCCCGCAGCCCCGGTTCCGGCCGGGCCCCGGGGCCCGCCGCGGCGGGCCACCAGCGCGCCAGCCACCGCGCGTCCGCGCCGCCGACGGGCCCGCCCAGCCGCTCGGTGCCGTCGCGGGCGACCAGCACCCGGCGCCACACGCCCGACGCGTCCGTCTCGGCCACCTCGCAGGGCACGTCGTCCAGCCACTCGTTGGCGAACAGCAGTCCGCGCAGCCCGCCCCCGGGCAGGCGGGAGCGCCACGCGACGCGGGCGTCCAGCCCGGCCGGCCGCGCCGCCCGTTCCACGGCGACCGGCCGCAGCCGCCCGGCCACCTCGTCCGGGAGCGCCGCCAGCACCCCGGTCAGCAGTTCCCCCCGGCCCGCGCCGACGTCCACGAGGGCCAGCTCCGCCGGGCGGCCCAGGGCCTCGTCCACCCGGCGCAGCAGCTCGGCCACGGCGGCGGCGTACAGCGGCGACGCGTGCACGGACGTGCGGAAGTGCGCGCCGGGCGCCTCCCGCACGAAGAAGCCCTCGGGCCCGTACAGCGCGCGCTCGGCGGCCTCGCGCCACCCGGTGAAGTCCTCGGTCACACCGGACACGGTAGGCGCCGGTCACGACGCTTCGGGAGCACGCCGTCTCCACCCTGGGAAGTAGGCGGACGGGCGGGGGATCGGCCGTCCGGTTGACTCAGGCACCCTTCGTCCCTGTTTACGCTGGGTGACGTGCACCGGCTCTACGAGTTCTTCCGCAGACATCCGATGCTGGTGGACGGCTTCTGGGCCGTCTGCCTGCTGATGATGTCCGCCCTGTGGCTCGTGGGGGAGGCGTCCTACAGCCGTCCCAGGATGGCGGGCTGGCAGGTGGCCGCGGGCGTCACCGTCTCGGTCGCGCTGTGCTGCGTGGTGTGGCTGCGCCGCCGCTGGCCGGAGCGGATGCTGATCGTCGCCGCCGTCGCCGGACTCCTCCAGCTCGCGGCGGACGTCTTCGCGGTGGTGCCCGACTTCGCCATGCTGGTGATCGTCTTCACCGTCGCCTCGGGCCGGGCCCGGTGGGCCTCGCTGTCCGCCCTCACCGGCGCGTTCGTCGGGCCGACGCTCGCCGCGCTGCGGTTCGTGCCCGAGGGGGACGGGAGCACCCTCGGCAACGTCTTCTTCGTCGTCTTCCTGACGGTCTGCTTCCTGCTGGCCTGGGTCCTGGGCGACTCGCTGCGCACCCGCCGCGCCTACTACGTGCAGCTGGAGGAGCGGGCGGCGCGGCTGGAGAAGGAGCGGGAGGCGCAGGCGAAGGTCGCCGTGGCGGCCGAGCGGGCGAGGATCG
Organism: Streptomyces solitudinis; assembly: GCF_036323765.1. NCBI lineage: Bacteria > Bacillati > Actinomycetota > Actinomycetes > Kitasatosporales > Streptomycetaceae > Streptomyces > Streptomyces solitudinis. The sequence continues at coordinate 241,593 of NZ_JAZDCW010000007.1, forward strand.
CGCGGGAGCTGCACGACGTGGTGGCGCACAACGTCTCCGTCATGGTCGTGCAGGCCGACGGCGGCGCCTACGTGCTGGACACCGCCCCCGAGCAGACCCGGCAGGCCCTCCAGACGATCTCCGGCACCGGGCGGCAGGCGCTCGCCGAGATGCGCCGCCTGCTGGGCGTGCTGCGCACCGGGGAGGGCGGCGAGGGCGGCGAGTACGTGCCGCAGCCGGGCGTGGAGCAGCTCACCGACCTGGTGGAGCAGGTGCGCGGCACCGGCCTGCCCGTGGACTTCCGGGTGGACGGCACGCCGCGTCCGCTGCCCAGCGGCGTGGAGCTGACCGCGTACCGCATCGTGCAGGAGGCGCTGACCAACACCCGCAAGCACGGCGGCCCGGACGCCGAGGCCGTCGTGCGGCTCTCCTACGGCGCCGACGAGCTGGGCCTGCTCGCCGAGGACGACGGCCGGGGCGCCCAGGCGGAGCTGTACGAGGACGGCGGCACGGACGGCCTGGGGCACGGGCTGATCGGCATGCGCGAACGCGTCGGCATGGTCGGCGGTGACCTGGAGACGGGGCCGCGTCCGGGCGGCGGCTTCCGCATCCGGGCCCGCCTGCCGCTGACCGGCGTCGACTGACCGGCACCGCCCGACCGGCACCGCCCGACCGGCACCGCCCGACGGGCGCGGCCTGAACGGCCCCGCCGAGCGGCCCCGTCCACCAGCCGGGACACCGGGCACCCCGCCACACACCCCGCTCCGCCACTCCACCGCGAAGACCGGCCACCACCACGAGCCAGAAATGGGGACCCATGACCGTGCGCGTCATGCTCGTCGACGACCAGGCGCTCCTGCGCACCGGCTTCCGCATGGTGCTGGCGGCCCAGCCGGACATGGAGGTCACCGCCGAGGCCGGGGACGGCGCCGAGGCGGTGTCCGTGCTGAGCACCACGCCCGTCGACGTGGTGCTCATGGACATCCGCATGCCGGTGATGGACGGCGTCGAGGCGACCCGCCGCATCTGCCAGGAGGGCGAGGGCGGCCCCGGCGCCCCCCGCGTCCTCATCCTGACCACGTTCGACCTGGACGAGTACGCCTTCGCCGCCCTCAAGGCCGGGGCCAGCGGCTTCCTGCTGAAGGACGTGCCGCCCGCCGAGCTGCTGACCGCGATCCGCGCCGTCCACAGCGGGGACGCGGTCGTGGCGCCGTCCACGACGAAGCGGCTCATCGACCGGTTCTCGCCCCTGCTGCCCACCACCGCCGAGGAGCCGCACAGCAAGGAACTGGACCGGCTCACCGACCGGGAGCGCGAGGTGCTGCTCCTCGTCGCGCAGGGCATGTCGAACGGCGAGATCGCCGCGCACCTGGCGCTGTCGGAGGCGACCGTCAAGACGCACGTGGGGCGCATCCTCACGAAGCTGGGCCTGCGCGACCGGGTGCAGGCCGTCGTCCTCGCCTACGAGACGGGCCTGGTCCGCGCCGGTCTCCGCTGAACCACCCCGGCCTGCCCCGCCCCGGTCCGGGGGTGGGACGCCGGCCGGGCGTGCCGCGGGGCAAGTAGCATGGGCGGGACGTCCGGTACCGAACCAGCGGACTGGAACGGAAGGCCCGATCCGTGAACGCATCCCACCCCCCGCCCCGCAGCGCCCGGGAACGGCCCGCGCGGCTGACCGTCGGCGTGATCGGCGCCGGCCGCGTCGGCCCGGCGCTCGCCGCCGCCCTCGCGCTCGCCGGCCACCAGCCGGTCGCGGCGTCCGGAGTGTCCGACGCCTCGCGGCGCCGCGCCGCCGCGCTGCTCCCCGGCGTCCCGCTCGTGGAACCGGCCGAGGTGCTCCAGCGCGCCGAGCTGGTGCTGCTCACCGTGCCGGACGACGCGCTCCCCGGGCTCGTCGCCGGGCTCGCCGAGACGGGCGCGGTGCGCCCCGGGCGGCTCCTCGCCCACACCTCCGGGCGCTACGGCACCGGCGTGCTGGAACCGGCGCTGCGGGCGGGCGCCCTGCCGCTGGCCCTGCACCCGGTCATGACGTTCACCGGCACGCCCACCGACGTCCAGCGGCTCGCCGGGTGCTCCTTCGGGGTGACGGCGCCCGAGGAGCTGCGGCTGGCCGCCGAGGCGCTCGTCATCGAGATGGGCGGCGAGCCGGAGTGGATCGCCGAGGAGGCCCGCCCGCTCTACCACGCGGCCCTCGCGCTGGGCGCCAACTACCTCGTCACGCTCGTCGCGCAGGCCGAGGAGCTGCTGCGCGCCGCCGGTGTCGGCGCCCCCGACCGCATGCTGGGCCCGCTGCTGGGCGCCGCGCTGGACAACGCCCTGCGCTCCGGCGACGCCGCCCTGACCGGCCCGGTCGCGCGCGGCGACGCCGGGACGGTCGCCGCCCACATCGCCGAGCTGCGACGCCACGCCCCCGGCACGGTCGCCGGGTACGTCGCCATGGCCCGCACCACCGCCGACCGGGCGCTCGCCCACGGCCTGCTGCGGCCCGAGCTGGCCGAGGACCTGCTGGAGGTCCTCTCGGACGGGGCCGCCCGGTGAGCCGGGACGTGCGCCTGGTGCGCACCGCCGCCGGGCTGGGCGCCCGGCCCGCCGCCGGACGCCGGGCGGTGGTGATGACGATGGGCGCCCTGCACGAGGGGCACGCCGCGCTGGTGCGGGCCGCCCGGAACGCGGCCGGTCAGCACGGGCAGGTCGTGGTCACCGTCTTCGTCAATCCGCTCCAGTTCGGCGCGGGCGAGGACCTGGACCGCTACCCGCGCACCCTGGACGCCGACCTGGCGGTCGCGGCGCGGGCGGGTGCCGACACCGTCCTCGCGCCCGGGACGGACGAGGTCTACCCGGGCGGCGAGCCGGAGGTGCGGATCACCGCCGGTCCCATGGGCGGACGGCTGGAGGGCGAGCACCGTCCGGGCCACTTCGACGGCATGCTCACCGTCGTCGCCAAGCTGCTGCACCTGACGGCCCCCGACGTCGCCCTCTACGGCGAGAAGGACGCCCAGCAGCTCGCACTGATCACCCGCATGGTGCGCGACCTGAACTTCCCGGTGGAGATCACCGGAGTGCCCACCGTCCGCGAGGAGGACGGGCTGGCGCTGTCCAGCCGCAACCGCTACCTCTCCCCGGGCGAGCGCAGGACGGCGCTGGCCCTCTCGCGCGCGCTGTTCGCCGCCCGGGACCGGCTCACCGCCGAGAGCGCCCTGCGGGTGCGGGCCGCCGCCGCGCCCGCGCCGCGGGGCCGCGCCGAGGCGCTGGCCCGGGCCGGGGAGGCGCGCGCCTCGGCCGACGCCCACGCGCTCGCCCACGCCGTCGGGGGCCCGGCCGCCGCCCTGGCCGCCGCCCGCGCCGTGCTGGAGGAGACGGCCGCCGCCGGGCGCCTGCACGTCGACTACCTGGCCCTCGTCGATCCGGCGGACTTCACCGAGGTGGCGCAGGACCACCACGGCGAGGCCGTGCTCGCGGTGGCCGCCCGCGTCGGCACGACCCGGCTCATCGACAACGTCCGGCTGCGCTTCGGGGGTGCCGCGTGACCACCGACTACCCCGCGCCGGGGACGGACGACGGCCCCGCGCCCGGCGCCTGCGGAGGTCCCGGCATACGGCTGACCGCGCCGGAACCGAGCTGGGCGATCGAGGCCGACGTGGTCGTCGTCGGCTCCGGCGTCGCCGGGCTCACCGCCGCGCTGCGCTGCGCCGCCGCCGGGCTGACCACCGTGATCGTCACCAAGGCCCGGCTGGACGACGGCTCGACCCGCTGGGCGCAGGGCGGCATAGCCGCCGCGCTCGGCGAGGGCGACACCCCGGCCCAGCACCTCGCCGACACCCTCACCGCCGGTGCCGGGCTGTGCGACGAGGAGGCCGTGCGCACCCTCGTCACCGAGGGGCCCGACGCCGTGCGCCGCCTGATCGCGGCCGGCGCCGTCTTCGACACCGCACCCGGCAGCGGCCGGATCGAGCTGACCCGTGAGGGCGGCCACCGGCGCCGCCGCATCGCCCACGCGGGCGGCGACGCCACCGGCGCGGAGATCTCCCGCGCCCTGGTGGAGGCCGTTCGGGCCGCGGGCATCCGCACCGTGGACCACGCCCTGGTGCTGGACCTCCTGCGCGACGCGGACGACCGCGCGGCCGGGGTGTCGCTGCACGTCATGGGCGAGGGACGGCACGACGGGGTGGGCGCCGTGCACGCCCGCGCGGTGGTGCTGGCCACCGGCGGGATGGGTCAGGTCTTCTCGGCCACCACCAACCCGTCCGTCTCCACCGGCGACGGCGTCGCCCTGGCGCTGCGCGCGGGCGCGGAGGTCAGCGACCTGGAGTTCGTCCAGTTCCACCCGACCGTCCTCTACCTGGGCCCGGACGCCGAGGGCCAGCAGCCGCTGATCTCCGAGGCCGTGCGCGGCGAGGGCGCGCACCTGGTGGACGCGGCGGGGGTGCGGTTCATGGCCGGGGCGCACGAGATGGCGGAGCTGGCGCCGCGTGACGTCGTCGCCAAGGGCATCATGCGCCGCTGCCGGGAGCAGGGCGCCGACCACATGTACCTCGACGCCCGCCACTTCGGCGCCCGCATGTGGGCCGAGCGGTTCCCGACGATCCTCGCCGCGTGCCGCTCCCACGGCATCGACCCGGTGACGGAGCCGGTGCCCGTCGCGCCCGCGGCCCACTACGCGTCCGGGGGCGTGCGCACCGACCTGCGCGGCCGCACGACGGTGCCCGGCCTGTACGCGTGCGGGGAGGTGGCCTGCACCGGGGTGCACGGCGCGAACCGGCTGGCGTCCAACTCGCTGCTGGAGGGCCTGGTCTTCGCCGAGCGCATCGCCGCCACCATCGCCGACACCGCCGACACCGCCGCCCGGCTCGCCGGCGGCCCGGCCCCCGCCGCCCGGCCGCTGACCGTCGCCGCGCGCCGGGCGCCGCTGCTGCCCCCCGAGGCGCGGGCGGCGGTGCAGCGGATCATGACGCGCGGCGCGGGCGTGCTCCGCTCGGCCGCGTCCCTGGCCGGGGCCGCCGACGCCCTGGCCGCGCTCCCGGACGAGACCGGCAAGCAGCCGGAACCCGGCACCGAGGCGTGGGAGGCCACCAACCTGCACCTGGTGGCCTCCGTGCTCACCGCCGCCGCCGCGCTGCGCGAGGAGACGCGCGGCTGCCACTGGCGGGAGGACCGTCCCGGCCGGGACGACGCGCGCTGGGCCCGGCACGTCGTCGTGACGCTCGATCCGCGCGCCGCCGCCGCAGGCCCGGCCGCGCTCACCCTTCGCACCACCGACGCCACCGGCTTCCCGCCGGTCGTCTCCGCCGCCTTCGAGGAGAAGCCGTGACAGCCCCCGACGACCGTCCCGCCCCCGCGGAATCCGGCGGGCAGCAGCCCGTCCACCTGCCGCTGCTCCAGATCGGCGGCCCAGCGGCCGACGCGCCCTCCGGCGGCTGCGGCGACGGCTGCGGCTGCGGCGCCGCCGACATCGCGGACGACGACGAACTCGACCCGCTGGAGTGCGGCCTGGACCCGGACCTCGCGCACCTCCTGACGGAGGCCGGGCTCGACCCCGTCCACGTTGAGGACGTCGCGCACCTGGCCATCGAGGAGGACCTCGACCACGGCGTCGACGTCACCACGGTGGCCACCGTGCCCGAGGAGGCGGTGGCCACCGGGGACTTCACCGCCCGGGAGGCCGGCACCGTCGCCGGGCTGCGCGTCGCCGAGGCGGTGCTCTCGGTGGTGTGCACGGAGGAGTTCGAGGTCGAACGGCACGTCGAGGACGGCGACCGGGTGGCGGCGGGCACCGTCCTGCTGAGCGTGCGCACCCGCACCCGCGACCTGCTCACCGGCGAGCGCAGCGCGCTCAACCTGCTGTGCCGCCTCTCCGGCATCGCCACGGCCACCCGCGCCTGGGCCGACGTGCTGGAGGGCACGGGTGCGCGGGTGCGCGACACCCGCAAGACGACGCCGGGCCTGCGGGCGCTGGAGAAGTACGCGGTGCGCTGCGGCGGCGGCGTCAACCACCGGTTCTCGCTCTCCGACGCGGCGCTGATCAAGGACAACCACGTTGTCGCCGCGGGCGGCGTCGCGGCGGCGTTCAAGGCCGTCCGCGAGGAGTTCCCCGGCGTGCCGATCGAGGTGGAGGTCGACCGGCTGGACCAGATCGAGCCCGTCCTCGCCGAGGGCGCCGACCTGCTCCTGCTGGACAACTTCAGCCCCGCCGAGACGGCCGAGGCCGTCGCCCTCGTCGCGGGCCGCGCCACGCTGGAGTCCTCCGGGCGGCTCACCCTGGACAACGCCGCGGCGTACGCCGCGACCGGTGTGGACTACCTCGCGGTCGGCGCGCTCACCCACTCCGCGCCGGTCCTGGACATCGGTCTCGACCTGCGGGACGGGGACTGAGGCCATGCTGCTGACCATCGACGTCGGGAACACCCACACCGTCCTGGGACTGTTCGACGGCGAGGAGATCGTCGAGCACTGGCGCATCTCCACCGACGCCCGGCGCACCGCGGACGAGCTGGCCGTCCTCCTCCAGGGCCTGATGGGCATGCACCCGCTCCTCGGGATGGAGCTGGGCGAGGGCATCGACGGCATCGCCATCTGCTCCACCGTGCCGTCCGTGCTGCACGAACTGCGCGAGGTGACGCGCCGCTACTACGGCGACATCCCCGCCGTGCTCGTGGAGCCGGGCGTGAAGACGGGCGTGCCGGTGCTGATGGACCACCCGAAGGAGGTCGGCGCCGACCGGATCATCAACGCCGTCGGCGCGGTCGAGCTGTACGGCGGCCCGTGCGTCGTCGTGGACTTCGGCACCGCCACGACGTTCGACGCCGTCTCGGCGCGCGGCGAGTACGTGGGCGGTGTCATCGCGCCCGGCATCGAGATCAGCGTCGAGGCGCTGGGGGTGCGCGGCGCGCAGCTCCGCAAGATCGAGCTGGCCCGCCCGCGCAGCGTCATCGGCAAGAACACGGTCGAGGCCATGCAGTCCGGCATCCTGTACGGCTTCGCGGGCCAGGTGGACGGCGTGGTGGAGCGCATGGCGCGGGAGCTGGTGGGACCGGACGAGGACCCGGACGACGTCACCGTCATCGCCACCGGAGGGCTCGCCCCGATGGTGCTGGGCGAGTCCTCGGCGATCGACGAGCACGAGCCGTGGCTGACGCTGATCGGCCTGCGGCTTGTCTACGAGCGGAACGTCTCCCGGATGTAGGGCGGGCGCGTCCTTAGGGCATTTCGTCCGATACGGGCTTAAAGTCACACTATGCCCACGCCCCATGGTTGCCGAGGCGGTGTGGCGTTCAGCGCGGCGGAGCTGGACGTCCTCCGTCGCGCCCTCGCCACCGCCCTCCAGTCCGCCGCACTCCCGGCCCAGGAGGCCCGGGAGTGCCTCCACCTCGCCCTGGCCGTGGACGACGCGACGCGCGAGGCCCGGCGGCTGCGGGACTTCCTCCTCGCCGACCTCGCCCGTTACCGGGCCGCGCTGCCCGGAGCCGCCACCGGCTACCTCGCCCAGCTCCGCAGGGCGCTGGACGCGGGCTACGTGCCCGGGGATGCGGACCTGGCGGCGCTGCGCCGCCTGTGCGGCGCCCGGACCGGCGCGCACGAGGCCGCCCGCCGCGCCGAACTGCTCGTGCGGGCCGCGCTCCCCGCGGCCCGGACCCGGCTGCGGGCGCTCCCCGGCGGCCAGGCCGGCGCGGACCGCGAGGAGGACGCCCCGGCCGCCCCGGAACCCGGGCGGAGGCGGCCGGCGAAGGAGCCGGGCCGCCCCGCCCCCGGACCGGCCCCGGCGCCGCGTCCGATCCCCACGCCGGGCGAGGTGTTCCCGCCCCGCCGCAAACCCGGCCCGCGCGCCCTGACGGCCTGACTCGCGCCCGTCCGGTCCGCCCCGCCCCGCCGCCCGCCCCGGCCCCTCCCGCCCCGGCCCGTCCGGCGCTCCCGGGGCCGGGCCCGGACGGGGTGTGGCGCAGCAGACAGGGGTGCGCTCCGGATCGGCCGGGGCGAGCCGTTACGCTGGGTGCATGGACTACATTGCCGCACTCACGCCCTCCGCGGTGATGGCCGTGGCCTTCACCGCGCTCATCGTGACGATCGTCAAGAGCCAGGGTGGCCCGAACAAGGCCAAGGAGGACGCGGTGGTGGACGCGGCCCACGCGCGGGCCGAGGCCGCCGCGCGGAAGGGCGACGCCCGCGCCTGATCCGGGCCGCGCCCGCCCGTACCTTCCGGGGCATATGACCGAACCATCCGGTTCGCGCCATGTGCCCCTTTTTCATGCCCATTCACCGCCCGCGGCCCTATCATTCTTCTGTGCCCCGACCTTTGGGAGACCTGGAAGACGCCGTCATGACCCGGGTATGGAGGTGGAACCGCCCGGTTACCGTCCGAGAAGTTCTCGAGGATCTACAGCAAGAACGGCGGATCGCCTACACCACGGTCATGACCGTAATGGACAACCTCCACCAGAAGGGCTGGCTCCGCCGGGAGCAGGAGGGCCGGGCCTATCGATATGAGGCGGTCTCCACACGGGCCGCCTACGCGGCGGCCCTGATGAACGAGGCGTGGTCGGCGAGTGACAACGCCGCCGCCGCGCTCGTCGCGTTCTTCGGGATGATGTCGCCGGAACAGGCCGACGCCCTGCGGGACGCGCTGCGGGTGGTACAACTCAATGGCGTGCATCTCACCGGCCCCGGGGAACGATAGCGTGCGGCCATGGCAGAAGAGATAAGCCGGCCGGGCGGCCCGATGACCTCCCGCACTCCCGTGAACCCGGGGAGCGGGGTGTCCGTGCGCCGCGCGAGGACATCGGATGTGCGTGCGGTGCGCGCTCTCCTCGACGCCTACTCGCGCGACCGCATCCTGCTCGACAAACCCACGGTGACGCTTTACGAGGACATCCAGGAGTTCTGGGTCGCCGAGCGGGAAGAGGACGGCCGGGTCATGGGCTGCGGCGCCCTGCACGTCATGTGGGAGGACCTGGCCGAGGTGCGCACCCTGGCGGTGGACCCGGCCGCGCGCGGCACGGGCGTGGGGCACATGCTGCTGGAGAAGCTGCTGGAAACCGCCCGCACGCTCGGGGTCCGGCGCATTTTCTGCCTCACCTTCGAAGTGGACTTCTTCGCCCGGCACGGATTCACCGAGATCGAGGACGCCCCGGTGGACGTCGATGTCCACAGCGAGCTGCTGCGCTCGTATGACGAAGGCGTCGCCGAGTTCCTGGGCCTGGAACGCGTGAAGCCGAACACCTTGGGCAACAGCAGGATGCTGCTGCATCTCTGACGGGAACGGCGATCCGCGGCGCCGGGCTTCGGCCACCGCCGCAATCCGTCACGACACCATCACAGGCGCGTGACACTATGTCCGAAACGTCCAGCCAATCCCGTGCGACCGCCGGGCAAACAGCGACGAGGGTTTGTGTTTTTCCCGGAAAGGCGGTTTGCTGTCGTTGTCGATATCAGTAAACGGTTATCGCCGTCCTGCGTTCGGCAGGACGGCAGTACGAATGGGAGCAGCCGGTGGCACAGAAGGTTCAGGTCCTTCTTGTTGACGACCTCGACGGTGGCGAGGCCGAGGAGACGGTGACGTTCGCGCTGGACGGCAAGTCCTACGAGATCGATCTCAACGCCGCGAACGCCGACAAGCTGCGGGAGGCACTCGCCGATTTCGTGAAGGCGGGCCGCCGTACCGGGCGTTCGTCGGGCACGGGCCGCGGAAAGGCCCGCGCGGCCTCCGGCGGGACGCAGGACACCGCGAAGATCCGCGCGTGGGCCAAGGAGAACGGCTACAACGTCAACGACCGCGGCCGCGTTCCGGCCGAGATCCGCGAGGCGTACGAGAAGGCCAACGGCTGACGGATGCCGGCCCGGCCCAGTGCGGCCCGGTGGCACTCCGTGGCCGCCGCGCTGATCAGCTGTACCAGGGCGGCGTCCCGTACGCCCCACCCCCCACCTCCGGTTCCGGGGGGCCGCGGCCACGCGGCGGCCCCCCGGGAAGCGCAGTCCGCGCCGGCCCCGCAGGGCCCGGTGCACCGCGGGCCCTCGCGGGCGGTCAGCTCCAGGGCGACGCCGCCCCATTCCAGCCACTCCAGCACCCCCGGCAGCTCGGCCGCGGTGCCCGGGGGCACGCGGAGCCGGAGCACGGCCCCGTGCGCGGCCGTCCCCCGCTCTCCGGCGGGTGCGGGCACCCCGCGGCGCAGCAGCGCGGCCCCCGCGTCGGCGGGCAGCTCCAGCCAGTCGTGACCGGCCCCGCAGTCACCGGCCCCGCAGTCACCGGCCCCGCAGTCACCGGCCCCGCAGTCACCGGTCGTGCCGGTGCCTCCGGCCGGTCCGTCGGGCCGGGTCGTCCCGGCGGCGCCGGGTGCGGCCGGGCCTCGTTCCGGGTGTCGTGCCGGGTGTCGTGGCGGGGCGGGCTCCCCGGGGCGGCACCGGGGTCCGTACGGTGTGGTCGTCATGTCCGGAGCAACGCGGCCCTCCCGTCCCCGGTTACGGTGGGTGCGGTCGCGGGTGCGGAACGTGTCCGGCGCGCCGGGCCGCCGGGGCAAGCGTGTTCGCGGATAGCGGATGACCCCCCGGTTCCCGGCATGGATCACCCGTGCGAGCGGGTAGGACATCCTCGGAGGTCACGGGGGTGCGTCATGGACGATGGGGCCGGTGGGCGGGCGTGTCGGCGACGGAACGTTCGCCATCGGCGTACTGCATGCGGGTACATCCGCTTGGCCTGCGGGAACATCGTCTCGCACCATCGGGTTGGAACGGGTGTCGCCCGTCCGGGAGACAGGCCGGGAACGGGTGTCGGCAGTTGGAATGAGCGGTCCCCCGTTGCGGGACTAAGCTGCGGAAGGACAGGGAGGGGACCTACCCCTTACTGACTGACCGCTCTGAGGAGCGATTAACGATGTTCGAGAGGTTCACCGACCGCGCGCGGCGGGTTGTCGTCCTGGCTCAGGAAGAAGCCCGGATGCTCAACCACAACTACATCGGCACCGAGCACATCCTCCTGGGCCTGATCCACGAGGGTGAGGGTGTCGCCGCTAAGGCACTGGAGAGCCTCGGGATTTCGCTCGAGGCGGTCCGGCAGCAGGTGGAGGAGATCATCGGCCAGGGCCAGCAGGCCCCGTCCGGCCACATCCCCTTCACTCCCCGGGCCAAGAAGGTGCTGGAGCTCTCTCTCCGCGAGGCCCTTCAGCTCGGCCACAACTACATCGGCACGGAGCACATCCTGCTCGGCCTGATCCGCGAGGGCGAGGGCGTCGCCGCCCAGGTCCTCGTGAAGCTCGGCGCCGACCTGAACCGGGTGCGCCAGCAGGTCATCCAGCTCCTCTCCGGCTACTCCGGCGGCAAGGAGACGGCCACCGCGGGCGGTCCGGCCGAGGGCACGCCCTCGACCTCGCTCGTCCTGGACCAGTTCGGCCGCAACCTCACGCAGGCCGCCCGCGAGTCCAAGCTCGACCCGGTCATCGGGCGCGAGAAGGAGATCGAGCGGGTCATGCAGGTGCTGTCCCGCCGCACCAAGAACAACCCGGTGCTCATCGGCGAGCCCGGGGTCGGCAAGACCGCCGTCGTCGAGGGCCTGGCGCAGGCCATCGTCAAGGGCGAGGTGCCCGAGACGCTCAAGGACAAGCACCTCTACACCCTGGACCTCGGTGCCCTGGTCGCCGGTTCGCGGTACCGCGGTGACTTCGAGGAGCGCCTGAAGAAGGTGCTCAAGGAGATCCGCACCCGCGGCGACATCATCCTGTTCATCGACGAGCTGCACACCCTGGTCGGCGCGGGCGCCGCCGAGGGCGCCATCGACGCCGCCAGCATCCTCAAGCCGATGCTGGCCCGCGGCGAGCTGCAGACGATCGGTGCCACGACGCTGGACGAGTACCGCAAGCACCTGGAGAAGGACGCCGCGCTGGAGCGCCGCTTCCAGCCCATCCAGGTCGCGGAGCCGTCCCTGCCCCACACGATCGAGATCCTCAAGGGCCTGCGCGACCGCTACGAGGCGCACCACCGCGTCTCGATCACGGACGCCGCCCTGGTGGGTGCGGCCACCCTGGCCGACCGGTACATCTCCGACCGCTTCCTCCCGGACAAGGCGATCGACCTGATCGACGAGGCCGGCTCCCGGATGCGCATCCGCCGGATGACCGCCCCGCCGGACCTGCGCGAGTTCGACGAGAAGATCGCGAACGTGCGCCGGGAGAAGGAGTCCGCGATCGACGCGCAGGACTTCGAGAAGGCCGCCTCCCTGCGGGACAGCGAGAAGCAGCTCCTGGCGCAGAAGGCCAAGCGGGAGAAGGAGTGGAAGGCCGGCGACATGGACGTCGTGGCCGAGGTGGACGAGGAGCTGATCGCCGAGGTCCTCGCCGCGTCCACCGGCATCCCGGTCTTCAAGCTGACCGAGGAGGAGTCCTCGCGGCTGCTGCGCATGGAGGACGAGCTGCACCGCCGCGTCATCGGCCAGGAGGACGCCATCAAGGCGCTCTCCCAGGCGATCCGGCGCACGCGTGCGGGCCTGAAGGACCCGAAGCGTCCGGGCGGTTCGTTCATCTTCGCCGGCCCCTCCGGTGTCGGTAAGACGGAGCTGTCCAAGACGCTGGCGGAGTTCCTGTTCGGCGACGAGGACGCGCTGATCTCCCTCGACATGTCGGAGTTCAGCGAGAAGCACACCGTCTCGCGGCTGTTCGGCTCGCCCCCCGGCTACGTCGGCTACGAGGAGGGCGGCCAGCTCACCGAGAAGGTGCGCCGCAAGCCGTTCTCGGTCGTGCTGTTCGACGAGGTCGAGAAGGCGCACCCGGACATCTTCAACTCGCTGCTCCAGATCCTGGAGGACGGCCGCCTGACCGACTCCCAGGGCCGGGTCGTGGACTTCAAGAACACCGTCATCATCATGACGACGAACCTCGGCACGCGGGACATCTCCAAGGGCTTCAACCTGGGCTTCGCCGCCCAGGGCGACGTCCGCACCGGGTACGACCGGATGAAGGCGAAGGTCAACGAGGAGCTGAAGCAGCACTTCCGGCCGGAGTTCCTGAACCGCGTCGACGACACGGTGGTGTTCCACCAGCTCACGCAGGACGACATCATCAAGATCGTCGACCTGATGCTGGCGCAGGTGGACGAGCGGCTGCGGGACCGCGACATGGGCATCGAGCTGAGCACCGAGGCCAAGCAGATGCTGGCCAAGCGCGGCTACGACCCGGTCATGGGCGCCCGTCCGCTGCGCCGCACGATCCAGCGGGAGATCGAGGACACGCTCTCGGAGAAGATCCTCTTCGGCGAGCTGCGGCCCGGTCACATCGTGGTCGTGGACGTCGAGGGCGAGGGCGACGCGGCCAAGTTCACCTTCCGGGGTGAGGAGAAGGCCGCGCTGCCGGACGCACCTCCGGTCGAGGCCGCTCCGGGTGGCCCGAACCTGAGCAAGGAGGCGTGACCGGCTGACGCCGGAACCGCCCCGCGGCCCCGGCCCCGCGCGTACGCCGCGCGGGGCCGGGGCCGTCCGCGTGAGGGCGGGCGCCCGCCCTCACTCGTCGGACAGGTCCGTCCGGAGCGGGTCGGCCGTCCTCACCCGCACGTGGGCCGGGATCGTCGCCGCGGCGGGTCCGTGGACGGCGTCCGGCAGCAGCAGGGTGCGCAGGTTCGGGAAGGCGTCGAGCCACGGCCTGCCGCCCGGCGCCACGTACCCGGCGGCCAGCCACAGGTGGGTGAGCGTCCCGGCCGGGATCAGCTCCACCAGGTCGGCCGGGTCGTAGGGCTGGCTGACGTGCACGCGGGCCCGGCCGCCCAGGGCGCGCAGCGCCCGCAGGTGCTCGGGCCCGGCCGCGGTGACGTACAGGTCGTCGCCGGGCAGGTGGGCGATGACCTCCTCCGCGTACAGCTCCGTGTCGAACCGGTGCCAGGCCCAGCTGAGCTGCCGCCGCACGCGCGGCGACGGGTGCGAGCGGTAGCGGGCCAGGAACGGGACGGCCGCGTCGTCGGGGATGTTCGTGGCGCACAGCACGACGCGGTGGGCGGTCCGGTCCGACAGCCCCTCCGGCCCCGGCAGCAGGCCGAGCACGAGCCGTCCGCCGAACTGCGCGAGCGCGCGGGCGGTGTCGGCGTCGGCCGGCGGGATGAGCGGTTCGATGCTGCGCTCGACGGCCCGCCGGACCGCCGGGTCCAGCTCGGTGGCCTGTTCCAGGCAGGCGGCGGCCGTCACGACGCGCCGGATGTCGGTGGCCCCCGGCTCCGGAAGCAGCGCCGTGAGGATGCGGGCGCGCTCGGCCGGGCGGGCGTGGGCGACGGCCATGCACAGCACGTCCTCCCACTGGTCGTCGCCGGCGTGGCTCAGGAGCAGCGGGAAGTCGCCCTCCTCGACGGCGGCCTTCGCGGCGAGGTGGTCCTGGAAGGTGCGGTGCACGAAGTGGACGCGCCCCTCGGCCGGTTCGCGCAGCAGCCCGGAACGGTCCAGCAGGTGGCGGTACACCTCCTCGGGCCCGGCGGTGACGTGGGCCATCTGCGGCAGGGCGCGGGCGAGCTGGCCGACGGCGTCCGGCCGGTCCATCTCCGTGCAGCCGTTGCGGATCATCCAGTGGGCGAGCTTCTGGAGGAGGGTGACGGAGGTCTCCCGGGACAGCCGCAGCCCGCCGTCGCGCACGGCCCGCTCGACGTCCCGCCGCTCCAGCAGCATGGACAGGGCGGCCTCGTAGAGGTCCTTGCGGCCGTGCGGGAGGAAGCCGCGCCGCTCCCGGTGCAGGGCGCACAGCAGGCCGCACATCAGCGGGTTCACCGCGAGTCTGGCCAGGGCGGCCGAGGCGCGGACGCGGCCGAGGAGGGCCTCGCCGAGCGCCGGGTCGGCCTCGGCGGCGGTGTGCCAGCGGCGGACGAAGGCGGCGACGTCGCCGCGGCCCATGGGGGCGAGCGTCAGTTCGGCGAAGCCCTCGCGGGCGAGCCAGTCCTCCCGGACGGCGGAGGGGCGGGACGTGACGAGCCACAGGTTGCCGGGGAACTCGCCGAGGAGGTCGCGCAGCCAGCGCCGGGCGGCGTCCCGTTCCCGCTCGGGGATCTCGTCGATGCCGTCCACGAGCAGCAGGCCGCGCCCGGCGCGCAGGACGCGCGCGGCCCAGCCGTCGGGCTGCTCGGCGGCGAGCGCGGAGCCCGCGGCGCGCAGGAAGCGGTCCGGCGCGGGCGGCTCGCCGTCGCGCAGCACCCGGCGCAGCGGCAGCACGAACGGGACGCGGCCGACGAGGTGGGTGAACCGTTCGTCGTAGACCTGCCGGGCCGTGGTGATGGCCAGCCACTGGACGAGCGTCGACTTGCCCGAGCCCGCGTCGCCGCGCAGGAGGACCCGCTCGCGGCCCTGGAGCGCCCGTTCGGCGGGCAGCGGAACGCCGCCGTCCTCGGCCTCCAGGGAGACGTAGGCGGTGTCCAGCGGCCATTCGCGGGCCTGGCCGAGGTCGAGCCCGTAGATGGTCAGCTCGCCGTGCCGGCGGGCGACGTGGGCGGCGTACGCCTCCTCGAAGCGGGCGTCCCGCGCGGTGCGGGAGGGCACCCGCTCGGCCAGCAGCTCCGTCATCGTCACCAGGCGGTCTAGCCGCGCGGACTGCTCGACCAGGGTGCGGGCGACGAAGGCGGAGTTCTGGGTGAGGAAGTTCAGGACGTGCAGGCACACCGTGCGCAGCAGCGGCTGGAACAGGGCGTCGGCGTCGGCGGAGAGCCCGCCGGGGTGCCCGGCCCGCAGGGCGAGCGCCTCGGGGCCGAGACGGACGGCCTGGACGTCGTCCATGTCGAGGTCGCCCAGGCGGTGCAGGGCGGTGGCGAGCGCGTCGGCCACCTCCTGCTGGACGTGCTCGGGCGGGGCGTCGTGCGGGCCCGCGTCCCGCGCGTACCGGGCGACGGCCTCCCGGGCGAGGCGGCGCACGTCCCGCTCGTCCAGGGTGCGCTTCTCGCCGCGGAAGGAGAACCACCCCCCGAGCCGCACGGGCCGCTCCACCAGCTCCGCGCCCGTCCCGCGCCGGACGAGGACCTTCCGCACCAGCGGCGCCACGGCGCCGACGGCCAGCCGCGTACCGAGCATCGTCGCGTCCACTCAACCCCCCGCCAGCGCTTACCGGTTGACACAACCTTAGAGGGCTGGGCCGCTCGCAGGGGCGGCCCCCTCGCGGCGGCCCCCTCGCGGGCGGCGGCAGGGCCTACCGGTCCCCGGGCGGGGGAGCGGGCGGGAGGCGGAGGGTGGCCAGGGCGCCGGGGGCGGCGTCGCGGAACGTCAGCCGGGCGCCCAGGACGCGCGCCTGGCCGGCCGCGATGGTGAGGCCGAGGCCGTGGCCGCCCCCGGCGCGGTCGGTCGAGCCGGTGCGGAAACGGCTCGGCCCGTCGGCCAGCAGTTCGGCGGGGAAGCCGGGGCCGTGGTCGCGCACCCGCAGGCTCCGGTCCTCGACGGTGACCTCCACCGGGGGCGCGCCGTGCCGGACGGCGTTGGCGACGAGGTTGCCGAGGATGCGCTCCAGGCGGCGCGGGTCGGTGGCGACGACGGCGTCCCGCACGACGGTGACGTGCGCCTGCGGGGCCAGCGTCCGCACCCGGCGGGTGACGAACTCCCCCAGCTCCAGCTCCTGCAGTTCGGCCCGTTCGGCGGCGCCGTCCAGGCGGGCCACCTCCAGGACGTCCTCGACGAGGGTGCGCAGCACCTGGGCCCGGTCCCGCACCAGTTCGGCGGGGCGTCCGTCGGGCAGCAGTCCCGCCGCGGTGACCAGACCCGTCACCGGGGTGCGCAGCTCGTGCGCGATGTCGGCGGTGACCCGCCGCTCCGCCTCCAGCCGGGCCTGGAGGGCGTCGGCCATGGCGTCGATGGCGCGGGCCAGCTCGTCGGTCTCGTCCTGCGCCCGGCCGCCGATGGCCTCGCGCACCCGCACCTCGGCGTCACCGGCCGCGACGCGGCCCGCCGCGGTGGCGGCCTTGCGCAGCCGCCGGGAGAGCCCGCCGCCGATCAGCACGCCGAGCGCGGTGCTGCCGAGCACCACGGAGGCGGAGCCGACGACGAGGGTGCGGTCCAGCCCGGAGAGCACCGAGTAGCGGTCGGTGAAGCGGGCGTGCAGCGACAGCACGTCCCCGTCGGGCAGCCGGGCCGCGGCCCACACGTCGGGGGCGTCGCCGCCGCCCTCGGTGACGTAGGTGGCCCGCTCGCCGTCGCGGACGGCGCGCCGCAGCGGCTCGGGCAGCTCGGGGTCGTTCAGCTCCGCGCCCAGCGCCAGCCGTTCGGTGGAGTCGAAGATGCGCTGCGCGGACCGCAGCCGCTCGTCCTGCACGTCCCGGCTGTTGTTGATCATCGTGACCCGGGCGGCGTTGTGCACGATGAGGCTCAGCAGCAGCGCGACCAGGGCGCTGACGGCGGCGATGGCGGCGCTGACCTTCCACCGCAGCCCGGCCCGCAACGGCACCTCAGCCCCTGAACTTGTAGCCGAAGCCGCGGACGGTCTCGATGCGGTCCTGCCCGATCTTCGCGCGCAGCCGCTGCACGTGCACGTCCACGACGCGGGTGTCGCCGCCCCAGCCGTAGTCCCAGACCCGCTCCAGCAGCCGGTCGCGGGACAGGACGCTGCCGGGCGCGGCGGAGAACTCCAGCAGCAGCCGCATCTCGGTGGGCGTCAGCGGGACCGGCGCGCCCGCGCGGCGCACCTCCATGCCGTCGGTGTCCACCTCCAGGTCGCCGAAGCGCAGGACGCCGCCGGGCGGGGTGCCGGCCGCTTCCGCCGGTCCGGTGCCGTCCAGGGCGCGGGAGTGCTGGAAGCGGCGCAGCACGGCCCGGATACGCGCGACGAGCACGGCGCCGTCGAACGGCTTGGTGACGTAGTCGTCGGCGCCCGCCTCCAGGCCGAGCACGACGTCGATGGCGTCGGCGCGGGCGGAGAGCATGATGACCGGCACCGTGGACTCGTCGCGGATGCGGCGGCACAGGCTCACCCCGTCCAGGCCCGGCACCATCACGTCCAGCAGGGCGACGTCCGGCTGGTCGGCGCGGAACGCGGCCAGCCCGGCCAGCCCGTCGGGCACCGCCGTGACCGCGAACCCGTCTCGTTCGAGTGACAGTTGGAGCGCCTCGCGGATGACGTCGTCGTCCTCCACGAACAGCACGTGTGTCTCGGCCACCCGGCACTCAGCCCTCTCCGTCACCCGACGTTCAGTCCTCTCCGTCCGCGCGACCCTCGGTGGGGTCGGGGAACTCCCGGTAGCTGCGGTCGACCTCCACGAAGCCGCCGTCCTTCCAGGCGAACACCAGTGTGTCCTCCCCCGACGGGCAGCAGCGGGCGTCGCCGTCCAGCCGGACCTCCTGCCGCACGGTGAGGTGGTCCTCCTCGATCGCCGCGTAGACCCCGGGGGAGGCGGCCGCGTACAGGGTGCGCCAGTCGCCGTCGCCCTCCTGGTGGTACACGTAGCTGCCCGCGCCCTTGCCGTCAGAGCAGTTCGAGACGTTCACCACCAGATCGGACGCCCCGTTGCCGGTGAGCCGCCCGTAGGCGACGTCCACCGGCCAGCCGCCGTCCTCCGTGCACGGCCGGAGCTGCCGCCTGACCTCCGCGCTCACCTGCGGGTCCCGCCGCAGCAGCGAGACGACCTCCACCTCGCCCCGCGCGCCCGGCGGCGAGACGGGCGCGGCCGCGGTCGGCTCCGGGGCCACGGCCCCCTCCGGGCCGCCGGACGGCGCCGGCTCCGCGGCGGAGGCCGTGCCGCCGGGGGAGGGCGTGGCGGAGGCCGCGGGCAGCGGCGTGGCCCGCGCCCCCGCGTCCCCGGGCGCGGTGACCGACTCCTCCATCCGCAGTCCGTCACCGGCCGTGCAGCCGGTGAGCGCGACCGTGGCCAGCAGCGCGGCGCCGAGGACCTTCCCCGCGCTCAGGCCGCACACGGGACGCGGTCCCCCCGGTACCCCTGCTCCCACTGCCGCTCCCTGTGCTCCTGCGCCGCCCGGCCTTCCAGCTCCGCCCGCAGGCGGGCGAGCGCGCGGTGCAGCGTGCTCTTGACGGTGCCCGTGGACATGCCCAGGGCCTCCGCCGTCTCCTCGGTGCTCATCTGCTCCCAGTGCCGCAGCACGACCACGCTGCGCTGCTTGGGCGCCAGGACGCCGAGGACGTCCACCAGCAGGGCCCGGTCGGCGTGCTGCCCGAACCGGTCCTCCTCGCTGGCCACCTCGGGCAGGGTGTCCGTCGGCACCTCCTGGAGCCGCCGGGCCCGCCACCACTCCGTACGGGTGTTGATCATGACGCGGCGGAGGTAGGCGTCGGCGAGCGCCTTGTCCTCGATGCCGTCCCACTTGCCCAGGGTCCGCACGAGCGCCGTCTGGAGGAGGTCCTGCGCGTCCAGCGGGTCGGCGACGAGGCGGCGGGCGCTGCGCAGCAGGGCGTCCTGCCGGTCGCGCACGTACGACTCGAAGGTGCCGAAGCCCTCCTCGGTCTGCTGCGTCACGTGTGGCCTCCCCATGGCTCCACCGGCTGTCCGTGTGTCTACGGCCCTGACGGTAGGGAGGCGGTGTTGCGGCACCACGCTGGGTACCGCACGGACGCCGCACGGCCGCCCATCGGTTGTGTAACACCGGTGCCGGTGGGGGCGGCCCCGCCCCGCCCTAACCGTGCGGCAGCCGGTAGCGGTCGCCGGACAGCGGCTCGACGAGCCCGTCCGCCACCAGCCCGTCCAGCGCGCGGGCGCGTTGGACCGCGTCGTCCCACACCGCGTCCAGCGCCTCCTGCGGCACGGGCGCCGTCGCCTCGCGGAGCACGGCCAGGAGCTTGCCGCGCACCTGGCGGTCGGTGCCCGCGTACGTCTGGCCGCGGCGCGGCGGCCCGTCGTGCGGCGGAGAACCGGCCAGCCGCCAGACGCACGCGGCGGAGATCGGGCAGCGGGCGCACTGCGGGGAGCGGGCGGTGCACACCAGCGCGCCCAGTTCCATCGTGGCGGCCGCCCAGCGCGCCGCCAGCGCCTCGTCCTCGGGCAGCACCGCGCGGGCCAGCCGCCGTTCGGCCGCCGTGGTGGCGTTCGGCGGGTACTGGGTGCCGTTCAGGGCGCGGGCGAAGACGCGGCGCACGTTGGTGTCCAGCACCGCGTGCCGCTTGCCGTAGGCGAACGACGCGACCGCGGCGGCCGTGTACTCGCCGACGCCGGGCAGCGCCAGGAGCTGCGCGTGCTCCGCCGGCACGTCGCCGCCGTGCCGTTCCGCTATGGCGACGGCCGCCCCGTGCAGCCGCAGGGCGCGGCGCGGGTAGCCCAGCCGTCCCCAGGCGCGCACCGCCTCACCGGGCGGCTCGGCCGCCAGGTCGGCCGGGCGCGGCCAGCGGGCGAGCCACTGCTCGTACACCGGCAGGACCCGGTTGACCGGCGTCTGCTGGAGCATGAACTCACTGACCATCACCCCCCAGGCCCCGGCTTCGGGGCGGCGCCAGGGCAGGTCGCGGGCGTGGGCGTCGAACCAGTCGATGACGGGACCGTGGAGCGCGCCGCCGCCGGGCGGGGGGACGTCCCCGGTGCCGGGGCGGCCGGGCCGGCCGGTCGCGCTGTGCTCGGTGGTAGCAGTCATGGCACCCACGATCCTGGCACGGTGCGCGGCGGGAGTGAAACGCCGCGCGCCGGTACCGCCCCCGGTGCTCCGCCGCCCCACGTGCGGCGGAGCGCACCGGGGCGCGCACCGGCCACTCATACGAAAAGTTGTCACCCGCCTCGGCGAGTGGCGCTCTGCCATGTGGCTGAAGTCTCGTAAGGTTTCCGCGTGGGTTCTCTGCGCAATCCGGTCGGGCCGCTTCCCTCCTCCATCTACTGGCGGCGGAGGGCGGTCGCGCTGTCCGTGGTCGTCGTGCTCGCCCTGCTGGCGGTGTGGGTGTTCGTCTCCGGCGACGGTGGCGGAGGCGACCAGGCCGGTGGCGGCAAGGACGACGGCAGGGGGGCGACCAGTCCCATCACACCGGGGCCCAGCGCCACCGAGTCGCTGCCCGACGACCGGCCCGGCGGCCGCGAGGACCCGGGCGGCACCACGGGCGGAGACAGCGGGGGCGGCGAGGGCGACGGGGACGGTGCGGACGCCGGTCCGGGTTCCGGTTCCGGTTCCGGTGCGGGCGGCGGCACGGGCGGGGCCGGCGCGGCGGACGGCCCCGGCTCCGGCGGCGCGGGCGGCCCCGGCTCCGGCTCGGGCGGTTCCGGCTCCGGCGGTGGAGCCGCCGCGGGCGGCGGCTCCGGCGGTGCGGATCCCGGCGCGGCCAACCTGCCCGTCTGCGCGGCCGGCCCGGTGAAGCTCGGCCTGGTCAGCGTCGAGAACACCTACGCGCCCGGGGAACGCCCCAAGCTGCGGCTGACCATGGAGAACTCCGGCGGCGCCGACTGCCGGGTGGGCGTCGGCCCCGGACAGGCCGTCATCACCATCTCGAACGCCGAGGACGACACCGTCTGGGCCTCCGACCACTGCGCCGAGGACGCGGACGCGGCCGTGCTGCGGGTGCCCGCGGGCGCCGAGGCCACCCACACCGTCGGCTGGGACCGCAGGCGCAGCGCCGAGCGGTGCCCGAAGGACGCGCGCCGCGCCGCGGGCCCGGGCACGTACCTGGCCGAGGTGGAGATCCCCGGGCTCGGCACCGCGCAGACGTCCTTCGTCCTCACCAAGGACTGAGCGCGGCCCGCTGCCCCGGGCCGCCCGGTGCGGCGTGCCGTCAGGCCGTCACACGTACCGTTCGAGGATCGAGGACTCGGCGAGGCGGGACAGGCCCTCGCGGACCGAGCGGGCCCGCGCCTCGCCCACGCCCTCGACCGTCTGGAGGTCGTCCACGCTGGCGGCCAGCAGCTTCTGGAGCCCCCCGAAGTGGTCCACCAGCCGCTCGATGACGGTGTTGGGCAGCCGCGGCACCTTGGCCAGCAGCCGGAACCCGCGCGGCGACACCGCCGAGTCCAGCGTCTCGGGGGCGCCGCTGTAGCCCAGCGCCCGCGCGACGGTGGCCAGTTCCAGCAGCTCGGAGTGGGAGAGCCGGTCCAGGTCGCTCAGGGCGCCGCTCACCGTGCGGGGCTTCTTGCTGCCCGTCGGCACGTAGTCCCGCGCGACCAGCTCGCGTTCGGGCTCCACACCCGCGATCAGCTCGTCGAGCTGGAGGGACAGCAGCCGTCCGTCGGTGCCCAGCTCGACCACGTACTCGGCGATCTCGGTGGCGATGCGGCGCACCATCTCCAGGCGCTGTGCCACGGCGGAGACGTCCCGGACGGTGACGAGGTCCTCGATCTCCAGCGCGGAGAGCGTCCCGGCCACCTCGTCCAGCCGCAGCTTGTACCGCTCCAGGGTGGCCAGCGCCTGGTTCGCCCGGGAGAGGATCGCCGCCGAGTCCTCCAGGACGCGGCGCTGCCCGTCCACGTACAGCGCGATGAGCCGCATCGACTGGCTGACGGAGACGACGGGGAAGCCCGTCTGGATGGAGACGCGCTGCGCCGTGCGGTGCCGGGTGCCCGTCTCCTCGGTGGGGATCGACGCGTCCGGCACGAGCTGCACCCCGGCCCGCACGATCTTGGTGATGTCCTTGTCCAGGACGAGCGCGCCGTCGAGCTTGCACAGCTCCCGCAGCCGGGTCGCGGAGAACTCGACGTCCAGCACGAAACCGCCGCTGCACAGCGGCTCGACCGTCTTGTCCATGCCGATGACGATGAGACCGCCGGTGTTCCCGCGCAGGACGCGTTCCAGGCCGTCGCGCAGCGGAGTGCCGGGGGCGACCGCGCTGAGTGAGGCGCGCATCAGCCTGTCAGCGGCTCCTGCCCGGTCGTTGGCTGCCACGGCGCTCCTTTGGTCGTGCGTAGGGTCGTGCGTACGTACGGGCGAGACCAGGGCAAAGTCTACCGGCGGCGCCCGCGCTCAGGACGAGGAACGTCCGGCGGGGGCCTTCGGGCGCCCGGTCGGCAGGGCGCGCAGCGCGTCGCCTATGTCCGCGACCTCCAGGACCCGCATCCCCGCGGGCACCCGGCCGGGGTCCGCGGGGACCAGGGCGTGCGTGAAGCCCAGCCGCGCCGCCTCGGAGAGCCTGCGCTGCACGCCGGTGACCCGGCGCACCTCCCCGGCGAGCCCCACCTCGCCGATCGCCACCAGGTTCTTCGGCAGCGGGGTGTCGATCGCGGCGCTGGCCAGGGCGAGGGCCACGGCCAGGTCGGCGGCGGGCTCCGAGAGCCGCACACCGCCGACGGTGGCGCTGTAGATGTCACGCTTGCCCAGGGCGTTGATCCGGCCCCGCTGCTCCAGCACCGCCAGCATCATCGACACCCGGGAGGTCTCCAGCCCGGAGGTGGTGCGCCGGGGTGAGGGGATCTGCGAGTCGACGGTGAGGGCCTGCACCTCGGCCACCAGCGGACGCCGCCCCTCCAGCGTCACCGTCAGGCACGTGCCGGGGACCGGCTCGTCGCGCCGGGTCAGGAAGAGACCCGACGGGTCGGCCAGCCCCGTGATGCCCTCGTCGTGCAGCTCGAAGCAGCCCACCTCGTCGGTGGCGCCGTAGCGGTTCTTCACCCCGCGCACCAGGCGCAGCCGCGCGTGCCGGTCGCCCTCGAAGTGCAGCACCACGTCCACCAGGTGCTCCAGCAGCCGGGGACCGGCGATCGCGCCGTCCTTCGTGACGTGGCCGACCAGCAGCGTGGCCATGCCGCGCTCCTTGGAGGCCCGGATCAGCGCCCCCGCGACCTCCCGGACCTGGGCCATGCCGCCGGGCGCCCCGTCGATCTCGGGGGAGGCGACCGTCTGCACCGAGTCCAGCACGAGCAGCCCCGGCTTGACCTCGTCCAGGTGGCCGAGCACGGCGGAGAGGTCCGTCTCGGCCGCCAGGTACAGGTGCTCGCTCAGCGCGCCGATCCGGTCCGCCCGCATCCGGACCTGGCCCGCCGACTCCTCCCCGGTGACGTAGAGCGTGGGGCGCCCCTCGCCGCCCGCCTTGGCGGCGACGTCGAGCAGCAGCGTGGACTTGCCCACGCCCGGCTCCCCGGCCAGCAGCACCACCGCGCCGGGCACCAGACCGCCGCCGAGCACCCGGTCCAGCTCGGGGACGCCGGTGGGGCGGGCCGCCGCCTGGCGGGCGTCCACCTGTCCGATGGGCAGCGCGGGGGAGGACACCCGGCCGGGGGCCGTCGTGCGCACGCCGGGGGCGGCGCCCGCCTCCTCGATCGTGTTCCAGGCGTGGCACTCGTGACAGCGTCCGAGCCACTTGGGCGTGGTCCATCCGCAGTCGGTGCAGCGGTAGGTGGGTCGGTCCTTCGCGGACGACTTGCGGGCAGCCATGCGGCTCACCGTAGCGGCGTGCGCGGACAGGGACCCCACCGGCCGACGGCGGGCCTCCGGCGAACAGCTGCGGCCGGACGGTGACCGGCACCCGTCCGGGGCCCGGCCGTCCGGCAGCCAGGCGCCCGGCCCCGTCCCCCTTCGGGTGACATCGCCACTCGTACGGGTTAAACCTGGGCGGGCGGACGGGGCATCCCCGCGCGAGCCGCCTACCGTCGCCGGGTGATGAGCAGCAGGCGCGAGCACCCCGACACCAGCGGCGCACGCCGGGCGCGCCGGGCGGCGCCGCGCGCTGCCGCGTCCGCGCAGCCCGCGCACCGGGCCGCCCGGCCGACGGGGGCGCACCGCGCGGCCCGCGGCGGCGCCGCCCGGCGAGAGCGCGCGGAGGAACGGCGGGAGGGACGGCGCGAGGAGCGCCGGGAACGCGGCGAGGGACGGCGCGGCGAGCGCAGAAACGATCACCGGGCCGGGCGCGGCGGGCGCGGCAACCGGGACGGGACGGGCGGCAGGGGCGCGGAGGAGCGGCCGCCCGCGCACTTCGACTCCTACCTCGACGGCCTCTTCACGTACTGCCTGTCCGTCATGTGCGAGCACGACGCCGCCATCACGGCGCTCGGCCAGGCGCTCGCCGTCGCCGAACGGCAGCGGCTGCGCGACCGCGCCCCCGCGGACCCGGCCGACCACCGCCCCTGGCTCTACGCCCTGGCCCGCTGGTCCTGCCTGCGGCGGCTCGGCGCCGGTCCCGCCGCCGCGGAACGGCCGGTGCTCTCCGGTCCGGCCGCCGACCAGCGCCGCAGGGAGCTGGGCGCGCTCTCCTGGCCGGAGGCCGCCGGAACGGCGCCCGAACAGCGCGAGGCGCTGGAACTCGCCGTCCGCCACCGGCTCCCGGTCCACGAGGCCGCCGCCGTGCTGTCCCGCAGCCCCGACGACACCCGGGCGCTGCTGTCCAGCGGCGCCTGCGAGGTGGAGCGGACCCGCGCGGCGCTCGCGGTGGTGACCACGGGCGGCTGCGCGGACGTCGCCCGCATCGCCGCCGACCACGAGGTCCGGCTCGGCACCGTGCTCTGCCGGGAACTCGTCCGGCACGTCGACGAGTGCCGCGTCTGCCGCCGCGCCGCCGAGCGGGCCATGGCCGGGCACGGCTGGCCCGGCACCGCGCCCGCGGGCTCCGGCACGCTGCCCGTCCTCACCGCGCCCCGGGCCGCCGTGCACGCCGCGCTGTGCGCCGCCCTGCGCGCCCGGCTGCTGCACGTCCCGCGCTTCGACCGGCGCGGCTTCCCCGTCCCGGACCGCGACCGCGCCGCCCGCCGCGAACGGCTGCGCAGCCGCGCCGTCACCACGACGGTCGTGGCCACCGTCATCGCCGCGCCGGTGCTCGCCGTCTGGGCCGCGTACCGGGGCGCGCCGAGCGCCGGGGACGCCCGGGACGACGCCGTCGCGGCGGCCGAGGCCCGCGAGGGGGAGACGCCCGACGCCTCCCCCTACGACGGACCCGAGCGCCTCGACGGCGACCACGGCACCACGCGCGGTCCCGGCGAGCGCAGGACGGACCTGCCGGGCGCCCCGGCCCGGCCCGGCGCCGCGGCGCAGCCGGACGGCTCCGCGGGCGCGGGCGCGGGAACGGGGCAGCAGGGCGCCGCGCACACCCCCTCCGCCCCGCCCGCCACGCAGGACCCGGGAGGCCCGGTGCGGCGCGGCCCCGGACGGCTGACGGTGGAGGCGGGCACGTCGGACGGGGCGACGCTCGTCACGCTCACCGCGTCCGGCGGCGCACCGGTGTCGTGGACGGTCTCCTCGGACGCGCCGTGGCTGCACCTGAGCCGCACCTCGGGCACGCTGGCGCCGGGCGAGTCCGTCACGGTCCGGGTCACGGTGGACGCGGCGGCGGAACCGGAGGGGGCCTGGGCCGCGCGGCTCACGGTGGCGCCGGGCGGCACGGTCGTGACCGTCGAGGGCCACGGCCGGGCGGCGCCCACCCCGGGCCCGTCCGAACCCCCGCCCTCACCCGGCCCGGGGCCGTCCGACCCGGACACCCCGGACCCCACCCCGACGGAGCCGCCGTCCTCGGAGGCGGCCTCCTCCCCGGAGCCGGTGGAGCCCTGACCCCCGGGCGGGCGCCCCGCGGTCCCGGGGCTCAGCCGCCGGACGCGGGGGGACCGGCCGGGTGGGGCGGATCGGCCGGACGGGGCGGATCGGCCGGGTGGGGCGCGAGGAGCGGCAGCCGGGAGGCGAGCCGCTGCTCGCAGAACTCCACCAGCCGGTCGTACCCGGCCTTGCCCATCAGCTCCGTCAGCTCCGCCCGGTAGGAGACGTACACCGGTTCGGCCCCGCCGTGCGCGGACGGCGCGCCCGTGCACCACCAGTGCAGGTCGTGCCCGCCCGCGCCCCAGCCCCGGCGGTCGTACTCGCCGATCGTCACCTGGAGCCGCTGCTCGCCGTCCGCCCGCTCCACCCAGTCGTAGGTGCGCCGGACGGGAAGCTGCCAGCACACGTCGGGCTTCGTCTCCAGCGGCTCGCGGCCCTCGCGCAGGGCCAGCAGGTGCAGCGCGCAGCCCGCGCCGCCCGCGAAACCGGCCCGGTTGTTGAAGACGCAGGCCCCGCCGTGGCGGCGGGTCTTGCGCTCGCCGTCCTCGTCGGTCTCCGTCCAGCCCGAGCGGGTGCCGACGTCGTGGAACTGCCAGGTGTCCGGCGTCAGCCGCGCCACGTGTCCGGCCACGCGCCGCTCGTCGTCCTCGTCGGAGAAGTGCGCGCCCAGGGTGCAGCAGCCGTCGTCCGCCCGGCCGGCCCTGATGCCCTCGCAGCCCCGGCCGAAGACGCAGGACCAGCTCGACGTCAGCCAGGTGAGGTCGCAGCGGAAGACCTGCTCGTCGTCGGCCGGGTCTGGGAACTCCACCCAGGCCCGTGCGTGGTCGAGGTCCACCTCGTCCCCGGCCGCGCGGCGCCGCGCGCCGCCGATGTCGCCTGCTGTGCCCGGTTTCGCCGTCTTGCCCACGCCCCCAGGGTACGGGCCTGGGCACCGGTGACCGGCCGCGGCGCGTTAGCGTTCTCCCCCATGAGACTCGGTGTCCTCGATGTGGGTTCCAACACCGTCCACCTGCTCGTGGTGGACGCCTACCAGGGCGCCCGTCCGCTGCCCGCCTACTCGCACAAGGCGGAGCTGCGCCTGGCCGAGCTGCTGGACGCGGCGGGCGCCATCAGCGCCGAGGGCGTGGACCGCCTCGTCACCACCGTCCGCGAGGCGCTGGAGGTCGCCGAGGACAAGGGCGTGGAGGACGTCCTGCCCTTCGCCACCTCCGCCGTGCGGGAGGCGAGCAACGGCGGCGAGGTCCTGGACCGGGTCGCGGCCGAGACGGGCGTGCGCCTGGGCGTGCTGTCGGGGCCGGACGAGGCGCGGCTCACGTTCCTCGCGGTGCGCCGCTGGTTCGGCTGGTCCTCGGGACGGCTGCTCGTGCTGGACATCGGCGGCGGTTCGCTGGAGGTCGCCTACGGCATGGACGAGGAGCCGGACGCCGCCGTCTCGCTGCCGCTGGGCGCCGGGCGGCTGACGAACGACCGGCTGCCCGCGGACCCGCCGGACCCGGAGGACGTCCGGGCGCTGCGCCGCCACGTGCGGGCGGAGATCGCCCGGATCGTGGGCGAGTTCAGCCGCCTGGGGGCGCCGGACCACGTCGTCGCCACGTCCAAGACGTTCAAGCAGCTCGCCCGGCTCGGCGGGGCGGCCCGCTCGGCCGAGGGGCTGTACGTGCAGCGGGAGCTGAGCCGCGCGGCGCTCGTGGAGTGGGTGCCCCGGCTCGGCGGGATGACCGCCGCCCAGCGCGCGGAGCTGCCCGGCGTGTCGGCGGGCCGCGCCCGGCAGCTCCTGGCGGGCGCGCTGGTCGCGGAGGCCGCGATGGAGCTGTTCGCCGTGGAGGCGCTGGAGATCTGCCCCTGGGCGCTGCGCGAGGGCGTCATCCTGCGCCGTCTGGACCAGCTCCGCGGGGCCTGACCCGGCGCGGGGGACGCCCCGGTGGCGTCCCCGGCCGGAGCCGGGTGTGAGAACCGCCGCAGAGACCTTCCGCCGCGCCCCGTACGCTGGGGCGCGTGGTTGCAGACGCACGGGCCGGACGCGGCCCCGGCCGGAACGGTGGCGGCGGCGCCGGGATCAAGGTCGCGCTGTCCACCGCCTCGGTGTATCCGGAGACGACCGCGGCGGCCTTCGAGATGGCCGGGCGGCTCGGCTACGACGGCGTCGAGGTCATGGTGTGGACGGACCCGGTCAGCCAGGACATCCCCGGTCTGCGCCGCCTCGCGGACCAGTACGGCGTCCCCGTGCTCGCGGTGCACGCGCCGTGCCTGCTCATCACCCAGCGGGTGTGGTCCACGGACCCGTGGATCAAGCTCCAGCGGGCCCGCAGTGCGGCCGAGCAGCTCGGCGCGTCCACCGTCGTCGTCCACCCGCCCTTCCGGTGGCAGCGCGGGTACGCCCGCGACTTCGTGCGCGGGGTGTGGCGGATGGCCGACGAGACGGACGTGCGCTTCGCGGTGGAGAACATGTACCCCTGGCGCTACCGGGACCGCGAGATGCTGGCGTACGCGCCCGGCTGGGACCCGACGGACGACGACTACCGGCACTTCACGATCGACCTCTCGCACACCTCCACGGCCCGCACCGACACCCTCGCCATGCTGGACCGCATGGGGGACCGGCTCGGGCACGTCCACATCGCCGACGGGAGCGGCTCGGCGAAGGACGAGCACCTGGTGCCGGGGCGCGGCAGCCAGCCGTGCGCCGAGGTCCTGGGGCACCTGGCGGGCAGCGGCTTCACCGGGCACGTGGTGGTGGAGGTCAACACGCGGCGGGCGATGTCCTCCGCCGAACGGGAGGCGGACCTCGCCGAGGCGCTGGCCTACACCCGGCGCCACCTGGCCGCCGCCCCGCACCGCCGCTGACCGGGCCCGAGCGGCCACGAACGGCTCCGGGCGGGCCCGCGGGGGCCCGGCGGCCGGCCGGGACCGTGCGTCCGGTGTCTCATCATGTGGCAGGGGCGTCCGGATCTTGAACCGGGCGGCGTACGCTCGAAGGTCACGAGGCGCCGCGCCGCGCCCCGTACCGTCACATCTCGTCATCGTCAGGGAGTGGACACCATGCCCGAGCTGAGGTCCCGCACCGTCACCCACGGCCGCAACATGGCGGGCGCCCGCGCCCTCCTCCGCGCCGCAGGCGTAGCCCGCGAGGACTTCGGTAAGCCGATCATCGCCGTGGCGAACAGCTTCACCGAGTTCGTGCCCGGGCACACCCACCTCCAGCCGGTCGGCCGGATCGTCTCCGAGGCGATCAAGGAGGCGGGCGGCGTGCCCCGCGAGTTCAACACCATCGCCGTGGACGACGGCATCGCCATGGGCCACGGCGGCATGCTCTACTCGCTGCCCTCCCGCGATCTGATCGCCGACTCCGTCGAGTACATGACGGAGGCGCACTGCGCGGACGCGCTCATCTGCATCTCCAACTGCGACAAGATCACCCCGGGCATGCTGATGGCCGCCCTGCGCCTCGACATCCCCGTCGTGTTCGTCTCCGGCGGCCCGATGGAGGCCGGGAAGACGACGCTGGTGGACGGCACCGTGCGCAGCAACCTGGACCTGGTGCACGCCATGTCAGAGGCCGTCAGCGACACCGTCTCGGACGAGGACCTGGAGCGCATCGAGGAGGCCGCCTGCCCCACCTGCGGCTCCTGCTCGGGCATGTTCACCGCCAACTCCATGAACTGCCTCACCGAGGCGCTCGGCCTGGCGCTGCCGGGCAACGGCTCCGTCCTGGCCACCCACACCGCCCGCCGGGAGCTGTACGAGGCGGCCGGCCGCACGGTGGTGGACATCACCCGGCGCTACTACGAGGAGGACGACGCGACGGTGCTGCCGCGCAACGTCGCCGGGCGCGCCGCCTTCGAGAACGCCATGGCCCTGGACGTCGCCATGGGCGGCTCCACCAACACCGTCCTGCACCTGCTGGCCGCCGCCCAGGAGGCCGGGCTGGACTTCACGATGGCCGACATCGACGCCGTCTCGCGCCGGGTGCCGTGCGTCTGCAAGGTCGCCCCCAACGGTGCCTACCACATGGAGGACGTGCACCGGGCGGGCGGCATCCCCGCGATCCTCGGCGAACTCCAGCGCGCCGGCCACCTGCACGAGGACGTGCACGCCGTGCACAGCCCCTCGCTCGCCGACTGGCTCAAGCAGTGGGACATCCGGGGCGGCTCGCCCTCCCCGGAGGCCACCGAGATGTTCTACGCCGCCCCCGGCTGCGTCCGCTCGGCGACGGCCTTCTCGCAGTCCGAGCAGTGGGACACCCTCGACACCGACGCCGCGGGCGGCTGCATCCGCGACGCCGCCCACGCCTACTCGGCCGACGGGGGCCT
The DNA here is from genome assembly GCF_036323765.1 of Streptomyces solitudinis. NCBI lineage: Bacteria > Bacillati > Actinomycetota > Actinomycetes > Kitasatosporales > Streptomycetaceae > Streptomyces > Streptomyces solitudinis. The sequence continues at coordinate 272,163 of NZ_JAZDCW010000007.1, forward strand.
GGCCGTCCTGTACGGCAACCTCGCCGAGGACGGCTGCGTGGTGAAGACGGCGGGCGTGGACGAGTCCATCTGGACGTTCGAGGGCCCGGCCGTCGTCGTCGAGTCCCAGGAGGCCGCCGTGGAGGCGATCCTCACCAAGCGGGTCGGCGAGGGCGACGTCGTCGTGGTGCGCTACGAGGGCCCCAAGGGCGGCCCCGGCATGCAGGAGATGCTGTACCCGACGGCGTTCCTCAAGGGGCGCGGCCTCGGCGCCAAGTGCGCGCTGATCACCGACGGCCGGTTCTCCGGCGGCACCTCGGGCCTGTCCATCGGCCACGTCTCGCCGGAGGCGGCGGCGGGCGGCACGATCGCGCTCGTCCGCGACGGCGACCGGATCGCCATCGACATCCCGAACCGCACGATCGAGCTGAAGGTCCCCGCAGCGGAGCTGGACTCCCGCCGGGAGGCCCTGGACGGGCGCTACGCCCCCGCGGCCCGCGACCGCAAGGTGAGCCAGGCGCTGCGCGCCTACGCCGCGATGGCGACCTCCGCCGACAAGGGCGCGGTGCGCGACGTCGGCAAGCTCGGCTGAGCACGGCCGGGGCACGGCCGTTACGCGGGAAGGGCCGGGGAGACGCCGCGCGGCGTCTCCCCGGCCCTTCCCCCGCGCCCGTACCGCCGGGCGTCAGGTGCCGGCCCGTCAGGGCGTCACTTGAAGAACGCGATGCCGTCGTCGGGCAGGTCGGCGACGTCCCTGGCCCACTCGCGGGGGTCCACGACCTTCTTGAGCTGGGCCGACATGTAGGGGCGCAGCGGCACCGACGGGGTGGCCTTCTCGCCGACCCACATCAGGTCGCCCTTGACGTAGCCGTACAGCCGCTTGCCGCCGCTGTACTCGCCCGCCGAGGCGAGGCGGGCCACGGCGTCGGTGGCCAGCTCGATCTGCGGCTTGCCCTCGGCCAGCTCGCCGTACCAGACCTCCGCGACGCCCTGGTCGCGGACCATGACGGCCTCGACCTTGCGGTCGGAGCTGATCCGCCAGTACCCGGACTCGGACTCCAGGGGGCGGACCTTGCTGCCCTCGCCGTCGAGCAGCCAGGTGTGCGAGGCGTACTCCAGGAAGTCCCGCCCGTCGTGGCGGAAGGACAGCTCCTGGCCGAAGTTGCCCTGCTCGGCCGCGCCGGAGGGGCCGGGGAAGTCGGCGACGCCCGCACCCGTCCAGTTGCCGAGCAGGAAGGCGAGGGGGACGAGGTCGGGGTGCAGGTCGGACGGGATCTCGATCATGGGGAGTTCAGACGCTCGCTCGGTGGGGTGCGGACGGGACCGGTCAGCGCTGGCCCTGGAAGAGCTTCTTCACCACCAGGCCGGCGAAGGCCGCGGTGCCGACGACGACCAGGATCATCAGGGCGATGAAGAAAATCTCAAGCACGGGGGTGCTCCTTGCGCGGCTGGTGTACGGGCAGGGCCGGTGCCGAGTCTAGTCGCCGCCGGGAGGCGCGGCGCTGTGAGGTCCGCCGCCCGGATACGGTGAGCGGATGACGGAGAGTGCGAAGAGGCTTGTCATCAAGGTGACCGCGGGAGCGGACGCCCCCGAGCGGTGCTCGCAGGCGTTCACGGTGGCCGCGGTGGCCGCCGCGAGCGGCGTGGAGGTCTCGCTGTGGCTCACCGGGGAGTCGGCGTGGTTCGCGCTGCCCGGACGGGCCGCCGAGTTCGAGCTGCCGCACGCCGCGCCGCTGCCCGACCTCATCGAGGGCGTGCGCGCGGGCGGGCGCATCACCCTGTGCACCCAGTGCGCAGCCCGGCGGGGCATCGAGGAGCAGGACGTGCTCGACGGCGTGCGGATCGCGGGCGCGCAGGTCTTCGTCCAGGAGGCCATGGCCCCGGGCACGCAGGCGCTCGTGTACTGACGCGGGGGCCGCGCCGTCCCTCCGCCGCGGCGGAGGGACGGCGCAAGCGGACGGCGGACGGCGCGCGGCGGACGCGGACAGCGGAGAGGGCCGCGCCCCCTGGCGTCCAACCCCGGGGTGCGGCCCTCTCCGGTCCGGTGCCGCGTCACACGGCGATGGCGACCTCCGCCACCCCGCCGGTCTGGGCGACGACCGTGCGGTCCGCGGTGCCGCCGGGCACCAGCGCACGGACGGTCCAGGTGCCCTCGGCCGCGTAGAACCGGAACTGGCCGGTCGCGGAGGTGGGCACCTCGGCGGTGAACTCGCCGGTGGAGTCCAGCAGCCGCACGTAGCCGGTGACGGGCTCGCCGTCGCGGGTCACGTTGCCCTGGATCGTCGTCTCACCGGGCTTGATCGTGGAGGCGTCGGGGCCGCCTGCCTGTGCTCCGCACATGGGGTGTGTGTCCTCTCGGATGTCTGAAGGTCAGGCGGGGTTACTTGGCGGGGCCCAGCTCGATCGGCACGCCGACCAGCGAGCCGTACTCCGTCCAGGAGCCGTCGTAGTTCTTGACGTTCTCCTGGCCCAGCAGCTCGTGCAGGACGAACCAGGTGTGGGCGGAGCGCTCGCCGATGCGGCAGTAGGCGATGGTGTCCTTGGCCAGGTCCACGCCCTCCTCCTGGTACAGCTCCCTCAGCTCGTCGTCCGACTTGAAGGTGCCGTCGTCGTTGGCCGACTTCGACCAGGGGATGTTGCGGGCGCTCGGCACGTGGCCGGGGCGCTGGGACTGCTCCTGCGGCAGGTGCGCCGGGGCGAGCAGCTTGCCGCTGAACTCGTCGGGGGAGCGGACGTCCACCAGGTTCTGGGCGCCGATCGCCTCGACGACGTCGTCGCGGAAGGCGCGGATCGAGGTGTCCTGCGGCTGGGCGCGGTACTCCGTCTTCGCGCGGGTGGGCACCTCGGCGACGAGGTCGCGGCTGTCCAGCTCCCACTTCTTGCGGCCGCCGTCCAGCAGCCTGACGTCGCCGTGGCCGTAGAGCTTGAAGTACCAGTAGGCGTAGGCCGCGAACCAGTTGTTGTTGCCGCCGTAGAGGACGACGGTGTCGTCGTTGGCGATGCCCTTCTCGGAGAGGAGCTTCTCGAACCCGGCCTCGTCGACGAAGTCCCGGCGCACCGGGTCCTGGAGGTCCTGCTTCCAGTCGATCCTGACCGCGTTCTTGATGTGGTTCTTGTCGTAGGCCGAGGTGTCCTCGTCCACCTCGACGATGACCACCTTCGGGTCGTCGATGCGGGCCTCGACCCAGTCGGCGTCCACCAGGACGTCACTGCGGCTCATGGGATCTCCTCCGGGGGATGTGCGGTGCGGTGGTGAGGTGGTGCGGTGGGGCGGCCGTGCGGCGGCGGGCGGACGGCCGCCGCGGGGGCGCGGGCACGGCGCGGGCGCGGCGCGCGGGCGCCGACGGGACGCGGCGCGGGCGGCGGCGGGCCGTCAGGCGGCGGGGCGACAGAGCATGGCGGCGACGCGGCACAGGTCCACTGTCCGTCGCTTGGTGAGATCCGCCTGTCGGGTCATGCCCCCGATCGTAAGGACGGGCGCGCCCGGTGTCACCGACGTTCCGCATGGCGAGACGTGATCGTTTGTATGCTGGGACGACCGCCGGGTGTCCAGGCCCGCCGACGGCCGGGCGTCCCGGCCGCGGGCCCGTGCCCCGCCCGTGTCCCGCCCCTGGGGACGGCCGCGTCTCGGATGACGAGACCCGGCCCTGGGGGCGCCCCGCCGGGCCGCGCGTCAGCCGGTGACGCTGATCCGCTCGCCGGCGAACCGCACGTCCACGCCGTCCTCGGTGGCCTCGATGCCGGTCAGCCGCACCCCTGCGGGCAGGCCGTCGATCTGCCGGGTGAAGTCGATCCGCTGCCGGATCAGCTCCTCCACGCCGGGGATGCCCTCGCCGGGCACCTCGTCGGCGTGCAGCCGGATGGTGTCGCCGTCCTCGACGGTGAGGGTGCTCGTCGTGGACGCCTCGACGGTGCGGTCGAGCCCGGGGACGCGCGCGCTGCCGGTCACCTTCACCGTGGACGCGCCGCCGCCCTCGGCCGGGCCGCCGTAGGAGATCGTCACGTCCTCCTCCGCCGCCGCGCTGAGGTCCGCGTAGGTGACGTGCGCCGTGCCGGTGGCCGTCTGCGCGACGGCGCTGGTGAAGCTCTCCGAGAGGGCGATCCGGCGGGCCTGGATCTCGAACTCGCTGACCTGGAGCGAGCGCGAGCCGCTGCGCGCCGTCACGCCGCCGAGCGTGACGTCCACCGCGTCCAGCTCCCGGCTCGCGACCTGGGTGAGGAAGGGGAAGCCCCGCACGGAGACCTCGGCCTCCTGCGCACCGCGCGCCGACTTGGCCTCCTCGGCCAGCCGGCCCTCGACGTAGTTCACCGCCAGCCGGTCCGCGGCCACGAACAGCCCGCCCAGCACGAGCAGGACGATGAGTGTGATCCGCAGTGCGCGCATGGCCGTCGGCCCCCCTGGTCGGCTGGTCCCCCGGCGATCCTAACGGCCGGTACGCGGGCCCCGTCAGGTGGTCAGGCGGGCCAGCACGTGCACGGCCGGGGCCGCGAGGGTGAGCGGCAGCGCGACGCCCGCCGTCAGGTGCACGAACCGCGACGGCCAGTCGTAGCTCGCCGCCCGCAGCCCGGCCAGGGCGCACAGCGCGGCCGCGGCGCCGGTGAGCGCGGCGGCCACGGCGTCGTCCGGGCCGACGGCGGCCGAGGTGGCCCAGGCCGCACCGGTGCCCGCGAGCAGGGCCGCCGCCACCGACAGCGGCCCCGGCAGCGGCACCCGCCGCACCAGGACGGCGCCGGCCACGGCCGCGGCGCCGACCGTCACCAGACCGGCCGAGACGTCCACGGCGGCGAGGTACCCGGCGGCGAAGACGGTGAGCACGGTGGCGGCGACCCCGGCGGTCAGCGCGTACAGCCGCTCGTCGGGCGTGCTGCGGCTGCGGAGCTGGAGGACGAGGACGAGCAGCACCCAGAAGCCGAGCGTGCCGAGCAGGGCCGTCTCCGCGTGTTCCCGGTCCGCCAGGAGCAGGGCCGCGTCCGCGGTGACGCCCGCCAGGAAGGCGAGCGCGATGCCCTGCCGGGCCGGCCACATGCCGTTGAGCCGGTACCAGCCCGCCGCCGTCAGCGCCTGGAGGAGCAGCAGCGGCACGACGAGCGCCCAGCGCCCGGCGGGCGCGGCGAGGGCGAGCAGACCGGCGAGCACGGCCGTGGCGAGGGCGGCCCGCGCTCCGGGCGGGATGACCGGGTCGCCGGTGCGCTCGGCGACGCCGCCGGGGCCGTGCACGGACCGGGCGGCCTGCTTCCGCCGCCGCCCCCCGCCGCCCTGCCGCCGGGCGGGCGGACCGGCCTGCGGCTGCGGCCCGGGGCCCTCACCGGGCACGGACCGCTGCGGGGCGGGCTGCTGCGGCACCGGCCGCTGCGGGACGGACTGCGGGGACGCCGGCGGCTGCGGGGGCCGGGGGCCGTTCCCGTCCTGCGGGTGGCTCACCGGGCACCCCCGGCGAACGGCGGGAGCACCTCGACGGTGCCGCCCTCGGCGAGCCGCACGGCGTCGTGGGCCCGGGTGCCGACGGGGTCGCCGTCCACGAGGAACGAGCAGCGCGGCAGCACACGGGCGAAGTCCGGGCGGGCCGCGTGCCGGGCCCGGGCGGCGTCCAGCGCCTCGGCCAGCGTCGCGGCCTGGTAGGGCTCCTCCGCGACCCCGGCGGCGGCTTTGGCCGCCGCCCAGTAGCGGATGGTTCCGTGTACGGACATGTCGTCGACTCCCAGCCGTGCGGGCGGTTGTGCCGCCCCCATCATGCCGGGTGCGCCGGGGCCCGCCGCCCGGGTCCCCCGGCCTGTCCGGACGGTGCCGCACGGCGGGCGACGGCGCCCGGGAGGGTGCCGGGAGAGTGGCGGGAGAGTGCAGGGGAGTGGGTGACGGGGAGTGACGTATGCGACACGAACATGGGCCTTGGCGCCACGCTGGGCTATCCTGCTGGACAGAAGGACTCGGGCAACGTCGCCTCTGAGTCCTTTTCGTGCTTTCAGGACCGTCTCCGCGCACCGCCGCGGCGGCGGCCACGTCCTCGACGGGACCGAGGAAGGACTCACCGTCATGAGCTCGCTTCTCCTCCTGACCAACGCTCTCCAGCCGTCGACCGAAGTCCTGCCCGCACTCGGGCTGCTGCTCCACAACGTCCGTGTCGCGCCCGCCGAGGGCCCCGCGCTCGTGAACACCCCGGGCGCCGACGTCATCCTCATCGACGGCCGCCGCGACCTCCCGCAGGTGCGCTCGCTGTGCCAGCTCCTGCGCTCCACGGGCCCGGGCTGCCCGCTGATGCTCATCGTCACCGAGGGCGGGCTCGCCGCCGTCACCGCCGAGTGGGGCGTGGACGACGTGCTCCTGGACACCGCCGGGCCCGCCGAGGTGGAGGCCCGGCTGCGGCTCGCGCTCGGCCGCCAGCAGCTCACGGTGGACGACAGCCCGATGGAGATCCGCAACGGCGACCTCTCCGTGGACGAGGCCACCTACAGCGCCAAGCTCAAGGGCCGCGTACTCGACCTGACCTTCAAGGAGTTCGAGCTGCTGAAGTACCTGGCCCAGCACCCGGGCCGGGTCTTCACCCGGGCCCAGCTCCTCCAGGAGGTGTGGGGCTACGACTACTTCGGCGGCACCCGCACGGTGGACGTGCACGTGCGGCGGCTGCGGGCCAAGCTGGGCCCGGAGCACGAGTCCCTGATCGGCACCGTGCGCAACGTCGGCTACCGCTTCGTCACCCCGGAGAAGCCGGACAAGGGCGACAAGGCCGCGCGGCAGCCGGCGTCCGGCGAGCGGACGGCCGGTCCGCCGGCGTCCCCGGCGTCCCCGGCGGTTCAGGGGACGGCCGGACAGGCGGCGCGCCCCACGCGCCGGTGAGACGCCCGCGCCGCGGGCCCCGGCGGGCCCCGGTGCCGCGCGTGACCCGGGAGCCGGTCCCCCCGCGTAGACTGCCCGCCGTGGCGAAGGTGACGCGGGACGATGTGGCACGGCTGGCGGGTACCTCGACCGCGGTGGTCAGCTACGTCATCAACGACGGTCCGCGCCCCGTGGCCCCGGCCACCCGCGAGCGGGTGCTCGCGGCGATCAAGGAGCTGGGCTACCGCCCCGACCGGGTGGCGCAGGCCATGGCCTCCCGGCGCACGGACCTCATAGGCATGATCGTCCCGGACGCCCGGCAGCCCTTCTTCGGCGAGATGGCGCACGCCGTGGAGCAGGCGGCGGCCGAGCGCGGGAAGATGGTCCTGGTCGGCAACTCCGACTACCTGGACGAGCGCGAGGTGCACTACCTGCGCGCCTTCCTCGGGATGCGGGTCTCGGGCCTGATCCTCGTCAGCCAGGGGCCCAGTGAGCGTGCGGCGGCGGAGATCGAGGCGTGGGACGCGCGGGTGGTGCTGCTGCACCGCCGCCCCGACGCGATCGACGACGTGGCCGTGGTGACGGACGACGTCGGCGGGGCGCACCTGGCGACGCGGCACCTCCTGGAGCACGGGCACGCCTACGTCGCCTGCCTGGGCGGGGTGGAGACGACCCCCGTGGTCGGCGACCCGGTCACCGACCACGTCGAGGGGTGGCGCCGGGCCATGCGCGAGGCCGGGCACCCGACCGAGGGCCGGCTGTTCCAGGCGCCCTACAACCGCTACGACGCCTACCAGGTGGCGCTGAAGCTGCTCGCCGGGCCGGAGCGGCCCCCGGCCATCGTCTGCGCGACCGACGACCAGGCCATCGGCGTCCTGCGCGCGGCCCGGGAGCTGCGCGTGGACGTCCCCGGGGAACTGGCGGTGGCCGGGTTCGACGACGTGAAGGAGGCGGCGCTCACCGATCCGCCGCTGACCACCGTCGCCTCCGACCGCACCGGCATGGCGCGGGCCGCCGTGGACCTCGTCCTGGACGACGCCCTGCGCGTCACCGGCAGCCGGCGCGAGCGCCTGCGCCAGTTCCCCTCAGCCCTGGTCGTCCGCCGAAGCTGCGGCTGCGACTGACACGGGCGCCCCGGTGCCCTCGTGCGCCGACAGCTCCCGGGCACGCTCCGCGCGCGCCCGGAACTCGTCGCGGACCCTCTGGTGCAGGAGGTCGGAGCCCTCGCAGCGCAACCGCGGGATGACCGCCGGGTTGGCCACGGCCGGCAGCAGGTGCTGCCACAGCTCGGTGATCCGCTCCCGCAGGTCCGCCCGGTTGGTCTTCGCCATGGAGAAGAGCTGCACACCCGTGTAGGAGCCGACGATCAGCTCGGCCGTGCGCCGCGGATCGACGTGCGGCAGCACCTCGCCCTGGCGCTGGCCCTCCCGCAGGCTCGTGGTGAGGACGTCGGCCCAGGCGCGGAACGGGTTCATGGGCGAGTCGTCGAACAGAGTCTCGACGGCGATGCGCGTGCCCGCCTGGAGGAGGGGGTCCTTCTGGAGCCCGTAGGCGACGGAATGGCAGAGGTCGATCACCCACTGGAGCGGGGAGCCGTCCGGGACGTTCGTCACGCCCATCGTCTGGTTGGACGTGATGGCGTCGGCAAGGGCCCGTTTCGAGGGAAAGTGGAAGTACAGGGCCCCCTTGGTCACCCCGGCCTGTTCGATGATCTCGGCGATGGTCGTCGCCTCGTACCCCCGCGCCCCGAAGACCTTGGCGGCGGCTTCCAGCACGGTACGACGCGTGCGGATGGCTCTTTCCTGCTTGGCCACTCTCTCTTCCTTCCGCGCCTGGTGGGTCCGGGTGCTCAGGACGCGTGGGGTACCCGTTTCAGGAGTAACCGTAGGTGAGATCGCTGTAGAAGCCAACTGTGCGGTTTGCAAAATCTCGGTGCGACAACAGTAAAACCGCAGGTGGTCGGGTGGGGCTCAAGTGGAACTCGACATTCTCGTTGACAAAACCTTCCCGACGGTTTTTTTATGGGAGCACTAACTCGCTGACAGAGGGGGGCAAAGCCGTATGAGTACGACGGAGCGTGTCAGCACATCCAGCACAGGACTGATCAGTGAAGCGTTCGGCGACGAGGAGGGCGCCGCCGGTCAGGAGCACCTCGTCAGACCCGTCCCCAAAGAACTCGTGCACTGCTGGAACGCGCGGCATGTGCTGCCGACGGCAGCGAGCCGCGAGGGGGACCACCTTTTCAGCGTAGCGGTCCGCTGGCCGCACAGCCACCAGCTCTACGGCCCGGGAACCGCCGCCTGGTGCGACCCCCAACTCGTCGGTGAGACGCTGCGGCAGTCGGGCATCCTGCTCGCCCACGTCGGCTACGGCCTGCCGCTCGGTCACCAGCTGCTGCTCCAGCGCATGACCTACGAGGTCGACGAACTCGCGCTGCTGCCCGTCGTCGGAGGTACGCGCCTGACCCTGCGGGCGTCCTTCCACGACGTCGTCCAGCGGGGCGGCGTCCTGCGGTCCGCGAGCGTCACGGTGACCCTGCACCGCGGAGGAGTGCAGGTCGGCACCGGGGCGTTCGACATGCAGTGCGTGCCCCCCACCGTGTACGCGCGGCTGCGCGCCGCCGCCCGGAAGTCCGACAGCCCCTCTCTGCCGGTCCTCCCCGCCGCCGTGCCCCCGGCCGCGGTGGGCCGGGTGCAGGCCAGGGACGTCATGCTGGCCCCCGGCGCCCCCCACACCTGGGTGCTGCGCGTGGAGCGCGACCACCCCGTCGTCTACGACCACCCGCTCGACCACGTCTCGGGCATGGCGCTCATGGAGGCGATGTGCCAGGCGGCCCGGCTGGCCGTGGCCATGCCGTCGGCGGCGGTCCCGGCCATGGACGCCACGTTCGTCGGCTACGTGGAGCACGACGAGCCCTGCCTGGTCACCGTGGGCGACGCCGAACGGATCGACGCCGACGGTTTCGTGGTGCCCGTCCGGGTCTACCAGCGCGGCCACGAGGCGGCCCGGTGCCGCTTCTCCCTGCGCGGGCCCGCCGCGTGAGCGGGGCCGGAGCCGGCGCGGGGGCGCTGGCGGGGAAGACCGTGATGGTCACCGGGGCGTCGAGCGGTATCGGGGCGGCGGCGGCCCGGCTGTTCTCGGCGGAGGGCGCGGCGGTCGTCCTCACCGCCCGGCGCGGTGCCGAACTGGAGCGGCTGGCCGGGGAGCTGACCGCGGCGGGCGGATCGGCGCTGGCCGTCCCCGGCGACGTGTGCAGCTCCGACGACGTGCGCCGGGTGGTCGAGGCGGCGGTCGAGAGGTTCGGGCGCCTGGACGCGGCCTTCAACAACGCGGGCTGGGGTACGCCCCGCACGCCGCTGCACCTCCTGCCGGACGAGGAGTACGACGCCATCATGGACGTCAACGTGCGCGGCGTCTGGAACTGCCTGAAGCACCAGATCCCGGTGCTGCTCGACAACGCGTCGGGGGGTTCCATCGTGATCACTTCCAGCGCCGCGGGTGTTGCGGCACCGGCGGTCCCCAGCGCGCCGTACGTCGCGGCGAAGCACGCCGTCATCGGGCTGGCCAGGGCGGCGGCGCACGAGTACGGCAGCCGGGGGGTGCGGGTCAACGCCCTGGTCGTCGGGGCCACGAGGACGGAGCTGATGCAGACGGCGTTCGACCACGATCCGCGTCTGGAGGAGTACGTGACCGAGTCGAGCATGCTCAAGCGCATCGCGGAACCCGAGGAGGTCGCGCGGGCGGCGGTGTGGCTGTGCGGCGACCACGCGTCGTTCGTCAGTGGGGCGGCCATCGCCGTCGACGGCGGGTGCACCGCTCTGTGAGAGCGCACGGCACTCTTCCGGGCCGCGGTGCCGGGCCAGCGGGCCGCCCGGCACCGCGGGACCGGCCACCGCACGGGGTCCGGCTGACGGCAAGACCGCCCCTCCACCCCACGGTTCGGCGGCTGCTGGGCCCCCCTCCCCGCGGCCACGCGGAGGGGGCGGCCCGCCATGCCGCGCGGTTCACGGACGGAGGACGACCTCCAGCGTCCGCGGCCCGTTGACGATGAACGACTCCAGCGGCTCCGGCCGCTGGTGCGGCGCGGCGAGCCGGAGCCCGGGGAAGCGGTCGAACAGGGCGGGAAGGGCCACCGCGGCCTCCAGCCGGGCCAGCGGCGCCCCCAGGCAGTGGTGGACGCCGTGCCCGAAGGCGAGGTGGCCGCGGGAGCGGCTCTGCCGGGTGACGTCGAAGACGTCCGCGTCCGGGCCGTGGCGCCTGGGGTCGCGTCCGGCCCCGTAGTAGGAGGCGACGATCGCGTCGCCGGCGGCGATGGTCACGCCGCCGACCTCGATGTCCTCCAGTGCGTAGCGCAGCGGCAGGTTCGCGGCGGGTGCGTCCCGGCGCAGGCTCTCCTCGACGACGTCCTCCCAGCCCGCCGTGCCCTCCCGCACGTGCCGCAGCTGCCCGGGGTGGGTGAGCAGGGCGAGGACGGCGTTGCACAGCAGGTTGACGGTGGTCTCGAAACCGGCTCCGATGATGAGCCGTAGCGTGTCCAGGAGTTCGCGCTCGCTCAGCGGTGCGCTGTCGCCGTCCCGGGCGTCGATGAGGGCGCTGGCCACGTCGTCGCCGGGCCGGGACCGTTTGGCGGTGACGAGCCTGGTGAGCAGGTGGTGGAAGCGGCGTTCGTTCTCGGCCGCCTCGGCGGCGGTCACGGTGGTGCGGAAGACGGTGCTCACCGGTTCCCGCAGCTCCTCGCGCGATTCCTCGGCGATGCCGAGCAGTTCGCAGATCACCTGGATGGGGAGCGGGACGGCGAACGCCTCGCGCAGGTCGACGGGGTGCCCGGCCGGGATGCGGCCGAGCGTGTCGAGCAGCGCGTCCGTGAGCTGGGTGACGCGGGGGCGCAGGGCCGCCGTGCGGCGTGCGGTGAAGGCCTGCGATATGAGCCGCCGCAGCCTGCTGTGCTCGGTGCCGTAGGCGGTGAGCATGTTGCGGATGTCCACCCAGGGGGTGAGCTGCCAGTCGCCGGGGACCTCACCGCTCGTCCACGCGGGCCAGTGCCGGTGGGCGTCCTTGGAGACCCTGGGGTCGGTGAGCAGACCGCGCAGCTCGTCGTACCCGGTGACCATCCAGGCGGGTACCCCGCCGGGCAGCTCGACGCGGGTCACGGGGCCCTGGCGGCGCAGCCGGGCCGTCTCTCCGGGCAGGTCGCGGCCTGCGGGGTCGATCGTGATCGGGCTGGCAGAGTCCATGTGCAACCTCGGTGGGGGAGCGGTTCTACTCGTTCTGTTCCGGGATGTGGGTGACACGGCGGACGCTGTTCTCCGCCGTACCGGCGGGGACTTCGGGCGGTCTGAGGCCGGAGAGCAGGTGCCAGATGCCGCTGACCGTCTCCTGGGACCACCAGGACGGGTCCTGGCGGCCGAGGGTCTCCAGGCCGATGGTCACGGCGGCGACGAGGTCCGAGGGGGCCCGGTTCCCGTCGGCCCCGGTGAGGTTGCGGCTCAGGAAGCGGAGCCATTCGCGGCGCATCCCGCCACCGTCCGCGTCCGTCTCCAGGCCGCCTTCCGCCTCCAGCCGCAGCCCGGCCCGCACCACCACGTCGCGGCGCAGCGCCGTCGTGAGCGCGCTGACGAAGCGGAACGTGGCGTCGAGGGTGGCGGGCTGCGGTCCGATGTGGTCCCGGGCGAGGCGGCGGACCCGGTTCCTCGCCTCCTCCCACACCGCGCCGACCAGCTCCTGCTTGGAGCCGAAGTGGAAGTACAGGGCCCCCTTGCTGACACCGGCCGCCCGGCTGATCTCCAGCAGCCCGCTGTCCCGCGGGCCCTTGGTGTCGAACAGCGCCGCGGCGGCGTCGATCAGCGACTGACGCGTCTGCTCCGCGCGTACCTGCATGAGCGGCTGCTCCTGTCTGTGTGCCAGAACGGTGAACGGGACCCTCCGTTCTGGCAGTGTCACCTCACGTCATTCTCGCCAGTCCGGCCCAGTGAAAAACCAACCGTAGGGCCGGTTTCATGTTCGGGGTCGGAGCGCGGCGGCGTGAGGGGCGGCTCGCGGTGGCATGCCCGTGGTGAGCCGTGCGCTGGAGGGAAGGGGGTGTCATATATACCTCAGAACCGGCATCCTGAGGGTTGGCGAGAAGTCGCCTTGGGTGACTGTTGACCGGGACTTGAAAAACAGCGCGTACGGTTTGTTATTATGGGGGCTGTTGTACCGGTGTCCGGTATACCGGTCAGGCTGGACGGCCACAGCTCCGTGCACACCGCGGCCGTCCGGGCGCCGGTCCCGACGGGCCCGGCAGTCGGCACGTCCAGTCAGGGGGAGCCATGCGAGTGCTCGTGGTCGAGGACGAGCAACCGAGCGCCGAGTCCCTCAGCAGGGATCTGCGGCGGTACGGTCACCACGCCTCAGCCGTCTCCAGCGGACGGTGCGCCCTGCGCGAGTACCGTTCGGCCGATCTGGTGCTCATGCGGCTGGAGCTGCCGGACATGGACGGGGCGGAGGTGATCCGCCGCATCCGTTCGTCCTGCGACACCCCGATCATCTCGCTCACCTACAGCGGTGAGCCCGCGAACCGGGTGCGCGGCCTCCAGGCCGGGTCCGACGACTGCCTGACGCAGCCCTGCGGCTTCCCCGAACTGCTGGCCCGGATCGAGGCGGTCATGCGCCGGGTGCGGCCCTGGCAGCCCGTCAGCCGGGCCATCGTGCGCGGCGGTCTGCGCATCGACGCCGCCATGCGCCAGGTCACCGTGGACGGCGTGCCGGTGGAGCTGACGCGCAAGGAGTTCGACCTCCTGCACTACCTGGCCAGCCGGCCCCGGCTGGTCATCCCGCGCCGCCAGTTGATGGCGGAGGTGTGGGAGACCCCCATGACGCACCTCACCGGCATGCAGGCGAGCCGCACGATCGACACGCACGTCAGCTCGCTGCGGGCCAAGCTCGGTTCGAGCGACTGGATACTGACCGTGCGGGGCGTGGGCTTCCGCATCGGTGACGGCGGACGGCTCGTGGCGGACGGCTGACGGCGGACGGCCGTCAGCGGGCGCGGGCGGCGGTGACGGGCGCGGCCCGGTGCCCCGCCCCCCCGGTGCCCCGCCCCCCCCGGGGCACCCGGCGCCGCGGCGCCCCCCTCCCGGTGAAGCGTCAGGCTCCGCGGCTCCGGCCGCGAGCGCCCAGCGTCGCCTGCACGTCCCCGCCGAAGTACTGGGTCCGCCCGGCCCGGCGGCGGCGGCGCCAGCGCTGCTCGCTGGCGTGCCGGTAGACGCTCCCGGAGGCGATCTGCCACAGCCGGGAGATCTCCGCCGTGGTCAGCCAGACGGCGGCGGGCTGCCGCGCCGGGGCGTGCTCGGCCCGCATGCGTTCGGCCAGCCGCGTCCACTCCCGCCCCTCCCAGCGGTGCTCGGGCGAGGCCGCGCAGCGGATCTCGCCGCCGCCCGTGCCGCTGCCCGCCTCGCCGTCCGCACTCAGCTCGGCCACCAGATCGCCCCCGCAGCCGGGCACCGTGCAGCGCCCCACGGTGACCCGGCGCCGGCCGCGCGCGCCCGCCACCCGCCAGGACGTCCGCACGAGGTGCGCCACTTCGCGGGAGACGTCGGCCGCCGCGGGGCAGCCGGTCAGCCAGTCGGCGTGCCCCAGCAGGAAGGCGCACAGCTTCGGCACCGACCGCTGGGGGGCGGGCAGCCCCCGGGCCTGGGCGACCGTCCCCGCCCAGCTGCTGAGCGTGCCGAGCACCGCGCCCCGCACCTCCGCGGCGGCGGCGTTGAACGGCATGCCCGGCAGGGCGCCGCCCGTCGTCCGGGTGCCCGCCGGGCCGGTGCGGTGGTCGCCGGCGAGCAGGCGGCCGCACTCCGCGTAGAGGCCGGGGAGCGCGCGCAGGTCGCGGTCGAGCGCCTTCGCGCACGGCGGACACAGCCCCCTGCCGGGAGCGCGGGGCCGTGGGCCGTCACCGGTGCCGCCGGCGCAGCCGGCGCCCGCGCACAGCTCGGCGGAGCGCCGTCGGGTCTGGTCGGCAGGCACCGGCACCATCCTCCAAGGCCCGCAGTAAAAAAGGGACGTGCTGTGCACGTCCATCAGAACACCCAGGTGAATAGCTCCGGAAAGTCTGCTTTCACTGGCCAGTCATTGTCCGGCTATGGCCCGATCGGCTTCCGCTTGACAATAATTTGTATACCCCGGCGGCGGTTTTTTCTTGACCCCGTCGGCGGTTGCGAAGAATATGGGTGATAACTTCCCGACACGTATTTCTGGAAGTGAGCGGCAGCGGGCGACGTGGCGCCGTCCCGTGCCCACTCTTGCCTGGCCGCGCATCTGAGCTGCGAAAACGGGGGACTTCGGCGGTGTGGTGACGCACCGGCGGCGCCTCGCGCCGCCCGGCTCGCCAGCAGCGGACTCCTGAAATGTGTCCGCCTGCCGACGGGCCTCGACCAGTGTCACCGCAACGCCTCGGGTCGCGCTCTTCCCCGGGCGCAGGTGCCTTCGCGCCCATTCGACCGCACACGTCGAGACGCCGTACCGGAAATGGCCGGTACGGCGTCTCGGCGTGCTTGCCGACGTATCCATCGGAGGAGAGATGACCATGCAGTGGCAGCACGTCCGGGAAACCGGGCGCGGGCAGCCGGACGGCCGGCTGCCCGCCGTGCCGGTCCGTCCCGCGGGAGGTGGGCGATGACCGCGCCCGCCGTCCGCCGGGTGGCGGTCACCGGGCTCGGGGTCCTCGCCCCGGGCGGTACCGGACGCAAGAACTTCTGGCAGCTCCTGACCGAAGGGAGGACCGCCACCCGCGCGCTCACGCTCACCCGCAGCGGTCCGGAGCACGGCCGGGTCGCCGCCGAGATCGACTTCGACGCGGCGGAGCACGGGCTGGCCCCGGCCGAGGCCCGCCGCATGGACCGGGCGGCCCAGTTCGCCGTCGTCGCCGCGCGGGAGGCGGCCGAGGACAGCGGCCTGGACTTCGCCGGGCTCGACCCCGCCCGCACCGGCGTCGCCGTCGGCTCCGCGGCCGGGCCGGTCACCAGTCTGGACACGGCCCTGCACCGGGTCACCGGACACGGCCGCTCGGAGGTGGCGGAGACGCTGCTGTCCAGCGCGGACGCCGCCGACCGGCTCGTCCCCGGCAACCTCGTCCGCGACGTGGCCTGGGCGGTGGGCGCCGAAGGACCGGTGACCGTGCTGTCCACCGGCTGCGCCGCCGGGCTGGACGCGATCGGGCACGCCGCCCGGTGCGTTAGGGAGGGCGTCGCCGACGTGATGGTCGCCGGTGCCACCGAGGCCCCGATCACCGGCGGCGTCCTGCGGGACCTGGACGCCGTCGGGGTCACCACCCGGGGCGACGGCGACCCCGCGGGCGCCGCACGGCCCTTCGCCCTCGGCCGCGACGGTTCGGTGCTCGGGGAGGGCGCGGCCTTCCTCGTGCTGGAGGAGCTGGACAGTGCCCGCGCCCGGGGCGCCCACGTGTACGCGGAGATCGGCGGGCAGGCGACCCGGCACACCGCCGGGCAGGTGACCGGCGTCCCCGAGCGGGGCGACGAACTCGCCGACGCCGTGACCCACGCCCTGCGCGAGTCGGGGCTCACCGCAGGGGACGTCGACTACGTCGGCGGCGCCGGGACCGGTCACCCGCGGCGCGACCTCCACGACGCCGCCGCGCTGCGGACGGCCCTGGGCGGGCACGCCGGGCGGATACCGGTCAGCTCCGTCAGCTCGATGATCGGCGACGCCCTCGGCGCCGCCGGCGCGCTCGCGCTCGCCGCCTCGGTGCTGGCCATCGAGCACGGCACGGTGCCGCCGACGGCGAACCTGCACGAGGCGGACCCGGCGTGCGGCCTCGACCACGTGCCGCTCACCGCCCGCGCGCACGACGTCGGCGTCGCGCTGACCGTCAGCGGCGGCGTCGGCGGATTCCTCAGCGCCATGGTGCTGACCGCACCGGGAAGGAGTGAGGCCCGATGACCGGCAACCCGGTGGTGACCGGACTCGCGGTCGCCGCACCCATCGGCCTGTGCCTGGAGAACTACTGGAGCGCCGCCCGGGCGGCCCGGCACGGCATCCGGCCGCTGAGCCCGGGACGGTTACCGGCCAGTGCCTCCGTGCTGGTGGCGCCCTTCGACGAGATCGAGCCGAGCGAGCACCTGCCCGGGCGGCTGATCTCCGAGACCGACTGGATCACCCAGGTGACGCTGATCGGCGTCGACTGCGCGTTCGCCGACGCCCGGGTACAGCCGTCGGAGCTGCCGCCCTACGGTGCCGGGGTCGTCATGACGGCCCCGGTGACCGGCGGGCCGGGGGCCGTCGAGCGTCGGGAGCCCGGCCGTCCCGGTGAGGCCGGGCCCAGCGACCCGGGGACGACGCCCCTCGTCTCGCTCCCGGCCCTGAGCGCCGCGCACATCGCCGCGCGGTTCGGCCTGAAGGGGCCGGGCAGCGTCATCACGGCGGGGCAGACGGGCGGACTGGACGCGGTGGGCCACGCCCGCCGGTCCGTGCGCTCCGGTGCCACGCTCATGGTGGCGGGCGGCTTCGACTCGCCGTTCGGCGCACGCGGCTGGCTGGCCACCCAGGCCAGCGGCAGGCTCACCCGGGGCGACCGGCCCGCACGCGGGTACCGGCCCTTCGACGGCGCCGCCGACGGCCACGTGCCGGGTGAGGGCGGCGCGATGCTCCTCCTGGAGGACGCCGGGCACGCGCGCCGGCGCAAGGCGCCGCAGATCTACGGGGAGATCGCCGGGTACGCCACGGCCTTCGACCCGGCGCCGGGCCGGGGCCGGGCGTCCGGTCTCCAGCGCGCCATCGAACGGGCGCTGGCCGACGCCGGGCTGGAACCGGACCGGATCGACGCCGTCATGGCCGACGCCGCCGCCGTGCCGGAGCTGGACCGGGCCGAGGCGGAGGCCGTCACCAAGGTCTTCGGCCCGTACGGCGTGCCGGTGACCGCGCCCAAGTCCCTGACCGGCCGGCTGGACGGCGGCGCCGGGATGCTCGACCTGGCCGCCGCCTTCCTGTCCATGCGGCACGGGCTGATCCCGCCGACCGCGAACGTGCGGCCCTCCCCGGACTACGACATCGACCTCGTGACCTCGCCCCGCGAGGCCCGGCTCGGCGCGGTGCTGCTCCTGGCCCGCAGCCCGGGCGGGTTCAACTCCGCGCTGGTCGTCACCCCCGCGCCACCCGGCCACCCGGCCGTCCGTCCCCACCTCCGCCCACGTCCCACCCCCCCCCACGTCCCACACCCCCCACCCGCACCGCATCAGGCCGGGCCCCACCGGTGGGGCCGGAACCGAACCGAAGGAGAAGCACCATGACACCGACCGCCACCTACCGCGACAGACTGCCGGACCTCGACGCGCTGCGCGCGGCCGCTCTGGAGGAGCGCACCGAGATGATCACGGCGTACCTCTGCCGGGAGCTGACCGAGTTGCTGGACGTCCCGCCCGCGCACCGGGTCAGCCGCAGCCGCCCCCTGCGGACGCAGGGCGTCGGCTCCATCACCGGCCTCCAGGTCAAGCGCCTGCTGGAGGTGGCGCTCCAGGTGGACCTGCACGTGGCCGACATCCTGTCGGGAGACTCCGTCAGCGAGCTGGCCGCCAAGCTGGCCGGGCGCCTGACCGACCGGCCGGGGAGCCCGGCGCCGCTGGCCGCCCCCGCCCTGGCCCGCTGATGGCCGCCCCCTACGCGTCGGGTGCGGTGCCGGGCCGCACACCCACCACCCTGTCCGTGGGCGAGGACGAGCTGCACCTGTGGATGCTGCGGCAGCCGTGGACGAGCCTCAGCTCGGAGCCGCTGATGACGGCGGAACTCGACGAGCACGAGCGGGACAAGGCCGACTCGTTCATGCGCGCCCACGACCGGCTGCTGTACACGGCCGCCCACATCGCCCTGCGCCGGCTGCTGTCGGCCTACTCCGGCATCCCGCCCGCGCGGCTGCGGTTCGCGCGGGAGCCGTGCGCCGAGTGCTCCGAACCCCACGGCCGTCCCGTGCTCGCGCCGGGCATGCCGCGGCTGCACTTCTCGCTGTCCCACAGCAGCGGGCTGGTGGCCTTCGGCATCGCGCGCTCCCCGGTCGGCATCGACGTCGAGAAGCTGCCCACCGAGGAGACCGTCGAGCTGTGCATCGCCGACCTGCACCCCAGGGAGCAGGCGGAACTGGCGGAGCTGACCGGCGAGGAGCGGCTGGCGGCCTTCGCGCGGCTGTGGACGCGCAAAGAGGCGTATCTCAAGGGCATCGGCACCGGGCTCAGCCGCGACCTCGCCCTGGACTACCTGGGCGGCGGCGTCGGCGGCAGGCCGTCGGCCAGTCCGCCCGGCTGGACGGTGCTGAACCTGCCGCCCGGCTCCAGCCACGTCACGCACTCCGTGGCGGCGGCCGTCGAGGGGAGCCGGGACTACTGCACGACGGTGCGCTGGCTCCGGGCGGACACGCTGTACGCGCCCGACCCGGCCGGCGTCATCACGAACGACGAACCACGGGTGTGCGCCACCCTGCCCGCCTCGGCCAGCGCGCGGAGCTTATCCGCCGTCGGGGCGGCGGCTCCCGCACCCCGTTCCGCAACGTCACGCAGAGATGAGGTCATTCATGCTGACTGAACAGCCCGCCACCACCGCGACCGACCCGCTGACCGAGTTCCAGGCCCTGCGGGAGACCGCCCGCCAGGGGCCCAGCGCGCGGGCGACGGAGGCGCAGCACGCCAAGGGCAAGCTGACCGTACGCGAACGCATCGACCTGCTGCTGGACAAGCACTCGTTCACCGAGA
>NZ_JAZDCW010000008.1:0-255650 GCF_036323765.1 Streptomyces solitudinis
CTGGAGACCGGCGGCGGCTACGGCGTCGAGTACCAGCTCTACGACGGCCTGCTGCGCCCCCGGCAGAAGCAGACCGAGGGCCCGGACGGCACCCGCATGGTCGCCGACTCCTTCTACGACGGCACCGGCAAGGTCTGGAAGACCTCCAGCACCTACAACGCCACCGGAGCGCCGTCCTCGGACCTGCTGCTCGTCCCCGACGGCGAGGTCGGCGCCCAGACCCTCTACGAGTACGACGGCCTGGGACGGCCGACGCGGCAGACGTTCGCCGTCGCCGGGGCGGCACAGTGGAACTCCACCACCACCTACGACGGCCAGTACACCCACGTCGACCCGCCCGAGGGCGGCGTACCGACCACGACCGTCACCAACGCCGCGGGCCAGACCACCGAGATCCGGCACTGGGAGGGCACCGCACCGAACCCCGGCGGCGGGGCAGGGCCCGGCAACGGCTACGACGCCACCGCCTACACCTACACCCCGGCCGGGCGGCTGGAGACCGTCACCGACGCCCAGGGGAACACCTGGCGCTACGAGTACGACCAGCTGGGCCGCAAGGTCAGGAGCATCGACCCGGACGCGGGCACGTCCACCATGGCCTACGACGCGCTGGACCAGCTCGTCTCTGCCACCGACGCCCGGGGCGAGAAGACCTCCACGGTCTACGACGACCTCGGCCGGCCCACCTCCACCTGGGAGGGCGACCCGGGTACCGGGACGCGGCTGACCGAGACCCGCTACGACAAGGCGGGCTGGCTCGGCAAGGCCTACGCCTCACTGCGCTACGTGAACGGCGGCAGCGCGTACTTCGGCTCCGTCGTCCAGTCCATGGACGAGTACTACCGTCCGCTGAAGACCGCCTACCGGGTGCCCGACTCCGAAGGCGCCCTCGGCGGCGTCTACACCTTCACCCAGAACTACAACCGCGACGGCACCCTCCAGAGTGCGGGCATGCCGGCGGCCGGCGGCCTGGAGGCGGAGTCCCTCTCCTACGAGTACGACGACCTCCAGCGCGTGACCGGCATGTCGGGCAACGACACGCCCTACGTCGAGGAGACGACGTACTCGCCGACCAGCCTCGTCCAGCAGCTCGCCCTGAACATGGACGGCGGCGAGACGCTGTGGCAGACCTTCGCCTACGAGAAGGGCACCGACCGGCTGACCCGCTCAGTGCTCGACCTGTCCTCGCAGGCGGCTCCGCTGCGGTCCGCGGACTACTCCTACGACGCGGCGGGCAACGTCCTGGCCATCGCGGACCGCGCGGGCGCCTCCCCCGACGTCCAGTGCTTCGCCTACGACACCGGCCGGCGCCTCACCGAGGCGTGGACCCCGGCGGCCGACGCGGGGACGGCCGTGGGCTCCGGTACGGTCAGCGGCCGACTGGAGGGCACCGCCCCGGCCGCCTGTGACGCCGCCCCCGGCACCGCCGCCCTCGGCGGACCGGCGCCCTACTGGACGTCCTACACGGTCGACTCCATCGGCAACCGCACCCAGGAGGTCCACCACGACGTCGGCCTCGACCCGGCCGGCGACACCACGCGCACCTACACCTACGGGGAGGGCGACGCCGGCCCGCACGCCGTCACCAAGGTCGTCCAGGACGGCCCCACGGCCGACGAGCAGTTCACGTACGCCTACGACGCGAGCGGCAACACCACGCGGCGCGTCATCGGCGGCGACACCCAGACCCTGGAGTGGAACGCCGAGGGCAAGCTGACCAGGTCCACCGAGGCGGACGGCGACGAGGCGACCTACGTCTACGACGCCGGCGGCGACCGCGTCCTGCGGCGCGACGCCACGTCCACCACGGTCTACCTGCCCGGCATGGAACTGCGCCTGGCGGACGGCTCCACCGAGGCCGAGGCCACCCGCTACTACTCCTTCGCGGGCCAGACCGTCGCCGTCCGCACCGACGACGGCACGCTGTCCTACCTCGCCTCCGACCACCAGGGCACCGCGCAACTGGCGGTCGACGCCGCGTCCGGGCAGGTCGCACAGCGCCGCTTCAACCCCTACGGTCAGGACCGGGGCACGCCGGCCGGCCAGTGGCCGGGCGAGAAGGGCTTCGTCGGCGGCACGCTCGACGGCCAGACCGGGCTCACCCACATCGGGGCACGCCAGTACGATCCCGCGCTGGGCAAGTTCATCTCGGTCGACCCGGTCATCGACTACACCGACCCGCAGCAGGTCAACGGCTACGCCTACGCCAACAACACCCCCGTCACCGCCTCCGATCCGTCGGGCCTGCTGGCGATCATGATCAATCCGAAGTACATCCAACGAGCGTCGGCCACGGGGACGTCAGTGACGCCCTCACAGGCCCAGGAGGACGTCAACCGGGCCCGGAGCCAGTACAACGGGGCCAGACAGCAGACCATCGACGCGGCCAAGGAACTCGTCGAGATCGCGAAGGACATCCTCGGCATCAACGCCGCGATGGACTGCTTCTCCAGCGGCGACCTCGCGGCCTGCGGGGAGACCGCGCTCAACATCGCCGGTACCTTCGTCGGCGGCCTGGCGGGCAAGATCCTCGCCAAGTACGGAGCGCCCTGGCAGTGGGCGAAGGGTGCCCGCATGGTCAAACGCGTCTGGGGCCTGCTGGGTGACCTGACATCCGGCGTCAAGGGAATGTGGAAGCACTCCAAGACCCTCAGCAAGGCCAAGGACAGGCTCACCGCGGCCAAGAAGAAGGCGGCGGACAACCGCTCCGAAGCCAGAAGCGAACCAGAAGGCCCGGACAGTCCCGACCGTCCGGACAGAGCGGGGAATCCACACGAACAGAGAAATTTCGAAGTCGTCGGACGCGGTGAGGTCAGGACCGGTGACGTACACGGCGATGTCGTCGTCCGAGGCGGAACCGTCGATGGTGACGTGCACGGCACGGCGGTGATGGCGGAAGGAGGGACCGTTTTCGGAAACGCCCGGAACGTCGTCCAGATCGGAAACCGCAATGTGGTCGGCCGCATGAGTCCGCCTGGTGGAAACTCCCTCCTCGGTGGCGTGCCCGAAGAACGTCTCTCCATCGTCCAGGCCGGCAGGATCTTCGGTGACGTCAACATCATGGGCGAGGGCAACGCTGTACAGGTCGGGCACCTCTATGGCCGCGTCATCGCGGACGGCCGCAAGCTGTGGCCGCTCGAATGAGGTGCTGAGCCGGTGCCAGGCGTCCGATGCCCCTCAGCGGCGTCAAGGACGGAACCAGCAGGCGAGACATCGGCCGGCAGGTGAGGAGATGCGGCCGTAGCGGTGTTGTCCGGGCTAAGAGAGGGCGGGTTCCTCGTTGCGTACCGAGGGGCCCGCCCCTCAGCGCTTCCGAGGGGCGGCTACACGTACCCAGCCATCCTTGACCTGCTCACACTGCGGCGCGTGCGAGGAGACCACCGCCCGGACAGGCCACGCTGGGACAGACTGTGTCGTCGTGGAGGCGGGCGCTCACAGGTCGTCCAGGGCGATGAGGCCGTCCTGGACGGCTCTGGCCACGAGGTGGGCCTTGGTGCGGGCCGGACGGCCCGCGTCGCCGTACTTGACCCGGACCCGGTCGAGGTAGGTGTTGACGGTCCGGACGGATATCCCGAGGCCGGCCGCCACCGCGGCCTTCGACTCGGAGCGGAACCAGCTCAGGAGGACGTCCACCTCGCGGGGCGCGAGGTGGGGACGGCCCGGCCGGGAGCCGCCGCCGAGCATGGCGGCGAGTGCCGGGGACGTGTAGGGGATCCCGTCGGCCGCGGCGAGGGTGGCGGCGACAAGGGGGCGTTCCCCCTCGGCCTTGGTGAGGAAGGTGAACGCACCGAGGCCGAGGCAGGTCTGTGCCTCCGTCCGGCCACCCCGGGGGGCGTGGACGAGCACCCGTCGCTGCTGGGCGACCAGCGCCGTCAGCTCCTCGTAGGCGCATCGTCCCGGTGTCAGGTGCAGGTCGAGCACCACGACCTGTGCCTGACGGCCCGGTCCGGCGAGGGCGGCCGAGACGTCGTCGCCCTTGGCGCACACCGTGATGGACCTGCCCGAGGCGGCGTACCAGGTCTCGATGCCCGCCAGGACGACGGGGTGGGCGTCGAGGAGGGCGACCCGCACCGGGCCCGCTGGTGTCATGACGGGCCTTCACCTCACTCCTGCCGCGGACCTCGCAGAGGAGAATCTACCGCCGGCCCGGAGCGGCACCCCCCTGCCGCCGGGGGTGCCGGCCGGACAGGCTGGTGACGCGTTCGCGCACGGAGGGGAGCGTCCGGGCCGGAGGGGACGAGCGCCCGTCGGGGGTCCCGACGTAGAGCCAGCCCAGCAGGCGTTCGTCCGCGCCGATGTGCAGGGCTTCCCGGACGGCCGGCGCCTCCACCGCCCCGCCCGTCCGCCAGATGCTGCCCCACCCCGCGTCGTGCAGGAGCAGTTCGACGCTGTGGACGAGGAGGGTGGTGGCGGCCAGCTGCTCCCACGCGGGGACGCGGGTCGCCTCCTCGTGCGGACAGAAGATGATCGAGGCGAGCAGCGGTGCCCGCAGGGGCTTGTCGCGGAGCCGGTGGCCGTTGCCGTCGGTCGCCTGCGCGGCGAGCGCGTCCCCCAGCACGTGCCGTGCCGTGCCGCGCAGCAGCAGCCAGCGCCACGGCCGGAGGGTGCCGTGGTCGGGCGCTGACGCCGCCGTCCGGACGAGGTCGGTGAACTGCGTGTCACTGGGCGCCGGAGCGGTCAGGAGGTGCCTGCTCCTGCGGGTGCGGATCGCCTGTGTGAGTTCCATGTTCCCCTCTCCCTCCTCGGGTGGACGGGCCGGGCCCCGCTCCGGTCAGGAGCGTGGCCCGGCCCGGCTCAGGCCGCGGCCGGCAGCCCGGCGTCGTCCACGGCCCGCGCGAAGGAGCGGCGGCAGGCACGCAGCTCCGAGACCAGGACCCAGCCGACCCGGCGGCTGCCCGCCGCGTCGGGCACCTCCACCTCCCAGCTCGTCCACCACGTCCGGCCCGCCGACTGCCGTTCCCGGAACACCGCGTGGAAGCACAGGCACGTCCGCCGCTCGCCGGTGGAACGCAGCACGACCTTGATCTCGGCCTCGGGAACCTCGCAGCGGACGGTGTCCGCGACGCAGGAAACCTTCAGGGCGTCCGGTACCGCCTCGCAGATCACGGCCCGCGCGTGCCGGACGGCCACGCCCCTGACCTCCACGTTCGCCGCGCGGCGCGGGTCGGTGGTCGTCATCGGTGGTCCTCCCGTTCCTTCCGTGCCTTCGCCTGTTTCCCGTTCCGCCGTGCGGTGGCCGCGACCGTGCGGAAGAAGGCGGCGTAGCTGTGTTCCACGTGGACGGCGAAGTGCTCGGCCTCGGCGTGCCGTTCGCGCAGCCGGTTGATCGGCACCACCATGGCCGCGTGGTGCTCCACGTGCAGGTTGTTGCCGTTGGTGAACCACGTGCTGAGCGCGCTGCCGCGTATGGAACGGGTGTTGCGCAGGACGTCCGTGGTCTCCGTCTCGCACAGGAT
The DNA here is from genome assembly GCF_036323765.1 of Streptomyces solitudinis. Classification (NCBI taxonomy): domain Bacteria; kingdom Bacillati; phylum Actinomycetota; class Actinomycetes; order Kitasatosporales; family Streptomycetaceae; genus Streptomyces; species Streptomyces solitudinis. Next base: position 5,457 of record NZ_JAZDCW010000008.1, read on the forward strand.
GTGCTCCGGCAGCTCGACCAGGAAGTGCAGCGGTACCGCGACCAGGAGCGGCAGCAGCCACAGCCGCAGGACCAGGTCCGGGTGGCCCGCCAGGCAGACGGCGGCCAGCGAGGCCACGAGGACGCCCAGGAGCCGGTACTCGGCCATGATCTCCCGGCGCCTGCGTTCGGCGATCTGCCCCATGTCGTAGGACCAGCGGCCGGAGAAGCTGCGCGCGACGTCCTTCAGGACGAGGGCGACGCGCGGGTAGTCCAGCAGCCCGCGCAGCAGGAGTTTCCACCGCAGCGGGGCCCGGGTGTCGAAGCCGAAGAACTCCGAGTCCTGCGGCGTGCCGAGGTAGCGGTGGTGCTGGAGGTGGCGCACCCGGTAGTGGCTGTAGGAGACCAGGAGCGGCAGGCCGAGCGGCACACCCGCCAGGCGGTGGGCGCGCGGCGAGCGGAAGGCCGAGTGGTGCAGGCACTGGTGCTGCAACTCGACCATGTGCGTGTACATGGCGCCCAGCAGCAGCATGCCGAGCACCGCGGTCACCGGGTGGGGCTGCAGGGCGAGGTAGCCGGCCACCGCCGTGAGGGCCGCGGCCAGGACCAGTTTGGCGAGGAACACTTTCTCGTCGTGGCGGGTGACCCGCGCCTTGCGGAAGAGGACCTGTGGCCCCTCGTGCGTGGCCGGAGCGGACATGGCCGTCCCCTTCAGTGGGAGAGGTCGCGCATCACGTTCCAGATGCGCCGGTAGTAGGCGTCCGCCACGCGGACGCGGGTGGCGACGCCGAGGCTGATCTCGCGCAGCAGCTCGGGCGACCGGTCGACGAGCGGCACGAAGACGCCGTCGAACCACTCGGCCCCGTGGTCCGCGTCGACGTGGACGTGGACGCGCTGGTAGTCGATCACGTCCGGCGGCACGCCGAGGCGGTCGCAGCCGTCGACCATGGCCTGGAAGCGCGGCGACGCGCTCTGCTCCAGCACGCCCATCGCGCCGAGCGCCCGGGGGTTGAGGTGCCGGTGGATGCCGTACATCAGCAGCAGGCAGGCGTTCTCGAAGGCTTCCGGGCAGTGCAGCGCGGACCGGTCGATGCCCGCGTCCGCCAGGCGGGCGCGCATGTACACGGCCGAGTGCTCGAACATGCGGGTGTGGACGCCGTTGATGTCCCCCTCGCCCATCTCGTCCCAGTAGTTCTCCGCGATGGTCAGTTTGGTGTGGCCCTGCGTGCCGATCTGGACCATGGCCATGAGGTCGTCGAACTTGCTGTCCACCAGCTCCTCGCCCATGAAGAACAGCGCCATCTCGGGCAGGGTCGCCTCCTCGGCCAGGTAGGCGCAGAACTCGGGCTGGGTGTGGTCGTCGGCCACCGCCAGGAACCAGTCACGGAACGCGGCGCCGGTGCGGGGGAGCTGCGACTGGTCGACCTGCGCGTCCTCCCAGCGCAGCCAGGCGTCCTCGATCTGCCTGATGTGCGGGTCGGTGTTCAGCCGCGGGGTGCGCGCGAAGTCCTCCGGGCCGGACATGTAGGCCACGTAGTGGCTGTGCAGGCCGGCCAGGAGGGACTCCCGCAGGCGCGGGTCGGGGGCGCCCGTTTCCGGGAACGCCCGGTCCAGCTGCGGCGTGAGCGGCTGCGTGCCGGTCCGGCGGTCGGTGACGAGAGTCATGGGTCTCCTTCGAACGGTGGTGGTGCGGAGGGGCGGGGAGAGGGGAGCAGCGGGGCGCCGTGCCGCGGGTGGTCACGCCGTCGGAATCCGGCGCCGCCTGGAGAAGGGGCGGGTGACGAGAAGAAGTCTTGCTTTCCGCGCATTTCCCGGACAGAACGCTGCGAGAAGGCGAAATGATCGACAGGCGCCGGACGGCCGCCGCACGGAATGCGTGAATTGGTTCACTTCGGCCGCTTCCTGCGCGAACGTGCCGACGGGCGGCCCCGGGATGGGGCCGGGAAACCGGGCGGGGGCGCGGCCGGGCACCCTGCTGAATATCTGCACGGTCGTTGACCGGGGCACTCCGGCGTCCCCACGCTGCACGGGAGCTGCCAGCCGCCGTACGAGCGAACGGAGCGAAGATGCGCAGCGAGAGGTTCTACGGGCCCGGTGCCCGTCGCGTGCAGGAGTCCATGGACACCGTCGGCCTGGCCGACCACATCGCCGAGCGGTACGTGAGCGAGTCCGTCGAGGGGGCGCCCGCCGAGGTCGTGGCGGGCGCCGACTGCTTCTACCTGGCGACGGCGGACGCGCACGGCCGTCCCGACTGCTCCTACAAGGGGGGCCTGCCCGGTTTCGTGCGGCTGCGCGGACCGCGCGAGATCGTCTTTCCCAGCTACGACGGGAACGGCATGTTCCGCAGCCTGGGGAACGTCCTGGAGAACCCCGCGGTGGGGCTGCTGTTCATCGACTACGGAAGGCCCCTGAAGGTGCGCGTGAACGGCGACGCGCGGGTGCTGGCGGCAGGGGAGTCCCCCGAGCACTTCGAGGGAGCGGACGCGGTGGTGCACGTCGCCGTGCGCGAGGTGTTCGAGAACTGCCCCCGCTACCTGCACGACGTGCGGGCGGCGGGGCACTCCCCGCACGCGCCGCGCGCGGGGCACACGCCGCCGGAGCCGCAGTGGAAGAAGAAGAGCGAGTACGAGGGGCTGCTGCGCCGCGCCGCGGGCTGACCCCGGCCGCCGGTCCGGGCGGGCGCCGGAGGTGACCGGCCGGGTGCGGTCACCGCCCCGCGCGGGCGGTGACCGCACCCGGCCGGCGGCCGTCTCAGGTGGTGTGGGCGGTGCCCGAGGTGCGCGAACAGGCCCGCTTCAGGCGCTGCTGGAGCACGGTGAACCACTCGGCCGCCAGCGCCGCCGGCTTGGCGACGAGGACGAGCGTGCGCGCGGGCGCGGGCATCCCGCCGGCCGTCACCAGCCGCACGAGATCGGGACGGCGGACCAGCGCCGAGGAGGGCACGCACGTGACGGCCTTGAGCGTGGCCGCCATCTCCTGAGCGAGGGCCCAGTCGTCCGTGCGTCCGACGGGACGCGCGGCGATGCCGTGCCGGGCGAAGTGCGTGCTGATGAGGCGGTCGCAGTCGGAGCCGACGCGGGGGAAGACCCAGGGCACCTGCGACAGGGCCCGGGCGGGGTCGGACCGGTTCACGGCGGCCATCACGCCGGGAGGGCCGGTCAGCACGAACGGATCGTGCTTGAGCGGGACGACCCCGAAGCGGGCGTCCGCCCCGGCTCCGTCCTCCTGGATGGACACGGCCACGTCCAGGTTGCCGGCCTCCACCTGGTCGCGGCCCTCGTGCGGGCTGGTCTCGAAGAGCTGGAGGGTCAGACGGGGGTCTTTGGCCGTGGCGATGGCCGGGAGCACGCACCCGGCCATCGCGGAGGGGAAGGCGCCCAGCCGCACGGTGCGCCGATGGCCGCGGGTGTTCTCACCGGCGGTTCGGCGGCGCGCGACGGAGCGCTCCCATAACTCCTCGATCTGCAGGCCTATGCGGGCGATCTGCGTACCGCTCTCCGTCAGCCGGATGCCCCGGCCGTCCGGTTCGACGATCGGGAATCCGCATTCGGACCCCAGTGCCTTGATCTGCTGGGAGACGGCGGAGGGCGACAGGTTGAGTTCTTTGGCCGCCGCCACGATGCCGCCGTGGTGCTGTACGGAGTGCAGGGTCTTGAAGTGCTGAAGGCTTACCATCCGCTCCTCGTTCCGCTGTGTCACGTCCACCTGTTCCAGGCCGCGTACGCCCTCACGGGGAAGGTCCCCAGCCCGGCGACCTTCACCGGCACCGCGGTGAACCGGGCCCCCTCGGAGGGAAGCTGCGACAGATTGGTGAGGTGCTCCACCACGGGGATGCCCGCGCCGAGCAGTTCGGAGTGGGCCGGGCGTTCCCCCGTGTGCGTTCCGTCGATGTTCAGGGAGTCGATGCCCACCACGGCGGGTGCCTCCGCCGCGAGGTAGCGGGCGGCCTCCGCGGAGAGGTGGGGGTGCTCCCCGGAGCCGTACTCCGCCATCCCCCAGAACCGCGACCAGTTTGTCCGGATCAGGACCGCCCGGCCCCGCAGCGGCCGCCCGGCGAACGCGGCCGGTGTGATGCTGCGCTCCTCCGTGTCGATGACGACCGCGGACCTGCCCGCGACCTGGGCCAGGTCGAGCCGGGTGAGGTCGAAACCATCGGCGTAGCGGTGGAAGGGCACGTCGAGGTAGGTCCCCGTCTGCCCGACGAGGCAGAGCCTGCCGATGTGGAACTCCGTGCCCGGCGCGTACGCCGCCCGGGACTCCTCCCGGGTGACGTGGTCGGTCAGCTCCGGCTGGGGGAGCCCCGGGTAGGCGGTGGCACCAGCGGTGATCTCGTGGCTGAGGTCGACCAGGACGCTGCCGGGGCCGCCGCCCGGCGCTGCCGGGGCGAGGCGGGACGTCAGCGGGAATCCGTTGGCCATGAGGTGTGCCCTTCCTGGCTGGTTGGGTGGAATGGTCCGTGCTCGATGCGAGCCGGGCAATGAGACCCCGGCGTTATCGGCCACGCCGCGCCGCCGCCTGGCGGGCCGGGGCGGGAGCGCGCGGTGACCCCGGACGCCGGCGGGGCGCCGTCACGGGACGGCGGGTGGTGGTCAGGTCCGGCCGGCGGCGGAGGGGACCGCGGGGTGCTCGCGGGGGCGCTCCCGGCCGGCGGGGCGGCGGGTGAGGGGGAGGGTGAGGGCGATGAGGGCGGCGCAGGCCAGGTAGCCGCCGCCGATGCCGAGCGGCCGGGCCAGCAGGCCGACGGCCACCGCGCCCACGCCCGTGCCCGCGTCGTAGGCCATGTTCCAGGCCGTGCTGGCCATGCCGTTCCCCCGCGGGCCCGCCCGCTGGAACATGACGACCAGGGTGTCGTTCTGGAGCACGCCGAAGCCGGTGCCGTAGACGGCCGCCGCCGCCACGGCCAGCGCGGCCGCGTACCCGGAGGAGCCGGAGGAGAGGGCGAACCCGGCCACGCCCAGGACGCACGCCAGGAGGCTGGGCAGGAGCAGCCGGCCGGTGCCGAACCGGTCGCTCCACACCCCGGCGCCCCAGCGGCCCGCGATGATGGCCGCCGAGAGGACGAACAGGGCGGTGGAGGCGACGGACGCGCCGCTGTCGCCGAGCGGCAGGAACGACGTCACGCCGCCGAGCGCGCAGGCGGAGGCGATCAGCATGGCCCACGGAGCGGCCAGCGGACGCAGCCGCCCGGCGGTGCGGCGGCGGCGCGCCGCGCCGGACGTGTCCGGGGCCCCGGGCGTGTCCGGCGCGTCCGACGGGTGGGCCGGGGCGGGGGCGGCGGGCGTCCGCAGGGCGACGGCGAGGGGCACGGCGAGGAGGCTGAGGAGCCCCGTCGCGACGAAGACGGGCGCGAAGCCCACGTGTGCGGCGATCCAGACGCCCAGCGGCAGGCAGACGACCTGCGGGAGCCCGACGGCGACCCCGTACCAGCCGACGGCCCGGCCGCGCTGCCCGGCCGGGACGAGTTCGGCGACCAGGGCGCTCCCCGCGACGGCCACCATGCCGAAGCCGACCCCGCGCACGGCGGAGACGGCCAGCACCCAGCCGAGGTCCGGGGAGAGCACGTAGGCGAAGGTGGGCAGCCCCAGCAGCGCGGCGCCCGCGGCCAGGAGCCTGCGCAGCCCGAACCGGCGCAGCAGCCCGGCCATGAAGAGCTGGACCCCCACGGTGGTGGCCATGGTCACCCCGGTGGCCGCGCCCACCCCGCCGAGGGCGGTGCCCCCCTGGGCGGACCAGGCGGGGACGACGGACAGCAGCGGCGCGTAGTTCGAGAACGTGCCCAGCGTGGCGGCGAGCAGGAGCAGGAAGTCCCGCCCGCCGATTCCCCCGGCGGAAGCGGGGGGCGGGACGGTCCGGCCGGAGCGGCGGAAGGTGGGGAGGGCCATGTCTCCGGTGTACGCGCCCGAAGCCATCACGTCCAACGAATCCTGCCGATCCAGGCGATCGGTGCATACGATGGGTGCATGGAGCTCAAGCACCTGGTCACGTTCCTGGCCGTCGCCCGGGAGCTCAGCTTCACCCGTGCCGCGCGGGACCTGGACTACGTGCAGTCGAGCGTCACCGCCCACATCCAGGCGCTGGAGGCGGACCTCGGCGTGCCCCTGTTCGAACGCCTGGGCCGCCGGGTGGCGCTCACCGACGCGGGTCGTGAGCTGCGGCCGCGCGCCCAGCACCTGGTCGGCTACGCGGAACAGACCAGGGAGGCCGTCGCGGGGGCCGCGGCCGATCCGCGCGAGATCCGCGGGACGCTGCGCATCGCCGCGCCCGAGAGCCTGTGCGCCTACCGGCTGCCCGCCGTGCTCAGCGCGCTCAAGGAGCGGTTCCCGCTGCTGCGGGTGGTGTTCGGACCGGCCGGGCGGTCGGCGCTCGTCGCCGGGCTGGAGGACGGCACCCTGGACGCGGGTTTCCTCCTGGAGGAATCGGTGGACCACCCCATGACGGTGGCCGAGCGCATGGCGCGGGAGCCGCTGCGGCTGGTGGCGCACCCGCACCACCCGCTGGCGGCCCGCGAACGGGTGGCCACCGCCGAGCTGGCGGGGGAGACGCTGCTGGTGATCGAGCGGGGCTGCGCGCAGCGCGACGTCATCGACCGGGAACTGCGCCGGACCGGAGCCCGCCCGCCGACGATGGAGTTCGTCAGCGTGGAGGCGCTCAAGCGCTGCGCGGCCGCCGGACTTGGCGTGGCCCTGGTCCCGGAGGCGACGATCGCGGACGAGGCGGGGCGCGGGGAGCTGGCGGTGCTGCCCTGGACGGTCGCGCCCGTGCTGGGCGTCCACTACGTCCTGCACCGGGACCGCCGCCCGACGCTCGTCCTGCGCACGCTCGCCGGTCTCGCCCGCACGGCCTGGCGTCCGCCCGCGCCCGCGCCCGCGACCGCGCCCGCGCCCGCGGACGCCGTCCCCGGCGGCGGCCCGGCGTAGCGGCGGACGTCCCCGGCGGGCGGCCCCGGCGTGCGGCCCCGGGCGGGTGGTCGGGGCGGTGGCGCCCGTCCGGCATACTCGACCGGGTGAGTACCCCATCGCCTTCCGAGCTGCGCACCCTGCCCGTACCCGACGGCCTGGAGGGCGAGCGCGTCGACGCGGCCCTGGCCAGGATGTTCGGCTTCTCCCGGACGAAGGCGGCCGAGCTGGCCTCGGACGGCAAGGTGCGGGTGGACGGCGCGGCGGCGGGCAAGTCCGACCGCGTGCACGGCGGGGCCTGGCTGGAGGTGGAGATGCCGCCGCCGCCCGCGCCGCTGCGCGTCGTCGCCGAGCCGGTGGAGGGCATGGAGGTCGTCCACGACGACGACGACCTGGTCGTCGTCATGAAGCCGGTCGGCGTCGCGGCCCACCCCAGCCCCGGCTGGAGCGGCCCCACCGTCATCGGAGGGCTGGCCGCCGCGGGGTTCACCGTGGCCACCTCCGGCGCGGCGGAGCGCCAGGGCATCGTGCACCGGCTGGACGTGGGGACGTCGGGCCTGATGGCGGTCGCCAAGTCGGAGCGGGCCTACAGCCACCTCAAGCAGCAGTTCCGGGAGCGGACGGTCGACAAGCGCTACCACGCGCTCGTCCAGGGCCACCCCGATCCGCTCAGCGGCACCATCGACGCGCCGGTCGGCCGCCACCCGCAGCACGACTACAAGTGGGCGGTGACCGCCGAGGGCAAGCCCTCGGTGACCCACTACGACCTCATCGAGGCGTTCCGCTCCGCGAGCCTGCTCGACATCAAGCTGGAGACGGGCCGCACCCACCAGATCCGGGTGCACATGTCCGCCCACCGGCACCCGTGCGTGGGCGACCTGACGTACGGCGCCGACCCGACGCTCGCCCGCAGGCTGAAGCTCACCCGGCAGTGGCTGCACGCGGTGCGGCTCGGTTTCACGCACCCGGCCGACGGGAGCTGGGTGGAGTTCGGGAGCGACTACCCGGGCGACCTCCAGTCCGCCCTGGACCGCGTCCGCGCCGACAGCGCCTGACCCCGCCGGGCCCGGGGGGCCGGGTGTCAGGCGGCCTTCCGGCCGGGCTGCCTGAGCACCTCGGTCAGGGCCGAGATGCTGTGGTCGCCGTGGCCCGCCTCCACCGCCCGTTCCAGCAGGGCGTGCAGCGGAGCGAGCCAGGTGGTGTCGACGTTCGTCTCCTCGGACAGCTCCGCCTCCTGGGCCGCGCCCGCGAGGAAGAGGTTCACGGAGGAGGCGGCATCGGTGTAGTCACCGCTGTCGATCTCCCTGGCGTAGACCGGCAGCAGGGACGCGATCATCTCCAGCCACTTCCCCGCGAACCGCACCGTGCTGTCCGCCGTGAGCCCACGGGCCTGGACCGCCGCCGCGCCCTGGAAGAAACCGGCGAGCGCCGGGAGCAGCATGGCGCCCACCGCCATCTCGTACAGCGCGGCGAGGTCGCTCTCGTGCCCGAGGTGGACGGTGTCGCCGCCCAGGACCTTCAGCGTCGTCTCGTACTCGTCGAAGACCGCCTTGTCACCGCCGTAGTACAGCAGGGTGTCCGGCGCTCCCACGGCCGCGGGCACGTTCTTGACCGCTCCGGCCAGGAACCGGGCGCCGTGGCCGGTCGCCCAGCCGGCCATGGCGCGGGCACCGGCGGGTGAACCGCTGTTCAGCGTGACCAGGGCGCGACCGGCCAGCGCGGGCGCGGCCGGCTCCAGAGCGGAGCGGGTGTCCTCGAAGGTGGTCAGGCACGTGATGACCAGGGGGCTCGCCTCGACGGCGGCCCGCACCTCCTCGGCGTGGACGGCGCCCTTGGCCACCAGCGGCGCGGCCCTGGCCGGGGTGCGGTTCCACACCGTCGTCGGATGCCCGGCGCCGACGAACGCCTCGGCCAGCGCCCGGCCCATCGAACCCAGCCCGACGACGGTCACGGGTACGGGAACGTTCCTGGTCATGCGTCACTCCAGTCAGCAGTCGGATGGCCTGGAAAATCGCGGGAAATCCGCGGATCAGTGCGTCCGTGGGACGCCTTTCCATCCCGGAGGCTTCACGCACATTCGATCAAGTACCTACAATTCTGTTCGGTACGCACAGAATTGTCAGGAGGATTCCGGTGGCCAAGCGGGCCTACACCTGCGGACTCGACGCCGCAATCGCCGTCATGGGCGGAAAGCGGAAGGGGCTGGTCCTTTTCTCGCTCGGTGACGGGCCCCTGCGCTTCGGGGAACTGCGCAGGGCGGTGCCCCGCATCAGCGAGAGGATGCTCATCCTCCAGCTCCGGGAGATGGAGGCCAGCGGCCTGGTGCACCGCGAGGTCTACCACCAGGTCCCGCCGAAGGTGGAATACTCGCTGACCGCGTTCGGCCGCTCGCTCAACACGGCGCTCGCCCCGCTCGGCGAGTGGGGCGAAGAGCACATGGAACGCATCGAGGCCATTCCCTGATCCGGCGGGACGCCGCCGCCTCCCGAACCGGCGGCCGTTCCCGGCCCGGCGGGCCTACCCGGTCGCGGCACCAGCCATCGTGCCGCCGGTGCCGGCCGCCGGGCCGGGGGTGCGGGGCTCGTACGAGCGCACGAGGCGGGCGAGTTGCCGCCCCGCAGCCCGAAGCGGCTCCTCGCTGCGGTACACCTGGGCGGTGACCTCCGCCCCTTCCAGGGTGCCGATGACGGTGGTGCCCAGTTCCCGGGCGTCCTGCGGGGGGAAGCCGCAGCGCAGCAGCTTGTCGTGGACCAGGTCTTCCCAGGTGCGCAGTGCCTCGGCGCACGCCCGCTGGATCTCCGGGTCCGTGCCGAGCGTCTCCAGGGCCGCCGCCGTGACGGGGCAGCCGTCCGTCCAGCCCGACTCGCGCAGGTCGTCGGCGAGTTGCCGGGCGCAGGCCAGCACCGCCTCGGCCGGGTCCTCGTGGTCCTCCAGCGCCTTCCGGAGGGGCGCTGCGACGTCCTCGCTGCTGTGGTTGATCGCGGCCACGGCGACGGCCGCCTTGCCCCCCGGGAAGAAGTGGTAGACGGAGCCGAGGGTGGCCTGTGCCTCCTGGGCGATCTGCTTGACGCCCGTGCCGACGTACCCCTGCCGCTGCATGAGGCGGGCCGCGGCGACGACGATCCGGTCCCGGGTGCTGGTCTGCATGGAGGCATCGTACCGAGTCACTGAGTAGAACGTTCGTTTTAGAGAGTGTTACGTTCGCCTCGTTCTGGATAGAGCGCTCGTTTTAGTCAGGATGGAGAGCATGGCATGAACAGCACCACGCAGTCGGTCACGGTCATCGGACTCGGGCCCATGGGCCGCGCCACGGCCGGGGCCTTCCTGGACCGGGGGTACGCGGTCACGCTGTGGAACCGCACGGCGTCGCGCGCGGACGACCTGGTGGCCCGCGGCGCCGTCCTCGCGGGGAGCCCCGAGGAGGCCGTCGCCGCGAACGAGGTGGTGATACTCAGCCTCACCGACTACGCCGCGATGTACGACGTGCTGGAACCCGCCGCGGCGGCGCTGCCCGGCCGGGTCCTGGTCAACCTCAGTTCCGACACTCCCGAGCGGGCACGGACCGCCGCCCGCTGGGCGGCCGGGCGCGGGGCCGTGCAGCTCACCGGAGGGTCTCCGTGCCGCCCTCCGGCATCGGCCGGCCCGAGTCGTCCACCTTCTACAGCGGACCGCGCGCGGCGTTCGACGAGCACCGGCCGGTACTCGAAGTCGTCACCGGCCGGACCGACTACCGGGGGGAGGACCCGGGAATGGCCGCGCTCGTCTACCAGATCGGCATGGTCATGTTCTGGACCTCCATGCTGAGCTACTGGCAGGCGATCGCCCTCGCCGAGGCCAACGGGCTGACGGCGGCCGACGTCCTCCCGCACGCCATCGACACCGCGAACTCACTGCCGGACTTCTTCACCTTCTACGCGGAGCGCATCGACGCCGGCCGGCACACCGGTGACGTGGACCGCCTGGCCATGGGCATGGCCAGCGTCGAGCACGTGCTGCACACCAACGCCGACTCGGGCGCCGACACCACGCTCCCGGCCGCGGTGGCCGACCTCTTCCGGCGCGGCATGGACGCCGGCCACGCCGCGGACAGCTTCTCCGCCTTGGTGGAGCTGATGAAGAAGGCCGAGGCGTAGCCGGAGCCGTCGGCGGCCGGGTCAGCGGGCCGGGCGCGGGGCGCGCTGCTCGTACGGGCCGGGGCCCACGCCGTCCCGGCCCGGGGCGGTGGCGTCCGGGGCGGGGCGGGCGTCCGGCCCGGGGCCGGTGCGCACGCGGGGCAGCGCGGAGGGGTGCTCGTCGCGCAGCCACGTGATGAGCTGCTCGCGCACGGTGACCCGCAGCGTCCAGATGTCGTCCGGCGTGCGGGCCGTCATCGAGGCCCGCACCTGGATCGTCGTGGGCGTGGTGTCGGTCACCACCAGGCCCCAGCTGCGGCCGTCCCACTCGTCGCTGGCCCGGACGATCTCCTCCGTCTTCGCCCGCAGCTCCGCGAGCGGCGCGGTGTGGTCCAGGTGGAGGTAGACGGTCCCGGTCATCTGGGTGCCGCCGCGCGACCAGTTCTCGAACGGCTTGTTCGTGAAGTACGACACCGGCATGGTGATGCGGCGCTCGTCCCAGGTGAGCACCACCAGGTAGGACACCGTGATCTCGTCCACGACGCCGTACTCGCCGTCCACCACCACCGTGTCCCCGATGCGGACCATGTCGCCGAAGGCGATCGACAGGCCGGCGAACAGGTTGCTCAGCGTGGACTGGGCGGCGATACCGGCGACGATGCCCAGCACACCGGCCGAGGCCAGCATCGAGGTCCCCACGGTGCGCATGCCGTCGAACTGGAGCAGTATCGCCGCCACCGCGACGACGACCACGACCGCCGTCACCATGCGCTGGACCAGGGTGAGCTGGGTGCGCACGCGGCGGGCCCTGGCCGGGTCGTGGGCGACCCCGGTGTACCGCACCGAGGCCGCCTCCATGACGGCGGTCGCCACGCGCAGCACCAGCCACGCCGAGGCACCGATGAGGATGAGCGTCAGCCACAGCTCGACCGTCACCCGGCTGCCTCCGCCCAGGTGCGTACTGCCGAAGAAGCCGCGCACCAAAGCGACGAACAGCACCGCCATCAGCGGGCTGCGGCCGCGGCGCAGCAGGCCCCACAGGGGCGTCTCCGGGTGCCGGGCGTCGATGCGCACGAGCAGCCGGTCCACGGCCCAGGCCAGCGCCCAGGCCAGCACGATCGCGCCGCCGAACACGATGGCCGGCCGCAGCACGTCTTCCATGTCGTTACGACTCCTTGACGATGAGGGGCTCACCCGACCGTACCTGGCACCGTGGGACACTCTGGGACACGGGGCGCGAGCGGCCCCGGGGAGACGACGAAGGACGTGACGCGTTGGCCACCGTTGTGCTGTTCCACTCCGCCTACGGGCTGCGGCCCGCCGTCCACGCCGCCGCGGCGCGGCTGCGGGAGGCGGGGCACGAGGTCCACACGCCCGACCTCTACGACGGGCGGACCACCGGGACGGTGGAGGAGGGCATGGCCGTCAAGGACGGCATCGGCCGCGACGAGCTGCTGCGCCGGGCCGTCGCCGCGACCGCCCCGCTGACCGGGAAGGGTGTCGTCTACGCCGGGTTCTCCCTGGGCGCCTCCGTCGCGCAGAACCTCGCCCTGGCCGACGAGCACGCCCGGGGGCTGCTGCTCCTGCACGGCACCTCCGACGTGGCCGAGGGCGCCACGGCGCCCGACCTGCCCGTGCAGCTGCACGTCGCCGACCCCGACGCGTTCGAGCCGCACGACTGGCTCAACGCCTGGTACCTGAACATGCGGCGGACCGGCGCGGACGTCGAGGTGCACCGCTACGCCGGGGCCGGACACCTGTACACCGACCCCGGTCTGCCCGACCACGACGCGGAGGCCGCCGAGCGGACCTGGCGCACCGCGCTCGCCTTCCTCGCGGAGACCGGCCCCGCGGACACCGGGAGCTGACGGCCGCCGGCCGCCCCGGCCGCCGCGCTCGCGCCCCGGGACGGTTCAGGGCCGGGTGCAGCGTCCGCTCCCGCCGCCCTGCGGGTGGCAGACGTACACCGTGTCGGCCGGGTCGTCACTGAGGTAGCGGCCGACGCAGGCGTTCGCGCTCGTCCGGCCGCGCTCGGCGCAGAACCGCACCGCGTCGCGGCCGTCGGCGAACGGGCCCGGCACGTGGACGACCCAGTAGCCGGGGTTCAGCGAGGCGAAGTCGTCGCTGCGCAGCAGCTCCGCCTCCGGCACCTCCTCCCGGACGGCCGCCAGCCGCCGGTCGCGGACGTCCTCGCCGGTGGAGACCGGCTCGGAGAACAGCTGGGCGATCCACGTGCCCGTCCCGGGCGGGGCGCCGGACCCCTGCCCGGGCGCCCCGGGCTCCTGTCCCGCCGCGTCGTCGCGCGGCGCGTCCGGTGACGCGGACGGACCGGGGGTGTCCGACGGGGCGGGCGCCGGGGACGAGGGCGAGGCGGACGGCGACGGGGTGGCGGGCGCGGTGGACTCCGGAGCCGTCGGGCCGACGGCCTGGGTGACGCCGGACTGCGGAACGGCCCCGCCGCCCGCGGGGGAGCCGCCATCGCCTTGGGAGAGCAGCAGTCCGCCCGCCACCGTGCCCAGCACGGCCAGGGCGCAGACGGCCGCCCCGACGGCCGGCCCCGCGCGCCGCCGCCGGCCGCCGCCCGGCGGGGTGCCGCCGGGCCGGGTGTCGCCGTGCTGCGGGGTGCCGTGCTGCGGGGTGCCGGACGCGGGCGGGCCCGGCCGGCGGGTGTCGTACCGGGTGGGCTGGTACGGCGTCCCGTACCCCGCCGCGGGCGGCGCCGGGGGCGCGGACGGGTGCGGCACCCCGGGCGGGGACGCGGGCCGGGGCGGCGCCACCGGGGCCGGTGCCTGCCGGGGCGCGGCCCCGGGGGCGCTCGCCGCGGCGGCCAGCATCCCGTCCACCTGCGCGGCGTCCGGCCGGGCCGCCGGGTCCCGCACGAGCAGCGCGGCCAGCACCGCCGCCAGCGGTCCGGAGCGGACCGGCGGCGGCACCGGCTCGTCCAGCACCGCCGCCAGCGTGGCGAGCGTGCTGCCCCGGCGCATCGGGCTGTGCCCCTCCACGACGACGTACAGCAGCATGCCCAGCGACCACAGGTCGGCCGCCGGATGGTCCGCCGCGCCCCGGACGCGCTCGGGGGCCATGAACTCGGGGGAGCCGACCAGATCGCCGGTGGCCGTCACCTGCGGCGAGTCCTGGTACACGGCGATGCCGAAGTCCGTCAGCACCGCCGAACCGTCCGCGCGCAGCAGCACGTTGGCCGGTTTGACGTCCCGGTGGTGGACGCCCGCCGCGTGCGCCGCCCGCAGCCCGGCGAGGACGTCGCGGGCGACGCGGACGGCCTCCGGCACGGGCAGCGGCCCGGCGGCGGTCCGCCGGGCGAGGCTCGGCCCCGGCAGCAGCTCCATCACCAGCCACGGGTACGGCCCCTGGTCGACGACGTGGTGGATCGTCACCACGTGGGGATGCGTGAGCCGGGCCAGGGCGCGCGCCTCGCGCAGCACGCGCTCGCGCAGCTTCGTGGAGAGCCCCGGGTCCTGCGACACCGCCGCCGGGCCGGGCGGGCGGACCTCCTTCAGCGCCACCTCGCGCTCCAGCACGAGGTCCCGCGCCCGCCACACCGTTCCCATCCCCCCGCTGCCGAGCCGTTCCAGCAGCTCGAACCGGCCGTCGACGACGCGCCCCCTGGTGCCCCCGCTCATGGGGGTCAGCGTACGGGCTGCCAGCTCCGTTCCAGACGCTGGCTCCCGGACCGGGTGCGGTAGGAGCGGGCGTGCCGGGAAGCGGCCTGCGGGTCCGTCCGGTCGGTGAGCCGGTAGTAGTCCATCTGCGTCCGTTCGGCGGTCACGTCCAGGACGCCGTACCCGTGCGCGTCGGTGTCCACCCAGCGCGCGTGCCGGTTCGCGGCGCGCAGCGCGGCCGAGGCCACGGGCGTGGTGGTGCCCTCCGGGACGCGCAGGGCGTCGTCGATGTTGTCGGAGGTCACGGAGGTGACGACGAACTCCGTGGCGGCGGTGGGCGACAGCGGGTACGTCGCCGCTTCGACGGGTACGTCGTTGGCCCAGGCCATGTGGATGTCCCCGGTCAGGAACACGGTGTTGTCGATGCCGTGGGCGCGCAGGTGGCCCAGCAGCTCCCGGCGGTCGCCGGTGTAGCCGTCCCACTGGTCGGTGTTGACGGCGAGCCCGCCGGCGGGCAGGCCCAGCAGGTCAGCGAGCGGCCGCAGCAGGTAGGCGGGCACGGAGCCGAAGGCGAGCGGGGAGATCATCACGGACGTGCCGACCAGCCGCCAGCGGGCCTGCGAGGAGCTGAGCCCGGCCTTGAGCCAGTCGAGCTGGGCGCGTCCGGTCAGCGTGCGCCCGGGGTCGTCCACGCCCGCGTCGCCCGCCTGCACCTGCTGGTCGCGGAAGGAGCGCAGGTCCAGCAGGTGCAGGTCGGCCAGGGTGCCGAAGCGCAGCCGCCGGTACGTGGTGCCGGCGGTGGACGGCCGGACCGGCATCCACTCGAAGTACGCCTGCTTGGCCGCCGCCATCCGCGCCGCCCAGGTGCCCTCGGCGCCGGGGGTGTGGTTCCCCGCCCCGCCGGACCAGGCGTTGTCGGCGAACTCGTGGTCGTCCCACATGGCGATGACCGGGTGGGCGGCGTGCAGGGCGGCCAGGTCCGGGTCGGTCTTGTACTGGCCGTGCCGGACGCGGTAGTCGGCGAGCGTGGTGATCTCGTGCGCGGGCTCGTGCGGGCGGACGGTGCGGCCCCGGGTGCCGTACCCGCCCGTCGGGTACTCGTACAGGTAGTCACCCAGGTGCAGGACGGCGTGCAGGTCGGAGCGGGCGGCCAGGTGGCGGTAGGCGGCGAAGTAGCCGGCCTCCCAGTTGGAGCAGGAGACCGCGCCCAGGCGCAGGTTCGCCGGGCTGCTGCCGGGAGCGGGTGCGGTGCGGGTGCGGCCCGCGGGGGAGTGCGTCCCGGCGGCGGTGAACCGGTAGTGGTAGGCCGTGTCCGGGCGCAGGCCGCGCACGTCGGCCTTCACGGTGTGGTCGGCGGCGGCCGTGGCGCGGACGGTGCCGCGCGCGGCGACGCGGGTGAAGGCGGCGTCCTCGGCGACCTCCCAGCCGACGTCCAGGCCGGCGCCCCGGCCCGAGCCCGGCCGCGCGCCGGGTTCGGGGGTGACGCGGGTCCACAGCAGGACGCCGTCGGGGAGCGGGTCGCCGGAGGCGACGCCGTGCTCGAAGGCGGGGCCGCTCGCGGCGGCGCCCGCGGCGGTGCCGGTGGCCAGCGGGGCCAGGGCGGCGGTCGTGGCCGCCGCGGCCAGGACGCTGCGGCGTCTGGGCCGGGCGGCGGGCCGGGCGGCGGGGCGTGCGGCGTCCGGCCCGTCCGCGGTGGCGGACGGGCCGGTGCGCCCGGTGTCGGCGGTGGGCTCGGTGGCGGCGTCGGAGTGCGTCACGGCCGCAGATGCTACGGCCGGAACCGGGCAACGGACAGACGCCGGACGGCTGTTCGCCCGCCCGCCGGTCCCCGTTACCCGCGCGCTCCGCTCCGGGTCACTTCGCGAGCAGGGCGTCCACCATCTGGTTGTACTGCTCCGGGTTGTGCGGGACGCTGCCCTGCTCGCCGCCCATCTTCTGACCGTTGACCTTGACGGTCGGCGTGCCCGTGACGTCCGGGGCGGCCCGGAACTTGTCGGACATCTTCAGCGCCCACGGGTCGAAGGTGCCCTCGTTGACGGCCTTCTCGAACGCGTCGTTGCCCTTCAGCTCCTCGACGTCCTGCGCCATGTCGATCAGCTTCTGGTCGTCGGCGAACTCGTCGATCCGCTCGTCGGGGTGGTTGTCGGGCGAGTAGAGGAGCTTCTTGTACTCCAGGAACGCCTCCGGGCTCACGTCGAGCGCGGCGCCGAGCGCGCTGAGGGCGTTCTTGGAACCGGAGCCGTTGCTGCCGACGCCCTCGGCGTTGTCACCGTCGAGGAAGGTGCCGAAGACGAACTCGGCCTTGTACTTGCCGTCCTCGATGTCCTTGATGAGGGTCTCGCCGACGCCCTGCTCGAAGGAGGCGCAGACCGGGCAGCGCATGTCCTCGTAGACGGTGACGGTGTCCGCCGCGTCCTGGTCGCCGATGACGACGTCGGTGCCGTCCTCGCCCTCGGTGTTGGCGGGGGCGGTGTACTTGGCGTAGTCGCCCGCGGCCTCGTCCTTCTCGGCGACCTGCGAGGCGGCCGACCAGTCGCTGTTGTCGCCCTCGCCGCCGCCGGTGCTCATGTTGGTGACGGCGATGCCGATGCCGCCGGCCACGGCCAGCACGACGACGACCGCGCCGGCCACGCCGAGCTGGCGGCGCATCTTGTCCTTCTTCGCCTGCTTCTCGCGCTCGACGCGCAGCCGCTCGCGGGCTTCCCTCTTGGCTTCCTGGGTGTTGCGCTTGCTCATGACGACGTGGCTCCGTTGGGTTGGGTACGACAGGGGGGTGGCCCGGGACCGGGCGGCCGGGGCGGGACGTCAGCCCGCGGCCGGGCGGGGCGGCCCGCGTCGTACGACGGAGTGGGTCAGCAGGGGCCGGGCGTGCGGTGCCCGGACCCGGTGCGCGGCGCGCGACGGGGCGGGCCGCGGCACCGGCAGGGCACGGGCGGCGGCGCGGGCCAGGAGCGGGTGCAGCAGGGTGTGCGTCCGCGCGGCGGCGGCGCGCCACAGCCGGGCGAACGCCTCCTCGCCGCGCCACAGCCAGGCGGCGGCGGCCAGCCCGACGGCCCCGTGCGCGCCGAGCAGCAGCCACGGTGCGGCCGGGTGGGCCAGCGCCGGGGTGGGGGCGTCGGCGGCCATCCGCGCCAGCGGCGTGCCGAAGCCGCCGCCCGCGCAGACCAGGTCCAGGCCGAGGCTGCGCAGCGGTCCGGTGACCGGGCCGCCCGCGGCGCCGTAGCAGGTGACCTGGCCCGAGGTGAAGACGGTGTCGGCGGCCAGCTCCAGCGGAACGAGGGCGGCTGCGGTCGCCCCGTAGCCGCGCGCGCGGCCCGCGAGGGCGTAGGCGCACAGGAACACGGCGCCGGTGACGGCCAGCAGCACGGGCAGCGGCACGGGCGCCGCCGACAGCAGCACGTGGGTGCCCGCGGACAGCACGACGCACACCGCGGTGAACACCGCGGCGCGTGCTGCTCGTATACCAGTGCGGGGAGTGACCATCGCCTGCGAGTGTGCCACGCCCGCCGTAAGGGCCGGGTGAGGAGTGCCGCAACCGCTACCCGACCGTGACCGGGCGCCGCGCCGCGGCGGCCGGGCGCCGTCCGCCGGGGCGGCACCGCGCGGGACCGTGCGCCGCCGCCGGAGCCGTCGGCCGGCGGCCGTAGACTTCGACCCCGTTCCGCGAAGACCCGTGCCGGAGGTGGCCCGCCCCGTGACCGACCAGCCGTTCACGCATCTGCATGTGCACACCCAGTACTCGCTGCTGGACGGTGCGGCGCGACTGAAGGACATGTTCGCGGCCTGCGGCGACATGGACATGTCGCACATCGCCATGACCGACCACGGCAATCTGCACGGGGCCTACGACTTCTTCCACCAGGCCGAGGGCGCCGGTATCACGCCCATCGTCGGCATCGAGGCGTACGTGGCGCCCGAGTCCCGGCGCTTCAACCGGCCGGTGAAGTGGGGCGCGCCGCACCAGAAGCGGGACGACGTCGCGGGCGCCGGCGCCTACACGCACATGACGATGTGGGCGCGGGACCGGGCCGGCCTGCACAACCTCTTCCGCGCCCAGTCCCGGGCGAGCCTGGAGGGCTTCTTCCGCAAGCCCCGCATGGACCGCGAGCTGCTGTCCGAGTACGCCGAGGGCCTGATGGCCACCACCGGCTGCCCCTCGGGCGAGGTGTCCACCCGGATCAGGCTCGGCCAGATGGACGAGGCGCTGAAGGCGGCCGGGGAGTTCCAGGACATCTTCGGCAAGGAGAACTTCTTCGTCGAGCTGATGGACCACGGCATCGACATCGACAAGCGCGCCCGCGCCGGGCTGGAGGAGATCGCCCGGAAGCTCCGGGCGCCGTTCGTCGTCACCAACGACTCGCACTACACCTACGAGCACGAGTCCTCGGCGCACGACACCCTGCTGTGCATCCAGACCGGCAGCAACCTCTCCGACCCGGACCGGTTCAAGTTCGACGGCTCCGGCTACTACCTGAAGTCCGCCGCCGAGATGTACGCCATCGACAACTCGGACGCCTGGCAGGAGGGGTGCCGCAACACCCAGCTCCTGATCGCGGACCGCATCGACACCACCGGCATGTTCAAGCCGCGCAACCTGATGCCGCGCTTCGACGTGCCCGAGGGCTACGACGAGGTGAGCTGGTTCCAGGAGGAGGTCAAGCGCGGCATGGCCCGCCGCTGGCCCGGCGGCGTCCCCGAGGACCGCCAGCGGCTGGCCGCGTACGAGATGGGCGTCATCATCGAGATGGGGTTCCCCGGCTACTTCCTCGTGGTCGCCGACTTCATCATGTGGGCCAAGAACAACGGCATCGCGGTCGGCCCGGGGCGCGGCTCGGCGGCCGGTTCGATCGTCTCGTACGCCATGGGCATCACCGACCTCGACCCCGTCGAGCACGGGCTGATCTTCGAGCGGTTCCTCAACCCCGAGCGCGTCTCCATGCCCGACGTCGACATCGACTTCGACGAGCGCAGGCGCGGCGAGGTGATCCGCTACGTCACCGAGAAGTACGGGGCGGACAAGGTGGCCATGATCGGCACCTACGGCACGATCAAGGCCAAGAACGCGATCAAGGACTCCGCCCGCGTGCTGGGCTACCCGTACGCCGTCGGGGATCGCATCACCAAGGCCATGCCCGCCGACGTCCTCGGCAAGGGCCTGCCGCTGTCCGGCATCACCGACCCGCAGCACCCGCGCTACAGCGAGGCGGGTGAGATCCGCTCGATGTACGAGAACGAGCCGGACGTCACCAAGGTCATCGACGCCGCGCGCGGCATCGAGGGCCTGGTCCGGCAGATGGGCGTGCACGCCGCCGGCGTGATCATGTCCAGCGAGCCCCTGATCGACCACGTGCCCGTCTTCTCGCCGAAGAACGACGGCGTGGTCGTCACCCAGTGGGACTACCCGAGCTGCGAGTCGCTCGGCCTGCTGAAGATGGACTTCCTGGGCCTGCGCAACCTGACGATCATGGACGACGCCCAGAAGGCCATCAAGAAGAACAAGGGCGTCGACATCAAGCTGCTCGACCTGCCCCTGGACGACCCCCCCACCTACGAGCTGCTCCAGCGCGGCGACACCCTCGGCGTCTTCCAGTTCGACGGCGGCCCGATGCGCTCGCTGCTGCGCATGATGAAGCCCGACAACTTCGAGGACATCTCCGCCGTCTCGGCGCTGTACCGGCCGGGCCCGATGGGCATGAACTCGCACATCAACTACGCGCTGCGCAAGAACGGCCAGCAGGACATCACGCCGATCCACCCCGAGCTGGAGGAACCGCTCCGGGAGGTCCTGGACATCACCCACGGCCTCATCGTGTACCAGGAGCAGGTGCAGAAGGCCGCGCAGGTGCTCGCCGGGTACAGCCTCGGCCAGGCCGACCTGCTGCGCCGCGCCATGGGCAAGAAGAAGCCCGAGGTGCTGGAGAAGGAGTTCGTCAACTTCCAGAAGGGCGCCCGGGAGAAGGGCTTCTCGGACGAGGCGATCCAGGCGGTGTGGGACGTGCTCGTCCCGTTCGCCGGGTACGCGTTCAACAAGGCGCACTCCTCCGCGTACGGGCTGGTCACCTACTGGACGGCCTACCTCAAGGCCAACTACCCGGCCGAGTACATGTCGGCGCTGCTGACGTCCGTGCGGGACGACAAGGACAAGTCGGCCGTCTACCTCAACGAGTGCCGGCGCATGGGCATCAAGGTGCTGCCGCCGGACGTGAACGAGTCCGACGCCAACTTCACGCCGCGCGGTGACGACACGATCGTGTTCGGGCTCACCGCCGTGCGCAACGTCGGCCAGAACGTCGTGGACTCCATCGTGCGGTGCCGCAAGGCCAAGGGCGCCTACGAGTCGTTCCCCGACTTCCTGGACAAGGTGGAGGCCGTCGTGTGCAACAAGCGCACGGTGGAGTCCCTGATCAAGGCGGGCGCGTTCGACGAGCTGGGGCACACCCGCAAGGGCCTCGTCGCCCAGTTCGAGCCGATGATCGACAACGTCGTGCAGGTCAAGCGCAAGGAGGCCGAGGGGCAGTTCGACCTCTTCGGCGACCTCGGCGGGGACGACGGCTCGGACGGCCCCGGCTTCGGGCTGGACGTGCAGTTCTCGCCGGAGGAGTGGGAGAAGACGTACCTGCTGGCCCAGGAGCGGGAGATGCTGGGCCTGTACGTGTCCGACCACCCGCTGTTCGGCATCGAGCACGTGCTGAACGAGAAGGCGGACGCGGGCATCTCGCAGCTCACCGGCGGCGAGTACGGCGACGGCTCGACGGTCACCATCGGCGGCATCATCTCCGGGCTCCAGCGGAAGATGACCAAGCAGGGCAACGCCTGGGCGATCGCCACCGTGGAGGACCTGGCGGGCTCGATCGACTGCATGTTCTTCCCCGCCACCTACCAGCTCGTCTCCACGCAGCTCGTCGAGGACGCCGTCGTGTTCGTCAAGGGACGGCTGGACAAGCGGGAGGACGTGCCGCGCCTGGTGGCGATGGAACTGACCGTGCCGGACCTGAGCGAGGCGTCCGCCAACGCGCCCGTCACGATCACCATCCCGTCGGTCAAGGTCACCCCGCCGCTCGTCGCGCGGCTGGGGGAGGTGCTGACGCACCA
This sequence comes from Streptomyces solitudinis, assembly GCF_036323765.1. NCBI lineage: Bacteria > Bacillati > Actinomycetota > Actinomycetes > Kitasatosporales > Streptomycetaceae > Streptomyces > Streptomyces solitudinis. The sequence goes on from NZ_JAZDCW010000008.1 coordinate 27,155, forward strand.
CAAGGGCTCGACGGAGGTGCGGGTGCGGCTCCAGGGCACCCGCAGGACGACGGTCCTGCGGCTCGACCGCCACCGCGTGCACGCCGACCCGGCGCTCTTCGGCGACCTGAAGGAGCTGCTGGGCCCGGCCTGCCTGGCGGGCTGAGCGCCGCCGTCTCACTCCGCGCGGACGTGCGCGGGGCGGGGGCGCCGCCGTCCGGCGGCGCCCCCGCCCCGCGTGTGCCGCCGTGCGTCGTTCTGGCGGACCGGGTCAGTTGTGCCCGAGCCGCTTCGGCTTGCGCGCCGAGGGGGGATCCGCCATGCCCCGTGCGGTCTCCTCGGTGCGCTCGCCCTCGGTGCTCCGCGGCGGCTGCCGGTCGCCGCGGGGCTGCTGTTTCTGGCGATCTCGGTTCTTGTTCTTGGCCATCGTGACCTCCTCAAGGTCCTGGGAACCCGGCCGCCGGAGGGCGGCTGTGACCACGTTCGCACGAGCCGACACTCTTCGCATTCCGGACAACGCGCCCCGTGGTGACGGCTGTCCGTGCCCGCACTCGCACGATGCGCTCACGGATTCGCCACGCCGAAGATCGAGTTCCGGCTGATAACCCCGGTACGGTCGGGCAGACTCGAACGAAACGCGCCGTGACGAGAGTGGGTGGACCGTGGACCGCTGCGTCGTCCTGGTGGACGCCGGTTACCTGCTGGGTGCCGCCGCGAGTCTCCTCGCCGGTGAACCCGCACGTTCCCGGATCACCGTGGACCACTCCGTCCTCATCCAGGGCATGCGCGAACGCGCCGAAGCGGAGACCGGCCGCGCGCTGCTGCGCATCTACTGGTTCGACGGCGCACCCGACCGCGTCCCGCAGCCCGAGCACCGCCGGCTGCGCGTCATGCCGCGGGTGACCGTGCGGCTCGGCGCCCTCACCCGCAGCGACGGCCGCTGGGCGCAGAAGGGCGTGGACGCGGCCATGCACGCCGAGCTGACCGAGCTGGCCCGCAACCGCGCCTGCTCCGACATCGTGCTCGTCACCGGCGACGGCGACCTCCTGCCCGGCCTGATGTCCGCCAAGGAGCACGGCGTCGCCGTGCACCTGTGGGCGGTGCAGGCCGCCGACGGCGACTACAACCAGTCCGAGGACCTCGTCGCCGAGGCCGACGAGCGCCGCGTGCTGGACCGCGCCTGGATCACCCGGGCCGTCCGGGCCAGGGAACCCAGCGGCACCTGTCCGCCGGCCGCCCCCACCCGCCCCGACATCGCCGCGATCCTCTCCGCGCCGCTGCCCGAGTCCTCCCGCCCGGCCGGGGCCGAGGCGGCGGGCAAGAACGGGACGGCCCCCGCCGAGCGCGGTGCCGCGGCGCCCCCCGAGACCGGCACCGAGCCCGCGGCCCCGGGCCGCGGCGTGCCCACCCCGAAGGACCTGGCCGGACTGGGCCGCCCGCCCGCCGCGCAGCCCGTCGCCCAGGCCCCGCCCGGGGCGACCCTGCGCTGGTCCTCCGACAAGGGCTGGGTGGACCGCGGCGGCACGCCCGCCGACCCGCCGGAGGTGGCCGCCCTGCCGATGCTGGCCCAGCTCACCACCGCCGAGCAGCGCTGGGCGGACCGCGAGGAGGACATCACCACGGTCAGCGGTGACCCGTTCGAGGTCGGGCAGGTCTTCGCCCGCCGCTGGATCGCCCGCCTCGGCGGCCACGGACACCTCGGCCACCTCTCCGCCCAGTACCCGCGCATCCCGCACCGCATCGACGGCGAGCTGCTGCGCTACGCGGCCCGCTTCGGGCTGCTCGCCCACAAGGACGACCAGATCGACGAGCGCGACCGCTACGCGATCCGCGCCGGGTTCTGGCGCGAGGTGGACGCCCGCACCGGCACGGAACGCGCCCCGGCCGACCAGTGACCGTCCGGCCGCACCCGCCCCCGCCGCCGGGCGGGTGACGGGCACCGCCGGACGGGCGCGTACCCTCGTACGTCGTGGACAGCGGCGCGCGGCAAGAGCACACCAGTGAGCGGCCGGCGTGCGCCGTCAGCGAGCTGGTGAAGACCTACCCGGCCCAGCGCGGGCGGCGCAAGGCGCCCCCGGCGCCCGCCGTCCGCGCCAGCGACGGCATCACGCTGAGCGTGCGGCGCGGTGAGCTGTTCGGGCTGCTCGGTCCCAACGGCGCGGGCAAGTCCACCCTCGTCCGGCAGCTCACCGGGCTGCTGCGCCCGGACTCCGGACGCGTCGACGTCCTCGGCCACGACCTGGTGCGCCACCCCGAACGGGCCGCCCGGCTGCTGGCCTACCTCGGCCAGGAGTCCACCGCGCTCGACGAGCTGAGCGTCTCCCTCGCCGTCGAGACCACCGCACGGCTGCGCGGCCTGCCCGCCGCGGACGCCCGCCGCGCGTGCGCGTCCGTCCTGGAGGAACTGGGCCTCACCCCCCTGGCCGCCCGCCCGCTGGGCCGCCTGTCCGGCGGGCAGCGCCGCCTCGCCTGCGTGGCCACCGCCTTCGTCGGCGAACGCCCCCTGCTCGTGCTGGACGAACCCACCACCGGCATGGACCCGGTCGCCCGGCGCGCGGTGTGGGCCGCCGTGGACCGGCGCCGCGCCGAGCGGGGCGCGACGGTCGTGCTCGTCACCCACAACGTCATCGAGGCGGAGTCCGTGCTCGACCGGGTCGCCGTGCTGGACCAGGGCCGCGTCATCGCCTGCGACACCCCCGGCGGGCTCAAGGCCCTCATCGGCGACGACGTCCGGCTCGAACTGGTGTGGCGGGACGAGCCGCCGCTGGACGTCCCGGAGGTCGCCGCGCTGCGGCGGGCCGCCAGGACGGCGGGCCGCCGCTGGACGCTGCGGCTCTCCCCGGACGCCGCACGGGCCGCCGTCTCCGCCGTCACAGGCGGCCCGGCCTTCGCGGCACTCGACGACTTCTCCCTGGCCACCCCGAGCCTGGAGGACGTGTACCTGGCCCTGGGGGGCCGAACGGAAGGCTTGGTGAAGGCGTGAGCGCAGTGTCGGCGACGAGGCCCGCGTCCGGCGGGGACCGGGCGGAGCCGCCCGCCCGCGGGGCGCCCGCGCCGCTCGCCCCCGCCGTGCGGCTGTGGCCGGCGCTCGGCGCCGTCTACCGCGCCCAGCTCTCCCGCGCCCGGGTGGCGCGCATCCCGCTGCTGTTCGTCGCCACGTTCCAGTCCATCGGCATCATGGTGCTCCTGCGCGGCGTCGTCGAGCCGGGGCCCGGCCCCGAGGCGCGGGCCGTCGTCGCCGGGTCCAGCGTGCTCGTCGTCGCCTTCGTCGCGCTGAACCTGCTCGCCCAGTACTTCGGCCAGCTCCGCGCCTCCGGCGGGCTCGACCACTACGCGACGCTGCCCGTGCCGCCCGCCGCCGTGGTGCTCGGCGCGGCGGGTGCCTACGCCTCCTTCACCGTGCCCGGCGTCCTGGTCACGGCGGTGACCGGCAGCGTGATGTTCCAGCTCCCGCTGACCGGACTGTGGGTGCTGATCGGCGTCGTCCCGCTGGCCGGGGCCGCCCTCGCCGGGCTCGGCGCGGCCCTCGGGCTCCTCGCCCCGCGCCCCGAACTGGCCACGCTGTGCGGACAGCTCGGCATGTCCGCCGCGCTGCTCCTCGGAGTCCTGCCGCCCGCCTCGCTGCCCGTCCTCGTGCGGTGGGCGCGCGACCTGCTGCCGTCGACCTACGGCGTCGAGGCGCTGGCCGCCACGTTCGGGCCCCGGCCCGACTGGGCCCGGGTGGCCCTGGACCTCGGCGTGTGCGCCGCCGTCGGCGTGCTCGCGCTGGCCCTGGCCACCTGGGCGTACCGGCGCGCGGCGGTGCGCTGACCCGGCTGGCGCGGCGCCGGTGCCGCCCCGGTCCCGCGCGGCGGCGCGCGCCTGGCACGATGGCGGGGTGACCGTACCGACGCCCGCCTCGCCCCCACCAGGACGCCCCGCCCAGCCCGAAGGGGGCGCCGAGCGCTACGACCCCTGGGCCCGGCACGCGCCGGGCGAGGAGAGCGGCGCCGACGGGCCGGAACCGGCGCTGGGCCCGGGCGACCTCCGCGAGGCCCTGCTCGTCGGCGCCGCGGCGGCGCTGGCCGGTGCGGTGCTCGGACTGCTGTGGTGGTGGCTGGCGCCGCCCGTCCCCTACATCTCCGACGGGAGCCGGGCGTTCCTGCGCAGCAACGAGAGCGAGGACTCCTTCGCGGTGGACGGCACCTTCGCGGTGCTGGCCGCCGCGGTGGGACTGGCCTGCGGCGCGCTGGCCTACGCGTACCGGCGGCACGGCGGGGTCGGCGTCGTGCTCGGCCTGGCCTCGGGCTCCGTGCTCGGCTCGTGGGTGGGCGCGTGGACGGGCGGCCTGCTGGGCCCGGACGCCGACGTCGGCGCGCGGGCGGCCGAGGCCGGGCGCGGCGGGGTGTTCGAGGGTCCGCTGGAGGTGAGCAGCTCCGTGCTGCTCCTGGTGTGGCCGCTGGCCGCGCTGGCCGCGCACCTGGTGCTGGTCGCGGTGTTCGGTCCGCGCGATCCGGTGCCCGCCGCGGGGCCGGAGCCGCTGCCCTTCGCGCAGCCGCCCGCCGACGGGACGCCGGCCGACGGGGGCGCCCGCTGACGGGCACGCCCGTCAGCGCCCGCGCCCCGGCCCAGCCGGTCCGGGCCGGCTCAGCCGGTCCGGGCGATCGCGGCCGTGCGGGCGCCGGTGAGGGCCACCAGGTCCGCCGGGGCCAGCTCGATCTCCAGGCCGCGCCGCCCGGCCGAGACGCACACCGTGGTGTGGGCGTCCGCCGAGGCGTCCACGACGGTGGGCAGCCGCCGCCGCTGGCCCAGCGGCGAGATGCCGCCGCGCACGTACCCGCTGGACCGCTCGGCCGCCGCCGGGTCGGCCATCACCGCGCGCTTGCCGCCCGCGGCGGCGGCGAGCGCCTTGAGGTCCAGCGATCCGGTCACGGGCACCACGGCGACCGTCAGCGCCCCGTCCACCTCGGCCACCAGGGTCTTGAAGACGCGCGCCGCCTCCACACCCAGCGCGTCGGCCGCCTCCCTCCCGTAGGACTCAGCCGCCGGATCGTGCGCGTAGGCGTGCAGCGTGAACGGCACCCCGGCCGCCGTCAGGGCGACGGTGGCGGGCGTACCGCCGGACGTCTGCTGCTTCCGCCTGGCCCTCGCCATCGTGCCTCCGCTCAGTTCGGGCTGGTGGGCTGCTGGGTGAAGTCGACGGCGGGCAGCGAGGGCAGCTTGCCGATCACCGCCGTCTCCCGGCGCAGCAGCCGCAGCTCCTCGGCCAGCCGGGTGGCGGTGTCCGGCGCCGCGAGCAGCCGCTGCTTGACCGTGGTGTCCAGCACCGTCGCCGCCGCAACCAGGTAGGAGACGACGGACGGCTCCTCCGGCAGCTCCTGCCCGGTGGTGAGGGTGAGCTGCTGGGCACCGGCGAGGCGCTTGCGGTAGGCGCCGAACGCCCGCAGCACCCCGGCGGCCAGCGCGCCCGCGCCCTCGCCGCCGTCCTCCTCCAGCTCCTCGACCTCGCCGACCAGGTACGGGCCCGAGGCGTCCACCGACAGCAGCCGGAAGCGGCTCGTGCCCGTCGCCAGCGCCTCGTACCCCTCGGCGCCCTCCCGCTCCCGGATGGTCGAGGCGTCCGCGACGCAGCCGACGGTGTGGAAGGAGGCGGCCGGATCGGAGCCGAACCCGGCGGCGGCGTCCTGCGCGGGCGCCGTGACGTCGTCGGGCAGCCCGACCGCCGTCGGGGCGACCTCGTGACCGTCCCGGATGGCCACGACGCCGAACGGGCGGGGCTCGTCCTCGGGGATCTCCAGCAGATCCCGCATGAGGGCGCAGTAGCGCGGCTCGAAGACGTTCAGCGGCAGCACGAGGCCGGGGAACAGCACCGTGTTGAGCGGGAACAGCGGAAGGCGTGCGATGGTCACAGTCGGCCAGCCTACGGCGTCCCGCCGGGCCGGGTGGCGCCACACCCTCGGTGCCCCCGCCCCCGCACCTCAGTGCCGCCGCAGCAGCCGGGTGGCGCCCGCGGCCACCGTGGTGGCCAGCACCCAGCCGGCGAGGATGAGGCCGACGGCCGTCCACTGGCCCGCCCCCACCGGGTTCCACGCGGTGCCGTGCCCGAGGTCGATGACCGGCAGCAGCAGGTCCAGCGCGTAGACGGCGGCGTTCCAGTGCGGCGTCTTGTCGGCGTCCAGCGGCTCCGGGCGGCGTCCGGCGAAGAACAGCGTGCCGGCCAGCCAGAGCAGCGCCATCCACAGCGCGGCGAGCCCCGGACGGTACCCGTAGGCCACCGTCCAGTCCTGGAGGAAGCCCCACACCTTCCCGACCAGCGACAGCGTCTCGCGGCGCCTGCGCTGCTTGGCCAGGAGCACCAGCCGGGCGTCGGCGTCCTCCCCGCCGTTGCGCAGCACCGTCGCGAGCTGCTCGTAGGGCTCGGGGGAGTACTCCGGGGTGGCCGCGGCCACCCACTCCAGGCGGCGCTCCAGCGGGAAGGGACCGACCGGGATCAGGTGTTCGTAGGTGAACCCGGCCATCCAGAGCCCGTCCCGCACCGGCCAGCTGTCCACGCTGTCCACCAGGTTCCCCACGGTGGCGCCCGACAGGACGACCCAGCCGTTCTCGGGACGCTCGGGCGTGAAGCACAGCTCCGGGGTCTGCACCCGGCGCAGCGACACCTCCTGGCCGCGGTGGAGCGTGAAGCGCACCCTGTCCAGCACCAGGGAGTCGCCGAACCGGCCGTCGTCCAGCTTCATCCCGCCGGTGCACTGGAACTGCTTGACGTGGAACCCGGCGGCGGCCGGCCCCGCCTGCACCCGGTAGCCGTCCACCGGATACCCGGTGCCCGCGGGCGGGGTGGCGCCCTGCGTCAGGTGCGCCGTGGCCGGTCCGGAGCAGGCGAAGTGCGCGAAGCGGGCCACGTGCATCTCGGGAGCGTGCAGGGCGTACCGGCCGCGCTGGTTGCGCAGCACGCTGCCGTACATGAACAGGGAGCCGCCGATCCGCGCCCCGCGCAGGCTCACCTCGCCGTTGCACACCAGCAGCCCGGCCTGGAGGTCCTGCCCGACGGCCAGGCCGTCCGCCGCGACGGCGCGCGAGCGCGTCCCGCTGCCGATCGTCGCCTGGTTCAGCATCAGGTCGGTGCCGATCGTGGCGTCCGTCAGGCGTATGCCCTCGGGGAGGGTGCAGCGCGCCAGGTGCAGATCCCCGTCCGTCACCGCCCTGGCGGCCTCCAGGCGCGGCACGTGGCAGTCCACCAGGCGGACGGTGCCCATGCGGCACTCCGTCAGGGCCACCTCGTTCTCGAAGCGGCACTGCGTCAGCTCCACGTACGTCTGCACCCGGCCGCCCGAGAGGTCGAGCCGCCCGGTGATGAGCGCCCCGGCGAGCTGGAGCGAGGCCACCCGGCCCAGCAGCGGCGGCGGGCCGTGCAGCAGCAGCAGCGCGATCACCCGGGCGCGCACCGTGCGCCGCGCGTCCCACAGCAGCTCGCCGTTCGGATCGTCCCCGGCCGGATCACCGGTGCGCAGGTCGTGCGTACTGCCGTTGCGGAACGCCTGCCACAGGCCCCATTCCGCGGTGGTCAGCAGCAGCCCCGCCGGCGGCTCGCCGTCGGTCAGCGGCTCGCTCACGCCGTCTCCCCCCAACTCTCCTCGGCCCCGTTCGTCCTGTCCGTCCCGTCCGGCCCCGTCCGGCCCCGCCCGTGCCCCGCCACGCGCCGGCGCCCCGGACGGCTGCGCGCGCACCGCGCGTGACGGGAACAACGCTAACGGTCAGCACTGACAACGGACAGGCGTATCACGCACTGATACGTGGCCCGGCCGCCTGACGAGGTCTGAGAGACTGGAGGGGTGCTGCGAACGATTTCCCTGGCCCGAATCGACCTGCGCGGTTCCGCCTCCGGCGGCGTCGCGGTCGACCGCGACGTACTGCCCCGCGCCGAACTGGACGTGGAGGCCGCCCTGGAGAAGGTGCGGCCCATCTGCGACGACGTCGCGCATCGCGGCACCGCGGCGCTGATCGACCTGGCCCGGCGGTTCGACGGCGTCACCCTCGACCGCGTCCGCGTGCCCGCCGACGCCCTCACGCGCGCCCTGGAGGAGCTGGACCCGGCCGTGCGCGCCGCGCTGGAGGAGTCCATCCGGCGGGCCCGCACCGTGCACGCCGCCCAGCGCCGCACCGACCACACCGTCCAGGTGGTGCCCGGCGGCACCGTCACCGAGCGCTGGGTGCCCGTCGAACGCGTCGGCCTCTACGTGCCCGGCGGCAACGCCGTCTACCCGTCGTCCGTGGTGATGAACGTCGTCCCCGCCCAGGAGGCGCAGGTGGCCTCGCTGGCCGTCGCCTCCCCGCCGCAGGCGGCCTTCGGCGGACTGCCGCACCCCACGATCCTCGCCGCGTGCGCCCTGCTCGGCGTCGACGAGGTGTACGCGGCCGGCGGCGCCCAGGCGATCGCCATGTTCGCCTACGGAACCGACGAGTGCCGCCCGGCCCAGCTCGTCACCGGGCCCGGCAACATCTGGGTCGCCGCGGCCAAGCGGCTGCTCAAGGGGCGCATCGGCATCGACGCCGAGGCCGGTCCCACGGAGATCGCCGTCCTCGCCGACGACACCGCCGACCCCGCGCACGTCGCCGCCGACCTGATCAGCCAGGCCGAGCACGACACGCTCGCCGCCGCCGTCCTGGTCACCGACTCCGAGGCGCTGGCCGACGCCGTGGACGCCGAGCTGACCGACCGGGTCGCGCGGACCCGGCACAGCGAGCGGATCGCCGAGGCGCTCGGCGGCCGCCAGTCCGGGGTCGTCCTCGTGGACGACGTCGAGCACGGCCTCGCCGTCGTGGACGCCTACGCCGCCGAACACCTGGAGATCCAGACCGCGGACGCCGCCGCCGTCGCCGCCCGGGTGCGCAACGCCGGCGCCGTCTTCGTCGGCCCGTACGCGCCCGTCTCGCTCGGCGACTACTGCGCCGGGTCCAACCACGTGCTGCCCACCGGCGGCTGCGCCTGCCACTCCTCCGGCCTGTCCGTGCAGTCCTTCCTGCGCGGCGTCCACGTCGTCGACTACAGCCGCGAGGCCCTCGCCGAGGTCACCCACCACGTCGTGGCCCTCGCCGACGCGGAGGACCTCCCTGCCCACGGCGCGGCCCTCACGGCCCGCTTCGACGGGAAGGTGCCCGGCGCGTGACCGCCTCCGACGACCTGCCGGTCCGGGACGAGCTGCGCGGCCAGTCCCCCTACGGCGCGCCGCAGCTCGACGTGCCCGTGCGGCTGAACACCAACGAGAATCCCTACCCGCTGCCCGAGGAACTGGTGGCCCGGATCGCCGAGCGGGTCACCGAGGCGGCGCGCGGCCTGAACCGTTACCCCGACCGGGACGCGGTCGAGCTGCGCACCCGGCTCGCGGCCTACCTCACCCGCACCGGCGGCCACCCCGTCAACACCGACGGCGTCTGGGCGGCCAACGGCTCAAACGAGGTGCTGCAACAGCTCCTCCAGGCGTTCGGCGGACCCGGGCGCACCGCGCTCGGTTTCGAACCGTCCTACTCGATGCACGCCCTCATCGCGCGCGGCACCGGCACCGGCTGGCTGTCCGGGCCGCGCGAGGAGGACTTCACCATCGACGTCGAGGCCGCCCGCCGCGCCATCGCCCGGCACCGGCCGCACGTGGTCTTCGTCTGCTCGCCCAACAACCCCACCGGCACCGCGGTCGCGGGCGAGACGGTGGCGGCCCTGTACGACGCCGCGCAGAAGGCGGCCCGCGGCAGGGGCGCACTCGTCGTGGTGGACGAGGCGTACGGCGAGTTCAGCCACCGCCCCTCCCTGCTGCCGCTCCTGGCGGGCCGCCCCAACCTGGCCGTCTCCCGTACCATGTCGAAGGCGTTCGGGGCCGCCGGGCTGCGGCTCGGCTACCTGGCCGCCGACCCCGCCGTGGTGGACGCCGTCCAGCTCGTGCGGCTGCCCTACCACCTGTCGGCCGTCACCCAGGCCACCGCGCTGGCGGCCCTGGAGCACACCGACACGCTGCTGGGCTACGTCGAGGAGCTGAAGGCCGAACGGGACCGCATCGTCCGCGAGCTGCGCGCCGCCGGATGCGAGGTCACCGACTCCGACGCCAACTTCGTGCAGTTCGGCCGCTTCACCGGCGAGGGCGGGGCCCACGCCGTGTGGCAGGCGCTGCTGGAGCACGGCGTGCTCGTCCGGGACAACGGAGTACCGGGCTGGTTGCGGGTGACCGCGGGCACCCCGGAGGAGAACGACGCGTTCCTGGACGCGGTACGAGCCGTCATGAAGGAGAAGAAGCCATGAGCCGCGTGGGCCGCGTGGAACGCACCACCAAGGAGACGACCGTCCTCGTCGAGATCGGCCTGGACGGCACGGGGAAGGTCGACGTCGCCACCGGCGTCGGCTTCTTCGACCACATGCTGGACCAGCTCGGCCGCCACGGCCTGTTCGACCTCAGCGTCAAGACCGAGGGCGACCTGCACATCGACTCCCACCACACCATCGAGGACACCTCGCTGGCGCTGGGCGCGGCGTTCCGGCAGGCGCTCGGCGACAAGCGCGGCATCGTGCGGTTCGCCAACGCCTCCGTGCCGCTGGACGAGTCGCTGGCGCAGGTGACCGTGGACCTCTCGGGCCGCCCGTACCTCGTGCACAGCGAACCCGAGGGCATGGCCCCGATGATCGGCGCCGAGTACGACACCACGATGACGCGGCACATCCTGGAGTCCTTCGTCGCGCAGGCGCAGGTCGCCCTGCATGTGCACGTGCCCTACGGGCGCAACGCCCACCACATCGTGGAGTGCCAGTTCAAGGCGCTCGCCCGTGCCCTGCGCCAGGCCAGCGAGATCGACCCGCGCCAGACGGGAATCCCCTCCACCAAGGGCGCGCTGTGACCGGCCTGTCGACCCTGCTCATCTTCGTCGGGCTGTTCCTGCTGGGCGGGGCGGTCTCGTTCTGGAAGCAGGGCCAGCCGAAGGCCGTCATCACCGTCCTCGGCATCGGCTCGGCGCTGTCCCTGCTGGCCGGCGTCCTGCGACTGGAGGTGTGACCGCGTGACAGCGAAGAAGGACGTCGTCGTCTTCGACTACGGCTTCGGCAACGTCCGCTCCGCCGAGCGGGCGCTCGCCCGCGTCGGAGCCGAGGTGGAGATCACCCGCGACTTCGACCGGGCGATGGAGGCCGACGGTCTCCTGGTGCCCGGGGTAGGCGCCTTCGCCTCCTGCATGGCCGGGCTGCGGGAGGCCCGGGGCGACTGGATCGTGGGCCGCCGCCTGGCGGGCGGCCGTCCGGTGATGGGCATCTGCGTCGGCATGCAGATCCTCTTCAGCCGGGGTGTCGAGCACGGCATCGAGGCGGAGGGCCTGGACGAGTGGCCCGGGACGGTCGGGCCGATCAAGGCCGAGGTCGTCCCGCACATGGGCTGGAACACCGTGGAGCCCCCTGCGGACACCGCCCTGTTCGCCGGCCTGGACGCCGGCGCCCGGTTCTACTTCGTGCACTCCTACGCCGTGCGCGCGTGGGAGTTCGAAACCCACAACGCGGCGCTGGCGCCGCCGAAGGTCACCTGGTCGACGCACGGCGAACGGTTCGTCGCCGCCGTCGAGAACGGCCCGCTGTGGGCCACCCAGTTCCACCCCGAGAAGTCCGGCGACGCCGGCGCGCAGCTCCTCACCAACTGGATCGAGACCCTTTGATGCCCGAGGCAACGCTCCGAAAGCTCGAACTGCTCCCCGCCGTGGACGTGCGCGACGGCCAGGCCGTCCGGCTGGTCCACGGCGAGTCCGGCTCCGAGACGTCCTACGGCGACCCGCTCCAGGCCGCGCTGGCCTGGCAGGCCGCGGGCGCCGAGTGGCTGCACCTGGTGGACCTCGACGCCGCGTTCGGCACCGGGGACAACCGGGAACGGATCGGCGAGGTCGTGCGCAGCATGAACCTCAAGGTGGAACTGTCGGGCGGCATCCGCGACGACGCCTCGCTCGCCGCCGCGCTGGCCACGGGGTGCACGCGGGTGAACCTCGGCACGGCCGCCCTGGAGTCCCCGCAGTGGGTGGCGAAGATCATCGCCGAACACGGCGACCGGATCGCCGTCGGGCTCGACGTGCGCGGCACCACGCTGCGCGGCCGGGGCTGGACGCGGGACGGCGGCGACCTGTACGAGACGCTGGCCCGGCTGGACTCCGAGGGCTGCGCCCGCTACGTGGTCACCGACATCAACAAGGACGGCACCCTCAAGGGCCCCAACCTGGAGCTGCTGCGGGACGTCTGCGCCGCCACCGACCGGCCCGTCGTGGCGTCCGGCGGCGTCTCCTCCCTGGAGGACCTGCGCGCCATCGCCACGCTGGTGCCCAGCGGGGTGGAGGGCGCGATCGTGGGCAAGGCCCTGTACGCGAAGGCGTTCACCCTGGAAGAGGCGCTGGAGGCGGTGGCGGCATGACGGTCGAGCGCGTGCGGAGCGAGGACCCCTGGGAGGAGTCCGTCGGCTCCGCCCGCGCGGTCGCCGCCGGTGACCTGGTGGTGGTGGCCGGCACGACGGCGTTCGTGGACGGCGTCATCCAGGGCGAGGGCGATCCGTACCAGCAGGCCAGGACGGCGTTCGCGCGGGCGCTCGCCGCGCTGGAGCCCTTCGGGCTGGACGCCGAGTCCGTCGTCCGCACCCGCATGTACCTGGCCCACGCCCGGGACGTGGAGGCCGTGGGCCGCGCCCACTGGGAGCAGTTCGGCACCGTGCGGCCCGCCGCGACGCTCGTCGTGGTGTCGGGCTTCACCGACTCGCGCGTCCTGGTGGAAGTCGAACTGGAAGCATTCCGAGGAGAACGTCCGTGACCCTGGCCGTACGAGTCATCCCCTGCCTGGACGTGGACGGCGGCCGGGTCGTCAAGGGCGTCAACTTCCAGAACCTGAAGGACGCCGGCGACCCGGTGGAGATGGCGAAGGTCTACGACGCCGAGGGCGCCGACGAGCTGACGTTCCTGGACATCACGGCGTCCTCGGGGAACCGGGAGACCACCTACGACGTGGTGCGCCGCACCGCCGAGCAGGTCTTCATCCCGCTGACCGTGGGCGGCGGGGTGCGCGCCGCCGACGACGTGGACCGGCTGCTGCGCGCGGGCGCCGACAAGGTCGGCGTCAACACCGCCGCCATCGCGCGCCCCGAGCTGATCCGGGAGATCGCCGAACGCTTCGGCCGCCAGGTCCTCGTGCTGTCCGTGGACGCGCGGCGGACGGCGTCCGGCGCGTTCGAGGTGACCACGCACGGCGGCCGGCGCGGCACCGGCGTCGACGCGGTGGAGTGGGCGCACCGGGCGGCTGATCTGGGCGCCGGGGAGATCCTGCTCAACTCCATGGACGCCGACGGCACGAAGGACGGCTACGACACCGAGATGATCGACGCCGTGCGGCGGCACGTGAGCGTACCGGTGATCGCCTCCGGTGGCGCGGGCAAGCCCGCCGACTTCCCCGCGGCGGTCGAGGCTGGGGCGGACGCCGTCCTGGCGGCCTCCGTGTTCCACTTCGGGGACCTGCGGATCGCGGAGGTCAAGGCGGCGCTGCGGGACTCCGGGCACCCGGTGCGGTAGCCCCGGCACCGGGCGGTCCGGGACTGCTGGGTCCCGGACCGCCCGGGTGCCGGAACGGTTCCGGCACCCGGGGGGCTGTTCCGGGCGGGGACGGCCGCGGCGGGCGTCCCCGGTGGGCTCAGATGCCCAGGCGGGCCTCGGTGGCCCGGGCCACGGCGTCCTTGTCGCCGGCCAGCTCGACGTCGGCCACCTGCTGCCTGCCGCTGGCGAACAGGAGCAGCTCGGCCGGTTCGCCGGTGACCGTGACCACCGGGGTGCCCTTGCGGGCCACCGCCGTCTGGCCGTCGGGGCGGCGCAGCACCAGCCCGACCGGGCACCGGCGGCCGTACACCCGGGCGGTCGTCTCCAGCCTGCGCCACAGGGCGTCCGCGAGGACCGGGTCCACCTCGCGCGGCGTCCAGTCCGGCTGCGCGCGGCGGACGTCCTCGGCGTGGACGTGGAACTCCACGGTGTTGGCCGCCTCGTCGACCTGCTTGAGGGAGAACGGCGACATGCGCGGCGGGCCCGTCCTGATGAGCTGGACCAGCTCCTCGTAGGGCTTGGCGGCGAACTCGCCCTGGACGCGGCCGAGCCGGGCGGCGAGCGGCTTGATCAGGATGCCGCCCGCCGCGTCGGCCCGGCGCTCGCGCACGACGAGGTGGGCGGCGAGGTCGCGGGTGGACCACCCCTCGCACAGGGTGGGGGCGTCGGGACCCGACGCCTCCAACAGGTCGGCGAGGAGCAGGCGTTCACGCTTGGCATGGGTGGACATGTCTCCACCCTACGGCCGGGGGCGGCGCCGGGCGAGGCGCCGCGCCACCGGGCCGCCTCAGCTCCCGGGAAGGGGCCCCGTCATCTTCTCGCCGTCGGCCGCGTTGCTCTGGGTCAGGGCGCAGGAGACGGTGTCCTTGCCCTGGAGCACGTACGTCGTCCTCAGCGGGTAGAGCGCGAAGGGGTAGTAGACGGTGTTGCTCTGCGGGAGCTTCCGCACCCGCTCCATGGCGTCCGTCTCGCACAGTTCGAGGGCCTTCTGGCCGATCGCGTCGTCGTCGGCGAAGTCACCGGTGAGGGTGAGGTTGGAGATGACCTCGGCGTCGTGCTCCCCGCTGCACGGCTTCTCCTCGATCTCGGAGAGGCCGCTCGTCAGGGTGGGGTGGTCGAAGCAGGTGCCCGGGTCGAGGACGACGTACTGGATGCGCGGCGTCGCGGCGGGCGACGCCGGGCCGTCCGTCGCCTCCTCGGTGGGAGGGCTGCTCGCCTCCTCGCTCGGCGCCGGGGAGGCCTCCGCCGTGCCGGAGGGCGTGGGCGAGGGGGACGTGTCCCCGTCCGCCTGGGCGTCGCCGTCACCCTGGTTGGCGATGAGCAGGCCGCCGACGACGAGGGCGGCGACGAGGACGGCACCGATGACGATGGCGGCCACCTTCGGCCCGTTGCCCCCGCTGCCGCCGGGCGGCGGAGGCGGGTAACCGCCCGGGCCGCCGGGTATGCCGGGGCCGCCGGGCGGGCCGCCGGGTATGCCGGGGCCGCCGTAGGGCGGCTGGCCCGGATAACCGCCGGGCGGCTGCCCGGGGGCGCCGGGGTACCCGCCGGACTGGCCGGGGTAGCCGTAGCCCCCGGCGGGCGGACCGGGTTGTTCGGGGGGCCCGAAGCCCTGCGGCGGGCCGAAGCCGCCGCCGGCGCCGGACCCGGACGGATTGTTCGGCGGCGGAGGGTAACTCATGGTCGACAGCATGCCCCATGCCACAGACATTCGACTCCCCGGGCAGCGTCACAGGTCGGGAACAGCCTGCGGCGGCGAACGGCCAGGCGCTTTACGCGCTTTACGCACGTTATGCCGGTTTTCCGGTTCGGGTTCCGCGACGGCAGAATGTGGCCATGCCCGCTTCCGCGCTCGAACCCGCCGTCGCCGCCCGCCTCAAGAGGAACGCCGACGGTCTCTTCCCCGCCATCGCCCAGCAGTACGACACCGGCGAGGTCCTCATGCTCGGCTGGATGGACGACGAGGCCCTGCACCGCACGCTGACCACCGGGCGCTGCACCTACTGGAGCCGCAGCCGCCGCGAGTACTGGGTGAAGGGCGACACCTCCGGGCACGTCCAGCACGTGCGGTCGGTCGCCCTCGACTGCGACGGTGACACCGTCCTCGTCCGGGTCGACCAGGTGGGCGCGGCCTGCCACACCGGCGACCGCACCTGCTTCGACGCCGGCGATCTGCCCGTGGCGGCGGGGGAGGGGCGCTGACGATGACCACCCCCGACCTCGACGCGTTCCGCACGCTGGCCAAGGACCGTCGCGTCATCCCCGTCACCCGGCGGCTGCTGGCCGACGGCGACACCCCGATCGCCCTGTACCGCAAGCTCGCAGCCGAACGGCCCGGCACCTTCCTGCTGGAGTCGGCCGAGAACGGCCGCACCTGGTCGCGCTACTCCTTCGTCGGCGTGCGCAGCTCCGCCGCGCTCACCGTCAGGGACGGACAGGCGCACTGGACCGGCACCCCGCCCGTCGGCGTCCCCACCGGCGGCGACCCGCTCGCCGCGCTGCGCGCCACCGTCGAGGCGCTGCACACCCCGCGCGATCCGCACCTGCCGCCCTTCACCGGCGGCATGGTCGGCTACCTCGGCTACGACATCGTGCGCCGCCTGGAACGCGTGGGCGACAGCGCACGGGACGACCTGCGGCTGCCCGAACTCACCATGCTGCTCACCTCCGACCTCGCGGTGCTCGACCACCGCGACGGCACGGTGCTGCTCATCGCCAACGCCATCAACCACAACGACCTGGAGACGGGCGTGGACGAGGCGTACGCCGACGCCGTCGCCCGGCTGGACGCGATGGCGGACGACCTGGACCGCCCGGTCGCCGCCGGCGCCTCCGCCCTGCCCGACCCCCAGGTCCCCGAGTACACCGAGCGGTGGGGCGGCGCCGCGTTCCAGGACGCCGTGGAGGACGTCAAGGAGCGCATCCGGGCCGGGGAGGCGTTCCAGGTCGTGCCCTCGCAGCGGTTCGAGACGCCGTGCGCCGCCTCGGCGCTGGACGTCTACCGGGTGCTGCGCACCACCAACCCCAGCCCGTACATGTACCTGTTCCGCTTCGGCGGGACCGGGGAGGACGGCGGCGGCTTCGACATCGTCGGGTCCAGCCCCGAGGCGCTCGTCAAGGTGGAGGACGGCCGCGCCCTGCTGCACCCCATCGCCGGGACCCGCCCGCGCGGCGCCACCCCGCAGCGGGACAACGCGCTGGCCGAGGAGCTGCTGGCCGACCCCAAGGAGCGCGCCGAGCACCTCATGCTCGTGGACCTGGGCCGCAACGACCTGGGACGGGTCTGCGCACCCGGCAGCGTCGAGGTCGTCGACTTCATGTCGGTCGAGCGGTACAGCCACGTCATGCACATCGTCTCGACGGTCACCGGACGGCTGGCACCGGGACGCACCGCGTTCGACGCGCTCACCGCCTGCTTCCCCGCCGGGACGCTCTCCGGCGCGCCCAAGCCGCGCGCGCTCCAGATCATCGAGGAGCTGGAACCGGTCCGGCGCGGCCTGTACGGCGGCTGCGTGGGCTACCTGGACTTCGCCGGGGACCTGGACACCGCCATCGCCATCCGCACCGCGCTGCTGCGCGACGGCACCGCCTACGTGCAGGCGGGCGCCGGGGTCGTCGCCGACTCCGACCCGCACGCCGAGGACACCGAGTGCCGCAACAAGGCGGCGGCCGTGCTCAGGGCGGTGGAGTCCGCCCACCACCTCGGCGGTAGCGTGGAGACGTGACCACTTCGCCCGAATCCGCCCCGGAACCCGACCGCGAACCCGCAACCGGCACCGGGTCCGGCACCGGACCCGAGACCGCGTCAGGCACCGGGCAGGGGCCGCGCCGTGCGCTCGGGGCCGCCCTGTCCGGCGGCGCGCTCGGCGCCGCCGTGGTGCTCGTCGCGGCGGGCCAGCCGTGGGTGCGCGGCTACGCCGTGGAAGGCGGCGCCCGGATGCCCGTGGAGGCGAGCGGCAGTGACGTGACCGGGCTGCCCAGCGCGCTGGCCCTGGTCGGACTCGCCGCCCTCGTCGCCGTCTTCGCGGTGCGCCGCGCCACCAGGGCGGCCGTCGCGCTGCTGCTCGCGGCCTGCGGCGCCGGGACGCTGGCCGCGGCGCTGGCGGGCGCCTCCGGCACCACCGGCCTGGACGGCGCCGCGGCCTCCGCGACGGGGCTGGCCCACAGCTCCCTGGAGCAGGTCTCCCACAGCGGCTGGCCCTACGCCGCGGCGGTGGGCGGCGCCCTGCTGCTGGGCGCCGGGCTGCTCGCCCTGCGGTACGGACGGCACTGGCCCGCGATGGGCAGCCGCTACGAACGCGAGGGAGCACCGCGCCGTCAGCGCGCGGCCCGTGCGCCCGCCGACCCGGAGCGTCCCGAGGAGCTGTGGAAGGCGCTCGACCGCGGCGAGGACCCCACCGGTCCGCCCGAGGGGGCGTCCCCCGGCGCTGACGACCGGACGGCCGGGCGCGACGGTCCTGACCGCCCCTGACACAATGAGCGGGGAATCCGACCCGGCCCCGACACCCCTGACCGACGAGGAGCACTCATGGCGGACAGCAGCCACGGACACACCCCCGCCGCCTGGACCGGCGTCATCATCGCCTTCATCGGCTTCGGCATCGGCGCGGCGTTCACCGTCATGGCCCAGCCGGTCGGCGTGGTGGCCGGGCTCGTCGTCGTCGCGCTCGGAGGTGTCGTCGGCATGGTGATGCGCTCGATGGGCCTCGGCGCGCCGAAGGAGTCCCAGGACGCCGCCGACCGCCGGGAGCGCGCGGGCGTCACCAGCTGACCGCCCGGGCGGCGAAGCGCCGCCCGGGTTCCCGCCCCGTACCGCTGACGCGCGCCCGTCCGCGGCACCCGTACCGGTGCCGCGGCGGGCGCGTCGCGCTGTCCGGGCGCGGCGCGGGCGGCAGGCTGGGCGGATGCGCCCGTTCCGTTTCGGCCCCCGCGCCGTGCCGCTGGCGGGAGCGGCCGTGCTCGGGGCCGCCGCCGCGTACGTCGCCGCCGTCCCTCCCGGGGAGCCGGTCCGCTACCCGCCCTGCCCGGTGCTGCGCCACACCGGGCTGCTGTGCCCCGGCTGCGGCGGGCTGCGGGCCGCCCACGCCCTGCTGCACGGCCATCTCGGCACCGCCGCGGGCGCGAACGCGCTGGTGGTGGCCGGTGTGGTGGTCCTCGCCGTGCTGGGTGCGCGGTGGCTGCTGCGCCCGGACCGCCCGCCGGTCCCGCGGCCCGGATGGGCGTACGCCGCAGGCGCGCTGACGCTCCTCTTCACCGTCGCGCGGAACCTGCCCGCCGGCGCCGCCCTGGCCCCGTAGACCGGTGCGGCTCTGGCCCTTTCCTCCGGTATGTGAGACTCCGGGGCACCGGATGCGGGCACCGCCCCGGTGGCCGGATACCATCACAGGGACCGACCGCGACCGTCCGCTCCTCACGGCCGTCCGCCACCCAGCAGAAAGGGGCCGCTCGCGTGAGTGTGCTCGCCGAGATCATCGACGGCGTCCGCGAGGACCTCGCCGAACGCCAGGCGCGCGTGAGCCTCGACGACCTCAAGGAGCGCGTCGCGCAGGCCCCGCAGGCCCTGGACGGCGTGGCGGCCCTGCGGGGCGAGGGGATCAAGGTCATCTG
Source organism: Streptomyces solitudinis (assembly GCF_036323765.1). Lineage (NCBI taxonomy): Bacteria > Bacillati > Actinomycetota > Actinomycetes > Kitasatosporales > Streptomycetaceae > Streptomyces > Streptomyces solitudinis. The sequence continues at coordinate 46,298 of NZ_JAZDCW010000008.1, forward strand.
CGAGGTGAAGCGGTCCAGCCCCTCCAAGGGCGCGCTGGCCGCCATCGCGGACCCGGCCGGGCTCGCCGCCGACTACGAGGCGGGCGGCGCCGCGGTCATCTCCGTCCTCACCGAGCAGCGGCGCTTCGGCGGATCCCTGGCCGACCTGGAGGCCGTGCGCGCCCGCGTCGGCATCCCGGTGCTGCGCAAGGACTTCATCGTCACCGCCTACCAGCTGTGGGAGGCGCGCGCCTACGGCGCCGACCTCGCGCTGCTCATCGTCGCCGCCCTGGAGCAGGACGCGCTCGTCTCCCTCATCGAACGGGCCGAGAGCATCGGCCTGACCCCGCTGGTCGAGGTGCACGACGAGGAGGAGGTCGAGCGCGCGGTGGACGCGGGAGCCCGCGTCATCGGCGTCAACGCGCGCAACCTCAGGACGCTGGAGGTCGACCGGGGCAACTTCGCCCGCGTCGCCCCCGAGATCCCCGACCACGTCGTGCGCATCGCCGAGTCCGGCGTGCGCGGCCCGCACGACCTCATCGCTTACGCCAACGACGGCGCGGACGCGGTGCTGGTCGGCGAGTCGCTGGTGACCGGCAAGGACCCGAGGACGGCGGTGGCCGACCTCGTTGCCGCCGGTGCCCACCCGGCCCTGCGCCACGGACGCTGACCGCCGTGCGCCGCGCCCACGCCCGACTCGCCCGCGGCTGCCGGCCGCGCGGCTGCCGCGCCCCGGCGCGGCGGGTCCACGGGCGGCGCGTGCGCTACCACATCGGAGCGGAACCGGGACAGGTCAACGGACGCCGATGGCGATGAGCGGGCCGGGCCGGCGGCACCCCCGCCGTTGAGCGGGCCGCCCGTCCGGGCCGCCCCGGCGGCAGGCCGCTCCGGCACGCCCGGACGGCCGCCGCCGGGCGCGGCCGTGCCCGCACGCCCGCGCATCCGTGCTTATCGTCACGTAACGACCGCGTCCCAGGAGCTGCGTCGATGTCCGCTGACTTCTTCCTGCCCGACCCCGAGGGCACCGTCCCGAGCGCCGAAGGGTACTTCGGCGCGTTCGGTGGCAAGTTCATCCCGGAGGCGCTCGTCGCCGCCGTGGACGAGGTGGCCGCCGAGTACGCCAAGGCCAAGGCCGACCCGGCCTTCGCCGCCGAGCTGAACGACCTGCTGGTCAACTACACCGGCCGGCCCAGCGCGCTGACCGAGGTCCCGCGCTTCGCCGGACACGCCGGGGGAGCCCGCGTCTTCCTCAAGCGCGAGGACCTCAACCACACCGGCTCCCACAAGATCAACAACGTGCTCGGGCAGGCCCTGCTCACCCGGCGCATGGGCAAGACCCGCGTCATCGCCGAGACCGGCGCCGGGCAGCACGGCGTGGCCACCGCCACCGCCTGCGCCCTGTTCGGCCTCGACTGCACGATCTACATGGGCGAGATCGACACCCGGCGCCAGGCGCTCAACGTCGCCCGGATGCGCATGCTGGGCGCCGAGGTCGTCCCCGTCGCCTCCGGCAGCCGCACCCTCAAGGACGCCATCAACGAGGCGTTCCGCGACTGGGTCGCCAACGTGGAGGACACCCACTACCTGTTCGGCACCGTCGCCGGACCGCACCCGTTCCCCGCCCTCGTCCGCGACTTCCACCGGGTGATCGGCGTCGAGGCCCGCCGCCAGATCCTGGAGCGCACCGGGCGGCTGCCGGACGCCGTCGCCGCCTGCGTGGGCGGCGGCTCCAACGCCATCGGCCTCTTCCACGCGTTCCTCGGCGACGCCGCCGTGCGGCTGGTCGGGCTGGAGGCCGCCGGCCACGGCGTGGACTCCGGCGAGCACGCGGCGACGCTGACCGCCGGGGAGCCCGGCATCCTGCACGGCTCCCGCTCCTACGTCCTCCAGGACGACGAGGGCCAGATCACCGAGCCCTACTCGATCTCCGCCGGTCTGGACTACCCGGGCATCGGCCCCGAGCACTCCTACCTCAAGGACGCCGGACGGGCCGAATACCGCCCGGTGACCGACGACGAGGCCATGCGGGCCCTGCGGCTGCTGTCCCAGACCGAGGGCATCATCCCCGCCATCGAGAGCGCCCACGCACTCGCCGGAGCCCTGGAGCTGGGCCGCGAACTCGGCCAAGGCGGGCTCGTCCTGGTCAACCTCTCCGGACGCGGCGACAAGGACATGGACACCGCCGCCCGCTACTTCGGCTACTACGACGAGCAGCCCGCGAGCGGCGGGCGGGACGCGCTCGGAACGGACAGCGCGGACGGGAACGACGGCGCGGACGACGACACGGCGGAGGCCGGACGATGACGGGCACCACGCACATCCACGGCACCGGCACCCCCGCCGCCACGCACGACGCGGGCGACCTGCCGCCCGTCCCGGCCGGAGCGCGGGGCAACGCCGCCCTGCTGGACTCCGTGCTCGGCCGGGCCAGGGACGAGGGCCGCGCGGCGCTCGTGGGCTACCTCCCCGCCGGGTTCCCGACGGTGGACGGCGGCATCGCGGCCTGCACCGCGCTGCTGGAGGGCGGCTGCGACATCGTCGAGGTCGGGCTGCCGCACAGCGACCCGGTGCTGGACGGCCCGGTCATCCAGACCGCCGACGACATCGCCCTGCGCGGCGGCGTCCGCATCGCCGACGTGCTGCGCACCGTGCGCGAGACGCACGCCGCCACCGGCGCCCCGGTGCTCGTCATGACCTACTGGAACCCGGTGGACCGCTACGGGCCCGAGCGCTTCGCCGCCGAGCTGGCCGACGCGGGCGGCGCCGGGTGCATCCTGCCCGACCTGCCGGTGGAGGAGTCGGGCCCGTGGCGCGAGGCCGCCGAGCGGCACCGGCTGGCCACCGTCTTCGTGGTCGCGCCCAGCAGCCGGGACGAGCGGCTGGCCACCATCACGGCGGCGGGCAGCGGCTTCGTCTACGCGGCCTCGCTCATGGGCGTCACCGGCACCCGCGCCTCGGTGGGCCGGCAGGCGGCGGAACTGGTCCGGCGCACCCGGGCCGCCACCACCCTGCCGGTGTGCGTCGGGCTCGGCGTCTCCGGCCGGTCCCAGGCCGCCGAGGTGGCCGGCTTCGCCGACGGCGTGATCGTCGGCTCCGCGTTCGTCAAGCGGCTGCTCGACCACCCGGACGACCTCGACGCCGGCCTGGCGGAGGTGCGGGAGCTGGCGGGCGAGCTGGCCCGCGGCGTGCGCGAGGCCGTGCGTCAGGGCTGACGCCGCCCGGCGGGGGAGGGGTCGGGGGCGTGCAGGCGCAGCACCGCACGCTCCGCCCCTTCCGGCGGCGTACCCCACCAGGACACGCCGATCATCGTCCCGAAGGCCAGCGGCACCGTCCACGACGCGGGCTGCTCCAGCAGGACGGTGAGCAGCCCCGGCTCGAAGGCGCCGAGCGCCGAGACGAGGGCCGCGCCCGTCGCCGAGGTGGCCCCGGCGACCAGACCGCTCACCGCGCCCGCCAGCGTCAGCCGGGGCCACCAGATGCCCAGCACCAGCAGCGGGCAGAAGGTGGACGCCGCCACCGCGAAGGCCCAGCCGACGAGCACGTTGATGGCCAGGTGCGCGGCCGGGAGCGACAGCAGCACCGCCACGAACGCCCCGGCCGCGACCGCGGCGCGCAGCCGGGAGAGCCCGCTGCCGAACAGGTCGTGCGAGAGGCCGCCCGCCAGCGCCAGCAGCAGCCCCGAGGACGTGGACAGGAACGCGGCGAACGCCCCGGCGGCCACCAGGGCCGTCAGCACACTGCCCAGCATCCCCGGAACCGCCTCGCCGGGCAGCACCACGGCGACGGTGTCGGTGGCGTTGTCGTGCACCAGGTGCGGGGTCAGCACCCGGCCCAGCAGCCCGTACACGACGGGGAACAGGTAGAACACGCCCAGCAGCGCGATCACCCCGACCGCCACCCGGCGCGCCGCGCGGGCGCTGGAGCTGGTGTGGAAGCGCATGATGACGTGCGGCAGGCCCACCGCGCCCAGCGTCGTGGCCAGCAGCACCGACCACGTCGACAGCAGCGGGTACCCCGAGCCGCCCACGTCCAGCAGCGGGCGGCTCCACCCCTCCGGCACGGTGACCGGCGTCAGCGCCGCCTCCCGCGTCCGGGCCCCGGAGTGCGCCACCAGGAAGACGGCGGGCACCGCGATGAACACCAGCTTCACCAGGTAGTGGAACGCCTGCACGTACGTCGCCGAGCGCATCCCGCCCACCGCGATCGACCCGCTCACCACCAGGCCCGCCAGCACCACACCGACCCAGTACGGGGTCCCGCTGACGAGCTGGAGCACCACTCCGGCGCCCTTGAACTGCGGGACCAGGTACAGCCACATGATCACCAGCACGATCAGCCCGCACAGCCTGCGCACCGCGGGCGAGCCGAGCCGGTACTCGGCGAAGTCCGGCACAGTGAAGGCCCCCGAACGGCGCATCGGCCCGGCGACGAGCGCCGCGACGGCCACGTACCCGGCCGTGAACCCGACGGCGTACCACATGGTGCCGATGCCGTCCTTGAGCAGCAGCCCCGCCAGCCCCAGCACGGAGGCCGCCGAGACGTACTCGCCCGCGATGGCCATGGCGTTGAGCCCGCTGCCCACCCGCCGGGAGGCGACCAGGAAGTCCGGTGTGGTCCGCGCGGCCCGCACCCCGTAGACGCCGATGACCAGGCTCGCCCCGACGAGGAACCCGATGGCGAGCAGACCGGTCACGCCCCGCCGCCGTCCCGCTCGCCCGGCCCGGTTCCACCGCGTTCGGCCTCCTCGGTGCGCTCGGCCGTGCGCACGTGCGCGGCGGCGATGAGCAGCAGCAGCGGGTACGTCGCCGCGGCCAGCAGCAGCCAGGAGACGGGCACCCCGCCCACCCGCAGCCGGTCCAGCACGGGCAGCGCCGCGATCGTGCCGCTCGTGCCGAACAGCACGGCCGCCAGCAGGACGGTGGTGCGCAGGGCCGTGCGGCGCTGCGCCGCGAAGACGCGCCGGGCCAGCTCCGGATCGGCCGGCCCCGGCAGCGGCAGCGAGCGGCGGTCGCTGCGGCGGCCCCGGGCCAGCGCGATACGGGTCTGCGGGCTGGTGACCTTCACCCGCCGGGCGCCGGTCACCTCGCCGCCCGGCCGAGCTGGCCGCTGCGGGCCGCGTCGATGAGCCGCTCCTTCAGGCCCCTGGCGTGCCGCCTGCTGACGGGGACGTCACCGGCCGGGGTGCAGGCCACCAGCCCGGCCGAGCTGGTCACCCGCAGGTCGTGCACCCAGCGCACCGCCACCAGGAAGCCCCGGTGCACCCGCACGAAACCGGCCGGCGCCCACACGTCCTCCAGGTAGGACAGGGAGAGCCGGATCAGGTGCGTGCCGTCGGCGGTGTGCAGCCGCACGTAGTCCCCGTGCGCCTCGGCGAACTGGATGTCGTCGCGCCGCACGAACACGGTGCGCCTGCTGTGCTCGATCTGCACCACCGCCAGCTCGTCGGCCGGGCCGCCCTCCTCCTCCGGGCCCCGGCGCAGCCGTGCGATGCGCGCCACCGAGTCGGCCAGCCGCTCCGGGCGCACCGGCTTGAGCAGGTAGTCGACCGCGCCGATGCCGAACGCCTCGATGGCGTGCGACTCCGAGGCGGTGACGAACACGATCGCGGGCGGGGCCGAGAGCATGCTGATCACCCGGGCCACCGCCATCCCGTCCAGGCCCGGCATGGAGATGTCCAGGAAGACCGCGTCGAACGCGGTGCCGCCCAGCAGCCGCACGGCCGCCTCGCCGCTCTCGGCGGACACCACGTCCGCGATCTCGGGCATGCCGGCGAGGAAGCCGTTCAGCTCCTCCCGGGTGAACGGCTCGTCCTCCACGACCAGAACCTGAAGCATCACTCGGCCACCACTCCTCGCATGAAGCGCGGTACCCGGATGACGACCTTGGTACCGCTGTCCGGCGCGGTCTCGATGAGCAGGCCGTGCTCGGGCCCGTACACCGCGCGCAGCCGCTGGTCCACGTTGGCCAGGCCCACGCCCTTCGCCGGGGGCCCGGAGCCCGCGAGGACGGCGCGGGCGAGCTGGGGGTCCATGCCCACGCCGTCGTCCTCGATCTCGATGACGACGAGCGGCCCCTCGCCGAAGCCGGAGACGCTGATGTGGCCGCGCCCCGCCTTCCGCTCCAGTCCGTGCCGGACCGCATTCTCCACGATGGGCTGCACGACCAGGAAGGGGATGGCGACGGGCAGGATCTCCGGGGCCATCCGCACCGTGATGTCGAGGCGGTCGTCGAACCGGGCGCGCTGGAGTTCCAGGTACGTCTGCGTGGCCTGGAGCTCGGCGGCGACGGTCGCGTAGTCGCCCTGGGTGGAGAAGCTGTAGCGCAGGTAGTCCGCGAAGTCCGTGAGCAGCCCGCGCGCCCGGCCGGGGTCGCTGCGGATGTGGGCGGCGATGACCGCGAGCGCGTTGTGCAGGAAGTGCGGTGATATCTGCGCCCGCAGCGTCCGCAGGTCGGCGGCGGCGATCCGGGTGCGGGCGGTGCGCAGCTCGGCGTGGTCGAGCTGCTCGGCGACGAGCCGGGCGACCTCGCTGAGGTCCTCCTCGGCCACGTCCCCGGCGGCGATGAGGCAGCCGGCCAGCTCGTCGGCCACGATCAGCGGCGCCGCGCACAGCGGGGGGCGGCGCAGGGCGGTCCCGTGCTCGTACACCTCGGCGAGCAGCCCCTCCGCCCCGCTGCCCCGCGGCAGGGCACCGTGCCGGGCGACGGGCCCGTCGAGGTCGGCCAGGAGCACGGCGTCGGCGCGCAGGAGCCGGCGGATGCGCCGGGCCGCCGCCGTCCCGCCTCCGCGCAGCCCGGCGCGCAGGTCCGCGCCCAGCAGCCGGGCCTCCCGCAGCGCGGCGATCGTCGCGGGGAGGCCCGTGCCCGCGGGGCGGGCGCCGCGCCGCCCGGGCCACGGCGTCCATGTCCGCCGGGGCCGGGCGGCGCCTGGTGTGCCGGGCCGGCTCGTCCTGTCCACGGGCAGACCGTAACCCAGGGGAACCGGAATGGCGCCGGGCCCGGCGGCGCCCGGGTGCGCGCCAGGGACGGCGGGCGCGCCGCGGGGTGGGGGGGTGCCGCCGGGCCCGGCGCCGGGGTGCCGGGGCTCAGTGGTGGGACGCACCCTCCGCCCCGGCACCCGTCAGGGCCCGCACCTGGAGCTCGGCGTAGCGGCGCGGGTTGTTCTCGTCCGACATCAGCGTGCCGACGACGGCGCACAGCAGGCCCAGCGGGATGGAGACCAGGCCCGGGTTGGACAGCGGGAACCAGGCGAAGTCCGCGCCGGTGACCAGCGCCTTCTCCGAGCCGGACACCACCGGCGAGAAGATGACGAGGCCGACCGCGCTGATCAGGCCGCCGTAGATGCCGGCCACCGCGCCCTGCGTGTTGAAGCGCTTCCAGAACAGGCTGAGCAGCAGGGTCGGCAGGTTCGCCGAGGCGGCGATGGCGAAGGCCAGCGCCACCAGGAAGGCGACGTTCAGGCTCTGCGCGAAGATCGCCAGCACGATGGCCACGGCGCCGACGCCGAAGGCGGCCAGCTTGGCGACCTTGACCTCCTCCTGGCCGGTCGCCTTCCCCTTGCGCAGCACGCTGTTGTAGAAGTCGTGCGCGAGGGAGGAGGACGAGGCGATCGTCAGCCCGGCCACCGTGGACAGGATCGCCGCGAAGGCCACGGCCGCGATGATGGCGAGCATGACGGCGGCCAGTCCGGAGCCGCCGAAGTAGTCGCCGGCCGCTTCGGCGAGCTGCGGGGCCGCCGTGTTGCCCGCCGCGTCCTGCGCGGTGATCGCGTCCTTGCCGACCATCGCCGCCGCGCCGAAGCCGAGGACGAGCGTCATCAGGTAGAAGGTGCCGATGAGCCCGATGCCCCAGTTCACGGACTTCCGGGCGGTCTTGGAGTCGGGGACGGTGTAGAACCGGATGAGGATGTGCGGCAGCCCGGCCGTGCCCAGCACCAGGGCCAGGCCCAGGCTGATCATGTCGAGCTTGTTCCACAGCGTCTGGAGGGCGTCGCCCGGCACCTCCGTGCCGAACCGCAGGCCCGGTTCCAGGAACGACTGCCCGGCCCCGCTGGCGTTCGCGGCGTCCCCCATGAGGGAGCCCAGGTTGAAGTCGTAGACGGCCAGCACCATGACGGTGAGCAGGAAGGCGCCGCCCATGAGCATGCCGGCCTTGATGATCTGGACCCAGGTGGTGCCCTTCATCCCGCCGAAGGTGACGTAGACGATCATCAGGACGCCGACCACGATGATGCCCGCGATCTTGGCGGTGTCCGCGTCCATGCCCAGGTACGTCTCACCGGGCGCGATCCCCAGCAGCAGGGCGATGAGGGCGCCGGCGCCGACCATCTGGGCCAGCAGGTAGAAGACCGACACGGTGATCGTCGAGACGGCGGCGGCCGTGCGGACGGGCCGCTGGCGCATCCGGTAGGACAGCACGTCGGCCATCGTGAAGCGTCCGGAGTTGCGCAGCAGCTCGGCGACGAGCAGCAGCGCCACCAGCCAGGCCACCAGGAAGCCGATGGAGTAGAGGAAGCCGTCGTAGCCGAACAGCGCGATCATGCCCGCGATGCCCAGGAAGGACGCGGCGGACATGTAGTCGCTGCCGATGGCGAAACCGTTCTGCAACCCGCTGAAGCCGCGTCCGCCCGAGTGGAAGTCGGCCGCGGACTTCGTCTGCCTGCTGGCCCAGACGGTGACGCCGAGCGTGATGGCAATCATCGCCAGGAACAGCACGACGGTGATCGTGCGGCCGCTGGAACCCGCCTCCTGGGCGAGGTCGAGCGCGTGCGTCATCGGACGTCTCCCTTCGGGGCGGCGGTCTGCGGGGCGTCCGAGGTGCCGTCGCCGCCGGTCAGCTCGTCGCGGAGCTGCCCGGCGAGCGGGTCGAGCCGCCGGTTGGCGTAGCGGGAGTACAGGACGGCGATGCCGAAGGTGCTGAGGAACTGGAGCACCCCGAACACCAGCGCCACGTTCACGGTCCCGAAGAGCACGGTGCCCATCACGCCGCGGGCGTAGGCCGACATGAGGACGTACAGCAGGTACCAGACGAGGAAGGCCACGCTCATGGGGAACACGAAGACCGTGAGGCGGCGCTTGAGCTCCAGGAAGCGCGGGTCGGTGTGCATGGTCACCGTGCGTTCCGCCAGCTCCTCGGGGGAGCGCGACTGCGGTGGAGAATCGTGCGGCATGGACGCCTCCTCGTCAGGGGTGTGGACGGGGGCAACGTAAGCAGCGTCACAACGGGGCGGAAGCAACCACCGGACACGCTCGGTGAACGCACCGGATGCGCGGCGAGCGGTACGCCTCCGTGCGACGACCGGTCTGAAAACACGACCAGCGGTCGTCAAGCCGCACCGCCTCCTTGCCCCCGTTCGGGGGAAATCCGGCGAGTCAGCCCTGGTAAGGCGGCGGTGGCTCGTTGTGCCGGACGTGATGAGCGACAACACTTCGGACGGGAAGCGCAGTGCCGTCGAGCGGCTGCACGAGCAGCGCGCGAAGGAGCAGGCGGCCGGCCGGCGCAAGCGGAACGTGAAGGCCGGTGCCGTGGTCGTCGCCGTGCTCGCCGCCGTCGGCGTGGTGGGTTACGCGGCGGCCGGCGGGGCCCGTGAGGAGGGCGACGGAAAAGTGGCGGAACCGATCGTGGTGGGGCGCGGCGACGCCCCGGTGACCCTGACCGTCTACGAGGACTTCCGCTGCCCCGGCTGCGCCCAGTTCGAGCAGGCGTTCAAGGACACGATCCACGAGCTGACCGAGGACGGGAAGATCCGCACCGAGTACCACCTCGTCTCGATCATCGACGGCAACATGGGCGGCGACGGCTCGCGGCGCGCGGCCAACGCGGCGGCCTGCGCCCGGGACGCGGGCGAGTTCACCCCCTACCACGACCTGCTCTACGCCCACCAGCCGCCGGAGCAGGAGGACGCCTTCGCCGACACCGGTCACCTGATCTCGCTGGCCGGGCGGGTGGACGGGCTGGACACCCCCGCCTTCCGCTCCTGCGTGGAGGACGGCACGCACGACGCGTGGGTCAAGCGCAGCAACGACGCGTTCACCGCCTCGGAGTACAACGCGACGCCGACGGTGCTGCTGGACGGCGAGAGCGTCTACGGGGACCCGGCCCACCCGCTGACGCCCGAGTCGCTGCGGGCGAAGGTCGCCGAAGCCGCCGGGAAGCGGTGAGGCCGCGGGACCGGCGGGGCACCCGGGTGGCCACGTCACCGGAACGGCACCGCGGGGAAACGGTGCGTATGCGAAGAAGTCGTGACGCGGTTACCGCGACGGCGCCCCGGCAGGGTAGCGTCTGAACCGCCATGGAGACGCTTGCCTCGATCCCCAGCCCCTCGACCGGCGAGATCATGCTCGGTCCGTTCCCGCTGCGCGGCTACGCGCTGTGCATCATCCTCGGCGTGTTCCTCGCCGTCTGGTTCGGCGGGCGGCGCTGGGTGGCCCGTGGCGGACGGCCCGGGACCGTCGCCGACGTCGCGGTGTGGGCGGTGCCGTTCGGTCTCGTCGGGGGCAGGCTCTACCACGTCGTCACCGATTACCAGCTCTACTTCGGCGAGGGCCGCAACTGGGTCAACGCGCTGAAGATCTGGGAGGGCGGCCTCGGAATCTGGGGCGCCATCGCCTTCGGCGCCGTCGGCGCCTGGATCGCCTGCCGCCGCCGGGGCATCCCGCTGCCCGCCTACGCGGACGCGGTGGCCCCGGCCATCGCGGTGGCCCAGGCGGTCGGCCGCTGGGGCAACTGGTTCAACCAGGAGCTGTACGGACGCGCCACCGACCTGCCCTGGGCGGTCGAGATCGACAACGGGGCGGACAGCGGCACCTACCACCCGACCTTCCTGTACGAGTCGCTGTGGTGCCTCGGCGTCGCGGCCCTGGTCGTCTGGGCGGACCGCCGGTTCCGGCTCGGCCACGGGCGCGCCTTCGCGCTCTACGTCGCCGGGTACACGGCCGGGCGGTTCTGGATCGAGTACCTGCGCATCGACCAGGCCCACGAGATCCTCGGGCTGCGGCTGAACAACTGGACGGCGCTGCTGGTCTTCCTGGCGGCCGTCGCCTACCTGGTGGTCTCCGCCCGGCGCCGTCCGGGACGCGAGGAGATCGTGGAGCCGGACCCGGAGGTCGGCGGCACCGGACCGGGGAGCGCCGCGCAGGACGGCCCCGCGCAGGACGTCCCGGCCGCGGACGCCCCCGCGAAGGACGCCCCCGCGAAGGACGCCCCCGAGAAGGACGACGTCCCGGCCGGGAACGCCTCCGCGCAGGAGCAGCGGGACGGGCGGGACGGGGACGCCTCCGGCTCCGCCGTCCACGAGCAGGACGGCGCGTCCGCCGACCGTTCCTGAGCACCGCCGCCTCCCCTCCCCAAGCACCGCCGCCCCGGCCGCTCCGTGCGGCGGCCCCTTCCGCGGCGGCGGAGGTCACCCCCGGCACCGGTGGTGCCGGGTCACCGACGGGTCATCCTGGAAGAGACCGTCCAGGGCCTTCGCGCAGTCGGCCGAGCGCGCTGAGTAAAACGTGTTACCAGGCGGTTTCGATTGCCCGGTGGCTGGGCATGAGCCCCCAGCGCCGCGGGCAACGACGCCTGTGGCACCTCGTACGAGCAGAGCCGTCCGGCGCCGTCGCCGTCCCGCACGGCCGACACCCCGGACACCGTGTCCGGTGTCCGGATGATGGACTCCGTTATCCACTTCTCGGGAAACTGCTCATCATGTAACCTGCACGAAATTCTGATCTGCAGAGGGCCAACGTCGTCCCTCGGCGTTTGTACTTGCCACGACGACGACGGGAGAGCCGATGCGTGCAGCGTCTATGGCGGCCCACCCTGCCAAGCAGGGGTTGTACGACCCCCGGTACGAGCACGACGCCTGTGGTGTCGGCTTCGTGGCCACCCTCACCGGCGAAGCGAGCCACCGTCTCGTGGAGCAGGCGCTGACCGTTCTGCGCAACCTCGAACACCGTGGCGCCACCGGCTCGGAGCCCGACTCCGGGGACGGCGCCGGCATCCTGGTGCAGGTCCCCGACGCCTTCCTGCGCGAGAGCGTCGCCTTCGACCTGCCCGCCGCGGGCGCCTACGCCGTCGGCATCGCGTTCCTGCCGGCCGACGAGGCCGAATCCGCCGCCGCGCTCGCGCGCATCGAGGAGATCGCCGCCGAAGAGAACCTGAACGTCCTCGGCTGGCGCGACGTGCCCGTCGCCCCGGAGCTGCTGGGCAACGGCGCGCGGGCCACGATGCCCGTCTTCCGCCAGCTCTTCGTCGCCGCCGCCGACGGCGCCCGCGAGGGCGTCGCGCTGGACCGGCTCGCCTTCGTGCTGCGCAAGCGCGCCGAGCGCGAGGCCGCGACGTACTTCCCGTCGCTGTCGGCCCGCACCCTCGTCTACAAGGGCATGCTCACCACCGGCCAGCTCGAACCCTTCTTCCCCGACCTGTCGGACCGCCGCTTCGCCTCCGCCATCGCGCTGGTGCACTCCCGGTTCTCCACCAACACGTTCCCGAGCTGGCCGCTCGCACACCCCTACCGGTTCATCGCGCACAACGGCGAGATCAACACCGTCAAGGGCAACCGCAACTGGATGCGCGCCCGCGAGTCGCAGCTCGCCACCACCCTCTTCGGCGACGGCCGGTCGCTGGAGCGGATCTTCCCCGTGTGCACGCCGGACGCCTCCGACTCGGCCTCCTTCGACGAGGTGCTGGAGCTGCTGCACCTGGGCGGGCGGTCCCTGCCGCACTCGGTGCTGATGATGGTCCCCGAGGCGTGGGAGAACCACGACTCCATGGACCCGGCGCGCCGCGCCTTCTACCAGTACCACGCGACGATGATGGAGCCCTGGGACGGACCGGCCTGCGTCACCTTCACCGACGGCGTGCAGGTCGGCGCCGTCCTGGACCGCAACGGCCTGCGCCCGGGACGCTACTGGGTCACCGACGACGGCCTGGTGGTCCTCGGTTCCGAGGTCGGCGTCCTGGACATCGACCCGGCCCGCGTCGTGCGCAAGGGACGCCTCCAGCCGGGCCGGATGTTCCTGGTGGACACCGCCGAGCACCGCATCATCGAGGACGACGAGATCAAGAGCGCCCTCGCCGCCGAGCACCCCTACCAGGAGTGGCTGGACGCCGGGCTCACCCGGCTGGCCGACCTGCCCGAGCGCGAGCACATCGTGCACACCCACGCCTCGGTCACCCGGCGCCAGCAGACCTTCGGGTACACCGAGGAGGAGCTGCGCGTCCTGCTCGCCCCGATGGCCCGCACCGGCGCCGAGCCGATCGGCTCGATGGGCACCGACTCGCCCATCGCCGCGCTCTCCGACCGGCCGCGCCTGCTGTTCGACTACTTCACCCAGCTGTTCGCGCAGGTCACCAACCCGCCGCTGGACGCCATCCGCGAGGAGCTGGTCACCTCGCTGCACTCCGGGCTCGGCCCGCAGGGCAACCTGCTGGAGCCGACGTCGGCCTCCTGCCGCAGCGTGACCCTGCCCTTCCCGGTCATCGACAACGACGAGCTGGCCAAGCTCATCCACATCAACGCCGACGGCGACCGCCCCGGTCTGAAGGCCACCACGCTGTCCGGCCTGTACCGGGTGAGCGGCGGCGGCCAGGCGCTGGCCGACCGCATCGAGGAGATCTGCCGGGAGACGGACGCGGCCCTCGCCGGCGGCGCCCGGATCATCGTGCTCTCCGACCGGCACTCCGACGCCGAGCACGCCCCGATCCCGTCGCTGCTGCTCACCTCGGCCGTGCACCACCACCTCATCCGCACCAAGCAGCGCACCCAGGTGGGGCTGCTGGTGGAGGCCGGGGACGTGCGCGAGGTGCACCACGTCGCGCTGCTCATCGGCTACGGCGCGGCCGCCGTCAACCCCTACCTGGCCATGGAGACCGTCGAGGACCTGGTCCGCGCGGGCACCTTCCTGGAGGCGGACACCGAGCCCGGGGCCGCCATCGGCAACCTCATCAAGGCGCTCGGCAAGGGCGTGCTGAAGGTGATGTCCAAGATGGGCATCTCCACCGTCGCCTCCTACCGCGGCGCCCAGGTCTTCGAGGCCGTCGGCCTGGACGAGGCGTTCACCGAGAAGTACTTCCACGGCACCGCCACGAAGATCGGCGGCGCCGACCTGGACGTCATCGCCCGCGAGGTCGCCGCCCGGCACGCCAAGGCGTACCCCGTCTCCGGCATCGCGGCCACCCACCGCGACCTGGAGATCGGCGGCGAGTACCAGTGGCGCCGCGAGGGCGAGCCGCACCTGTTCGACCCGGACACCGTCTTCCGGCTCCAGCACTCCACGCGCACCCGCCGCTACGACATCTTCAAGCAGTACACGCGGCGCGTGGACGAGCAGTCCGAGCGGCTGATGACGCTGCGCGGCCTGTTCCAGTTCGCGGGGGAGCGCACCCCCGTCCCGCTGGAGGAGGTCGAGCCCGCCTCGGAGATCGTCAAGCGGTTCTCCACCGGCGCCATGTCCTACGGCTCCATCTCGCAGGAGGCGCACGAGACGCTGGCCATCGCCATGAACCAGCTCGGCGGCAAGTCCAACACCGGCGAGGGCGGCGAGGACCCGGAGCGGCTGTACGACCCGGCCCGGCGCTCCGCCATCAAGCAGGTGGCCTCCGGACGCTTCGGCGTGACCAGCGAGTACCTGGTCAACTCCGACGACATCCAGATCAAGATGGCCCAGGGCGCCAAGCCCGGCGAGGGCGGCCAGCTCCCCGGCCACAAGGTGTACCCGTGGGTGGCCAGGACGCGGCACTCCACACCGGGCGTGGGCCTGATCTCCCCGCCGCCGCACCACGACATCTACTCCATCGAGGATCTGGCCCAGCTGATCCACGACCTGAAGAACGCCAATCCCAAGGCGCGCATCCACGTCAAGCTGGTCTCCGAGGTCGGCGTCGGCACCGTCGCCGCCGGCGTGTCCAAGGCGCACGCGGACGTCGTGCTCATCTCCGGCCACGACGGCGGCACCGGCGCCTCCCCGCTCACCTCGCTCAAGCACGCGGGCGGCCCGTGGGAGCTGGGCCTGGCCGAGACGCAGCAGACGCTGCTGCTCAACGGGCTGCGCGACCGGATCGTGGTGCAGACCGACGGCCAGCTCAAGACCGGCCGCGACGTGGTGGTCGCCGCGCTGCTCGGCGCCGAGGAGTTCGGCTTCGCCACCGCCCCGCTGGTCGTCTCCGGCTGCGTCATGATGCGCGTGTGCCACCTGGACACCTGCCCGGTCGGCATCGCCACGCAGAACCCGGTGCTGCGCTCGCGCTACGCGGGCAAGGCCGAGTTCGTCGTCAACTTCTTCGAGTTCATCGCCGAGGAGGTCCGCGAGATCCTGGCCGAGCTGGGCTTCCGCACCCTGGACGAGGCCATCGGCCACGCTGAGCTGCTGGACACCACCCGCGCCGTGGACCACTGGAAGGCCCGCGGCCTGGACCTGGCCCCGCTGCTGTACGTGCCGGAGCTGCCCGAGGGCGCGGTGCGCCACCAGATCGCCGCGCAGGACCACGGCCTGGAGAAGGCCCTGGACAACGAGCTGATCAAGCTCGCCGCGGACGCGCTGACGGCGGACAGCGCCGAGGCCGCCCAGCCGGTACGCGCCCAGATCGCCATCCGCAACGTCAACCGCACCGTCGGCACCATGCTGGGCCACGAGGTGACGCGGAAGTTCGGCGGCGCCGGACTGCCCGACGACACCATCGACATCACCTTCACCGGCTCGGCGGGCCAGTCCTTCGGGGCCTTCGTGCCGCGCGGCGTCACGCTGCGCCTGGAGGGCGACGCCAACGACTACGTAGGCAAGGGCCTGTCCGGCGGGCGCGTCGTCGTCCGGCCGGACCGCGGCGCCGACCACCTGGCCGAGTACTCGGTCATCGCGGGCAACACCCTCGCCTACGGCGCCACCGGCGGCGAGCTGTTCCTGCGCGGCAAGGTCGGCGAGCGGTTCTGCGTCCGCAACTCCGGCGCGACGGTCGTCTCCGAGGGCGTGGGCGACCACGGCTGCGAGTACATGACCGGCGGCGTGGCCGTCGTCCTGGGCGAGACGGGCCGCAACTTCGCGGCCGGCATGTCCGGCGGCGTCGCCTACGTCATCGACCTGGACCCGGACAACGTCAACCGCGACCTGGTGTCCGCCGTCGGGGAGCTGGACACCACCGACCGGCAGTGGCTGCACGACGTCGTGCGCCGCCACCAGGAGGAGACGGGCTCCACCGTGGCCGAGCGGCTGCTCGCCGACTGGGATGCCTCCGCGGCCCGGTTCCGCAAGGTCATCCCGCCCACCTACAAGGCCGTGCTCGCCGCCAAGGACGCCGCCGAGCGAGCCGGACTCACCGAGTCCGAGACCCACGAGAAGATGATGGAGGCGGCGATCAATGGCTGACCCCAAGGGCTTCCTGACCACCGACCGCGAGGTCGCCGCGACGCGTCCGGTCTCCGAGCGGGTCAAGGACTGGAACGAGGTCTACGTCCCCGGCTCCCTGCTGCCGATCGTCAGCAAGCAGGCCGGGCGGTGCATGGACTGCGGCATCCCGTTCTGCCACAACGGCTGCCCGCTCGGGAACCTCATCCCCGAGTGGAACGACTACGCCTACCGCGAGGACTGGCAGGCCGCCAGCGAGCGGCTGCACGCGACGAACAACTTCCCGGAGTTCACCGGGCGGCTGTGCCCGGCGCCGTGCGAGTCGGCCTGCGTGCTGGGCATCAACCAGCCCGCGGTGACCATCAAGAACGTCGAGGTCTCCATCATCGACAAGGCGTGGGACACCGGTGACGTGCGCCCGCAGCCGCCCGAGCGGCTCTCCGGCAAGACCGTCGCCGTCATCGGCTCCGGTCCGGCCGGTCTGGCCGCCGCCCAGCAGCTCACCCGGGCCGGGCACACCGTCGCCGTCTACGAGCGGGCCGACCGCATCGGCGGGCTGCTGCGCTACGGCATCCCCGAGTTCAAGATGGAGAAGCGGCACATCAACCGGCGCATCGAGCAGATGCGGGCGGAGGGCACGAAGTTCCGCACCGGTGTGGAGGTCGGCCGCGACGTCCAGGCCACCGACCTGCGGCGCCGCTACGACGCCGTCGTCATCGCCGCCGGGGCCACCGTCGCCCGCGACCTGCCCGTTCCCGGCCGGGAGCTGAAGGGCGTCTACCAGGCGATGGAGTACCTGCCGCTGGCCAACAAGGTGCAGGAGGGCGACTACGTCACCGCGCCGGTCTCGGCCGAGGGCAAGCACGTCGTCGTCATCGGCGGCGGCGACACCGGAGCCGACTGCGTGGGCACCGCGCACCGCCAGGGCGCGGCGTCCGTCACCCAGCTGGAGATCATGCCCCGGCCGGGCGAGGACCGCGCGCCGCACCAGCCGTGGCCGACGTTCCCGATGCTGTACAAGGTCACTTCCGCGCACGAGGAGGGCGGCGAGCGGGTCTACTCCGTCTCCACCACCCACTTCGAGGGCGACGCGGAGGGGAACGTCGCGTTCCTGCACCTGGTCGAGGTCGAGTTCGTGGACGGCAGGCTGACGCAGAAGCCGGGCACCGAGCGGAAGATCCCCGCCCAGCTCGTCACGCTGGCCATGGGCTTCACCGGCACCGACCAGGAGAACGGCCTGACCCGGCAGTTCGGCCTGGCGATGGACGAGCGCGGCAACATCAACCGGGACGCGGACTACGCCACGAACATCGACGGCGTCTTCGTCGCCGGTGACGCCGGGCGCGGCCAGTCCCTGATCGTGTGGGCCATCGCCGAGGGCCGCTCGGCGGCCCGGGGCGTGGACCGCTACCTCACCGGCGGCAGCGCGCTGCCGGCCCCCGTCAAGCCGACGGACCGGGCGCTCACCGTCTGACGCGCCCGCTCCCGCCGGTGCCCGTTGTCCTGTACAACGGCGTACGGACACCGCCGCGGTGTCCGCCCTCAACCCCGACCGAGGGCGGACACCGCGGTTTTTCCGTTTCCCGCGCGCCGGTCCCCGCCCGCCGGGCGGCGCGGCGGGGGAACCGGGACGCCGCGGGGTACGTCTCATGGGCAATCGTGAGGAGGAGCCATGCGACACACCCACGGCAGGACCCGGCGGACGGCGGCGGCACTGCTCGCCGCGACGGCGGCGCTCGCGCTGGCCGGCTGCGGTGAGCAGCAGGCCGGCGGCGGCCAGGCGGGGGACGAGCAGACCGTCCGGCCGCAGGACCCGACCCCCTCGGCGGCACCCTCGCCGTTCGAGCAGCGGGCCGCGGTCATCGAGAAGAACTGGCCCGACGTGACCCCGGCGAAGGACAGCGGTCTCATGCCGCTCCAGGGCGTCGAGCCGCTGAAGGCCGGTGATCTCACCCTGACCGTCACCGTCGGGCACGGTGCCTGCGACACCGACTGGGGCGTCCACCTGGAGGAGTCCGCCGAGCTGGTCATCCTCGGCGGCTGGCACGAGGCCGACGAGAACGAGTTCTGCACCGAGCAGCTCGTCACCGACGAGGTGCGCGTCGAGCTGGACGAGGAGCTGGGCGGGCGCACGGTGGTGGACGCCGCCACCGGCGAAGCCGTCGCCGGGAACGGGAGCGGCTCCGGCGGCTGACCGCCTCCGGCGCGGGCGCGCCGGACGGGTGAATGGCGGCGCCGGTCCGTGATGTGCCGGGCACGATGGCGCAAGGTGGCAGTGTCACCGGCGGTGCCGCCAGGCGCACCGTGCGTACCCGCTCGGGAGGAGCCCGGCCCATGAGGAAGCGCGTCCGGCGCCGCGCCGCCGCCCTGGCCGCCGCCCTGTCGCTGGCCCTGACCGCCTGCGGCACCGGCTCGGGCGGCCCCGGCGGCGACACGCTCACCGTCTGGATCATGCAGGGCACCAACCCCGGCGCCGAACCGTTCTTCGCCCGCGTGGGCAAGGAGTTCACCCAGCGCACCGGTGCGGCGCTGGACGTGCAGTACGTGCCCTGGCCCGACGCGCACGACAAGTTCACCAAGGCCATGGCGGGCGGCACCACGCCCGACGTGGCCGAGGTCGGCACCACCTGGACGGCCGAGTTCGCGGACGCCGGGGCGCTCGCCGACCTCACGGCGTTCAGCGGCGCGGCCGGCCTCGACGACGACATGGTGCCCGCGCTGCGCGCCGCGGGCACCTACGAGGGCCGGCTCTACGGCGTCCCCTGGTACGCGGGCGTGCGGGCGCTGCTGTACCGCAGCGACGTCTTCGAGCGGCACGGGCTGAGCGCGCCCGCGGACTGGGACGAGCTGCGCGAGGTGGCACAGACGCTCGGGGAGAAGGAACCCGGCCTGCTGCCGTTCCCCGTCCCCGGCGACAGCGAGTACGTCCTGGACGCCTTCATCTGGGGCGCGGGCGGGGAGCTGGCCATCCGCGACGGCGGACGCTGGACGTCCGCCGTGGACCGCCCGGCGGCGGTGCGCGGCGTGGACTTCTACACGTCGCTGGCCACCCGGTACGGCACGTCCGCGAAGGCGGTCACCACCTGGGACGAGGCCGACCTCGTCGCGGGCATCACCCGCGGCAAGGTCGCCATGGCGGTGGCCGGGAGCTGGACCCCGGCCGCCATCACCGCCGACGCCCCCGAACTGGCGGGCCGGCTGGCCGCGGCGCCGCTGCCCGGCCCCGACGGCGGGATCAGCCCCTCGTTCCTCGGCGGCTCGCACCTGAGCGTCTTCAACTCGGCCCCCGACCCGGAGCTGGCCTGGGAGTTCGTCGAACTGCTGACGTCACGGGAGTTCGCCGCGGACTGGGCGGAGCAGTCCGGCTACTTCCCGGGCCGCACCTCGCAGGTGGAGCGGGCCGGGCGGGAGGGCGGACCGCTGGTGGCGCCGTTCGCCCGGCAGATGGCCGAGGGCGGCCGCACCGTCCCCGTCACCCCCGCCTACGGACGCGTCCAGGGCGAGAAGACCCTCGCCCGGATGGTGCAGGCGATCCTCAGCGGCAGGAAGAGCGTCCGCGAGGCCACCGCGCAGGCCGCGGCCGACATGGACGAGACCTTTGGCCGCTGAACTCACGCGGGCCCCCGAGCCGCCGCGGACCGCGCCCGCCCCGCCGCCGCGCACGACCGGGGCCCGCACCGCCCGGCGGGCGGCCCGCGCGGCCCGCCGCCGCAGGTCGGCGCGCCCCTGGCTGCTGATGGCGCCCGCCCTGCTGGCCGTCGGCGGGCTGCTGCTGTGGCCGCTGGGCCGTGTGGTGTGGATGTCCTTCCAGGACTACGGGCTGCGCGAGATCGTCACCGGCACGACGAACTTCACCGGCACCGCCAACTACGCCGAGATCCTCGGCAGCTCCTACCTGTGGACGACCGTCCTGCCCAACACGGTGCTGTTCGCCGCCGCCTGCGTGGCGCTCACCGTCGTGCTGGGCACGCTGGTGGCGCTGCTGCTGCACCGGCTGGGACGGCTGTGGCGGACCGTCACCGCGAGCGTCCTCATGATGGCGTGGGCCATGCCCGCCGTCACCGGCACCTACGTGTGGGTGTGGCTGTTCGACCCGCTCGGCGGTGCCGTGGTGCAGGGCCTCGGCGCGTTCGGGCTCGTGGAGCCCACCGAGACCAACTGGTTCACCGGGCGGCTGTCGTTCTACGCCATCGCCACGCTCAACGTCGTCCACCACGGCTTCCCGTTCGTCGCCGTCACCGTCTTCGCCGGGCTGCTGACCATCCCGCGTGAACTGCACGAGGCGGGCGTCGTGGACGGCGCGAACGCCTGGCAGCGGTTCTGGGCCGTCACGGTGCCCTCGATCCGGCCGGTGTTCCTGGTCGTGATCATCCTGTCCACCATCTGGGACATGAAGGTGTTCGTGCAGCTGTACCTGATGCCGGGCGGCGACGGGGCCAACCCGGAGGTGCTGAACCTGGGCGTGTGGTCCTACGTCGAGTCCTTCGCCCAGCGGCAGTACGGCATGGGGGCGGCGATCGCCGTCCTGCTGACGCTGCTGCTGCTCGGCGTCACCGTCCTGTACATCCGGGCGCTGCTGCGGGAGAGCGAGGAGCTGTGAGACCCACGCCGGCCGCGCGCTGCGGCACCGCGGCCGCCACCGCCGCGCTGCTCGCCTTCACCGCCCTGCCCGTGTACTGGATGGTGACCTCCGCCTTCGACCCGCGCGCCGGGGCGCGGGGCGCGGCGCCGCTGCCGTCCGGGTTCACCCTCGACCACTTCCGCTACGTGCTGGCCGAGGGCGGCTTCGGCCGGTTCCTGCTCAACTCCGCGCTGGTGGGCACCGGGACGGTCGTCCTGGCCGGCGCGCTGGCGCTGCTCGCGGCCGTCGCCGTCGCCCGGTTCGCCTTCCGGCTGCGCACGACGGTGCTCGTCATGGTGCTGGTCGTGCAGATGGTGCCGCTGGAGGCGCTGGTCATCCCGCTGTTCGTGCAGATGCGCAACCTGGACCTGCTCAACAGCCTGCTCGGACTCACCGTGGTCTACCTGGCGTTCTCGCTGCCGTTCTCGATCTGGATGCTGCGCGGCTTCGTCGCCGCCGTGCCCCGCGAGGTGGAGGAGGCCGCCTACCTGGACGGCTGTTCCTGGTCCCGCATGTTCCGCTCGGTGCTCCTGCCGCTGGTGGCCCCCGGGCTGGTGGCCACCAGCGTGTTCTCCTTCATCGTCGCGTGGAACGAGTTCGTGTTCGCGTTCACCTTCCTCCAGGACGAGGGGAAGTTCACCGCCGCCGTGGGCCTGCACCGGTTCTTCGGGCAGCACACCAACGACTGGGGGGCGGTGATGGCCGGTTCCACGCTCATCACCCTGCCGGTGCTGGTGTTCTTCGTCCTCGTCCAGCACCGGCTGGCCACCGGCCTCGCCACGGGGGCGGTCAAGGGCTGAGCGGACAAGCGCGGAGCCCACCGCGACGTCCCGGCCTAGGCGGACTCCCGGCTGGGGGACGTCGTCAGGGCGACATCCTGTTCCGGCCAGGTCGTGTCCCACGGGAGCGCGGCACCGGCCGCGTGCGCGGCGGCGAACGCGTCCCCGCCGAGCGCGGCGCGTGCCGCGGCGGTGATCCGGGCCACGTCGCCGCGTTCCCCGGGCGGCAGCGGGGCACCGGCGAAGGTGCGGGCCGCCTCGGCGGCGCCCAGCAGCCGCGCGGCCTCCCGGGCCTCCCCGGCCAGCACCCGCGCACCGGCCAGCCCCTCCAGGGCCAGCGCCACCGCCCGGGGGTCGCCCACCCGGCGGGCGACGGCCAGCCCCTCGGAGTGCCGGGCCAGCGCCGCCTGGGCCTCGCCGCGCAGCTCCGCGACGAAGCCCAGCTCCGCGAGCAGCAGCGCGCTGCCGGGGTCGAAGTCGATGCGCCGGTGCCGCTCCAGCGTGCGCAGGAGCTGCGCCTCGGCCGCGTCCAGGTCACCGGACCTGCGGGCGCCCAGCGCCAGCCCCGTCTCGGCGTGGATGACGCCGGCGGTGTACCCCTGGTCGGCCGAGCGCCGCAGCGCCCGCTCGTGCAGCTCCCGGGCCTGCTCCGCGTCGCCGGTCAGCAGGGCGACGCGGGCCAGCGCGGTCATCCAGTCGGCGGCCTGCGGCCCGAGCCCCAGCTCCTCGGCCGTGCGCAGGGCCTGCGCGCACAGCTCCCGCGCGCGGACGTAGTCGCCGGTGATCTCCGCGAGGCCGGCCAGGAGTTCGGCGGCTTGCAGGCGGCCCCAGCCGTCCCCGAGTTCCGCGAACGCGGTGGCGGACGCCAGCCCGTCGGAGCGGGCCGCGGCCAGGTCGCCGCGGACGAGGGCCTGCTTGCCGCGCAGGACCAGCGCCGCCGCCTCCGTCCAGCGGTCTCCGCCGGGCAGCTCCCGCAGCGCCCGCAGGGTCCAGCTCTCGCTGGCGGACAGCTCGCCCGTCGTCCACAGGGCCAGGGCCACCAGCCACGCGGCGTGGGCCCGCACCGGGCCCGCCACGGAGTCCGCGCGGTCGCCGAGCGCGGCCTCGGCCAGGGCCTGCCGTTCCTCGGGGGCGCTGTCCAGCAGCGCGGTGGCCGCGTGCCACGCCTGGGCGGTGGCCCGTACGGCGTGCGGGGCCGGGCCCGGCGTGGCGAGCGCCAGCTCCAGCGCCCGGCGGGCCTCCCGGGTGCGTCCGCGCACGAACCAGAACCAGCCGAGCGCGCCCGCCAGCCGCAGGGCCGTCTCCGCCGCGCCCTGCCGGTGCGCGGTGTCCAGCGCGGCCCGCAGGTTGCCGGACTCGGCGTCCAGGCGCTCCAGCCACGCGCACTGCTGCGGACCGTGCAGCCGTCCGGCGGCCTCCTCGGCCAGCGCGGCGTACCAGGCCGCGTGCCGTCCGCGCAGGGTCTCCAGCTCCCCGGCCTCCCGCAGCCGCTCCAGGCCGTAGGCGGCCACCGTCTCCAGCAGCCGGTAGCGGGGGCCCGCGGGCGTCGGCACCACGGTGACCAGCGAGCGGTCCACCAGCCGGGCCAGCACGTCCAGCACGTCAGCGGGCGCGACGTCACCCGGCGCGGCGCCTTCGGACGCCTCGTCGCCCGGCGCGGCGTCCTGTGGCGCGGCGTCTTCGCCGGGCAGGGCGCCGGGGCGGGGGGCGGACGGGGGAGGGGCGGCCCGCTCCGCTCCCGCGCACACCGCTTCGGCGGCGGCCAGCGCGCAGCCGTCTGCGTGCACGGCCAGCCGCCGCAGGACGACGGCCTCGGCGCCGGTCAGCAGCTCCCAGCTCCACTCCAGCACCGCGCGCAGCGTCTGCTGCCGGGCCGGGGCGCCGCGCAGCCCCCCGCCGAGGACCCGGAACCGGTCGTCCAGCCGGGCGGCCAGTTCCGGGACGCCCAGCACCCGCACCCGCGTCGCGGCCAGTTCCAGGGCGAGCGGGATGCCGTCCAGCCGGCGGCTGATCGCGGCGACCGCCTCGGCGGTGCGCGGATCGTCCAGGTCGAGACCGGGGTCGGCCGCCGCCGCGCGCGCCGCGAACAGCTCCCGGGCACCGGCGCCGTCCAGCGGCGGCACCGGCCACACCACCTCGCCGGACAGGGCCAGCGGCTCCTGGCTGGTGGCCAGCACCCGCACGCCGGGGGCCGCGCGCAGCAGCCCGGCGGCCAGCGCGGCGGCGGTGTCCACGACGTGCTCGCAGTTGTCCAGGATCAGCAGCACCTCCTTGCCGTGCAGGGCCTCCGCGACGCGCTCACCGGGCGCCCGGCCGCCCGGCGGCCGCCCGCCCGGCCGCTCACCCGCGTCGTCGCGGAGCCCGAGCGCGGCCAGCACGGCGTCCTCGACGGCGAGCGCCCCACCGGACGCGTCCCCGGCCGGGGCGGCAGCCGTGCCCCCCGGGCCTCCCGCATGGGGGCGGACCGGGCCCAGTTCCACCAGCCACACCCCGTCGGGGGCCGCCGCCGCGGGCAGCCCGGCGGCCGTCTCGACCGCCAGGCGCGTCTTGCCCACCCCGCCGGGGCCGGTCAGCGTCACCAGCCGGGCCGAGCCCAGCAGACGGCGCAGCCGGGCCACGGCCTCGTCCCGGCCGACGAGGGCGGTCAGCGGGGCGGGCAGGTTCCCCCGCGTCCGGCGCGGCGGCTCCGGCGCAGGGGCCAGCCGCGGCGCCTGCGTCAGCATGTCCCGGTGCAGGGCGGCCAGTTCGGGGCTCGGGTCCACGCCCAGCTCCTCGGCCAGGCGGTGCCGCAGGTCCTCGTACGCGGCCAGGGCCTCACCCTGGCGCCCCGACCGGTACAGGGCCCGCAGGTGCACCGCGCGCAGCCGCTCCCGCAGCGGGTGACGCTCCACCACCTCGCCCAGCTCCGCGGCGAGCTGGCGGTGCTCGCCGAGGTCGAGCCGCGTCTCGGCGTGCTCCTCCACGGCGGTGAGCCGCTCCTCGTCGAGCCGGACGGCTGCGGCCCGGGCGAACTCCTCGTCCGCGAAGTCCGCGTACGCCGGGCCGCGCCACAGGCCGAGCGCCTCGGCGAACAGGGCGCTCGCGGCCCGCGGGTCGGCCGCCGCGCGGGCCCGCGCGGCCAGGTCCCGGAACCGTGCCGCGTCCACCTCGGCGGTGACCAGCGCATAACCGGGCGGGCGGTGCGCCACCAGGGCGCGCGCTCCGGTCTCGGCCCGTTCCAGGGCGCGGCGCAGCTGGGAGACCTTCGTCTGGAGTGTGTTGGCGGGATTGCCCGGCGGGCGGTCGCCCCACACGTCCTGCGTGAGCCGGTCCACCGAGACCGTGCGGCCCTCGTGCACCAGCAGGTCGGCGAGCAGCGCCCGCACCTTCGCCTCCGGCACGGTGACCGGCTCCCCCTCCCCCGTCCACACCGCCAGCGGACCGAGCACCCCGAATCGCATGCGATCACCGTAACCCGCCCTGCGGGGACCGTGCGCCGACCGTCGGCGGACCGTGCGCGCCCGGCGGCACGCTGGTCCCACCAGCCGGGGACGCCCCGGCGGGAACGCCACACGATCAAGGGAGCACATTGATGGACGCCAAGGCCAAGACCCCCGTCACCGTCATCGGCCTCGGGCCGATGGGACGGGCGCTGGCTGGTGCCTTCGCGGGGAACGGCCACGCCGTGACCCTCTGGAACCGCACGCCCGGCCGCGCGCCGGAACTGGTGGAGGCCGGCGCGACGGAGGCGGCGACCGCCGCCGAAGCCGTCGCCGCCTCGCCGCTCGTCGTCGTCTGCGTCCTCGACTACGACGCCGCGCACGCCGTTCTCGGCCCCCTCGGGGAGGACCTGCGCGGCAAGACGGTCGTCAACCTCACCGCGGACACCCCCGAGCGGGCCCGCTGGACGGCCGCGTGGGCCATCGAGCACGGCATCGACTACGTGGACGGCGCGATCATGTCGCCGGCCGCCACCATCGGCACCGAGCACGCCGTCGTGCTCTACAGCGGCCCGGAGGACGTCTACCGCGCCTACGAGTCCGCCCTGGCGAGCTTCGGCGGCACCGGCACGTACCTGGGCACCGACCCGGGCCGCGCCGCCGGGTTCGACGTCTCGCTGCTGGACCTGTTCTGGACGACCATGACCGGGTACGTCCACGCCCTCACCGTCGCCAAGGCGGAGGGCATCGCCGCCCGTGACCTGGCGCCGCTGGCCAAGGGCATCGTCGGGATCATGGACGGGGTGATCGACGAGTTCGCCGCGAACGTCGACGACGGCACCCACCCCGGTGACGACAGCAACATCGTCTCCGCCGCCGCCAGCCTGGAGCACATCGTCCACACCGCCGGTTCCCGGGGCATCGACACGCGGGTGCTCGCCGCCGCGAAGGACGCCGCCGACCGCGCCATCGCCGCGGGCCACGGAAAGGACAGCTACTCCCGGCTCGTCGACACCCTGGGAGGCGCGGAAGGGAAGTGACCGGGCACAGCGCGCCGCGCGCGCCGGCCGTTCACGGTGTGGACGGCCGGCGCCCGGCCCGCTGCCGCGCGTCTAAGGTCGTGGACCATGACCAACAGCGAGATCGACGCGTCCGTGCGGGCCGAGCTGACGCGGCTGCGGGAGAGCATCGACAACATCGACGCGGCCGTCGTGCACATGCTCGCCGAGCGCTTCAAGTGCACGCAGCAGGTGGGCCGTCTCAAGGCGGCCCACCGCCTGCCGCCCGCCGACCCGGCGCGCGAGGCCCGGCAGATCGCGCGGCTGCGGCAGCTCGCCGAGAACGCCAGGCTCGACCCGGCGTTCGCCGAGAAGCTGCTCAACTTCGTCATCGCCGAGGTCATCCGCCACCACGAGACGCTGGCCGGCGGCACGGACGACTGAACCCCCGGCGCGGGCGGGGGCCGCTTCTCCACCCGGTCCGGCGGCCGGAGCGGGGCCCATGCGGCACGATGTCCCCATGTCCGTACTGACGCGCGGCGAAGCGCAGACCCGAGCAGCACTCCTCGACGTGCACCGCTACACGATCGACCTCGACCTGACCCGGGGCGACGACGTGTTCGGTGCGGTGACCACGATCCGGTTCACCGCCCGCGCGGCGGGGGACACGTTCGCGGAGGTGCGGCCCGCCGCCCTGCACCGCGCGGAGCTGGACGGCCGGGCGCTGGACGCGGACGCCTTCGACGGCGGGCGCCTCGCGCTCACCGGCCTGGCCCCGGGCGAGCACGAGCTGCGCGTCACCGCGGACATGCGCTACTCGCACACCGGCGAGGGCATGCACCGCTTCACCGACCCGGCCGACGGGCTCAGCTACCTCTACACCCAGTGCTGCCAGTCCGACGCGCCCCTGGTGTTCGCCTGCTTCGACCAGCCCGACCTCAAGGCCGAGTTCGCCGTCGCCGTCACCGCCCCCGAGGACTGGACGGTCCTGGGCAACGGCGTCGCCACCCAGGACCCGGGGCGGCCCGGCCGGTGGACGTGCGCGCTCACCCCGCGGCTGAGCACCTACCTCATGGCGGTGGCGGCGGGCCCCTACCACTCCGTGCGCACCGAGCACGCGGGGCTGCCCTTCGGGCTGCACGTGCGCCGGTCGCTCGCCGAGCACCTCGACGCGGACGCCGGGGAACTGTTCGCCATCACCCGGCGCTGCTACGACCGCTACCACGAGCTGTTCGACGAGCCCTACCCGTTCGACTCCTACGACCAGGCGTTCGTCCCCGAGTTCAACTCCGGCGCGATGGAGAACCCGGGCCTGGTCACCTTCCGCGACGAGTTCGTCTTCCGCTCCGCCGTCACCGACAACCAGCGCCAGACCCGCGGCATGGTCATCGCGCACGAGATGGCCCACATGTGGTTCGGCGACCTGGTCACCCTGCGCTGGTGGGACGACATCTGGCTGAACGAGTCCTTCGCCGAGTACATGGGCTTCCAGGTGCTCGCCGAGGCCACCCACTGGACGGACACCTGGACGGACTTCGCCATCGCCCGCAAGAGCTGGGGCTACGACGCCGACCAGCGGCCGTCCACCCACCCCGTCGCCCCCGACCCGCGCGACGTGCCCGACACCGAGGCCGCCCGGCTCAACTTCGACGGCATCTCCTACGCCAAGGGCGCCTCGGCGCTGCGCCAGCTCGTCGCCTGGCTCGGCCCCGGCGACTTCCTGGCGGGCATCAACGCCCACTTCGCCCGGCACCGGTTCGGCAACGCGACCCTCGCCGACTTCCTGGACTCCCTGTCCGGCGCCTCCGACAAGGACGTGCACACCTGGGCCGAGCACTGGCTGCGCACCAGCGGCCCCGACACCCTCGTCCCCGAGGTGACCGCGACCGCCCAGGGCGGCTGGCGGCTCGGGCTGCGGCACGAGGGCACCCGGCCGCACCGCCTGCTCGTCGGCGTCTACGACCGCGCGGAGCCCGACGCCACCGGAGGGGCCGCCGAAGACGGCACGCCCGGCCGGCTGGTGCTGCGTGAGCGCACCCCCGTGGACGTCCCCCAGGAGCGCGGCACCACCACGCTCGACTTCCCCGGGCCCCGCCCCGGCCTGGTGCTGCTCAACGACGGCGACCTCACCTACGCGAAGATCCGGCTGGACCCGGCCTCCTGGGACACCGCCCGCGAGGCCCTGTCCGGGCTGCCCGACGCGCTGACCCGCGCCGTCGTGTGGAACGCCGCGCGCGACATGGTCCGGGACGGGGAACTGCCGCCCGGCTCCTACCTGGAGGCCGTCCGCGCGCACCTGCCGCGGGAGACGGACAACGCCGTCGTGCAGGCCGTCCTCCAGTTCGCCCGCACCGAGGTCGCCGACCGGATGCTGCCCCCGCAGCGGCGCCCGGAGGCGCTGGCGGCGCTGCACGCCGTCTGCCACGAGCTGCTGGAGCGCACCGCCGGCGACACCGGCCGCGGGCTGCGGCTCATCGCCGTCCGCGGCGCCGTCGCCTCGGCCACCGACCCCGCCGGCATGGCCGCCTGGCTCCGGGCGGGCACGGTGCCGGGCGGCCCGGCCCTCGACCAGGAGCTGCGCTGGCAGCTCCTGCACCGGCTCGCCGTCCTCGGCGGCGCCACCGGGGAGGACATCGACGCCGAGGCCCGGCGCGACACCAGCGCCACCGGCCGGGAGGGCGCCGCCCGCTGCCGCGCCGCGCTGCCCACGGCCGAGGCCAAGGCCGCCGCGTGGGACGCGATGTTCGGTCCCGCCGACGCGCTGTCCAACTACCTGTTC
The DNA here is from genome assembly GCF_036323765.1 of Streptomyces solitudinis. NCBI lineage: Bacteria > Bacillati > Actinomycetota > Actinomycetes > Kitasatosporales > Streptomycetaceae > Streptomyces > Streptomyces solitudinis. Next base: position 75,195 of record NZ_JAZDCW010000008.1, read on the forward strand.
ACCGCGACCGCGCAGGGCTTCTGGCACGCCGAGCACACCGGCCTGGTGCGGCCCTACGCCGAGCGGTACTTCACCGCCGCCGTGGAGCTGGCCGGACGGCGCGGCGCGTCCCTCGCGCACTTCGCCGCCACCGCGGCCTTCCCGCGCACCCTGGCCGAGCCCGAGGTGCTGCGCCGGGGGGAGGCGTGCCTGGCCGGGGATTCCGTGCCGCCCGCGCTGCGCCGCCCGCTCGCCGACCAGCTCGACGACCTGCGCCGCGCCCTGCGCGTCCGCACCGCCGCCGGGGCCGCGGCGGGGCGGGACGGGGCCGCCGGGTAGCCGCCCGCAGACCGCCCCCGGGCCCGGCCGGCCTCCGGGGGCGGTCCACCGGTTCAGCCGAGCGGCACCAGGGCCCGGATGCGCTTGCCGCCCGTCCGGAGCCGGGTGACGCTCACGTCCGCGGCGAGGCGGTGGACCAGCGGCCAGCCGTAGCCGCCCGCGCCGAACCCCTCCCGGCCCGGCACGCTCACCGGGAGGGCGTCGCTGGCGTCGCCCACCGTGAGCAGCAGCCCGCCGCCGGTCACCTCGGCGGCGAAGCGGGTGAGGCCGCCGCCGTGCCGTATGGCGTTCGTGACGAGTTCGGAGGTGACCAGCAGCACGTCCGCCAGCGCCGTCTCACCCACGGCCGGGCCGCCCGGCCCGCGTTCGCGCGCCTTCAGCACCGCCATGACGCGTGCGCGGGCGTCCGCCGCGCTGACCGGTACGTCCTCGTCGGCGGACGCGTTGTCCGTGTGGCTGCTCTTCACACCGCTCCCACTCCTCGCGGGCGCACCTCCGCACCCCACGGAACCCCCTGCCCGCTGGACGGCCCTTCGTGCCCGGCCGTTACCGAACGGGAATCACGGGTGCCCCGCACGTGCCGTCCTACGCGTCGGCCCCGGCGGAAGCGGCCGTGCCGCCGTCCGGCCCGAGGCCGAAGAACGCCGCGGTGCCGGTGACGTCGAAGAGGCGGCGCACCACGTCGCTGAGCGGGCCGGCCACCACCATCGGCCGTCCGGCCGCCTCGTGCCGCCGCCGCGCCTCCATGAGGACGTGCAGGATCGTGGAGTCGGCGAACACCGTCTCGGAGAGGTCCACCACGGTCCGCCGCGTGTCCGACCGCAGCGCGCGGGCGAGGGCCTCCTCCAGCGCGGGGGCACTGTCGACGTCGATCTCCCGCACGACCCGTACGGAGAACGTCGCTGTCCCGTCGGCCTGCGTGACGACGGTGTCCGGCTCATCGATCATGCCCCCATTTTGGCAGGGCGGGAACCCGGTGGCGCCCCCGGAGGTGCCCGGGAAGGAGGGAGTTGCGTCACGGCGCCGCATGGCGGATGGTTGCCTGAGGGCAACGTTCCGTCGTAGGAGATGAGAGGTGAGCGGCCCCGGCCCCCCGGGGCCTGCCGTGTGGAGAGTTCCGCGAAACCGTTCCCCGACGGTCTCAGGGGCGGCCCCGTCCTGCGGGCCGCGCCCTGCCCCGTCGTGCTGATCGACGCCTCCGGCACCGTGCGGGAGGTCAACGAGGCGGCTCGCGCCCTCTTCCCCCGCGCGGCCCCGGGCAGACCCGTCGACGACGTGGCACCCGGCTGGCTGGGCGCCGCCCACCGCAGGCTCAGCGCGCCGCCCCCTGGCGGCGGGCCCGCCGCCGTGCCGGACGAGCCGGCCCGCGGCCGCGCCGCCGGACGCAGCTTCGCCGCCCACCCCACGCCGCTGGACGACGGCGGCGTGGCCTGGTGGCTGGTGGACGACACCGAGCACCGGCTGGCCGAGGAGTCGCTGCGCCACGAACGGGAACGCACCGCCTTCCTCGCCGAGGCGTCGAACCGGCTCCTGTCCTCGCTCAACCTGGACCGGTGCATGGAGGTGACGGCCGAACTGGCGTCCCGGCACCTGGCCGACGCGGCCGTGGTGTTCGCCCCGGCGGCCAGGGGCCGAGCCCTGTCCGTCGTCGGATGCGCCGGCGACGGCCCGCCGTTCCGGATGACCGCCGAAGGGGACCCGGCGGCGGTGCCGGGCCTGGCCGAGGCGCTCCAGGGCTCCCCGCCGGTCCCCTCGCGGTGGGCGGACCCGAGCGCGGCACCGCAGTGGCTGGTGCCCGGCGGGTTCGGCCCGGTCGGCTCCATGGTCGTCACCCCGCTGCCGGGGCACGGCGCCCCCGCGGGCGCGCTCGTCCTGCTGCGGCGCACCGGCCGGGACGCGTTCACCGGGGACGAGGAGCTGTTCGCCCGGATGTTCGCGGCCCGGGCCGGGGCGGCGCTGTCCGCCGCGCGCATGTACGCCGAGCAGGCGCGGATCACCGAGACCCTGATGCGGGAGCTGCTGCCCCCGCCGCTGCGCCACCTCGACGGCGTCGAGTTCGCCGCGGGTTACCGGCCCTCGGGCACGAGCGAACGGATCGGCGGCGACTTCTACGACGTGCACCCCGCCGCCGCGGGCGGCGTGTCCCTCGCGGTCCTCGGCGACGTGTGCGGCAAGGGCCTGGAGGCGGCCGTGCTCGCCGGGAAGATCCGCAACACCCTCCAGGCACTCCTGCCGATGGCCGACGACCACCAGCGGATGCTGCGCCTGCTGAACGGGGCCCTGCTCAGCTCCCACCACACCCGCTTCGCCACCCTCGTCCTGGCCTCCGCCGCCCGGGAGGGCGACCACGTCGCGCTGCGGGTCACCAGCGCCGGACACCCGCCGCCGCTGGTCGTGCGCGCCGACGGCCGCGTCGAGACCGTGGACACCGCCGGCAGCCTCGTCGGCGCGCTCCCCGAGATCGGCGCCCGCACCGCCCGGCTCCGGCTCGCGCCGGGGGAGACGTGCCTGCTGTTCACCGACGGCGTCACCGAGGCCAGGGGCGGCCCGCTGGGGGACGCCATGTTCGGCGAGGACCGGCTGGCGGAGACGCTGTCCCACTGCGCGGGCATGCCGGCCGAGGCCGTCGTCGAGCACGTGCAGATGCTGGCGGCCCAGTGGACCGGCGCGAACGTCCACGACGACATGGCCGTCGTGGCCATCACCGCGCCGCGCGGCGCGCATCTCAGTGCGGTGGACGGCCACACGCCGGGCAGGTTCACCTCATGACGACGCACACCTCATCCGCCTCCCCGCCGCCGCGCCCGCGGGAGGTGCCGGGGCCCCGCGGCGCCGCGGGATGGGCGGGGCGGCTGTGGGACGCCGTGGCCGCCGGGGACGAACAGGCCGCCGTCCGCACCGCCTTCGCCGTCCTGGACGCCGGTCTGGACCCGGAGGCGTTCCTCCTCGACGTCCTGGCGGCGGTCCAGCGCCGCGTCGGCACCGAGTGGGCGGCCAACCGCATGACCGTCGCCCAGGAGCACACGGCCACCGCCATCAACGAGCGCGTCATGGCCGCCCTCGCCCACCACCCCGCCGCCAGGACCGGCGCGGCGCACGGGCCCGTGCGGGGCCGGGTCACCGTGGCCTGCGTGGACGGCGAGTGGCACGCCCTGCCCGCCCGGCTGCTGGCCGAAGTGCTGCGGCTGCGCGGCTGGCGCGTGGACTTCCTCGGCGCGCAGGTCCCCCTCCCGCACCTCGTCGAGCACCTGCACCTGACCGGGGCCGACGCCGTCGCCCTCTCCGGCTCCCTGGCCACCCGGCTGCCCACCGCGCACGCCACCATCGCGGCCTGCCAGGCCGCGGGGGTCCCCGTCCTCGCCGGCGGGGCCGCGTTCGGCCCGGACGGACGCTACGCGCGGCTGTGCGGCGCGGACGGCTGGGCGCCCGACGCCCGCGGCGCCGCCGGCCGCCTGGAGCGGCCGCTCGTGCGGCCCGCCGCCCACCAGGCCGCGGGCGGCCTGCCGCACCTCGCCGACCAGGAGTACACGCTGGTGACGAGGTCGGCCCGGCGCCTGGTGCGGGAGACCTTCACCGGCCTCCTGGAGCGGTTCCCGGCGCTGCGGGAGTACGACGAGCGGCAGCGGGAACACACCGCGCAGGACCTCGCCCACCTCGTGGACTTCCTGGCCGCCGCCCTCTACACCGACGACGCCGCGCTCTTCACGTCCTTCCTCACCTGGACCGCGGACGTGCTCACCGCGCGCGGCGTGCCCGCCCGCTCCCTCCTGCCGGCCCTGGACCTCCTCGGTGACGGCCTGCGGGACCTCCCCCGCGCCACCGCCGTGATCGGCCAGGGACGCGACGCCCTCACCCACACCCTCTCCGGCCCTGGACGACCCGTATGACCGCACCCGCGCCCCGCCCGCTCCAGCTCACCCCGCGTCCCCTGGACGCCGGCACCCTGCGCATCGCGCTCGGCGGTGACCTCGACTACGACAGTGCCGACCACCTGACCGACGTCGTCACCCGGCAGCTCGCCGTGCACGGCGGCGCGGTGCGGCACCTGCGGCTGGACTGCGCGGAGCTGGGCACCTGCGACTCCATGGGCCTGGCCGCGCTGCTGATGGTCCACCGCCGCACCACCGAGGCCGGGGTGCTCCTGCACCTCGACCGGCGCCCGCCGTCCCTGGAGCGGCTCCTGACCATCACCGGCACGCTCGGGCACCTCGTGGGCGGGGCGGAGCGGGCCGGGCCGTCCCAGGAGGACCGCGTCACCCGCGACGGCTGACGCCCGTGAGGGTGCCGGGCGAACTGCCCCGCCGGCCGCGTCCGTCGCGTCCAGCCCATCCGGCCGCGTCCAGCCCGTCCGGCCCGCGCCGGGGCCGGTGCGGCGGGGGTGTCGGCGGTCGGGCCACCGGCTTAAGGTGAGGCTTACCTGACGAGTAGCCGTCCCGCCAGCCTGAGGGGTGCCCGTGTCCGCCACCGCCGCACCGCCCGGCGTGCCCGCCGGGTCCGCCGTCCCGTCCCGCCACGGCTCCCTGGCCGCCGCCGTCTACGCCCGCTTCGACGCCGTCTTCCCGCTGCTGCGCGTCACCACCGAGTCCCCGCGGGGGGAGGGCTGGCTGACCGGGCGGGCGCTCGCCGACGACGCCGCCGTGCGGGAGGCCCTGGTCGAGCGGGCGGCCCGGGGCATGCGGCAGACCCACGGGGCCGCACCGCGCCCGGACGTCGCGGCCACCGAAGTCCTGCACCAGTACGCCTTCGTGGCCTGCCTGGCCATGAGCGGCCCCTGGCACCTGGAGGCCCGCGTCCCGTGGCTGGAGACGGGACGCCTCGCCTACCACGAGGGCGAGAAAGTCCTCGCCCTCGCACCCGCGCGGATCAGCTGCCTCCCCGGCGACCCGGCCGCCGGACTGCCCGGCGTCCGCACGGTGCCGGACGGCGAAGCGCTGCGGGCGGAGCTGCGCGCGGCCGTCGCGGCCCACCTGGCCCCCGTCCTGGACGCCTTCGGCCCGCTGCTGCGGCGCGGCCCGCGCGGCATGTGGGGCGTCGCCACCGACGAACTGGCCGACGGCCTCGGCTACCTGGGCACCCTGCTGGGTGACGAGCGGGCCGCCGCCGCGGCCGCCGGCGCACTCCTGCCCGGCGGCACCCCGCCGTACAGCGGCGCCGCGCGCTTCCACGCCGACGGCAGCAGGACCCGGCTCAACTGCTGCCTCTACTACACCTTCCCCGCCGCCCCGCTCTGCTCCTCCTGCCCGCGCCGCGTCTGACGGCGCGTCGCCGCGGCGCGGGCGGGGGAGAGGCGGGCGGGCAGTTACGCGCGGGCCGGGTCGACCCCGTAGGTGCCGGCGACGTCGTCGAGCACCGCGTGCGCGCCGTAGAGGCCGACGGCGATCATCCAGGTGATGTCGTCCACCTCGTGCACCTCACCCTCCAGCTTGCCCCACAGCGGGTTCGCCTGGAACTTCTCCTTGCTCGCCACCGAGGCGCCGTTCGGGTCGGGGTAGGCGGTGACGAAGATGTCGTCGGCGTCGACCCTGGCGATCTGCTCCTCGGAGATGTCGGCGTTGAAGCCGGTGCCCCGGGCGTCCTCCGGCTTGTCGAAGCCGAGGTCGTTCACGATGACGCCGATGTAGGTGTCCTCCTTGTACAGCCGCGTCGGGCCGTCCACGAAGCGCACCACCGAGACGGACGGGTTGGTCCCCTCCTTCTCCCGGACGGCGTCACCGATCGTCCGCGCGCGCTCCTCGAACGCGGCGGTCTTCTCCTCGGCCAGCTCCTCCTTGCCCAGGGTCTCGCCGACGAGCCTCAGGTTGTCCTTCCACGTCGCGCCGGTGTCCTCGGTGAAGACGGTCGGCGCGATGCTCTCCAACTGGTCGTACAGCTTCTCGTGACGCACCTTCGCCGACAGGATGAGATCCGGCTCCAGGGAGATGATCTTCTCCAGGTTCGGCTCCTCCAGCGTGCCGACCTCGGTGGCCTCGGCGCCGAACGCCTCGATGTCCTCGCCGAAGTACGGGGGCAGTTCCTCCTCGGGGCCGGTGAAGGTGGTGTAGCCGACGAGGCTGCCCTCCAGGGCGAACGTGGCGTCCACGAAGGTCATGTCGAGGGCGACGACGCGCTTGGGCTCCGCCGGGATCTCCGTGCTGCCCATGGCGTGTTCGACGGTCCGCGGGAAGGCCGCGTCGGATGCGGCGGGGGACGAGCCGCTCTGCGCGTCCGTATCCTGGTCAGAGCCGCTGGTGCAGGCGGCGGTCGCGAACAGGCCGGCGGCGACGGTGAGTGCGCCGGCGGTGCGGCCGACTCGGGTGAGCAGACGGGCTCTCATCAGGGGGGTCCCCTTCTCTCGCGGGATAGTGCGCTGTAAGGATAGGCTCGCCTAATTTACTGCACCGCGCGGCGGAGGAGATCGTGATCGAAGCGCTATCTGCGCCACCCCGTGCGGGGCGACGGCGGCAGGTCGCGGTGGAACGCACCCGGAAGCGGTGGACGGGCCTGCTCGTCCTGGTGGCCGTGCTGGCGGCCGCGCTGCTCGCCAGCGTCGCCTTCGGCTCCAAGGCGCTGAGCGCGGCCGAGGTCTGGAACGGTCTGTGGGGCGCGGACGGTTCGGAAGCCGGCGTCATCGTCCACTCGCTGCGCCTGCCCCGTACCGTGCTCGCCCTCGTCGCCGGGGTCGCCCTCGGGGTCGCCGGTGCGCTCATGCAGGGCCACACCCGCAACCCCATCGCCGACCCCGTCCTCCTCGGGCTGAGCGCGGGGGCCGGGGTGTGGGTGGTGGGCGCCGTGTTCCTGCTGGGCGTCACCAGCCTCTACGGGTACGTGTGGTTCGCCTTCCTCGGCACGCTCATGGCCGCCGTCCTCGTGCACTCCGTCGGCTCCCTGGCGCGCGGTGGCGCCACCCCGGTCACCCTGGCGCTGGCCGGGGCCGCGGCCCACGCCCTGTTCACCGCCCTGACGGCGGGCATGGTCATCTTCGACCGGCAGGCGCTGGACACCTACCGCTTCTGGACGGTCGGCGCCGTGAGCGGACGTCCGCTGGACTTCACCCTCCAGCTCCTGCCCTTCGTCGTCACCGGGCTGCTGCTGGCGGGGTACAACGCCGCCGGGCTCAACGCCCTGTCGCTTGGCGAGGACGTCGCCCGCACGCTGGGCGTGCGCCTCGGGGTGACCCGCGCGGTCGGCATGGCCGCCATCACCCTGCTCACCGGCTCGGCCGTCGCCGCCTGCGGGCCGATCGGCTTCGTGGGCCTCGTCGCCACGCATGTCAGCCGGTACTTCACCGGTCCCGACTACCGCTGGGTCATCGCCTACGCCGGACTGCTGGGCGGCGCTCTCGTCCTCGTCGCCGACGTACTGGGACGGGTGGTGGCCAGGCCCGGGGAACTCCAGGTCGGCATCATGCTCGCGCTCATCGGGGCGCCCGTCTTCATCCAGCTCGTCCGCCGCCGCAAGCCGGTGCGGCTGTGAGCGCGGCACCGGCCGCCCGCCCGGCCGCACCGGACGAGCCGCCCCGCACGGACGGCGGGAGCGTGCCGCGGTCCGCCGCGCGCGTCCCCGGCCGTACCCCGCTGCGTCTGGGCCCCGTCTCGGGCGTGTGGCGCCCGCGCACCGTCCTGGTGCCGCTGGTGCTCGCCGCCGTGCTGGCCGCCGCCGTCGTCGTCAACACCGGGCGCGGCGACTTCCCGCTGAGCCCGGGGGAGGTGGTGGAGGTCCTCCTGGGCGGCGGTGAGGGCGCGGCCCACCTGGTGGTGTGGGAACTGCGGCTGCCGCGCTCGGTGGTCGGCGCCCTCGTCGGCGCCTCGCTCGCCCTGGCCGGCGCCATCCTCCAGGGCATCGCCCGCAACCCGCTGGCCAGCCCCGAGATCCTGGGCATCACCGCGGGCGCGGGCGTCGGCGCCGTGTCCGTCATCGTCCTCGCCGGCGCCCACGGCTCCGTCAGCGGGCCGCTCGCCGACCTCGGCGTCCCCGGCGCCGCCGTCACCGGCGGGCTGCTCGCCGCCGTCGTCGTCTACCTGCTCGCCGTGCGGCGCGGCATCACCGGGTACCGGGTGCTGCTGGTCGGCGTCGGCGTCAACGCGGCGCTCACCAGCGTGCTGTCCTGGCTGCTCGTCAAGGCCGACATCGTGGACGCCGGCCGCGCCCTGATCTGGCTCAACGGCAGCCTCAACGCCACCAGCTGGGCCACCGCCGTGCCCGTCGGCTGGGCGCTGGCCGTGCTGCTGCCGATGGCGCTCGTGCTCTCCCACCAGTTCGGCGCCCTCGCCTTCGACGACGACACGGCGCGCGGACTGGGCGTGCGGATGACCGGCGCCCGGCTCGCCCTGCTGCTCACGGCGGTGCTGCTGACGGCCGTCGCCACCGCGGCCGCCGGGCCGGTCGCCTTCGTCGCGCTGGCCTCCCCGCAGCTCGCGCTGCGCCTGCTGCGCTGCGGCCACCCGCCGCTGCTCGCCTCGGCGCTGCTGGGCGCGGCCGTCACCGTGTGGGCGGACGTGCTCGGACGCACGGCGTTCCCCGGCGTCGAACTGCCCGTCGGCATCCTCACCGCGGTGCTCGGCGCCCCCTACCTGCTGTACCTGCTGATCCGCAGCGGAAAGGCCCGCACCTGATGACCGACACCGTCCGCCACCCGGTCTCCGCCGCCCTCCCCGCCCCCGCCCCCGCCCCGCGCGTCCGGCTGTGCGCCGAGCGGCTGACCCTGGGGTACGGCGAACGGACCGTCGTGCACGAGCTGGACCTGTCGGTGCCCGACGGCTCGGTCACCGCGATCATCGGCCCGAACGGCTGCGGCAAGTCCACGCTGCTGCGGGCCTTCGGGCGCCTGATGAAGCCGCGCGGCGGGCGGGTGCTGCTGGACGGCTCCCCCCTGCACACGCTGCCGACCCGGACGGTCGCCGGCCTGGTCGGCCTGCTGCCGCAGAACCCGGCCGCCCCGGAGGGGCTCAGCGTCGCCGACCTGGTGGCCAGGGGACGCCATCCGCACCAGAGCTGGTACCGGCGCTGGTCCGCGCACGACGAGGCGGTCGTCGAGCAGGCGCTGCGCGCCACCGGCACCTGGGAGCTGGCGGAACGCACGCTGGACGAGCTCTCGGGCGGCCAGCGGCAGCGCGCCTGGATCGCCATGGCGCTCGCGCAGGACACCGAACTGCTGCTGCTGGACGAGCCGACCAACCACCTGGACCTCGCCCACCAGATCGAGGTCCTGGACCTGGTGCGCGAGCTGCACCAGGAGACCGGGCGCACCGTCGTCCTCGTCCTGCACGACCTGTCCCTGGCCGCCCGGTACGCGGACCGGCTGGTGGCCATGAAGGACGGCCGCGTCGCGGCGAGCGGCGCGCCCGCCGAGGTGCTGACGGAGGAACTGCTGGCGGACGTCTTCGGGCTGCGCGCCCGGGTCCGCACGGACGAGGAGACCGGCACGCCCCTCGTCGTCCCGCTCAGCCGCCACGACCGGCCCGCCGCGGCGGCCGGGGACGGGGCCGCTGGGCCACTCGGGGGGAAGTCCGCCGGGTCCCCGCGGCGGTGACGGGAGGTCCGTAACCCCGCCCGCCCAACTCCCGTTCCTCAGCCCGGGGTCGGCCTGCGCCGGCGCCGGGCCGAACCGTCCTGGCGGCCCACTCGGCGTACGTCGCAGGTTAGGCTAACCTAAGTACCGCCCCGGCCGGTGTGACCCCCGGCCGGGTCTGCCGCGCACCGTCACCGCGCGTTGTCGACACCGTGACCGAAGGGCCAGACGCCATGCTGCGTGCTCAACTCCTCGACCGCCAGGCGCGACGCGAGTCCGCCGCCCGCACCTACGCGCGCACCCTCCCCGTCGCCCCCGTCGCCGCCGCCGGAGCCGAGGTCACCGGCGCCGACGGCCGCACCTACCTCGACTGCCTCTCCGGCGCGGGCACCCTCGCGCTCGGCCACAACCACCCGCGCGTCATCGCCGCGCTCAAGGACGCGCTGGACTCCGGCGTGCCCCTGCACGCGCTGGACATGATCACGCCGCAGAAGGACGCCTTCAGCGCCGAACTGCTCACCCGCCTCCCCGGCACCCTGCGCGACAACGCCAAGCTGCACTTCTGCAGCCCCGCCGGCACCGACGCCGTCGAGGCCGCGCTCAAGCTCGCCCGCACCGCCACCGGCCGCCAGGGCGTCGTCGCCTTCACCGGTGCCTACCACGGCATGACGCTGGGCGCCTCCTCCGTCTCCGGGCCGCAGCGGATGCGCGGCGCCGACGGGCAGGGCCCCGCCACCGCGCAGCCCGTCACCCGGCTGCCCTTCCCGCACCCCTACCGCTGCCCGTTCGGCGTGGGCGGCGAGGAGGGCGCGCGGCTGTCCGCACGCCTGCTGGAGAGCTACCTCACCGACCCCTCCAGTGGGGTCGCCACCCCGGCCGCCGTCATCCTGGAGGTCGTGCAGGGCGAGGGCGGCGTCATCGAGGCCCCCGACGCCTGGCTGCGCGAGATCCGGCGCATCACGAAGGCGCACGGCATCGTCCTGGTGGTGGACGAGGTCCAGACGGGCGTCGGCCGCACCGGCGACTTCTGGGCCTGCGAGCACGCGGGCGTCACGCCCGACATCCTCGTGACCTCCAAGGCCGTCGGCGGCGGGCTGCCGCTCGCTCTCATCGCCTACCGCCCCGAACTCGACGCCTGGCAGCCCGGCGACCACACCGGCACCTTCCGCGGCAACACCCTCGCCATGGTGGCCGGTGAGATCACCTTGCGCACCGTCGCCGAGGAGCAGCTCGCCGAACACGCGCGCAAACTCGGCGACCGGCTGCGCGGCGCGCTGCGCGCGCTGGCCGCCGAGCACCCGGCCATCGGGGACGTGCGCGGACGCGGCCTGATGACCGGCGCCGAACTCGTGGACCCGGACGCCGAACCGGGAGCGCTGGGCGCCCGTCCCGGCCACCCCCGCTACGCCCGCGCCGTCCAGGCCGCCTGTCTGGAACGCGGACTGATGCTCGAACTCGGCGGCCGGGACGGCACCGTGCTGCGGCTGCTGCCGCCGCTGGTGCTCACCGACGCCCAGGCCGACTCCGTCCTCGCCCGTCTCGCCGAGGCCCTCACCGCCGCACGCGACGAGGGCCCCACCGCCGGCGGCGGCACGCCCCCCGCCGCTCCCGGCACGGACCGCACCGACGCCCGTTCCGCCGCACGCACCGACGTGGAGCACGCCGCATGAGCCAGTTCCCCGACACCGCCGTCGCCGCCGGGGCCGGTGAGCCCCGGGCCCTGCGCGCCCTGACCAGCGTCGCGCTGGACGCCCTCGCTGACGGAGCCGCCGCCCGCGGCGGACCGCTGCCCCCCGGCGGCCCCGACGCCGTCAGCGCCCGCACCCGGCAGCTCGTCACACCGGTGCTGCCCGAGCGGGGCGTCGGCGCCTCCGACGCCCTCTACGCCACCGTGCGGGCCACCGCCGAGGGCGCCGCCGACCCCGGTGAGGCGCACTGCGTCGCCCACCTGCACTGCCCGCCGCTGGCCGTCGCCGTCGCCGCCGACCTCGCCGCCTCCGCGCTCAACCCCTCGATGGACTCCTGGGACCAGGCCCCGGCCGCCGCCGTCGTGGAGGAGGAGGTGACCGGCGCGCTGGCCGGGCTCGTCTACCCGGGGCGGGAGCGGCCCGACGCCCTGATCACCAGCGGCGGCACCGAGTCCAACCTCGTCGCCCTGCTCCTGGCACGCGAACGCGCCCGCGAACGCACCGGCGGGCAGCGGCCGCTGCGGGTGCTGGCGGGCACGAACGCGCACCACAGCGTGCACCGGGCGGCCTGGATGCTGGGCCTGCCCGCACCGGTGCCCGTCCGCTGCGAGGACGGACGCATGGTGCCGGCCGACGTGGACCGCCTCCTGGCGGAGCTGGCCGGGGACGGCGGCGCGCCCGCCCTCGTCGTCGCCACCGCGGGCACCACCGACGAAGGGCTCATCGACCCGCTGCCCGAACTCGCCCGCGTCGCCGCCCTGCACGGCGCCGAACTGCACGTGGACGCCGCCTACGGCGGGCCGCTGCTGTTCAGCGACCGCCTGGCCGGGCAGCTGCGCGGCATCGAGCACGCCGCCTCGGTCACCTTCGACCTGCACAAGCTCGGCTGGCAGCCCGTCGCCGCGGGCGTGCTCGCCGTCCCCGACGCCGCGCTGCTGGAGGCCCTGTCGCTGCGCGCGGACTACCTCAACGCCGACGACGACACCGAGGCCGGACTGCCGGACCTGCTGGGCCGCTCGGTGCGCACCTCCCGGCGCCCGGACGCGCTCAAGATCGCCGTCACCCTGCGGGCGCTCGGCCGCACCGGGCTCGGCGACGTCGTGGAGCACTGCGTGCGCACGGCGCGGGAGCTGGCGGACGCCCTCGACGCGCACCCCGCGCTGCGCCGCCGCCCGGGAACCGTCGGCATCAGCACGGTGCTGTTCCGCCCGGTCGCCGCCGACCTGCTGCCGGACGCGGCCGGCGACGAACTGGTCGCCGGGATCCGCCGCGAGCTGCTGCACGAGGGACGGGCGGTGCTCGGCCGCGCCAGGGCCGCCGACGCCGACGGGACGCAGCGGCTGTGGCTCAAGGCCACCCTGCTGCACCCGCAGACGGCCGCGGCGGACCTGGAGGCCCTGCTGAAACAGGTCGCCGAACGGGCCGAACCGGACGCGGACCTGACGGTCGTGCGGCTCCCGGCACAGGCCCGCTTGGAAAGCTCCACCCTCTGAATTAGCTTAGGCTCGCCTAATTCAGCCGTTCGTTCGACCCTCCGGAGGGAACGTTGTCCCCCAGCCCCACCACCGAGGCGCCCGCGGGCATAACCGGGCAGCTCCCGCCCGGGCTGCGCATCGAGCACCACAGAGGTGAGCAGGTCGCCGCCGACCCGGCGCCGTGGGCGCGCGCCTACGAGGACGTCTACGCCCACGCCATCGAGCTGAGTGACCACTGCGACCCGCCCATCGCCGAACGGCTGTGCCGCCACGCCCGGCGCCCCGGCTTCGCCCTGGTCGCCGCGGTGCACGACGGCGCGGACGGCACGGCCGGGGGAGCCGGGGCCGTGGCCGGATACCTCTACGGCTACACCCTGCCCACCGACACCCTGTGGTGGGAGGGCCTGACCCCCAGCCCCGACCCGGAGTTCGTCCGGGAGTACCCGGGCCGCACCGTCGGGGTGTGCGAACTCCTCGTCGCGCCCGCCTGGCGCCGCTCCCACGTCGGCGCCACCCTCTTCCAGCACTTCCTGGCCCGCCGTACCGAGGAGCGCGCCGCCGCCCTCATCGCGGACGGCAACACCGTCGTCCTCGGCCGCTACGCCGCCTACGGCTTCGAGCAGGCCGGGACCGTCGAGCCGTACCCCGGCTGGCGCCCGCACACCATGGTCGTCGGTACGCTCGACCGGCTCCGCCGCCGCTGACGCCACCAGCCCCGGCCGCCACGCCGCCTCCCCCGGGGGTGCGCCCGACCCGCGCGCCCCCGCCGTGCCCGCCCCGCCCCCGACCCAGGCAAGGCAGAACCCGTGTCCATCCAGCTCCCGCCCTCCGCCGCGCCCCGCGCCGCCCACCCGCTGACCGTCCTGCCCGAACCGGTCCGCGCGCGCCTCGCCGAACTGGCCCGGACCCGCGCACCGCTGGCGGCCTACCTGTACGACCCGGACACCGCCGCCGCCCGCGCCCGCGAACTGCGCTCCGCCCTGCCGGAGTGGGCGGCCGTCTACTACGCCGTCAAGGCCAACTCCTTCCCCGGCGTGCTGGACGGCCTCGCCCCGCACGTGGACGGCTTCGAGGTCGCCTCCCGCAGCGAACTGGCCCTCGCCCGCGCCGCCCTGTCCCCCGCCGGGCAGGACGCGCCGCCGCCCCTTGTCGCCGCCGGACCGGCCAAGTCCGTCGCCGTCCTCACCGACCTCGTGCGCGCCCAGGTGGAGGCCGTCAACGCCGAAAGCCTGCTGGAACTGCACCGCATCAGCCGCATCGCGCAGGAACTGGGCACCACCGCGCGCGTCGCGCTGCGCGTCAACCCCGCCCACATCCCCGTCACCGGATCCCTGCGCATGGGCGGCGAGCCCTCCGCCTTCGGCGTCGCCGAGCCCGACGTGCCCGCCGTCCTCGAAGCCGCCCGCGCGCTGCCCGCGCTCGACATCACCGGCTTCCACGTGCACGCCGCCTCCGGCAACCTCGACGCCGAGGCCCACGCCGCCTACGTCCGCTGGTGCGTCACCTGGGCGGCCGAGACCGCCCGCGCCGCCGGGCTCGACCTGCGGCACATCGACACCGGCGGCGGCATCGGCGTCGCCTTCGACGAGGGGGAGAAGCCCTTCGACGTCGCCCGCTTCGCGGAGCTGATCGCCGACACCCCGCCGCCGTCCGGCGCGAAGGTCATCCTGGAACCGGGGCGGTACCTCGTCGCGGACTGCGGCTGGTACGCCGCCGAGGTCACCGACGTCAAGAACTCCTACGGACACTGGTTCGCCATGCTGCGCGGCGGCATCAACCACTTCCAGCTCCCGACGTCCTGGGACATCGTCCACAACATCACTGTCCTGCCCGTCGAGGAGTGGCCCGCCGGCTGCCCCCGCCCGGCGGCCGAGGACACGACCGTCACCGTCGTGGGCGAACTGTGCACCCCCGAGGACACCCTCCTGCGGGACGTGCGCGTAGGGCGCCTGCGCGCCGGTGACGTCGTCGTCTTCCCCAACGCCGGCTCCTACGGCTGGGAGTTCGCCATGCCGCACTTCCTCGGCCACCCGGCGGCCGAACGCCACCTCCTGTGACCCGGCCCGCCGCCACCGCACCCCAGGAGCCCCCCATGCCCGCCCGCCCCGCCCACGCTCACGCCGACGCGCCCGGCCCCGCCCCGGCGCCGGACCCGCACGCCCCCGCCCAGGAGCCGTCCCGGCCCCCCGCCGCGCCCCCGCCGCGCGGACCGCGCGGCGCCGACCCGCTGGACCACCCCGACCCGCAGCACGCCGCCGACAACGCCGCCAGCGAGACCCTGCTGCGCGCCTACGTCCGCGAGACGGGCACCCCCGTCCCCGCCACCGGCCGCGACCTCCACCTCGACCTGCCCGCCACCGGCCTCACCCTCACCGTCCCCGTGCGGTACCGCTCCGCGACCGGCTGGCACCGCTTCGGACCCGCCACGCTGCGCCCCGCCCCGAACGCGGCCCCCGTCCCCGCCGAGACCGCCCTGGTCGCCGCCGCCGCCATCCGCCAGACCACCGCCGGACGCGGCCTGCCCCCGCACCTGGGCGCCGACGCCACCGCCCGCGTCCTGAACTCCGCCCGCCGCACCGCCGCCCACCTCACCGCCCGCCGCGCCGAGCCGCCCGGCACCACCGGGCCCACCCCGCACCTCGACGCCGAACAGGCCCTGCTGACCGGCCACCCCTTCCACCCCGCGCCCAAGAGCCGCGAAGAGGCGTCCGACGCCGAACTGGACGCCTACTCGCCCGAACTGCGCGGCTCCTTCCCGCTGCACTGGTTCGCCGCCCACCCCGACATCGTCACCGGTGAGACCCACGACGGGCGCCCCCCGGCCGCACTGCTCCGCCCCCTGGCCGCCGGCCTCGCCCTCCCGGACGGCACCGTCCCGCTGCCCGCCCACCCCTGGCAGGCCCGCGACGTCCGGCGCCGCCCCGCCGTCCGCGCCCTCCTGGACGCCGGACTCCTCACCGACCTCGGCCCGCACGGCGACCCCTGGCACCCCACGTCGTCCGTGCGCACCGTGCACCGCCCCGACGCGGACGTCATGCTGAAGCTCTCCCTGGGCATGCGCATCACCAACTCGCGCCGCAACAACCTGCGCTCGGAGATGCGCCTCGGTGTCCGGGCCGCCCGCCTGCTGGCCGCCGGCCCCGCCGCGTGGCTGCGCGCCCACCACCCGTCCTTCGGCATCCTCCGCGACCACGCCTGGATCTCCGCCGGCCCCGGCGACACGGAGACCGGCCTGGAGACCGCCCTGCGCGACAACCCCTTCCACGGCGGCGCGGACGACGCCCTGTGCGTCGCCGGACTTCTGGCCGAACGCACCGGACCGGGCGACGGCACCCCGCCCGCGCACCGCGCGCTCGCAGCCGACGCCGTCCACCGCGCCGCCGCCGCACACCGCCTCGGCGTCCCCGAGGCCGCCCGGCTCTGGCTGGAGCGCTACCTCGACGTCCTCCTCGTCCCGCTGATCCGCCTCCAGGCCCGTTACGGCATCGCCCTCGAACCGCACCACCAGAACACCCTCGTGGCCCTCGACACCACCGGCCTGCCGAGCGCCGGGTGGTACCGCGACTCCCAGGGCTACTACCTGGCCGCCTCGCACGCCGAGACCGCCGAGGCCCTGCTGCCCGGTGCCACCGACGGCCTCGACCTCGTCTTCGACGACGCCTTCGTGGACGAACGCGTCGCCTACTACCTCGGCATCAACAACCTCCTCGGCCTCATCGGCGCGTTCGGCGCCCTCGGCCTCGCCGACGAGGACCGCCTCCTGCGCGCGGCGCGCGCCGCGCTCACCCGCCTGCGCGCCGAGGAGCCCGGCGCCGCGGGGCTCCTCGGGCTGCTGCTGGACGCCCCCGTGCTGCGCTGCAAGGGCAACTACCTCACCTGTGTCGACGGCCTGGACGAACTCGTCGGCGACGTCCACACCCAGTCCGTCTACATCGACCTACCCAACCCCCTCGCGGAGGCCCAGCGGTGACAGCGCAGCCCACCACCTACGACCTGGCCGGCATCGGCATCGGCCCGTTCAACCTGTCGCTCGCCGCGCTCGCCGACGGCGTCGAGGGCCTCACCACCTGCTTCCTGGACGCCAAGCCCGCCTTCTCCTGGCACCCCGGCCTCCTGCTGGAAGGCACCACCCTGCAGGTGCCCTTCCTCGCCGACCTCGTCACCATGGCCGACCCCACGAGCCCCTGGTCCTACCTCAACTACCTGCGCCACCACGACCGGATGTTCCCGTTCTTCTTCTCCGAGCGGTTCCACATCCCGCGCCGCGAGTACGACCACTACTGCCGCTGGGTCGCCCAGAACCTGCCCAGCTGCCGCTTCGACGCCGAGGTCACCGCCCTGGCCTGGGACGAGGCGGCCGGGACGTTCGTCCTCACCCACCGCGCCGCCGACGGCACCACCGGCCGCCTGCACGCCCGGCAGGTGGTCCTGGGCACCGGCACCACCCCCACCGTCCCCGCGCCGCTGCGCCCTCACCTGGGCTCCGGGCGCGTCCTGCACAGCGCCGACTACCGCAGCCACCGCGCCGCGCTCGCCGCCCTCGGCGACGTCACCGTCGTCGGCGCGGGCCAGTCCGGCGCCGAGGTCGCCCTCGACCTCATCCGCCACCAGGACGGCGACGGCGCCGGCGGCCCGCACGTGCGCTGGCTCGCCCGCACCCCCGCCTTCGCCCCCATGGAGTACTCCAAGATCGGCCTGGAGCACTTCACCCCCGACTACATCGACTACTTCCGCGCCCTGCCCGACGCGACCCGCAGCCGCCTCGTCCGCGAGCAGTGGCAGCTCTACAAGGGCGTCAGCGAGACGACGCTCGGCGAGATCCACGACGAGCTGTACGAACGCACCATCGGCGGCGGACGGCCCCGGGCCGGGCTTCACCCCGGCGTCGAGGTCACCGGAGCCGAACCGGAGGGCGACGGCTACCGGCTGACCTGCCGTCACCAGCAGCAGGACACCGAGTGGACCGTCCGCACCGACGCCGTCGTCGCCGCCACCGGCTACGCCGCCCGGCGCCCCGCCCTCCTCGACCCGCTGCTGGGGCTCCTGGACCTCGACGCGCAGGGCCGCTACCAGATCGACGGCGACTACCGCGTCGCCCTCGACCCCCGCGTCGGCGCACGCCTGTACGTGCAGAACGCCGAGACGCACACCCACGGCGTCGGCGCGCCCGACCTCACGCTCGGCGCCTGGCGCGCCGCCACCATCCTCAACGCCGTCACCGGACGCATCGCCGTGCCCGTGCCCCGCACGGCGGCCTGGACCACCTTCGGCGCACCCGGTGCGGAGGCGGCCGCCCCCGCCCCCGCACCGGCCGCCGGCGGGACGGCGGGGACGGACACCGGTACCGGCCCGGACACCGGTACCGGCCAGCCGTCGGCGACCGCCGGGACCCGGCGGTGAGCGCACCCCGCGCCGCCGCCACCCCGGACGGCACCGGACACACCGCCACCCCGGGCACCGGAATACCGGACGCCGCCGCCCGGGCCACCCCGTCCGCCCAGCCCGCCGAACCCGCCCGCCCCGCCACGGCCCCCGCGGCGGCGGCCGGCGGAAGCGGCGCACCCGGCGGCAGCACCCCACCGGGCGCGGCCAAGGCGGCCGGACCCGAGCCGTCCACCCGGCGCCTGCGCGTCGTCCTCATCGCCGTCATCGCGCTCTACCTCATCGCCGAGACCGCCCTCGCCCCCTTCCTGCCCCAGCTGTTCACGCAGCTCTACGCCATCGACGACCCCGGCGCCACGGGGCTGTACCTGTGGACCTGCCGCGTCGTCGGCCTCGCGGCGCTGCCCCTGTGGGGCCTGGCCGCCCGCCGGTACGCCCTGCACCGCCTGGTCCTCACCGGCCTGTGCGCCTCCGCCGCCTGCGACCTCGCCCTCGGCCTCGCCCCCACCTACGCCGCCTTCACCGCCCTGTCCGCCGCCTCCGTCGCCGCGAACTGCGCCCTGCTGCTGGCCTACCCGGCCCTCATCGCCGAGCACAGCCGCCACGCGGGCGCCGGCCACCCCGGCAGCGACCACGCGCGCCTCGCCGCGGTCACCGCCATCGTCGCCGTCTTCCACCTCGCCTCCGTCGCCGCCACCCTCACCGGCGCGGGCGTCCTCGCCCTGCCCGACCCACGCCTGGGCATCTCCGCCTTCGCCCTCCTGGACCTGCTGCTGGCGGCCCTCCTCCTGCGCACCCTGCGCCACCTGCCGCCCCCCGCGCCCGGCGAGCGCCCCGCCACGCCCCGGCGCGGCACCACCTGGCTGCTGCTCCTGGCCCAGGCCGCCGTCATCGGCGTCGCCTTCGACTTCGCCGTCAGCGCCTCCCGGCCCTTCTTCACCGAACTCGCCCACCACCTCGGCAGCGGACCGGGACTCGCCGCCGCCCTCTTCCTCCTGCCCTCCCTCACCGCCCTCGCCGTCCTGCCCGCCGCCCGCCGCTGCCACGCGCTGCTCGGCGCCCGCCTGCTGCCCGCCGCCCTCGCCCTCACCGCCGCCGGGCTCGCCTCCCAGTACCTGGCCGACGGCCTGCCCGCCCTCGCCGCGGGACGCGCCCTCTTCGGCGCCGGGCTCGGACTCGCCCAGATCGCCGTCGAGCTGCGCATGTTCCGGGCCACCGGCACCGCGGGACCCGCCTTCACCGCGGTGGAGACCGTCCGCTCCGCCGGACTCGTCGCCGCCCCCCTCATCGCGGCGGCGACCGCCAGCCGCGACCTGGCCCTGCCGCTGGGCGTCGCCGCCGCCGCGCTGCTGGGCGCGGCCCTCGTCTCACTCGTCCGCGGCCGCACCGGCACCGGCTCCGGGACCGGCACCGGCACCGCAGTCCACGACACACCCGCAGCCCACGAACCGGAGGAAGCCCGCTCATGAACCGCCCCACCCCCGCCACCTGGGCAGAAGCGGGCCGCCGGCTGCTCGTCAAGGCCATCGAGGAGTTCGCCTACGAGGAACTCCTCACCCCCGAGCCCCGCCCCGGCCACCCCGGCACCTACCGCCTGGCCTTCGCCGACGGCGTCCACTGGACGTTCCCCGCCACCCGCGGCACCTTCGGCACCTGGCACCTCACCGCCACGCCCGTCCGCCACCCCGAGCCGGAGGCGGGCGAGGCGGGGCCCGAGCAGCTCCTCCTCGACGCACGCCCTCGCCTCGGCTGGGACGGCCCCACCACCGCCGAGGTCCTGCGCGAACTCACCGCCACCCGGCAGGCCGACGCAGGAGCCCTCACCCGGTCCCGGACCGCCGCCCAGCTCGCCGACCTCGGCCACCTCGACCTGGAGGCCCACCAGGACGGCCACCCCTGCATGCTGCTCAACAAGGGCCGCCTCGGCTTCTCCGCCCGCGACGCCGCCGCCTACGCGCCCGAATCCGCAGGAACGGTCCGTCTGCGGTGGGCCGCCGTCCACACCTCGCTCGCCCGCTACTCCGGCACCCCCGGCCTGGACGCCGGCACCCTGCTCGCCGAGGAACTCGACGCGGCCACCCGCGACCGGTTCTCCGCCGCCCTCGACGCGGCCACCGCCACCACCGGGCACACCGCCGACGACTACACCTGGCTGCCGGTCCACCCCTTCCACTGGGACGAGGCCGTCGAGACCCTCTTCGCCCCCTACCTGGCCGACGGCCGCATCGTCCCCCTCGGCGAGGGCCCCGACCGCTACCGCCCCCTCCAGTCCATCCGCACCCTCGCCAACCTCGACCACCCCCGCCGGCGCAACGTCAAGGTGCCCCTCCTCATCCGCAACACCCTCGTGTGGCGCGGCCTGTCCACCGAGCCGACCCACGCCGCGCCCGACGTCTCCCACTGGCTGCACACCCTGCGCGACGGCGACCCCTACCTCCGCGACGAGCTGCGCTTCCACCCGCTCGGCGAGGTCGCCGCCGTCGCCGTCCGCCACCCCCTGTACGAGGCCGTCCCCGACGCGCCCTACCGCTACCACGAACTCCTGGGAGCCGTCTGGCGCGAGCCCGTCACCGCGCTCCTGGCCGAGGGCGAGAACGCGCGCACCATGGCCGCGCTGCTCAGCACCGGCTCCGACGGCCGCGCCCTGGTCACCGAACTCGTGCACCGCTCGGGCCGTGACGTGCGGGACTGGCTCCGCCACCTCCTCGCCGCGCTCCTCCCCGGCCTCCTCCACCACCTCTACCGGTACGGCGTCGCCTTCTGCCCGCACGGCGAGAACACCGTCATCCTCTACGACGCCACCGACACACCCGTCGGCATCGCCGTCAAGGACTTCGCCGAAGACGTCAACCTGCTCCCCGGTGACCACCCCGAGTACGCCGGCCTCAGCGCCCGCGCCGACAAGGTCCTGCTGCGCTGGCCCCCCGGCGAGCTGGCCCACTCACTGCTCAGCGCCGTCTTCGCCGGGCACTTCCGCTTCTTCGCGCCCCTGCTCGAACGGCACCTCGGCCTGCCCGAGACCGCGTTCTGGGCGCTCGTACGGGCCGAGATCGAGCGCTACCACGCCCGCTTCCCCGACCTCGCCGGCCGGGCCGGCGACTACGGACTCCTGGCCCCCGAGTTCGACCGCGTCGCGCTCAACCGCGAGCAGCTCCTCGGCGGCGCCTTCCACGACCGGGCCGAACGCGACGAGGGCTTCGACGTCACCCACGGCCGCGTCGCCAACCCGCTGGCCACCGCCCCCGCCACGTACACCGCCCCCGCCGCCGCCCCGGAACCCGCCCAGGAACCCGCATGAACGCCTACGAGCAGCTCCGCGCCGACCACGCCGCCGGGCGCGTCGACAACGTCATCGTCGCCCTCCCCGACCTCCAGGGACGCCTCCAGGGCAGCCGCCTGGCCGTACCGCACTTTCTGGAGGAGGCCGCCGACCACGGCTTCAGCGCCTGCACCTACCTCCTGGCCACCGACGTCGAGATGAACACCGGACCGGGCTACGCCATCGACGCCTGGAGCACCGGCTTCGGCGACTTCCTGCTGCGGCCCGACCCGGCCACGTACACCACCCTCCCCTGGGACGAGGGCACCGCGCTCGTCATCGCCGACGCCACCTGGCCCGACGGCACCCCCGTACCCGTCGCCCCCCGCCACGTGCTGCGCCGCCAGCTCGACCGGCTCGCCGCGCACGGGCTCACCGCCCACGCCGGCACCGAGCTGGAGTTCCTCGCCTTCGACGCGACCTACCAGCAGGCCCACGACGCCAACTACCACGGCCTGCGCCCCGCCACCCGGCACAACGTCGACTACGCGCTCCAGGGCCTCACCGGCCTCGAGCCCATGCTCCGCCGCCTGCGCCGCGAGATGCCCCGTGCCGGGCTCACCCTGGAGACCGCCCGCGCCGAGGTCCACCCCGGGCAGTACGAGATCGTCTTCCGCTACGCCGAGGCCATGACCACGGCCGACCACCACGCCCTCTTCAAGCACGGCACCAAGCAGATCGCCGCGCAGGAGGGCCGCGCCGTCACCTTCATGCCGAAGTACGACGACGGCGAGGGCAACTCCTGCCACATCCACCTCTCCCTGCGCGGCGAGGACGGCAGCGCCGTCCTCGCCGACCCCGCGGCGGACGACGGCATGTCCGGCCTCATGCGCCACTTCATCGCCGGACAGCTCGCGTGCCTGCCCGACTTCACCCTCCTCATGGCCCCGGGCGTCAACAGCTACAAGCGCCTCCAGCCCGGTGCCTTCGCCCCCACCGGCATCGGCTGGGGGCGCGACAACCGCACCTGCCCCGTCCGCGTCATCGGCAGCGGCCACTCCCTGCGCATCGAACACCGCGTGCCCGGCGGCGACGCCAACCCCTACCTCGCGCTCGCCGCCGTTCTCGCCGCCGGCCTGCACGGCATCGAGAACCGGCTGCCCCTGCCCGACCCCCACCCGGCCAACGCCCTCGCCGACCCGGGCGTGCCGCGGCTGCCCGGCACGCTCACCGAAGCGCTGCACCACTGGGAGGCCAGCGACACCGTCGCCAAGACCTTCGGGGACGCCGTCACCACCCACTACGCGCAGGCGGCCCGTACCGAACTCGCCGCCTTCGAACGGTCCGTCACCGACTGGGAACGCCACCGCGGATTCGAACGCCTGTAAGCGCGCGGACCCGGGGCGGTGCTCGTCTGAGCGCTATTGCGCACACATTCAGAAAACGTCAATTCCCGTTATGCCGCACGCCATTGACCCGCCACCCGCGCCGGGCCGCCTACCGCCGGGTAAGCCATAAGCTCCTCCCATGCGCCGAGCAAAAATCGTCTGCACTCTGGGACCGGCCACCGACTCGTACGAGCAGATCAAAGCACTCGTCGACAGCGGAATGGACATCGCCCGCCTCAACCTCAGCCACGGCACCCACGCCGAACACGAAGAACGCTGCCGCCGCGTCCGCGAGGCCGCCGAGAACGCCGGGCGCAGCGTCGGTGTGCTCGCCGACCTTCAAGGCCCGAAGATCCGCCTGGGCCGATTCCGTGAAGGCCCCGTACTACTCGAACGCGGCGACGACTTCACCATCACCGTCGAGGAGACCGAGGGCGACCACACCCACTGCGGCACCACCTATCCGGGCCTCGCCCACGACGTCAGCCCCGGCGAACGCATCCTCGTCGACGACGGCCGCGTGGCTCTCCACGTCACCGCCGTCGAGGGCCCCCGCGTCCGCACCACCGTCCTCGAGGGCGGCTATGTCTCCGACCACAAGGGCCTCAACCTCCCCGGCGTCGCCGTCTCCGTCCCCGCGCTCTCCGGCAAGGACGTGGAGGACCTCCGCTGGGCGCTCCGCCTCGGGGCCGACGTCATCGCCCTGTCCTTCGTCCGCAGCGCGGGCGACATCCGCGACGTCCACCGCGTGATGCGCGAGGAGGGCGTCCACCGTCCCGTCATCGCCAAGATCGAGAAGCCCCAGGCCGTCGACAACCTGCACGAGATCGTCCACGCCTTCGACGGCCTGATGGTCGCCCGCGGCGACCTCGGCGTCGAGATGCCGCTGGAGAACGTCCCCGTCGTCCAGAAGCGTGCCGTCCAGCTCGCCAAGCGCAACGCCAAGCCGGTGATCGTCGCCACCCAGATGCTGGAGTCGATGATCGACCACTCCCGCCCCACCCGCGCCGAGGCGTCCGACGTCGCCAACGCCGTCATGGACGGCGCCGACGCCGTCATGCTCTCCGGCGAGACCAGCGTCGGGAAGCACCCGCTGGCGACCGTCCGCACGATGAGCCGCATCGTCGCCGCGGCCGAGGAGGAGATGCTCGCCAAGGGCCTGCCCCCGCTCAGCCCCACCACCAAGCCGCGCACCCAGGGCGGTGCCGTCGCCCGTGCCGCCGCCGACATGGGCGACTTCCTCGGCGCCAAGTACCTCGTCGCCTTCACGCAGAGCGGCGACACCGCCCGCCGCCTCTCCCGCTACCGCTCGCCCATCCCGCTGCTCGCCTTCACCCCGGACCCCGTCACCCGCGCCCAGCTCTGCCTGACCTGGGGGGTGGAGACGTTCCTCGGGCCGACCGTGCAGACCACCGACGAGATGGTCGACCAGGTCGACGAACACCTGCTCAAGGTCGGCCGCTGCGGACGCGGGGACATGGTCGTCATCACGGCCGGCTCGCCGCCCGGCATGCCCGGCACCTCCAACCTCGTGCGCGTGCACCACATCGGCGAGGAGGACGCCCCCCGCCCCCACCACACCCACCGCTGACCGGCCGGGCGGCGCGCCGGAAGGCGGCACCGCGACGTGCGCGCCCCCGCCGCCGGGTGCCGCTGCGGCGGCCGGGGCTCCCCTGTGCGGCGGTACGGTGTGGCGGTGGCCGGGTGACAGCGTGCGCTCATCCATGAGCACATCGTGCGCCTGTTCGAATCGGCTGGACCAGCGCGGCGGGTCGAATTCGCCCGTATGGCCTACGCTGGTGATCTGTGCTGGGCGCTGAGTGCTGGGTGCCGGGTGTGGGACTCGAACCCACAAGCCTTTTCAGGCAAAAGTGTTTGAGACTTTCGCGTTTGCCGATTTCGCCAACCCGGCCGGCCGAGAGCCACTGGCAGTGTACCGGGTCGTCCGGGCGCTCGGCGGCCGGTTAGGCTCATGGGGCCCCACCTGCTGAAAGCGAGGAGCACAGTGAGCGCCGCTGACGCCCCCGAGACCCCCACGCCGGCCGACACCGCCGAGGGCTCCGACGCCCATGTGCCGCCGTTGACCACCCGCGTGGTGATCGCGGAGGACGAGGCCCTCATCCGCATGGACCTCAAGGAGATGCTGGAGGAGGAGGGCTACACCGTCGTCGGCGAGGCCGGTGACGGACAGGCCGCGGTGGAACTGGCCCGCGAACACCGGCCCGACCTGGTGATCCTGGACGTGAAGATGCCGGTGATGGACGGCATCTCGGCGGCCGAGAAGATCGCGGGGGAGAGCATCGCGCCGGTCCTCATGCTGACCGCGTTCTCCCAGCGGGAGCTGGTCGAGCGGGCGCGGGACGCCGGGGCGATGGCGTATCTGGTCAAGCCGTTCAGCAAGAGCGACGTGGTCCCGGCCATCGAGATGGCCGTCTCCCGGTTCGCGCAGCTCAAGCAGCTGGAGCGGGAGGTCGGCGACCTCACGCAGCGGCTGGAGACGCGCAAGCTCGTCGACC
This sequence comes from Streptomyces solitudinis, assembly GCF_036323765.1. Lineage (NCBI taxonomy): Bacteria > Bacillati > Actinomycetota > Actinomycetes > Kitasatosporales > Streptomycetaceae > Streptomyces > Streptomyces solitudinis. Next base: position 100,708 of record NZ_JAZDCW010000008.1, read on the forward strand.
GGGCGAAGTCGCTGCTGCAGACGGAGTACGGGCTCAGCGAGCCCGCGGCGTTCCGGTGGATCCAGAAGACCTCGATGGACCGGCGGCTGTCGATGCGGCAGGTGGCGGAGGCCGTGATCGAGGACGCCGAGGAGAAGAAGCAGCAGAAGAACCAGGGCTGAGCGCCCGGCCGGCCCGGCGGTGCCCCGGGTGCGAAGCCGCACGGCTTCGCACCCGGGGCACCGCCATGTCCGGCTTCAAAGGATCTTCGCCGTTTCGTTCGGTGAGCGGTAAGGACCGTCCTGTTTCCGGCGCGTGGCACAGGTCACAGGGGGATCACATCTGTGCCGCGTGTCTGTCTGCGTCGGCCGCGTGCGGCATAGATTCCGAGGCCAACCGCACGTTCGTGCGGCTCGCGGCGCCGGCGGTCCGTCCGGCGGCCGTCTCGTTCCGAGCCGGATCGACCGATCAAGGGGTGTCCTCGGTGCTCAACAAGAATCTCGTGAAGGTGGTCGTTCCGCTCGCCGTCGGCGCGCTGGCCCTCACCGGCTGCGGCGGGGAGAGCGGCGGCGGTGGCGACACCGTCCGGATCGCCTTCCAGGGGCCGCTCTCGGGGGACAACGTCCAGCTCGGGCAGAACATGGAGAACGGCGTCAAGCTGGCGATCGACCAGGCGAACGCGTCGGGCGAGTACGACTTCGAGATCGAGTACTTCCCGACGGACGACCAGGGCCAGCCGGACAAGGCGACCGCCGCGGCGCAGAAGGCGATCAGCGAGAACGTCATAGCCGTCGTCGGCCCGGCGTTCTCGGGGCCCGCCGACACGGCGGCCGAGTACTACGCGGAGGCGGGGATCGCGGCGGTGTCGCCGTCGGCGACGCGTCCCGACCTGACGACGAAGGGGTACGGGTCCTTCCTGCGGGCCGTGCCGAACGACTCCGCGCAGGGCGCGGGCATGGCGCGGTACTTCGCCGAGAGCACGGACGCGGAGAAGATCGTCGTGGTGGACGACACCACGGACTACGGCGTGGGCCTCGCGGACGTGGCGGAGGCGTCGCTGAAGGAGGCGGGGCTCGACGTGGTGCGGCAGAGCGTGCCGCAGAAGACCCCGGACTACAGCGCGGCTGCCAAGAACGTGGTGGGCGCGAACGCCGACGGGCTGATCTACGCGGGTTACTACGAGGACGCGGGCCCCTTCGCGACGAAGCTGGCGGAGGAGGACTTCGAGGGCATCGCCATCTCGGGCGACGGCACGAAGGACGCGCAGTTCGTGGAGCTGGCGGGGAGCGCCGCGAACGGCTGGCTGCTGACGTGCCCGTGCACGGACCCGACGCGCGAGGAAGCGACGAAGAAGTTCGCCGAGGACTACGAGGCGGAGTTCAACCAGATCCCGGGCACGTACTCGGCGGAGTCGTTCGACGTCGCCAACATGATCATCGAGCAGGTGGCCGCGACGGGCGGCGTCGACTCCGACAGCGGGAAGCTGCTGGAGGCGCTGCGGGGCGTGGAGCACAAGGGGCTGACGAAGACCTTCTCGTTCGACGACAAGGGCGAGTTCACCAACCAGTCGATCTACCTGTACGAGGTGAAGGACGGGGCGATCGAGTACTCGGGGAGCATCGAGGAACTGACCCAGCAGTGACCGCGGGCCGGGGCGCGTCGCCCCGGCCCTCCGGCCGGCCGGTTGCCGGCCGCCGGCCGGAGGGGTGCGTGGCGCACCGCGCCGGCCGGTGTTCCCGGGGACGAAGTGCCGCGCCCCGCCGTCCGGTCCTCGCTTTCCAAGGTCGTCGCTTTCTAAGGAAGTCAGTTCGATGTCCCTCAACGAGTTCTGGGACTTCCTGGTCCTGGGGGTGGTGCTCGGCTGTCTGTACGCCGTCATCGCCATCGGTTACACGCTGGTGTACGGGGTGCTCCAGCTCCTGAACTTCGCGCACAGCGAGGTCTTCATGTTCGGCGGCTTCGGCGGCCTGCTGGCGCTCACGGCCTGGGCGCCGGTGGCCGAGCCGTCCGGGTTGCAGTCGGTGGTGTACGTCGTGGTCGGGATGCTGGCCGGCGCGGCGTTCGGCGGCGCGGTGGCGTTCGGCCTGGAGAAGGTGGCGTACCGGCCGCTGCGGCGGCGGCACGCGCCGCGTCTGGTGTTCCTGATCACGGCGATCGGCGCGTCGTTCTTCCTGTACAACCTCGCGGGCAAGGTCTTCGGGCGCAACTCGCTGGCGATGCCGGACATGTACGAGAACGACACGGTCTTCACGCTGCTCGGTGCCGATCTCAACGTGACGCAGGTGCTGATCGTGGTCTCGGCCGTGGCGATGATGATCGGCCTGGACTACGTGGTGAACCGGACGAAGCTGGGGTCGGGCATCCGCGCGGTGGCGCAGGACCCGGAGGTGGCCTCGCTGATGGGCGTGAACATCGACAAGGTGGTGTCGCGGACGTTCGTGATCGGCGGACTGCTGGGCGGCGCGGCCGGATTCCTGTTCGGGGTGAACAACAAGGTCGTGTACACGATGGGTTTCCTGCCCGGGATCACCGCGTTCGCCGCGGCGGTGCTGGGCGGCATCGGGAACGTGCGGGGCGCGATGCTCGGCGGGATGGTGCTGGGCGTCGTGGAGACGCTGACGGTGTTCGTCTGGGGCGAGCAGTGGCGTTACGTGGCGGGCTTCGCGGTGCTGGTGCTGGTGTTGATGGTGCGGCCGACCGGCCTGCTGGGTGAGCGTCTGGGGAGGACCGCGTGAGTACGGATGCGGTGGTGCGGGCCCGGGTCGCGGAGCGGCTGCGGAGGCAGGCGTGGTACCAGCGGCCCAGGTGGCGCAGGCTGGCGGCGCTGCTGGCGCTTGCGGTGCTGATGACGCTGGTGACGGGTGTGCAGGGCACGCACCGGAACCTGATGTACGCCATGCGGGAGGACTTCACCTCGGCCCTGTTCCTGGTGTGGCTCGGTCTGGCACTGCTCGTCTGGGCGGGCCGGGAGTTCCTGACGCCGCAGCTCGTGGGAGCGGTGGCGGCGTCCCGGGCGGTGGCGCGGGGCCCGGTGGCCTCGGTGCGCGGAGCCTGGCGGGACGACCGGCGGGTGCGCTGGGGCGTGCTGGCGGGGGCGGCGGCGCTGGTCGTCTTCGTGCCGTCGGTGCTCGACCGGTACTGGCAGACGGTGCTCGTGGACCAGATCGCGATCTACGTGCTGGTGGCGATCGGGCTGAACGTCGTCATCGGCTGGGCGGGCATGCTGGACCTCGGGTTCATCGCCTTCTTCGCCATCGGCGCCTACAGCGCGGCCTACTGGACCGGCGCGCTGCCGGTGGCACCGCCGGTGGTGCTGAACAACTTCGCGGTGCTGCCGATCGCGGTGGTGACGTGCCTGGTGGCGGGCGTGCTGCTGGGTGCCCCGACGCTCCGGCTGCGCGGCGACTACCTGGCGATCGTCACGCTCGGCTTCCACGAGATCGTGTACCTGACGGCGAAGAACCTCGGTGACGTCACCGGGGGCACCGGCGGCGTGAAGGTGGAGCGCTTCGCGCTGGACCTCGGCTTCTGGAGCTACGAGTGGGGTGTGGTGGACCAACTGCCCTACTACTACCTGCTGCTGGTGTTCATCGCGCTGGTGCTGTTCCTGTTCGTGCGGCTGGAGCACTCGAAGGTCGGCCGGGCGTGGACGGCGATCCGGGAGGACGAGGTGGCCGCGGCGGCGACGGGCGTGGACACGGTGCGCTACAAGCTGCTGGCGTTCGCGATCGGCGCGTCGACGTCGGGCGTGGCGGGCGTGGCCTACGCGAGCAAGGTCGGCTACATCAACTCGGAGAACTTCGTCATCCTGCTGTCGGTGCTGGTGCTGGCGTACGTGATCTTCGGCGGCATGGGCTCGCTGGCGGGCGTGCTGTTCGGCGCGGCGTTCCTGGTCTGGCTGCCGGAGGCGCTGCGGACGGTGGTCGATCCCAAGGACCGCTACATGTACCTGGGCGCGCTGCTGGTCGTCATGATGATCTACCGCCCGCAGGGCGTGATCCCGTCCCGGCGGCGCCGGCGCGAGTTGAAGATGGCGGAGTCGGGCGAGGTGGAGGCCGACGCGATGTCGGCTCCGGCGGGAGGCAGGCTGTCATGACGGCACGGGTGGGCAAGGAGGGCACGGTGGCGGACCGGCCGGCGCCGCAGGCCGGCGACCTCGTGCTGGAGACGGCGGGGGTCACGCTGCGGTTCGGTGGCGTGACCAGCCTGGACGGCGTCGAACTCACCATGCGGCGCGGCGAGGTCCTCGCGGTCATCGGCCCCAACGGCGCGGGCAAGACGTCGCTGTTCAACTCGCTGACCGGGGCGTACGTGCCCCAGGAGGGCCGGATCACCTTCCGCCCGGGGACGGGCGGCGAGCACGAGCTGCGCGGCCGCAAGCCGCACCTGGTGAACCGGCTCGGCCTGGCGCGGACGTTCCAGAACATCCGGCTCTTCGGGGCGCTCACGGCGCTGGAGAACGTCAAGATCGCGGCGGAGACGCGGCTGAGGGCGGACCCGGTCTCGGTGATGCTGGGGCTGCCGAACGCCCGGCGGGCGGAGCGGCGCAGCGACCAGCGGGCCCACGAGGTGCTGGACTTCGTCGGACTGGCGGGGAAGCTGAACGAGCTGGCCGGGTCGCTCAGCTACGGCGACCAGCGGCGGCTGGAGATCGCGCGGGCGCTGGCCACCGATCCGCAGGTGCTGCTGCTGGACGAGCCGGCGGCGGGCACGAACCCCACGGAGAAGCTGGAACTGGAGGAGCTGATCCGGCGCATCAACCGCGAACTGGGGATCAGCGTGCTGCTGATCGAACACGACATGCGGCTGGTGATGTCGGTGGCGGACCGGGTGATGGTGCTGAACTTCGGCCGGAAGATCGCCGAGGGCACGCCGTCGCAGGTCCAGCGGGACCCGGCGGTGGTGGCCGCGTACCTCGGCTCGGCGGACGACGCGCCCGAGGCGTCCGGCGCCTCCGGGGCGTCCCCGCCCTCCGGGACGCCGGACGGCGCCGCGGACGGCGGCGGCGGGGCGCGGGACCAGGCGGACGGCGGGGCGCACGGCGGCACGCACACGGGCGCGGAGGAGCGGGAATGAGCGGTGTCACGGAGCTGACGGAGGAACCGGCCCGCCCGGCGCCCGGCGGTACGCCGGTGCTGGAACTGCGGGGCCTGCGGGTCTTCTACGGCGCGATCGAGGCCCTCAGGGGCATCGACCTCACGGTGCACGAGGGCGAGGTCGTGGCCCTGCTGGGCGCGAACGGCGCGGGCAAGTCGACGACGCTGCGGGCGGCCTCGGGGATGCTCGCGCCGCGCTCGGGCGAGGTGCGGCTGCGCGGCGAGCGGATCGACGGCATCGCCCCGCACGACCTGGTGCACTTCGGCATCGGCCACGTGCCGGAGGGCCGCCGGGTGTTCCCCCGCATGACGGTGCGCGAGAACCTGGAGATGGGCGCCTACCGGTTCCGCTCGCCGGACCGGGCCGACCTGGACCGCGTCTTCACGCTGTTCCCCCGGCTGAAGGAGCGGACGTCGCAGCTGGGCGGCACCCTGTCGGGCGGCGAGCAGCAGATGCTGGCGATCGGCCGGGCCCTGATGGGCCGGCCGGAGCTGCTGCTGCTGGACGAGCCGTCGATGGGGCTGGCGCCGCTGATCGTGCAGCAGATCTTCGACATCCTGCGGGAGGTCAACGAGCAGGGCACGACGGTGCTGCTGGTAGAGCAGAACGCCGCGCAGGCGCTCCAGCTCGCCGACCGCGGCTACGTCCTGGAGACGGGGGCGGTGACGATGTCGGACGCGGCGCCGGCGCTGCTGGCCGACCCCCGGGTGCGCGAGGCGTACCTGGGCGAGGGCGCCGCGGGCTGACGCCGGGCCGGGCGCGTCGGGACGGCCCCGTCCCGCGGCGCCCGGCCCGCCGTCGGCGGGCCGGGCGCCGGCGGTCAGGCGTCGCGCAGCAGGCAGGTGAGGCGGGCCGTGCACACCCGGCGGTCCTGCTCGTCGGTGACGGCGATCTCGTAGGTGGCGGTGGTGCGCCCCCGGTGGACGGGGGTGGCGGTGCCGGTGACGTGGCCGGAGCGCAGGCCGCGGTGGTGGGTGCAGTTGAGGTCCACTCCGACGGCCACCTTGCCCGGCCCGCCGTGCAGCATGGCGCCGACCGAGCCGAGCGTCTCGGCCAGCACGGCGGAGGCACCGCCGTGCAGCAGCCCGTAGGGCTGGGTGTTGCCCTCCACCGGCAGGGTCCCGACGACGCGTTCGGGCGCGGCCTCGACGATGTGCAGCCCCATGCGGTCGCCGAGGTGACCGGCGGAGAAGAGGGACGGCAGGTCGACGCCGAGCCCGCTCCACTGGTCGAGCACGGCCTGCGGGAAGCGGGTGGGGGCGGTCTCTCCCATGGGGGCGGCTCCGATCGTGGTGCGAAGGGGCCGGTGCGGCCCGTGCCTGGCGGTGGCTCGTTCCTATCAGACGCCCGGCGGCCGCTCAGGCGGGGGTGAGGCGGATCACCACGGACTTGCTGGCCGGGGTGTTGCTGGTCTCGGCGGTGGCGTCCAGGGGCACCAGCACGTTCGTCTCCGGGAAGTACGCCGCCGCGCAGCCGCGGGCGGTCGGGTAGTGGACGACGCGGAAGCCGGGGGCGGTGCGCTCGGTGCCGTCGTGCCACTCGCTGGTGAGGTCGGCGCGGCTGCCGTCGGGCAGGCCCAGCTCCCGGGCGTCCTCGGGGTGGACCAGCACGACGCGCCGCCCGCCGCGGATGCCCCGGTAGCGGTCGTCGAGACCGTAGACGGTGGTGTTGTACTGGTCGTGGGAGCGCAGCGTCTGGAGCAGCAGCCGCCCCTCGGGCAGGTGCGGGTGGTGCACGGGCGCCGCGGTGAAGCGGGCCTTGCCGGTCGCGGTGGGGAAGCGGCGCTCGTCGCGCGGGGGGTGCGGCAGGACGAAGCCGCCGGGCCGCGCGACGCGGGCCCCGAAGTCCTCGAAGCCGGGTATGACGCGGGCGATGCGGTCGCGCACGGTGCCGTAGTCGGCCTCGAACTCCTCCCACGGGGTGCGGCTGGCCGCCCCGAGGACGCGGCGGGCCAGCCGGGCGACGATGGCCGGTTCGGACAGCAGCGCGGGGCTCGCCGGGGCCAGCCGCCCGCGGGAGGCGTGCACCACGCCCATCGAGTCCTCGACGGTGACGAACTGCTCCCCGCCCGCCCGCACGTCCCGCTCGGTGCGGCCGAGGGTGGGCAGGATCAGCGCCCGCGCCCCGGTGACGACGTGGGAGCGGTTGAGCTTGGTGGAGACGTGCACGGTCAGCCGGGCGCGGCGCATCGCGTCCTCGGTGACGTGGGTGTCGGGGGAGGCGGCGACGAAGTTCCCGCCGAGCGCGAAGAAGACGTGGGCGCGGCCGTCCCGCAGCGCCCGGATGGCCTCCACCGTGTCCAGGCCGTGGGCGCGGGGCGGGGCGAAGCCGAACTCGTGCTGGAGCGCGTCGAGGAAGGCGGGGGCGGGCCGCTCGACGATGCCCATGGTGCGGTCGCCCTGCACGTTGCTGTGGCCGCGCACCGGGCACACCCCCGCCCCCGGGCGGCCGACGGCGCCGCGCAGCAGCAGCAGGTTCACGACCTCGCGGATCGTGGCCACCGCGTGCCGGTGCTGGGTGAGCCCCATGGCCCAGCACACGACCGTGCGGCGGGAGTCCAGCACCATGCGCGCCGCGCGCTCGACGTCCGCACGCGCGAGCCCCGTGGCGCGCAGCGTCTCCTCCCAGGTGGCCTCGCGTGCGGCGGCGGCGAAGGCGTCGTAGCCGTCGGTGTGGGCGGCGACGAACTCCTCGTCCACGCCGCCGGCCTCGATCACGAGCCTGCCGAGCATCCGGAACAGGGCCTGGTCGCCGCCGATGCGGATCTGGAGGAAGAGGTCGGTGAGCGGGGTCCCGGCCCCGGCCAGGCCCCGGAGGGTCTGCGGGTTCCTGAACCGCTCGGTGCCGGCTTCGGGCAGCGGGTTGACGGTGACGATCCTCGCCCCGCCGCGCTTGGCCCGCTCCAGGGCACTGAGCATGCGCGGGTGGTTGGTGCCCGGGTTCTGGCCGGCGACGATGACCAGGTCCGCCTGGTGCAGGTCCGCCAGCGAGACGCTGCCCTTGCCGACGCCGAGGGTCTCGGTGAGCGCGGCGCCGGAGGACTCGTGGCACATGTTGCTGCAGTCGGGCAGGTTGTTCGTCCCGAACTCGCGGGCGAACAGCTGGTAGAGGAACGCCGCCTCGTTGCTGGTGCGCCCCGAGGTGTAGAAGACGGCCTCGTCGGGGGAGGCCAGGCCGTGCAGTTCCCGCGCGACGATGTCGAAGGCCCGCTCCCAGCTGACGGGCTCGTAGCGGTCCGCGCCCTCGGCCAGGTACACGGGGTGGGTGAGGCGGCCCTGCTTCCCGAGCCAGTAGCCGGAGCGCCCGGCGAGGTCGCCGACCGGGTGCCGGGCGAAGAAGGCGGGGGTGACGCGGGCGCGGGTGGCCTCCTCGGCGACGGCCTTCACGCCGTTCTCGCAGAACTCGGCCGCGTGCCGCCGCTCCGGTTCGGGCCAGGCGCAGCCGGGGCAGTCGAAGCCGTCCTCCTGGTTGACGCGGGCCAGCGTGAGCGCGGTGCGCCGCACGCCCATCTCCCGGTGCGCGGCCCGCAGGGCGTGCCCGACGGCGGGCAGCCCGGCGGCGGCGCGCTGCGGCGGGCCCACCCGGGGAGCGTCCTGGGCGGGCTCGTCCGGGGAGGACGGGGGCGGGGTGCGCGTCATGCCGCGCATCCTCCCACGCGGCCGCCCGCGGGCGGCAGGGTGCGGCCGGGCGGGCAGCGCGGAACCCGGGGGCGCCTGTCGGCGGAGGCGTTGTCAGCGCTCCGTGGCAGGATCGGGTCCGTGGCAAAGACAGCATCGCAACAGACAGCACAGGAGCCGGGGGCCGGGCAGCCGCGCCGCCTGCTCCTGATGGACGGGCACTCGCTGGCGTACCGGGCGTTCTTCGCGCTGCCCGAGGAGAACTTCTCCACCACCACGGGCCAGACGACGAACGCCGTGTACGGCTTCGTGTCGATGCTGTCCAACACCCTGCGTGACGAGGCGCCCACGCACTTCGCCGTCGCCTTCGACGTCTCCCGCAAGACGTGGCGGTCAAAGGAGTTCACCGAGTACAAGGCCAACCGCTCCAAGACGCCGGACGGCTTCAAGGGGCAGGTGGAGCTGATCGGCGAGCTGCTGGACGCGATGCGCGTCAAGCGCTTCGCCGTCGAGGGCTTCGAAGCGGACGACGTCATCGCCACCCTCGCCTCCCAGGCCGAGGCCGACGGCTTCGAGGTCTCCATCGTCACCGGTGACCGGGACGCCTTCCAGCTCGTCAGCGACCGGGTCACCGTGCTGTACCCCACCAAGGGCGTCTCGGAGCTGACACGGTTCACCCCGGACAAGGTCCGCGAGAAGTACGGTCTGGAGCCTGCCCAGTACCCGGATTTCGCCGCCCTGCGCGGGGACCCTTCCGACAACCTCCCGGGCATCCCCGGCGTGGGCGAGAAGACGGCGACGAAGTGGATCAGCCAGTTCGGCTCGTTCGACGAGCTGGTGGCGCGGGCGGGTGAGATCAAGACGAAGGCCGGGCAGAACCTCCGCGATCACCTGGAGTCCGTCAAGCTCAACCGCCGGCTCACCGAGATGGTCCGCGACGTGGAGCTGCCCTGCGGTCCGGCGGAGCTGGAGCGCGCCGCCTACGACCGCGAGGCGCTGACGGCCGCGCTGGACGTCCTGGAGATCCGCAACCCCAACTTCCGCGAGCGCCTGTTCGCCGCCGACCCGGGGGCCGGGGAGAGCCAGGAGGCCGAGCCCGCGGCCGGTGTCGAACTGGACGGCACGGTGCTGGGCACCGGCGAGCTGGCCCCCTGGCTGGCCGAGCACGCGGAGCAGCCGCTGGGTCTGGCCACGGTGGACGACTGGCGGCTGGGCGCGGGCCAGGTCACCGAGGTCGCCCTGGCCGCCGCCTCCGGGCCCGCCGCCTGGTTCGACCCGGCCCGCCTGGACGAGGGAGACGAGCGCGCGTTCGCCGCCTGGCTCGCCGACGCCACCCGCCCCAAGGCCGTCCACAACGCCCGCGCCACGCAGCGGGTGTTCGCCGAGCACGGCTGGTACGTCGCGGGCATCGCCACGGACACCGCGCTGGCCGCCTACCTCGTGCAGCCGGGGCGGCGCAGCTTCGCGCTGGATGCCCTCAGCGTGCAGTTCCTCGGCCGGGAGCTGCCGCGGCCCGCGGAGGGCGCCGGCGGACAGCTCGCGCTGGGCGTGGACGAGGCCGCCGAGGCCGACGCCCTGATGGGCCAGGCCCGCACCGTGCTGGACCTGGGGGAGGCGTTCACCGAACGGCTCGCCGAGGTGGGCGCGGCCGGGCTGCTCACCGACATGGAACTGCCCGTCTCCGCGCTGCTGGCCCGCATGGAGCGAGCCGGGATCGCCGCCGACCGGCCCTGGCTCACCCAGCTGGAGCAGCAGTTCGCCGACGCCGCGCAGCACGCGGTGCGCGAGGCCCACGCGGCCGTGGGGCACGAGTTCAACCTCGGTTCGCCCAAGCAGCTCCAGGAGGTCCTCTTCGGCGAGCTGGGCCTGCCGAAGACGAAGAAGACGAAGACGGGCTACACCACCGACGCCGACGCGCTCGCCTGGCTCGCCGCGCAGACGGAACACGAGCTGCCGGTCCTGATGCTGCGCTACCGCGAGCAGTCCAAGCTGCGCGCCACCGTCGAGGGGCTGATCAAGACGATCGGTGCCGACGGCCGCATCCACACCACCTTCAGCCAGACCGTCGCCTCCACCGGGCGGCTGTCCTCCACGGACCCCAATCTGCAGAACGTGCCGGTGCGCACCGACGAGGGCCGCGCCATCCGCCGGGCGTTCGTCGTCGGCGAGGGTTACGAGACGCTGATGACGGCGGACTACAGCCAGATCGAGCTGCGCGTCATGGCGCACCTCTCCGACGACGACGGCCTCATCGAGGCGTTCACCTCCGGCGAGGATCTGCACACCACCGTCGCCTCGCAGGTGTTCCGCGTCCCGAAGGGGGACGTGGACGCGGAGATGCGCCGCAAGACCAAGGCCATGTCCTACGGGCTCGCCTACGGCCTGTCCGCGTTCGGCCTCTCCCAGCAGCTCGGCATCAGCCCGGACGAGGCACGCGGGCTGATGGACACCTTCTTCGAACGCTTCGGCGGTGTGCGGGAGTACCTGCGCCGGGCCGTGGAGGAGGCGCGGGCCGTCGGCTACACGCAGACGATGCTCGGCCGCCGCCGCTATCTGCCCGACCTCAACTCCAGCAACCGGCAGCGCCGCGAGATGGCGGAACGTATGGCGCTCAACGCCCCCATCCAGGGCACCGCGGCGGACATCGTCAAGATCGCCATGCTGCGGGTGGACGCCGTCCTGCGCGAACAGGACCTCACCTCGCGCATGCTGCTCCAGGTGCACGACGAGATCGTGCTGGAGATCGCCCCGGGGGAGCGCGAGCGGGTCGAGGAACTGGTGCGCCGTGAGATGGCGGCGGCGGTGGAGCTGCGCGCCCCGCTGGACGTCTCCGTGGGCGTGGGCTCCGACTGGGAGTCGGCCGCCCACTGACTCCCGCCCGCCGCACCCCCCGCGCCCTGCCGTGCCGTCCGGAGCGCCGCCCGGACGGCACGGCAGGGCGCCGGTTGCTCGCGGGCTGCGTTCGCGGCCGCCGGAGTTCGTGGGGAACGCACGATTCCGGAGGTACGCGTGACCTGGAGCCGCAGCGTGTCGTATCGTCTCGAACGCTGCTGTCGGCAGGGGTGAGACGGGCGCGAGGGCGCGCAGGACCAGGGAGGGGCGGCCGGATGACGGGTCGGACAGGTGGCAGGCTCCGCAGGGGCGTGACGAGCACGGCCGTCGCGGCGGCTGCCATGGTGGCTCTCACGGCGTCGCAGGCGCCCGGCATCACCCTGATGCAGCCCGGCGTCGCCCCGCAGGACCCGGGTTCGGGGGCCGACGACGTCCCGCTCGACGACTCCTACCACACCGAACTGCCCCCGCTCCAAGTTCCCGGCCTGCCCGGACAGTCGCACGACCTCGGCGGCGGTCCCACGGTCACCGGCGACGCAGAGGGCGGCATCCCCGCCACCGTCCTGGCCGCCTACCAGAACGCCGAGAGCGCGCTGCGGAGCGAGCAGCCGGGGTGCAACCTGCCGTGGCAACTGCTCGCCGCCATCGGCAAGGTGGAGTCCGGGCACGCGCGCGGCGGTGCGGTGGACGCCGGCGGCACCACGACGGCCCCGATCCTCGGCCCCGTGCTCGACGGCAACGGCTTCGCCCGCATCAACGACACCGACGCCGGTGCGTACGACGGGGACGCCACGTTCGACCGGGCCGTGGGCCCCATGCAGTTCATCCCCTCCACCTGGGCGGCCTGGGGAGCCGACGGCAACGGCGACGGCGCCGACGACCCGAACAACATCTACGACGCGGCTCTGGCCGCGGGCCGTTACCTGTGCGCGAACGGGCGGGACCTGTCCGACGCGGCCGACCTGGAACGGGCCGTCCTCAGCTACAACCAGTCCCGTGAGTACCTGAACACCGTCCTGTCCTGGCTGGAGTTCTACCGCAAGGGCGTGCACGAGGTGCCCGACGGCAGCGGTCCGCTGCCCGAGTCGCCGGGTGCGGGCAACGAGGACCGCCCCGCGGAGCGCCCGGTGTCGCCGAAGCCCGCGCAGAAGCCCGCGCCCGCACCGGCGCCGGAGACGAAGCCCAAGCCGAAGCCGAAGCCCTCTCCGGACGGCACCCCCGGCCAGGGGGACGGCGGCACGGGCGACGGTGGTGGGAAGGACGACGGCGGCACGGGCGACGGCGGCCAGCAGCCGGGCGGTCCCCTCCCGCCGTGGACGGACCTCCCCGGTGACGGCGACCCGGGTGAGGAGCCGAAGGACCCGGACGAGCCGGGCGACCCGGGTGACCCCGGTGAGGAGCCGGACGAGCCGGGCGACCCGGGTGACCCGGGTGAGGAGCCGGACGAGCCGGGTGACCCGGGCGAGGAGCCGGGCGACCCGGGTGACCCGGACGAGGAACCGGGCGACCCGGGCGGCCCCGGCGAGGAGCCGGACGACCCGGACGAGCCGAAGGACCCGGGCGAGCCGGGCGAGGAGGAGCCGGGCGAGCCGGGCGAGTGCCCGACGGAGCCCGCCGACCCCGACGCGCCCGCCACCCCCGGCGCGTCCGAGCCGGGCACCGCGTCCCCCGCACCGGCGCAGCCCGCCGCCGAGGAGGAGCCGGAGCCGGGCCTGACCGCCGGAGCCGGTGACGCGGGTGACGCGGGTGAGGGCACCCAGGACGAGGACGCCGACGAGCCGGGCCAGGGGCCCGACGAGCCCTGCGGCGACCCGGACGGCGACGCCGAGGACGAGGGCGCGCCCGGGCCCGGCAGTGACGCGGAGTCCGGCGAGCCCGCGGCCGGGGCGTCCCCGGCGCCCGCCTCCACGCCGCCCGCCCGCCTCGACTGAGCCGTCCCGCCGCTGAGCGGCGCGGGCCGCCCCGCCCGGCCGCTCAGCGGCGCCGGTTGGTGCGGCGGGTGGGCTGTGCCGTCGCCGGGTCCTCGGGCCAGGGGTGGCGCGGGTAGCGGCCCCGCAGCTCGGCGCGCACCGCCCGGTAGCCGTCGGCCCAGAACGAGGCCAGGTCGGCGGTGACGGCGACGGGGCGCCCGGCGGGGGAGAGCAGGTGCACCAGCAGCGGCACCCGCCCGTCCGCCAGCCGTGGTGCGCGGGCCCAGCCGAACAGCTCCTGCACCCTGACGGCCAGCACGGGCTGCTCCGCGCTGTAGTCCACCCGGACGCGGGACCCGGAGGGCACCTCGACGCGCTCGGGCGCCAGCTCCTCCAGCCGGGCCGCCTCGCCGCCCGCCCAGGGCAGCAGTCCGCGCAGCAGCGCGAGCGTGTCGACGTCGCCGGGCCGGGCGCCGGTCAGCCAGGTGTCGGCGCGGGCCAGCAGCGCGGCGTCCCCGACGTCCGGCCACGGCTCGCCCAGCTCCCGGTGCAGGAAGGCCACGCGCCGGCGCAGTGACACCGCGCCGGGGGACCAGCGCAGCAGACCGAGCCCCTGCGTACGCAGGACGTCCAGCAGCGCGGCCCGCACCCGCGCGGGGTCCGGGTCGGCGACCTGGCGGGCGTCCAGTTCCACCGCCCCCAGCCGGGTGACGCGGCGGGCCGTCACCCGGCGCCGCGCCGGGTCCCAGGCCACCTCCTCGTCCTCCCGGTACAGCGCGGCGGCGGCCTGCCTGGCCGTCTCCGCGTCCACGGGCGCCACCAGGCGGGCCCGCGCGGTGGCCGCCCCGGCGGGCCGGTCGGCCACCGCCACGGCGAGCCACGGCGACCCGGCCGCCGTCGCCGGGACCTCGGCGCGGGTGCCGGAGGCCATCAGGTACGTGCCGCCGCCCTGCCGGGCCGCCACCCGCTCCGGATGGGCCAGCGCCACCACGAGGCCGGCCACCTCCTGCGGGCCGGCCTCCTGCGGCCCGCCGTCCTTCCCGGACCCGGGGACGGCGCGGCACAGCCGCTCGGTCTCGCGCCGCCAGCGTCCCGCGTAGGGGGAGTGGCGCTCACGCCGCACCGCGCGCAGGACACCGGCCACGTCCGCGCCCAGCTCCCTGGGCGGTTCCTCGCTGAGCAGCGCCACCACCTCGGCCGCGGCCCGGGCGCCGACCAGGCGCGCGCCGTCCAGCAGCGCGCGGGCCAGCCGCGGGTGCAGCCCGAGCCGGGCCATGGCGGTGCCGCGCGCGGTGGCCCGTCCGGCCGCGTCCACCGCGCCGATCGCGGTCAGCACCTCGCGGGCCGCGGCCATCGCCCCGGCGGGCGGCGGGTCGAGCAGCGCGAGCCCGGCCGCCTCCGGATCGCCCCAGCAGGCCGCCTGGAGGGCGAAGGCGCCCAGGTCGGCGACGGCGATCTCCGGAGTGGGGAAGCGGGGCCGCCGGGCGTCCTGCGCCTCGGCCCAGCACCGGTACACCGTGCCCGGGGCCTCGCGGCCCGCCCGGCCCGCGCGCTGCCGCGCCGCCGCCCGGGACGCGTACACGGTGGTGAGCGCGCTCAGGCCGCGCGCGTGGTCGGTGCGCGGCTCACGGGCCAGCCCGCAGTCCACCACCGTCCGCACGCCCGGCACGGTCAGGCTCGACTCGGCGACCGCCGTGGCCAGGACGACGCGCCGCCGCTCGCCCGGGGTGAACACGGCGTCCTGCGCCCGCGCCCCGGCCCGTCCGTGCACCTGGAGCACGTCCGCGTCCACTTCGCCCAGCAGGCCGGCGACCGCCGCGATCTCCCCGACGCCCGGAAGGAAGCACAGCACGTCTCCGCCCCGCTCGGCGAGCGCGCGCCGCACGGTCGCGGCGACGTGCGCGAGCAGCGCCCGGTCCACCCGCGTGCCGTGCGGCGGCGGGACGGGCACGGGCGGCGGCGCCCACACCACCTCCACCGGGTGGCTCACGCCCTCGGCCTCCACCACGGAGGCGTCCAGCAGCCGCGCCCAGCCCGCCGCGTCCGTCGTCGCCGAGGCCGCCACCAGGTGCAGTCCGGGGCGCAGGGTCGCGCGCACGTCCAGCAGGAACGCGGCGGCGGTGTCGGCGTCCAGGTGCCGTTCGTGGCACTCGTCGAGGATGACCACGTCCACCCCGGGCAGTTCCGGGTCGCGTTGCAGCCGTTGCAGCAGCACGCCGGTGGTGACGACCTCCACCACGGTCTGCCGGCCGACGCGCCGCTCACCGCGCACGGTGTACCCGACGCGGTGGCCCGGTTCCTCCGCCGCTCCGCCGGTCCCCTCGCCCAGCAGCCACGCCATCCGCCGGGCGGCGGCGCGGGCGGCGATGCGCCGGGGTTCGGCGACCAGCACCCGGCGCGGCCGGTCCTCTCGCGGGGCGCCGCCGCGCGGCCGGGATTCCGCGGCCGGGGCCCCGGGCACGAGCCCGGCCAGGACGAGCGGCACCAGCGTCGTCTTGCCCGTGCCGGGCGGGGCGCACAGCACCGCCGTGCCCGCGGTGTCGAGCGCGGCGCGCAGGGCGGGCAGGGCGCTGCGGACGGGCAGCCGGTCCAGGGCTTCGGTGCGGGGGTTCGGGGCGGTCACCGGGCCATCCTCGCAAGTCCCGGCCGCCGCCCCGCAGCCCGTGCCCCCGCAGCCGGTGCCCCCGCAGTCCGAGCCGGCGCCGTCACCTCCGGCCGGCCGGGCTCCTCAGCCGTCCCGCTCGCAGACGAAGACCGCGGTGCCGGGGATGAGGTGTCCGCGCAGCGGGGACCAGCCGCCCCACTCCTGCCGGTTCCACTCCGGCCATTCCGGCTCGACGAGGTCCACCAGGCGCAGTCCGGCGGCGACGACGTCCCTGACCCGGTCCCCGAGCGTGCGGTGGTGCTCCACGTAGACGGCCCGCCCGGCGGCGTCCTGCTCGACGTAGGGGGTGCGGTCGAAGTACGAGGCAGAGACGGTCAGCCCCTCGGGCCCCGGCTCGTCGGGGAGTGCCCAGCGCAGGGGGTGGGTCACGCTGAAGACCCACCGCCCGCCGGGCCGCAGCACGCGCCGCACCTCGCGGAAGACGCGCACGGGGTCGGCGACGAAGGGCACGGCGCCGTAGGCGGAGCAGGCCAGGTCGAAGGCGCCGTCGGGGAAGGGCAGCGCGCCCGCGTCGGCCTCGACCAGGCCGATGCCGTCCGTGCCGATGCGCAGGGCGTGCTGGAGCTGGCGGTGGGAGACGTCCAGGGCGACCGGACGCGCGCCGCGTGCGGCCAGCCACCGCGAGCACTGGGCGGCCCCGGCGCCGATCTCCAGCACCCGGCGGCCCGCCAGCAGCGCCGGGTCGCCCAGCAGCCGGGCGTCCGCCTCGTCCAGGCCCTCCGGGCCCCACACGAAGCGGGCGTCGCCGAGGAAGCCGCCGTGGTCGCGCTGGTAGGCGTCGGCGTTGCGGTCCCACCACAGCCGGCTGGCCCTGCTGCTCTCGGCGTCTCCCGCCGTCCGGCGCACGGCGTCGGCCTCGGGGCCGGCCTCGTCCCCGTCCCCGGGCGCGGCGGTGGTGTCCCTGTCGGTGCTCACGGACGTGCGGAACCCCTTCACGTTTCGTCGGACGCCCGCGGCGGTAGGCTGCGGGCAACCTTGTGGCTGCGTCGTGCGGCGAGCACAGTGCCTGACGGTCAGCGGGTGGCTGCGCCACGCCGGACGGGGGGCTTTTGGCCCCATCCGTCCCGCGTGTCGCATACGCGCATTGACCATGCCCGTCCGCGCCCGTATGCTACAAGTTGCGCTGCGGGCCTGCGCGCCTCAGACGGAGCAGGTCGCGCTCGCATCGGTTGTATGTCCCCTCGGTTGTCGAGGTGTCTTCGCTTTACGGCAAAGCGCCTCTCAGGCTGTCCGGCTTCGGCGGTGCGATACGGGCTCACGGCGTAGCAGTACCTACGACTTCTTGTCCGTACCGGAGCCCTTTACCACATGACGAGCAGCACCGAGACCACCGTGACCACCCCGCAGGTTGCGGTCAACGACATCGGTTCCGAGGAAGCCTTCCTCGCCGCGATCGACGAGACGATCAAGTACTTCAACGACGGCGACATCGTCGACGGCGTCATCGTGAAGGTCGACCGGGACGAGGTCCTGCTCGACATCGGTTACAAGACCGAGGGCGTCATCCCTTCCCGTGAGCTGTCGATCAAGCACGACGTCGACCCCAACGAGGTCGTGGCCGTCGGCGACGAGATCGAGGCCCTTGTCCTCCAGAAGGAGGACAAGGAAGGCCGCCTCATCCTGTCCAAGAAGCGCGCTCAGTACGAGCGGGCCTGGGGCACGATCGAGAAGATCAAGGAAGAAGACGGCATCGTCACCGGTACCGTCATCGAGGTCGTCAAGGGTGGTCTCATCCTCGACATCGGCCTCCGCGGCTTCCTCCCCGCGTCCCTGGTCGAGATGCGCCGTGTCCGCGACCTCCAGCCGTACGTCGGCAAGGAGCTCGAAGCCAAGATCATCGAGCTGGACAAGAACCGCAACAACGTGGTCCTGTCCCGCCGTGCCTGGCTGGAGCAGACGCAGAGCGAGGTCCGCCAGACCTTCCTCACCACCCTCCAGAAGGGTCAGGTGCGCTCCGGCGTCGTCTCCTCCATCGTCAACTTCGGCGCCTTCGTCGACCTGGGCGGCGTGGACGGTCTGGTCCACGTCTCCGAGCTGTCCTGGAAGCACATCGACCACCCCTCCGAGGTCGTCGAGGTCGGCCAGGAGGTCACGGTCGAGGTCCTGGACGTCGACATGGACCGCGAGCGCGTCTCCCTCTCGCTCAAGGCGACGCAGGAAGACCCGTGGCAGCAGTTCGCCCGCACGCACCAGATCGGCCAGGTCGTGCCCGGCAAGGTCACCAAGCTGGTGCCGTTCGGTGCGTTCGTCCGCGTCGACGAGGGTATCGAGGGCCTGGTGCACATCTCCGAGCTGGCCGAGCGCCACGTGGAGATCCCGGAGCAGGTCGTCCAGGTCAACGACGAGATCTTCGTCAAGGTCATCGACATCGACCTGGAGCGCCGCCGCATCAGCCTCTCGCTGAAGCAGGCCAACGAGTCCTTCGGCGGCGACCCGATGGCGGTCGAGTTCGACCCGACGCTCTACGGCATGGCCGCGTCCTACGACGACCAGGGCAACTACATCTACCCCGAGGGCTTCGACCCGGAGGCCAACGACTGGCTGCCCGGGTACGAGAAGCAGCGCGAGGAGTGGGAGCGCCAGTACGCCGAGGCGCAGACGCGCTTCGAGCAGCACCAGGCGCAGGTCGTCAAGTCCCGCGAGGCCGACGCCCAGGCGGAGGCCGAGGGTGCCAGCGGCGCCGGTGCCGCCCCCAGCGGCGGCCAGGGCGGCGGTGGCGGCGGAGGCAGCTCCTACTCGTCGGACTCCGGCGAGGACTCGGGTGCGCTGGCCTCCGACGAGGCGCTCGCCGCGCTCCGCGAGAAGCTGGCCGGCGGCCAGAGCTGAGCCCGCACCGCTAGGGCGGTAGCAGCAGCAGACGCAGGGCCCGTCCCCCGGGCAGGGGGGCGGGCCCTGCGGCGTCCGGCCGTCCGCCGCGGCCCGCCGGCGTCCGGGAGCGGCGGGCGGGAATGCACGGCCGCCGCACCGGCGTTGTCGCTGGTGCGAGAACGCGACAGGAGGGGCTGGAGAACGTGGTGAAGCCGCGCGAGCTGTACGAGTGGGATGTGAGCGGCCTGAGGGCGGTCGACGAGATCATCGACCGCGGCGTGGGCGGCGGTCTGGTGATGCTCTACTACTTCGAGGGGTTCATCGACGCGGGGGCCACCGGCGAGCAGATCGTCGACCACCTGCTGGAGGGCCGTCCCCACCAGACCGTCGCCCGGTTCGACGCCGACCGGCTGATCGACTACCGCGCGCGCCGCCCGATGATGACCTTCCGCCGCGACCGGTGGGCCGACTACGACACGCCCCGTCTGGAGCTCCGGCTGCTCCGCGACGCGACCGGCACCCCGTTCCTGGTGCTGTCCGGCCCGGAGCCGGACGTGCGCTGGGAGCTGTTCACCGCCGCCGTGCGGGAGATCGTGGAACGGCTCGGGGTCCGGCTCAGCGTCACCTTCCACGGCATCCCGATGGGGGTGCCGCACACCCGCCCCGTGGGCCTCACACCGCACGGGAACCGCACCGACCTGGTGCCCGGGCGGCCCAGCCTCTTCGACGAGGCCCAGGTTCCCGGCAGCGCCGCCGCCCTGCTGGAGCTGCGGCTCACCGAGGCCGGGCACGACGCGCTGGGCGTCGCCGCGCACGTCCCGCACTACGTCGCCCGCTCTCCGTACCCGGACGCCGCCCTCGTCGTCGTGGAGACGGTCACGGCCGCGACGGGGCTGGTGCTGCCCGCGGTGGCCCACACCCTGCGCGGCCAGGCCCACAAGGCGCAGAACGAGATCGAACGGCAGCTCTCGGACGGCGACGGGGAGCTGGGTGCCGTCGTGCGCGGCCTGGAGCAGCAGTACGACGCGATCGCCGGGGCCGCGACCCGCGGCAGCCTCGTCGCCGAACCGGCCGAACTGCCCTCCGCCGACGAACTGGGCGCGGTCTTCGAACGGTTCCTGGCCGACCGCGAGCGCGAAGGCGGGGAGGGCGAGGGCTGAACCGGCCAGTGGCGAGGGCTGAACCGGCCAGTAGGGTGGCGGCCATGCTGACAGTGGGACTGACCGGCGGCATCGGCGCGGGCAAGAGCGAGGTCGCCCGCCTGCTCGCCTCCTACGGTGCCGTGCTCATCGACGCCGACCGCATCGCCCGCGAGGTCGTGGAACCCGGCACCGCGGGCCACGCCGCCGTCGTCGCCGAGTTCGGGGAGGGCGTCCTCGGGCCCGACGGCGCCATCGACCGGCCCGGCCTCGCCCGTGTCGTCTTCGCCGACCCCGAGCGCCTCGCCGCGCTGAACGCCATCGTCCACCCGCTCGTGCGCGCCCGCTCCGCCGAGCTCCAGGAGGCGGCGGGCGAGCACGCCGTCGTCGTCCACGACGTCCCGCTGCTCGTGGAGAACGGGCTCGCCCCGCTCTACGACGTCGTGGTGGTCGTGGACGCCGCGCCGGCGACGCAGCTCGGGCGCCTGACCGAGCTGCGCGGCATGGCGCGGGACGAGGCCCGCTCCCGCATGGCCGCCCAGGCCGGGCGGGCCGAGCGGCTGGCCGTCGCGGACCACGTCATCGACAACGACGGCCCCCTCGACGCGCTCGCGCCGCAGGTGCGCGCCCTGTGGGAGGAGCTGCGCGGGCGTGCCTGAGCCCGGGGGCGGGAATGCTCCGCCATACGCGGCCGTTGTCCCGGCCGGAGGAGGCGCCCTATGTCCCGCACGCCCGAGACGCACGTGATCGACTTCCGAGCGGCGGAGAAGCTGCTGGAGGCCAAGGACCCGCGCGGCGCGGTCAAGCTCCTTGACCCGCTGATCACCGCCCACCCGGAGAACACCGCGGCACGCCTGCTGCGGGCCCGCGCGTTCTACCACTCCGCGCAGCTCCGCTCCGCCGAGCTGGAGTTCCAGCTCGTCCTGGAGCGGGAGCCGGACAACGCCTTCGTCCACTTCGCGCTGGCCCGCACCCTGGAGCGTTCGGGCCGCACCGGTGAGGCCCGCCGCCACTTCCGGCTCGCCGCCGCCCTCGACCCGCGTCCGGAGTACATCGAAGCGGCCCGCTTCGACGAGGGCTGACACCCCTGCCCGCCGGGCGCGGGGGCGCGGCTAAGCTGTGCCCCCGTGACCCGCCGTGCCCGCACCGCCGCCCTGCTCGCCGCCACGGCGTTCCTCGCCGCCGCCTGCACCGTCGAGGAGGTGCCCGAGGCGGGCGCCCCGCCCCCCGCCACCGGCGGCCCGGCGCTCGCCGCCCTGGCCGACCTCCCGGTGAAGGGGCGCGCCCCGAAGACGGGCTACGACCGCCGCAAGTTCGGCAGCCCCTGGGCGGACACCGACGGCAACGACTGCGGCACCCGCGACGACGTCCTCGCCCGGGACCTGGACGACGTCACCGTGGAGCCGGACGCCTGCACCGTCACCTCCGGCACCCTGACGACGGACCCGTACACGGGGCGGACCCTCACCTTCGAGCGCGGACGCAGCACGATCGACATCGACCACGTCGTCGCCCTCTCCGACGCGTGGCAGAAGGGCGCCCACACCTGGGACCCGGCCAAGCGCATAGCCTTCGCCAACGACCCCCTCAACCTCCTGGCGGTCGACGCCGGCGCGAACCGCCAGAAGGGCGACGCCGACGCCGCCACCTGGCTCCCGCCCCACACACCGCACCGCTGCGCCTACGCCGCCTCCCAGGTGGCCGTCAAGGAGAAGTACGGCCTGTGGGTGACCCGCGCGGAGAAGGACGCCCTCGCCCGCGTCCTCAACCCCTGCCCCGGCACGCCCCTGCCCGCCGGTGACGCCCCCACGAAGGCCCCGCCCGCGTTCAGCGCCCCGCGCTGAGGCCGGGGGAGCGGGCTAGAGTTCCGGCATGGCGGAACCAGGGTCCGGGGACGAGCGGGTGGTGTACGGCGGGTCGGTGGCGGGGCAGGACGAGCCGGGGCAGGACGAGCCGGGGAGCGTGCTGCTCGCCGGGCACGACGTGCCGCTCGGCCGGTACACCACCGTGCGGCGGCTGCTGCCGCACCGGCGGCGGCGCATGGTCGGCGCCTGGTGCTTCGTGGACCACTTCGGCCCCGACGACGTCTCCGGGCGGCCCGGCATGCAGATCGCGCCGCATCCGCACACCGGTCTCCAGACCGTCACCTGGCTCGCCGACGGGGAGATCCTGCACGCGGACAGCCTCGGCAGCGTGCAGCCCATCGTGCCGGGGCAGCTCAACCTCATGACCTCCGGGCACGGGATCGCCCACTCCGAGCAGTCCCCGCCGGACCACCCGCCCGTGATGCACGGACTGCAACTGTGGGTCGCGCTGCCCGAGGAGGCCCGGCACGGCCCGCCGCGCTTCGAGCACCACGCGGCCCTCCCGGTGCTGCGGGAGGGCGGCGCGAGCGTGACGGTGGTCGTCGGGGAGGTGGACGGGCAGCGGTCACCCGCCCGGGTGCACAGCCCGCTGCTGGGGGCCGAGGTGCGGTTCGGGCGGGCGGGGGGCCTGGTCGTGCCGGTGGAGCCGGGGTTCGAGACGGCGGCGCTGGTGATGCGCGGGTCGGCGCGGATCGCCGGGAGCACCCTTGAGCCGGGTGCGTTGCTGTACCTGGGCCGGGGGCGGCCCGGGATCGAGGTCGAGGCCGCCGCGGGAGCCCGGGTGTTCCTGCTCGGCGGGGAGCCCTTCGCGGAGCCCCTGGTCATGTGGTGGAACTTCGTCGGCCGCACGCACGAGGAGATCGTGCGGGCCCGGGCGGACTGGGCGGCGGGCGCGGCACGTTTCGGCACGGTCACCGCCTGCGAGGAGGAGCCGCTGCCCGCGCCGGCCATGCCGACGGTCCGGCTCAAGGCCCGGGACCGGCACGGCGGGTCCGCGTAGGGCGCGCGGCCTTCGGCCTGACGCGGCGCGTGCGGTGCGGGGGCGCGGTGCGGGTCAGCGGCCCATCGTCAGCCCGTCCCCGGCCGCGCCCCGGCTGACCGCGGCGTCCCGGACGACGTCGCGGGCCGTGGTGTACCCCGCGTGTCCGGGGTCGTCCGCCAGTGCCCGGGGCACGTTGACCACGCGCAGCGGGTCGTTGTCCATGACGTGGGGGACGAACTCGGCCCGCACCACCCGCCAGGCGTCGCCCTCCCGGTGCGGCGGCGCGAAGGTGAAGCGGGCCGCCGAGCCCAGCTGGCCGCGCGGATCGTTCATGACGCCCGCGACCTGGTCGCCCATGCCGTAGACCACCCAGGTGCCGCCGACCTTCTCGTACGGCTGCGGCACGTGCGCGTGGGTGCCGAGGACGAGGTCGATGTCGCGGCGGTCCCCGGTGCGCGAGGCGGTGAGCCGCCGGGCGAGGGAGAGCTGCCGCGCGTCGGGCGCCTCCTGCCACTCGGTGCCCCAGTGGACGCTGACGACGACCACGTCCGCCCCGGCGCGTCGGGCGGCGCGGGCGTCGGCGACGATCCGGTCCGCGTCGATGAGGTTGACGAGGTACGGCTGGTCCGCGGGCACGGGGACGCCGTTGGTGCCGTAGGTGTACGCGAGCTGGGCGACCCGGGCGCCGCCGGCCTCCAGCAGCGCGGGCCGGTCGCGTTCGGCCGCGGAGCGGGCCGAGCCGACGTGGGCGAGCCCCGCCGCGTCCAGGGCGTCCAGCGTCCGGGTGACGCCCTCCGCGCCCGCGTCGAGGGTGTGGTTGGAGGCGGTGGAGCAGGAGTCGTAGCCGGTCTCCGCGAGGGCCCGCGCGACGTGCGGCGGTGTGCGGAACACCGGGTAGCCGGTGAACGGGCCGCCGTCGGCGCCGAAGACGGTCTCCAGGTGGCACAGGGCGAGGTCGGCCTCCGCGACGACCGGGGCGGCGCCCGCCAGCATGGGCCGGAAGTCGTGGCTGTCCGCGGTGCCGTCCGCGTCGGCGGCGGCCTGCCGGATGACGGAGTCGTGGGCGAGGACGTCCCCGGTGGCGACGAGGGTGAAGCCCTCGTCACGCCCGGCGGTGGGGGCCGCCGCCTTCTGGGAGCCGTCCGGGCCGGTCCGCCGTGGTTCCGGTCCGCCGCAGCCCGCCGTGGCGGCCGTACCGAGGAGGGCGGCCACGAGCAGGGCCGCCGGGTACCGGGTGTGCTGGATCACGGTGCTGTCCCATGCCGACAGGGTTAGTACGACAATCCCACTAATGCGCGGGGCAGTGAAGGTCCCAACCGGAGACGGCGGGCGCCTCGCCGGAACGGAGCAGTGGCGTCACCCCCGCGCGGGCGCGGCGCGGCAGCCGGGGCGTCCGTCCGCGGACGCCCGCGCGGCGCGGGTCAGCGGTCGGCGGTCACCCTGATCTTCGACTGCCGGTGCGGCAGCTCGTCCCAGTCCTCCATCGCCTCGGCCCGCAGACCGTGGCCCGCGGCGAGGCGGACGAGCGTGGCCGTGCGGTAGTAGAAGTCCTCCCGCAGGACGTGGTGCTCACTCCCCAGGGTGCGGTTGTAGGTGAAGTCGAAGAACCCGCCCGGCGCCAGCACCCGGCCGACGTGGGCCAGGCACTCGTCGACGACCTCCAGCGGCGAGTGCGAGAAGACGCTGTGCGCGTGCACGACGGTGAAGAAGGCGTCGGGCAGGTGCGCCAGCCGCAGGTCGGCCACCAGCGACAGGTTCGGCAGCCGGGACTGGAGCCCGTGGCGCACCAGCGTCCGCTGCGCGGCGAGCAGGATCTCCGGCGAGATGTCCACGCCGTGGTAGTGCCCCGGCTCCAGATGGCCGATGAACAGGTGGCCCGCGCGCAGGTTGCCGCAGCCGATCTCCAGCATCCGGTCCTGCGGGGCGAGCCCGTGCCGCAGCAGGTACGCGTACTGCATCCGGCCCAGCGCCAGCCAGCGCTCGTGGGTGGCGCTGCCCACGGCCGCCTCCGGGTCGCGCAGGGTGTCGTCCCTCATCACCGCCCGGTAGTACGCCACGTGGTCTTGGCCGGTCAGCCGCCGCAGCCGCCAGTCCCGGGCCAGCCGCCGCAGGTGCGGCGGGACCCGGCCCGGGTGGCGCAGGGCGTAGTGCAGGCGGTGCGCGAACGTGGCCCGGTTGACGTGCAGACGTGCGGACATCGGAAAGCCTTTCGCCGGGAAGCCGGAAACCGTGCTGGTGGCCACGGTGCTGTGTGAGGATCGGTTCCGGTGCCCGGCACGACCCAAACCACCGACAGGAGGCTCACGTGGCGGAGGAACTGGCGGCGATGCCGCAGGACTGGCAGCGGGCGCTGGCGGTCGTGGCCCATCCGGACGATCTGGAGTACGGCGCGGCGGCGGCGATCGCCCACTGGACGGACTCCGGCAAGGACGTCACCTACCTGCTGGCCACGCGTGGCGAGGCGGGCATCGACACCATGGAACCGGCCGAGGCCGCCCGGGTGCGCGAGGCCGAGCAGCGCGCGAGCGCCGAGGTCGTCGGGGTGCGCGCCGTGGAGTTCCTGGACCACCGCGACGGCGTCGTCGAGTACGGCATCAAGCTGCGGCAGGACCTGGCCGCCGCCATCCGGCGGCACCGGCCCGAACTCGTCCTCACCCTCAACCAC
Source organism: Streptomyces solitudinis (assembly GCF_036323765.1). Classification (NCBI taxonomy): domain Bacteria; kingdom Bacillati; phylum Actinomycetota; class Actinomycetes; order Kitasatosporales; family Streptomycetaceae; genus Streptomyces; species Streptomyces solitudinis. The sequence continues at coordinate 126,267 of NZ_JAZDCW010000008.1, forward strand.
GACGACACCTGGCCCGGCGGCCACTGGAACACGCCGGACCACCGCGCCGTCGGCCGCGCCGTGCTGGACGCCGTCGGGGACGCCGGGAACCGCTGGATCTTCCCCGGGCAACTGGCCGACGGCGGCCTGGAACGCTGGGACGGGGTGCGCTGGGTGGCCGTCGCCGGGGTCCCCGACCCCACGCACGCGCAGGAGGTCGGGGAACGGGACGCCGAGCGGGCCATCGCCTCGCTGGCCGAGCACCGCGCGTACCTGTCCGCGCTCAGCGACGAGGAACCGGCCGCCTACGCCCGCACGTTCCTCACCTCTGTCATGGACGGCCTGGCCGAGCGCACCGGCGGCCGCCGGGCGGTCGGCTTCCGCCTGCACCCCGCCTAGGACGTCCCGTCAGCCGGACGGCCACCGCCCTTCCGGCGCCCCGTGGCGCCGGAGGGGGCTTCGGGCGGGCGGCGCAGCAGCAGCACGGCGGCGGGCACCAGCAGGGCCGCGGCCAGCGCGTTGAGCCAGCCGTAGCCCGCCCGCGCGACGATCAGGCCCGACAGCGCGCCGCCTACGCCCGCCGCCGCGTTCATGGCCAGGTCCGACAGGCCCTGGGCGGCCGCGCGGGCGGCCTGCGGAACGGAGTCGGTCAGCAGGGCCGAGCCCGCCACCAGCCCCGCCGACCAGCCGAGCCCCAGCAGGAACAGTCCCGCCGCGCTCTGCGCGTGACCGGCGCCCGCCGTCCCGGCCAGCAGCGTCGCGACGGCCAGCAGCACGCCGCCCAGCCCCAGCACCGCGAGGCGGCCCAGCCGGTCCGCGAGCCAGCCCATCACCGGGGAGAACGCGTACATCCCCGCGATGTGGACGCTGATCACCAGCCCGATCAGCTCGACGCCCGCGCCGTGGTGGCTCAGGTCGACCGGTGTCATCACCATCACCGAGACCATCACCGTGTGGGCCGTGGTGACGGCCACCAGCGCCAGCACCGCCCGCGGGGACGCCGCGACGGCAGTCCAGCCCGCCCGCACCCCGTGCCCGGAGGCGGGCTCCCCGGCGTCCACCGCCGCCAGCGCCCGGGCGGTCAGCAGCGGATCGGGCCGCAGCAGCGCCCACACCGCCACCCCGGCGACCAGGAAGATCACCGTGCCCCACACGAACGGCCCCGCCGCCAGCGGCACCCCGAAGGAGGCGACGCTGCGGCCCGCGGGCCCGGCCAGGTTCGGCCCGGCCACGGCTCCGACCGTGGTGGCCCACACCACCAGCGAGATGGCCCGCCCCCGCTGCCGGGGCTCGGCGAGGTCGGCGGCGGCGTACCGGGCCTGCAGGTTCGCCGAGGAGCCCGCGCCGAAGGCGGCCATGCCGGCCAGCAGCAGCCAGAAACTGCCGAGCGCCGCCGCGGCCACCACCACCGCCCCGCCCGCGGCGGCGATGAGATAGGCCAGCGTCAGCCCCGGACGCCGGCCGCGCGCGGCCATCACGGCGGCCAGCGGCACGGACAGCAGCGCGGTCCCGACCACCGACGCCGTGGAGGCCAGGCCGGAGAGCGCCTTCGAGCCGCTGACGTCCTCGGCCAGCACGGCGGCCAGCGCGATGGCGGTGGCCACGCCGAGGCCGCCGAGGACCTGGCTGACGGCGAGCACCGCCGTCGTCCGCCGCCGCAGCGCCGCGAGCTGCCCGGGGCCGGGCGTCTCCCCGCCGGGCGGACCGGCGGCGGGACGGGGGAGGCCAGAGGCGTCGACGGGCTCGGCGGCATCAGCGGGCTGGGTCACGGGAGGGCAGTCTGCCAGGGCCGGGCCGCGGCGCCGCACGCCGGTTCCAGAACAGGTCTCAGAACAGCGGCGCGGGCAGCACGCCCTCCAGCGCGAGCAGCGCCCGCTTCGTCTCCAGCCCGCCGCCGAAGCCGCCGATGCCGCCCGCCGCCGCGACGATCCGGTGGCAGGGGACCACCACGGGCAGCGGGTTGGCGCTCATCGCCGCGCCCACCGCCCGCGCCGCGCCGCTCTCCCCGGCCCCGTCGGCCAGGTCCTGGTAGGTGGCCACGGTGCCGTAGGGGACCGTCTCCCTGAGGGTGCGCAGCACCCGGGCGTGGAAACCGCCGGTCAGCGACCAGTCCAGCGGGACGGAGAAGACGCGCAGGCCGCCCGAGAAGTAGCCCTCCAGCTCGTCCGCCGCGGTCCGCAGCACCGGATGGCCCGGCGCCCGCACCGGCGCGGCGCCCAGCCGCCCGGCGAGGCGGTCCAGCGCCCGCCGCGCGGCCGGGGCGTCGGCGTGGAAGACCACCGACACCAGCCCCGTGCCGGTGGCGGCGAGCAGCAGCGGGCCCACGGGCGTCTCCCGCACCGTCCAGGACGCCCGCGCGATCGTCGTGCTCATGCGGCGACCCTACGGCCCGCCACCGACAACCACCGACAGCCGCTGCCCGCCGCCGCCCCGCGCAGGCGGCGGACCGGCTCAGGGGCGGCCCGGGCCCTGCGCGGCGTCGCGCACGGCGTCCCGGATGACGTCCGGGCGGTTCGTGATGATGCCGTCCACGCCCATCCCGGCCAGCCGCGCCGCCGTCGGGCCGTCGTCCACCGTCCAGGTGAACAGCTCCAGCCGCTCGCCATCCGGCCCCGGCGTCCGCTGGACGGCCCGGACGTACTCGGGGGTGACCGTGGTGTGACGCGGGTTGACCTGGTCCGCGAAGGCGGCGTAGTGCGGCAGCTCGGCGACCGCGGGCGTGCCGAGGAAGCCCGTCCGCACGGCCGGTTCCAGGTCGTGCACGCGTCGCAGCGAACCGGCGTCGAAGCTCTGGACGACCAGCCGGGCGCTGAGGTGCCCCGGGGTGAGCCAGCCCCGCTCGCCCAGCTCCGTCAGCACGTCCTGCTCGATGCCCGGGTACAGCTCCGGCTTCTTGATCTCCAGCAGGAGCTTCTGGTGGTTGGCGGTCATCCGGTCCAGGAACCTGGCGAGCGTCGGCACCCGCTCGCCCGTGTACTGCTCGCCGAACCAGCTCCCCGCGTCCAGCCGCGCGATCTCGGCCGCCGTGAAGTCGGCCACCTTCCACGGCGACCGGTCGGGGAAGACCTCCTCCACGTCGGTCGTCCGCTTCAGCGAGTCGTCGTGGAGGACGACCAGCACGCCGTCCCGGGTCCGCTGCACGTCGTTCTCGACCCAGTCGATGCCCAGCTCACGGGCCTTGTCGGCGGCGGCGAGGGTGTTCTCGGGGGCGTAGGCGGAGGCGCCGCGGTGGGCCACCGGCGTCACCTCGCGCACGGCGGCGGGCGCGGGCTCCGGCGTCGGCTCCGGCTGCGGTGCCGAAGCCGGAACCGGCGTCGGCTGTGGTGCCGGTGCCGGTGCCGGTGCCGCGTGCCGCCCGGCCGGGCGGGGCCGGTCCACCGGGACGGGCGGGACGGCCGGGGCGGGAACAGTGGTGAGGACCAGCGCGCAGACGCCCAGGAGGGAGCCGGTCAGGGCGGAACGGCGAAGGGACACGAGGACTCCTCACGTCGGCGGGCGCCGTGGGCGACCGCACTGCGTCAGTGAACCGTCGCGCTGCGTCGGCAGCACGGCTCACCGGTAAGCCTTCCCGGCGAAGGCCGCGGGTGTGCGGGCGCCAAACGGGTGCCCGGTGACGGCGGACCGAACGTTTTCCCCCGGATCGCCGGACGGGACCTCCCGGCGGAGCGGACGGTTGTCAGTGGCGCGCCGTACCGTGGAACCCATGCGGCCCGTATCCCACATCGAACGCAAGGTGGCGCCCTTCGAGGTCGTCAGCCCCTACCGGCCCAGCGGCGACCAGCCGACGGCCATCGCCGACCTCGCCCGGCGCGTCGAGGCGGGCGAGAAGGACGTCGTCCTCCTCGGCGCCACCGGCACGGGGAAGTCGGCCACCACGGCGTGGATGATCGAGAAGCTCCAGCGGCCGACGCTCGTCATGGCGCCGAACAAGACGCTGGCCGCACAGCTCGCCAACGAGTTCCGCGAGCTGCTGCCGAACAACGCGGTGGAGTACTTCGTCTCCTACTACGACTACTACCAGCCGGAGGCGTACGTCCCGCAGTCGGACACCTACATCGAGAAGGACTCCTCGATCAACGAGGAGGTGGAGCGGCTGCGCCACAGCGCGACGAACTCGCTGCTCACCCGGCGGGACGTGGTCGTCGTCGCCTCCGTCTCCTGCATCTACGGCCTGGGCACGCCGCAGGAGTACGTCGACCGCATGGTGCCGCTGCGGGTCGGGGACGAGATCGACCGCGACGCGCTGCTGCGCCGCCTGGTGGAGATCCAGTACAACCGCAACGACCACTCCTTCACGCGCGGCACCTTCCGGGTGCGCGGGGACACCATCGAGATCTTCCCCGTCTACGAGGAGCTGGCCGTCCGCGTCGAGATGTTCGGCGACGAGGTCGAGGCGCTGTCCACGCTGCACCCGCTCACCGGCGAGGTGATCTCCGACGACCGCGAGCTGTACGTCTTCCCGGCCTCCCACTACGTCGCGGGCGAGGAGCGCATGCACCGCGCCGTCACCGCGATCGAGACGGAGCTCCAGGAGACCCTCGCCCGCATGGAGAAGCAGGGCAAGCTGCTGGAGGCCCAGCGGCTGCGCATGCGCACCACCTACGACCTGGAGATGATGCAGCAGATCGGCACCTGCTCCGGCATCGAGAACTACTCGCTGCACATCGACGGCCGGGAGGCGGGCTCGCCGCCGCACACCCTGCTGGACTACTTCCCCGAGGACTTCCTGCTCGTCATCGACGAGTCGCACGTCACGGTGCCGCAGATCGGCGCGATGTACGAGGGGGACGCCTCGCGCAAGCGCACCCTGGTCGACCACGGCTTCCGGCTGCCGTCCGCGATGGACAACCGGCCGCTGAAGTGGGAGGAGTTCCTGGAGCGGGTGGACCAGACGGTCTACCTGTCGGCGACGCCCGGCTCCTACGAGCTGTCCCGCTCCGACGGCGTCGTGGAGCAGATCATCCGGCCCACCGGGCTCGTGGACCCGGAGGTCGTCGTCAAGCCGACCGAGGGGCAGATCGACGACCTGGTGCACGAGATCCGCACCCGCACCGAGCGGGACGAACGCGTCCTGGTCACCACGCTGACCAAGAAGATGGCCGAGGACCTGACGGACTACTTCCTGGAACTGGGCATCAACGTCCGCTACCTGCACAGCGACGTGGACACCCTGCGCCGGGTGGAGCTGCTGCGCGAGCTGCGGGCGGGCGAGTACGACGTCCTGGTGGGCATCAACCTCCTGCGCGAGGGCCTGGACCTCCCCGAGGTCTCCCTGGTGGCCATCCTCGACGCCGACAAGGAGGGTTTCCTGCGCTCGGGGACGTCCCTCATCCAGACGATCGGCCGCGCTGCCCGCAACGTCTCCGGCCAGGTCCACATGTACGCGGACAAGACGACCCCGGCGATGGAGCGGGCCATCGACGAGACGAACCGGCGCCGCGTCAAGCAGATCGCCTACAACACGGAGCACGGCATCGACCCGCAGCCCCTGCGCAAGAAGATCGGCGACATCGTCTCCGCCATCGCGCGCGAGGAGGTCGACACCGAGCAGCTCCTGGGCACCGGGTACCGCCAGAGCGCGAACGGCAAGGGCAGGGCGCCGGTGCCCGCGCTCTCCCGGGACGCCGCCAGGACCGGGGCCGCCAAGGCGGACGCCTCGGGTGCGAAGGCCGGTACCGACGCGCGCCCCACCGACCGGCCCGCGGCCGAGCTGGCCGGGATCATCGAGGAGATGACCGAGCGCATGCGCACCGCGGCGGCCGAGTTGCAGTTCGAGGTGGCGGCGCGGCTGCGGGACGAGGTGGGCGAGCTGAAGAAGGAGCTGCGCCAGATGCGGGAGGCGGGCCTGAAGTAGCACGCGCGGGTCCGGGTCGGCCCCGGCGCGCGGGCCTGGGTCCCCGCCGGGGCCCGGGTCACGGAATGTGAGATCCGTCCTTTGTCATCCTTTGACCTTGTCGTATGCTTCCCTTTGCGGAGGGGAGTACTCCCGACTGCGATGTCCCCGTCAGTACGGACCGACCGTTGCGGTCCCGGGGCGTCGGCCCGTGGCGGCGTGTGTCCGTCCGGGCGGAAGAGACCTCCGGCCACTGACAGCCGGAGGAGTGCTGCATGGAAGTCACCCTGACCACCTGGGTCGTGACCATCGTCGGTCTGTGTGCCCTGATCGCCGCCGACTTCTTCATCGGCGGACGCAAGCCGCACGAGGTCTCGATCAAGGAAGCGGGCATCTGGTCGGCCGTGTGGGTCGCCCTCGCCGTGATCTTCGGCCTGGTCCTGCTGGGCTTCGGGGACGCCAAGGCGTCGGGCGAGTTCTTCGCCGGGTACATCACCGAGAAGTCACTCAGTGTCGACAACCTGTTCGTCTTCGTCCTCATCATGGCGAAGTTCGCCGTGCCCGCCGCTTACCAGCAGCGGGTCCTGATGATCGGGGTGCTGATCGCCCTGGTGCTGCGGGCGGGCTTCATCGCCGCCGGCGCCGCGATCATCTCCTCGTTCTCCTGGGTCTTCTTCATCTTCGGCGCCTTCCTCGTCTGGACGGCCTGGAAGCTCATCGAGGAGGCCCGCGCCGACGAGACCGAAGAGGCGTACGAGGAGAACCGCTTCCTCAAGCTGGTCGAACGGCGCTTCCCCTCCACCGACCAGTACCACGGCACCCGCCTGACGATCACCGAGAACGGCCGTCGCCTGATGACGCCGATGCTCATCGTCATGCTGGCCATCGGCACCACCGACATCCTGTTCGCCCTGGACTCCATCCCGGCGATCTTCGGCCTCACCCAGGACCCGTACATCGTCTTCACGGCCAACGCCTTCGCCCTCATGGGCCTGCGGCAGCTCTACTTCCTCATCGGCGGCCTGCTGAAGAAGCTGGTCCACCTCTCCTACGGCCTGTCCGTGATCCTCGGCTTCATCGGGGTCAAGCTGGTGCTGCACGCCCTGCACGAGTACGGCGTGCACGTCCCGGTCATCAGCACCCCGGTCTCCCTCGGCGTGATCTGCGCGGTGCTCGTGGTCACCACGGTCACCAGCCTGATCGCCGCCAGGAAGCAGTCCGGGCAGGAGCAGGACCAGGAGGCCGGTGACGGCGGCGAGGACGCCGGGCGTCCGGTGCGCTGAGCCCGCCACCGCACACCGCACACGCCCGCCCCTCACCGGGCGGGCCGCCCGGGCGCCGTTCCCCTCCCGCAGGGGGGCGGCGCCCGCCCGCGTTCGCTACGGCGGAACGCGGGCGACCAGCTCGTCGAGCACCACCTCCCCCTGGTACCGGGCGTCCGTCCGTGTCTCGGCCAGGTAGAGCCGGCGGACGCGCACCGGCGGTGTGAGCGGACCGGGCACCTCGAAGGTGATCCGCCGCCAGCCCGTCCACTCCACGTGCGGACCGCGCAGCACGTGCCCGGTGCCGTGCCCGTCCACCAGGTGCAGCGACGGCCACGCGCCGTGTCCGTCGCCGCGCACCCACAGCGTGAAGCCGTGCGGTGCGCCGGGGACGGGGAGCGGCCCGGGCGGCACGGCGTAGGCGGCCCGGGTGCCCGTCGAGCGGCCGAAGTCGTAGCCGAGCCGCAGCCCCGGGCCCGTCCGCCCCTCCGGCTCCGGACCGAGCGAGCCCTCGGCGCGGGCGGCGGCGAACGTCCAGCGGCCGGCGTCCGAGAAGTCCGCCACCGTGACGTCCCGCAGCCCGGCCGTGACGCTCAGCGTGGTGCTGCGGCCCGCCACGAAGACCGAGACCCGGTCGGTGCCCGAGCCGGTGAGCGCGGTCACCGAGAAGGTGCCGCGCTCCGGCTCGGGGACGACGGCCAGCCGGCTCCGGTCGTAGTCCAGGCGCACGTCGGCCGGGTCCACCGGGGCGGCCGTGCCCGCGGAGTCGCGGCCGACGACGCCGAAGGACCCGTATGCTCCCCGCCCCGCCAGGGCGAGCCGCGAGGCGGTGGTCCGCACCGACTCCAGGGCACCGAGCACCCGCAGCGTGGTGCTCCCGGCGGCCCGGCCCCGGTGGGCGACCACCGCCGCCCGTCCCGTCCGGCGGGCCCGGAACGTGCCGTCGCCGTCCACCGTGCCGACACGCGGGCGGGCGGAGCGCCAGCGGGGCGGGCGGCCCGGGGCGGGCCCGTACGCCTCGTCGTGCGGCGTGGCGCGCAACCGCCGGGTCAGTCCGGGGAAGACGAGGTCCGTGCGGCCCGCCCCGGGCAGGACCCCGGGGCGGGCAGCGGTGCGCACCCAGTACCCGGTCGCGCGGCCGCCGCCCGCCGGGGCGGTCACGGCCAGCCCGTTGGGCACCGGCCGCTCGGCGCCGTCGGACGGGGCGTTCTCCCGCCGCAGCCCCGGCGTGCCGGGTTCGCGGGCCAGCAGGGTGCTGGAGCCGCCGCCGTCCAGGTTGAGCGCGTTGCGGGCGCCCAGCCGCACCATCACCCGTCCCAGCTCGGTGAGGGTGACCCCGGCGGACTCCGCCTGCCGGCCGTCCACGGTGACCAGGTGCGCCGTGCGTCCGTCCCCCGAGAAGCCGACCGCCGTGCGGGGCGCCGGGGTGTCGTTCGGGGCGCCCGTCCAGTCCTGCGGCTCGCCGTCCAGCACCAGCAGCTCCCTGCCGCCGACCGCCGTCCTCGGCAGGGGGCCGCCGTCCCCGGGGCGCGGCCGGTAGGCCAGCGTGACCCGGTCGCCGGGGACGAGTCCGGCGAGGGCCCGCGCGCCCGCCTCCCGGCCCAGCAGCACCGTGGTGCCCGGCGGCACCGGGCCGCTGCCCGGCCGCTCTCCGGCGGACACCACCGCGCCGTCCCGCACGGCCACCTCCCGCACGTACCGGGCGCCGTCGGTGGCGGGCGCCCGGTCGGCGGCACCCCAGCGGGCCGTGTAGACGCCGATGCCGCCGGCGGGGACGTCGGCCGCGTTGAGGCCGGCGAGCGGGTGGCTGCCCGCGGGCAGCCGGACCGTGCCGTCGAAGTACAGCTCCAGCACGCGTCCGCCGCCCCGCGGGCCGAAGCCGGCGACGCGTCCGCCGCCGCCGGAGGCCGAGTGCACCAGCCGCCCGTCCCGCAGCCCCGCGCCGAGCGGGGCACCCGTGGCGTCGATGTCGAAGAAGTCCGCGTTGACCGCGGCGACGGTGCGCCGCCCGGGGCCGGGGTCGTGCGCCGCCGCCAGCTCGCCGACCGTGCGCCGCGCGGCGACGGCGCCGGGCCCCAGGTAGTCGATCCGGGCGCCGCCGTCCAGGTCCACCGTGAGCGCGTCCGCCCGCAGCGGCGCCGCGGTCCGCGAGGAGCCGGACGGCGCCGGGGAGGAGCGGACGAAGGACGTCAGCGTGACACCGGGGGCCACGGGCCGGGCGGTGGCGGTGAGCGCGGCAGGCTCCGCCCCGGCGGTCCCGGCGCCCGCGGCGCCTGCGGTCTCGGCGGCCCCGGATGCCGGGGCCGACGCCGCGGGCGGCACCAGGCACGTGCCGAGCAGGAGGAGGGCCACGGCGCACCACGGCAGCGGTCGGACGGTGCGTCGCTGCCCGGCCACCAGACCCTCCCCACGAAGCGAACGGTGCGCCGACCGGCGGAACGCCTGCGGCACGTGCGCCGCACAGCGTGGCAGCTGTCCGCGCCGGCCGGGCCCGTTACGGCGCGGACACGGCCGGAACAGCGGCCGGACGGGGTCAGTGGTGCACCCGTCCGGCACAGACGTGCGGGAACCGCCGCGCTCGGTGACGGCCTGGGGGAGGAGGGGAGGCGGGCTTGCGGGCTACCCCGCGACCAGCCCGTCGCCGCTCACCCGGACGGGGACCTCGGGTAGCGGTTCACGGGCCGGTCCGTACAGGACCTCGCCCGTCGTGGCGTCGAAACCGCTGCCGTGGCACGGGCACAGGGCGGCCGTCTCCCGCACCGTGCTGATCGCGCAGCCCTGGTGCGTGCACACCGCGCTGAACGCCCTGAACGCGCCGGGCTCCGTCTGCGAGACGAGCAGCCGCTGCTCGGGGAAGACCTTGGCGCCGCCGACCGGGACGTCGGCGGCGCTGCCCAGCGCGACGGGCGCGGAGGGTACGGCGCCGGGCTCGGCACCGCGGGAGGCGCCCGGACCGGCGCAGCCGGCGCCCAGGCCGACGGCGCCGGCCGCCGCGCCCAGGGTGAGGGCGCGGCGGCCGGGATGCTGGTGGTTCGCTGTCACGGAACGCCAGCCTACGCGGAGCCTGCGCCCTGCCGGGCCGCGGCCTTCTTCCGCGCCGGGGCCTTCGCCGTCGTCGCCTTCTTGGCGGCCTTCTTCCGCGCGGCCGGCTTCGTGCGGGCACCGGCGTCGGCCGACGCGTCGCTGACCCGGCTGCCCAGCAGCTCCCGCAGGAACTTGCCGGTGTGGCTGGCCGGGACGGCGGCGACCTGCTCGGGGGTGCCCTCGGCGACGACCAGGCCGCCGCCGGTGCCGCCCTCGGGCCCCATGTCCACGACCCAGTCGGCCGTCTTGATCACGTCGAGGTTGTGCTCGATGACGATGACCGAGTTGCCCTTGTCGACCAGCCCTTCCAGCACCCGGATCAGCTTGCGGATGTCCTCGAAGTGCAGGCCCGTCGTGGGCTCGTCCAGCACGTAGACCGTGCGGCCGGTGGAACGCTTCTGAAGCTCGGACGCGAGCTTGACGCGCTGGGCCTCGCCACCGGAGAGCGTCGGCGCGGACTGCCCGAGCCTGACGTAGCCGAGCCCGACGTCGTTGAGGGTGCGCAGGTGGCGGGCGATGGCGGGGACGGCCTCGAAGAAGTCCATGGCCTCCTCGATCGGCATGTCCAGGACCTCGGCGATGTTCCGGCCCTTGTAGTGCACCTCCAGCGTCTCCCGGTTGTACCGGGCGCCGTGGCAGACCTCGCACGGCACGTAGACGTCCGGCAGGAAGTTCATCTCGATCTTGATGGTGCCGTCGCCCGAGCAGTTCTCGCAGCGGCCGCCCTTGACGTTGAACGAGAAGCGCCCCGGCAGGTAGCCGCGGACCTTGGCCTCCATCGTCTCCGCGAACAGCCGGCGCACGTGGTCGAAGACGCCGGTGTAGGTGGCCGGGTTGGAACGCGGCGTGCGGCCGATGGGGGACTGGTCCACGTGCACGACCTTGTCCACCTGGTCGTCGCCGACCACCCGGGTGTGCCGCCCCGGTACCGCCTTCGAGCCGTTCAGCTCACGGGCGAGGTGGGTGTAGAGGATGTCGTTGACCAGCGTCGACTTGCCGGAGCCCGAGACGCCGGTGACGGCGGTGAGCACGCCGAGCGGGAAGTCGACGTCGATGTCGCGCAGGTTGTTCTCCCGGGCGCCCTGCACGGTGAGCGCCCGCTCCCAGTCCACCGGGCGGCGTTCGGGGGGGACCGGGATCTGCCGCTTCCCGGCCAGGTACTGGCCGGTGCTCGACGCGTCGTTGGCCAGCAGCCCGGCCAGCGGGCCGCTGTGCACAACCTCGCCGCCGTGCTCGCCCGCGCCCGGGCCGATGTCCACGACCCAGTCGGAGGTGCGGATCGTGTCCTCGTCGTGCTCGACGACGATGAGGGTGTTGCCGAGGTCGCGCAGCCGCACCAGCGTCTCGATGAGCCGGTGGTTGTCGCGCTGGTGGAGGCCGATGGACGGCTCGTCCAGCACGTACAGCACCCCGACCAGGCCCGAGCCGATCTGGGTGGCGAGCCGGATGCGCTGCGCCTCGCCGCCCGAGAGCGTGCCCGCGGCCCGGTTCAGCGAGAGGTAGTCCAGGCCGACGTCCACCAGGAATCGCAGCCGCTCGTTGACCTCCTTGAGCACCCGCTCGGCGATCGTCTTCTCGCGGTCGGACAGCGTCATGTCGCGCAGGAAGTCGGCGCACTCGCTGATCGACATCGCCGACACGTCGGCGATGGAGCGGCCCTGCACGGAGACGGCCAGCACGATCGGCTTGAGCCGGGTGCCCTCGCACGCGGGGCAGGGCACCTCGCGCATGTAGCCCTCGAACCGCTCACGGCTGGAGTCGGACTCGGCCTCCGAGTGCCGCCGCCGCACGAACGGCACGGCGCCCTCGAACGCGGTCGTGTAGGAGCGCTCGCGCCCGTACCGGTTGCGGTAGCGCACGTCGATCTGGGTGCGGTGCCCGTTCAGCAGCGCCTTCCTGGCCCGCTGCGGCAGCCCGGCCCAGGGGATGTCGGTGCGGAAGCCCAGGGCGTCGGACAGCGCGCCGATGAGCCGCCCGAAGTACTCCCTGTTGTGGCCGTGCGACCAGGGGTGGATGGCCCCCTCGTCGAGCGACTTCTCCTCGTCCGGGATGATCAGCTCCGGGTCGACCTCCATGCGGGTGCCGATGCCGGTGCACTCCGGGCAGGCGCCGAAGGGGGAGTTGAAGGAGAACGAGCGCGGTTCCAGCTCCTCGAACGACAGGTCGTCGTAGGGGCAGTACAGGTGCTCCGAGAACATCCGCTCGCGCTGCGCGTCGTCCTCGGGGAGGTCGACGAAGTCGAGGATGACCATGCCGCCGGAGAGGCCGAGCGCCGTCTCCACGGAGTCCGTCAGGCGGCGCTTGGCGCTGTCCTTGACGGTGAGGCGGTCCACGACCACCTCGATCGTGTGCTTCTCCTGCTTCTTCAGCTTCGGCGGGTCGGAGAGCTGGACCGTCTCGCCGTCCACCCGGGCGCGGCTGTAGCCCTTGGTCTGGAGGTCGGCGAAGAGGTCGGCGAACTCGCCCTTGCGCTCGCGGACCAGTGGCGAGAGCACCTGGAAGCGGCTGCCCTCCTCCAGGCCGAGGACCTTGTCCACGATGGCCTGCGGCGACTGCCGGGCGATGGGGCGGCCGCACTCGGGGCAGTGCGGCTTGCCGATGCGGGCGAACAGCAGCCGCAGGTAGTCGTAGACCTCGGTGATCGTGCCGACGGTCGAGCGCGGGTTGCGGGAGGTGGACTTCTGGTCGATGGACACCGCGGGCGACAGGCCCTCGATGAAGTCGACGTCGGGCTTGTCCATCTGGCCCAGGAACTGCCGTGCGTAGGACGACAGCGACTCGACGTAGCGGCGCTGGCCCTCCGCGAAGATCGTGTCGAACGCGAGCGAGGACTTGCCCGATCCCGAGAGGCCGGTGAAGACGATGAGGGAGTCGCGCGGGAGGTCGAGCGAGACGTTCTTCAGGTTGTGCTCGCGAGCGCCACGGACGATGAGACGGTCGGCCACGCCGGTTGGCACCTTTCGTGTGGAGTGAGGGCCGGACGGGCGGCCCCCGCCCAAGGGTACGGGGCCGCCGCCGGAATGGTCTGAGGATGCCGGGAGCCCAGAGCCTATAGCACGTACATTCGATTTTCGTCGACTTCCCGCCCCAGCGGGTCACCTTCACCCGTACGTGTGACGGGGATAGCGTTGGATCATGACTGCGTCCGAGCACGGCCCCGAGCACCCCACCCCCAGCGGACCCGAGACGAGCCCCGAGGACGACCTGGCGGCCCTCCGGGACGGCGAGGCGGCGCTCCTCGCCACCGCGGAGAAGCTGGACGCCGCCGAACTCACCGAGCCGTCGCTGCTGCCGGGCTGGTCCCGCGGCCACGTGCTCACCCACCTGGCGCGCAACGCCGACGCCCTCGTCAACGTCCTCGAAGGCCGCCCGATGTACGCCAGCGCCGAGGCCAGGGACCACGACATCGAGGTCGGCGCGGCCCGCCCGCTCGCCGCCCACCTCGACGACCTGCGCACCAGCGCCGCACGTCTGGACCGCGCCTTCGCCGGTTACGGCGGCGAGCGGTGGGAGAACCTCCTGGAGCTGCGCAACGGCGTCACCGACCGGGCCGCCGCCCTCCCCTTCCGCCGCCGGGTCGAGGTGGAGCTGCACCACTACGACCTGGACGCCGGACGGGAGCTGGCCGACCTGCCCGCCGGCTTCGCCGAGCGCGCCGTGGGCTACCTCGCGCGGCGCTTCACCGGCAACCCCGAGGTCCCGGCCACCGAGCTGCGCGCCGCGGACGGCCGGACCTGGCACACCGGGCGCGCGTTCAACCCGGAGGACCCGGCCGGTGACGGAACGCCCGCGCCGCCCGTCGTCGTCACCGGGTCCACGGCCGCGCTGGCGGGCTGGCTCGCCGGCCGCACCACCGGCGGCGGCCTCACCGCGGACGGCGGCACGCTCCCCGTGCTGCCCCCGCTGTAGCCGCCGCCCCCGCCCGCGGGCCGCCGCCCGGCGGCCCGCGGAACCGCGAAGTGAGGAGACGCCATGCCCTACACCGGAAAGGTCACCGTCAGCGGCCCGGCCGACGTCCACGAGCTGGCCGACCTGATGATCTCCAAGGCCGCCGTCGGCCCCATGGACAACAACGCCTACCTGCTGCGCTGCCGAGCCACCGGCGAGCAGCTCCTGATCGACGCCGCCAACGACGCGGCGACGCTGCTCCACCTCATCGGCTCCGACGGCGTCACCGGCGTCCTCACCACGCACCGGCACGGCGACCACTGGCAGGCGCTGGAGGAGGTCGTGGCGGCCACCGGTGCCCGCACCTACGCGGGGCGGGCGGACGCGGAGGGCATCCCGGTGCCCACCGACGTGCTCCTCGACGACGGGGACACCGTCACCGTCGGGGCCTGCCGCCTCACCGCCCGGCACCTGGCCGGCCACACCCCGGGGTCGGTCGCCCTCGTCTACGACGACCCGCACGGCCACCCGCACCTGTTCACCGGCGACTGCCTCTTCCCCGGCGGCGTCGGCAACACCTTCGGGGACGCCGGGGCCTTCGCCTCGCTGCTGCACGACGTGGAGACCAAGATCTTCGGCCCGCTCCCCGACGAGACGTGGGTCTACCCGGGCCACGGCGCCGACACCACCCTCGGCGCCGAGCGCCCGCACCTGGAGGAGTGGCGGGCGCGGGGCTGGTGACCCACCAAAGACGGTGATCCCCCTTCGCGCGGCCGGAGGGCCCGGGCGGTAGGCGCGCCGGTCAGCCGGCGGCGGTCGTCGCGGGCGCGGCGGTGACGGAGTCGCGGATGCCCAGGCGCAGGTGCTCGACGTGGTGGAGGGCCTGGTCGAGGAGTTCGGCGACGTGGTGGTCGTGGAGCGCGTAGACGATCGAGCGGCCGTGGCGTTCGCCGGTGACCAGTCCGAGGTTGCGGAGCAGGCGCAGCTGGTGGGAGCAGGCGGAGGCTTCCATGCCGACGGCCTCCGCGAGGTCGCTGACGGAGCACGGGCCTTCCTGGAGCCGGGCCAGGATGTGCAGCCGCGAGGGCGTGGCGAGGGCCTGGAGGGTGGCGGCGACGTCGGCGGCGCCGACGGCGTCGAGTCGCTCGCGGGTGGTGGCGCTGCTGGCGGTGTCGGTTCCGTGGCCCATGGGGCCATTATACCGATAACATGTGAAGACCTATTCAGATATTCCTGTATCGTGGGGACGTTGCCCTCTGTCCGCCCGCGAAGGGTTGTCTTGTCATGCCTTATGTCCTTGACCAGCGGCCCGCTCCGGCCGGCGCCGGCCCGCGTGCGGCGCTGCCGAAGCGGCGCACCCGGGTGCTGGCGCTGCCGGAGGCCCGGTGGGCGCTGGCCGCGCTGGTGCTCTTCCTGGCCGCCCTCCCGCTGGACCTCTTCGGCGCCCCGGCCTGGCTGTGGGCGCCGCTGTATGCCGCCGTCTACGTCACAGGCGGCTGGGAGCCGGGATGGGAGGGCCTGAAGGCCCTGAAGGACAAGACCTTGGACGTGGATCTGCTGATGGTCGTCGCGGCGCTCGGCGCCGCCGCCATCGGCCAGATCCTCGACGGGGCCCTGCTGATCGTCATCTTCGCGACCTCCGGCGCGCTGGAGGCCGCCGCGACCGCGCGGACTGCCGACTCCGTGCGCGGGCTGCTCGACCTCGCGCCGGTCACCGCGACCCGGCTCCTGCCCGGCGACGGGGAGGAGAGCGTCCCCGCCGATGCCCTCACGGTCGGTGATGTCATCCTGGTGCGGCCCGGCGAGCGGGTCGGCGCCGACGGCCAGGTCCTCGACGGCACCAGCGATGTCGACCAGGCCACCATCACCGGCGAGCCCCTGCCGGTGGCCAAGCAGGCCGGGGACGAGGTGTTCGCCGGAACCGTCAACGGCACCGGCGCCCTGCGCGTGCGCGTCGAGCGTGACCCGTCGGACTCGGTGATCGCGCGGATCGTGAAGATGGCCGGGGAAGCCTCCGAGACCAAGGCGCCCACCCAGGTGTTCGTCGAGAAGGTCGAGCAGCGGTACTCCATCGGCATGGTCACCGCCACCCTCGCCGTCTTCGCGATCCCGCTCGCCCTCGGCGACGAACTCCAGCCGGCCCTGCTCCGCGCGATGACGTTCATGATCGTCGCCTCGCCGTGCGCGGTGGTCCTCTCCACCATGCCGCCGCTGCTGTCCGCGATCGCCAACGCCGGACGCCACGGCGTCCTGGCGAAGTCCGCCGTGGTGATGGAACGCCTCGGCCAGGTCGACGCCGTCGCCCTGGACAAGACCGGCACCCTGACCGAGGGGGCCCCGCGCGTCACTGACGTCCGCCCCCACCCCGGCTCCGGCCTGGACGAAGACGGGCTGCTGGCGCTGGCGGCAGCCGCTGAGCACCCCAGCGAACACCCGCTGGCCCGCGCCGTCGTCGAGGCCGCCCGCGAGCGCGGACTCGCCCTCGCCGAGACGGCCGGCTTCACCTCCGCTCCCGGCGCGGGCGTCACCGCCACGATCGGCGGCCGCACCGTCCAGGCCGGCTCCCCGGCCCGCCTCACCACCGCCAGCGACCCGGAGGCCGTCGGCACGGTGCGGGACCTTGAGGACCAGGGCCGCACCGCGGTCGTCGTCCTGATCGACGGCGCACCGGCCGGAGTGCTGGGCATCGCCGACCGGCTCCGCCCGGACGCCGAGGACACGGTGGCCGCCCTCACCGCCCTCACCGGCCGAACCCCGGTCCTGTTGACCGGCGACAACGAGCGCGCCGCGCGCCGCCTCGCCGCCGAGGTCGGCATCACCGACGTCCGCGCCGGGCTGCTGCCGCAGGACAAGGTGGCCGCCATCCGGGGATGGGAGGCCGAAGGCCGGCGGGTGCTGGTGGTCGGCGACGGCGTCAACGACGCCCCCGCCCTGGCCGCCGCCCACACCGGCATCGCCATGGGCAGGGCCGGATCCGACCTCGCCCTGGAGACCGCCGACGCCGTCGTCGTCCGCGACGAGCTCGCCACCATCCCCGCGCTCGTGGACCTGTCCCGCAGGGCCCGCCGCCTGGTCGTGCAGAACCTCGTCATCGCCGGGACCTTCATCACCGCGCTCGTGGCCTGGGACCTGATCGGCACCCTCCCTCTCCCGCTCGGCGTCGCCGGCCACGAAGGCTCCACCGTCATCGTCGGCCTCAACGGCCTGCGCCTGCTGCGCGAGCGTGCCTGGACGGACTCCCTCGGCAAGGACACCGCGTGAGCGGGCGTACCCGCCGGGAGCGTACGGCCGCCTGCGCGGGGGCGGCCGGTGCCGCAGGTGCCCGGTGCACGGGGCTGGTGAGGGTGCGGTCGCCGTACCGGCACCTCCGGACCGTCACCACCCGCACGTAGGCTGTCCGCCATGGCAGATCCGTCCAGCTACCGGCCCGCGCCCGGCCAGGTCCCCGACGGCCCGGGCGTCTACCGCTTCCGCGACGAGCACCGCCGGGTGATCTACGTCGGCAAGGCCAAGAGCCTGCGGCAGCGGCTGGCGTCCTACTTCCAGGACGTGGCCGGGCTGCACCCGCGCACCGCGACGATGGTCACCACCGCCGCCTCCGTGGAATGGACGGTGGTGGGCACCGAGGTCGAGGCGCTCCAGCTGGAGTACACCTGGATCAAGGAGTTCGACCCCCGCTTCAACGTCAAGTACCGGGACGACAAGAGCTACCCCTTCCTGGCCGTGACGATGAACGAGGAGTTCCCCCGGGTCCAGGTCATGCGCGGCGCCAAGAAGAAGGGCGTGCGCTACTTCGGCCCGTACGGGCACGCCTGGGCCATCCGGGAGACGGTCGACCTGCTGTTGCGCGTCTTCCCCGTGCGCACCTGCTCGGCCGGGGTCTTCAAGCGCTCGGCGCAGATCGGCCGCCCCTGCCTGCTCGGCTACATCGGCAAGTGCGCCGCCCCCTGCGTCGGCCGGGTGAGCGCCGAGGACCACCGGGACCTCGCCGAGGACTTCTGCGACTTCATGGCCGGGCGCACCGGCACCTACCTGCGCCGCCTCCAGGAGCGGATGCGGGAGGCCGCCGAGGACCTGGAGTACGAGCGGGCCGCCCGGCTGCGCGACGACATCGGGGCGCTCCAGCGCGCCATGGAGAAGAACGCCGTCGTCCTCACCGACGCCACCGACGCCGACCTGATCGCCCTCGCCGAGGACGAGCTGGAGGCGGCGGTGCAGATCTTCCACGTGCGCGGCGGCCGGGTGCGCGGCCAGCGCGGCTGGGTGACGGACAAGGTGGAGGACGTCACCACCGCCGGGCTGGTCGAGCACGCCCTCCAGCAGCTCTACGGGGAGGAGCGGGGAGACGCCGTGCCCAAGGAGGTGCTCGTGCCCGCCCTGCCCGAGCCGGCCGAGCCGGTCACCGCGTGGCTGGCCGGGCGGCGCGGCTCCCGGGTGAGCCTGCGCATCCCGCAGCGCGGGGACAAGCGCGCCCTGATGGAGACGGTGCGGCGCAACGCGCAGCAGTCCCTCACCCTGCACAAGACCAAGCGCGCCTCCGACCTGACCACCCGCTCCCGTGCCCTGGAGGAGATCGCCGAAGCCCTCGGGCTGGACTCCGCGCCGCTGCGCGTCGAGTGCTTCGACATCTCCCACCTCCAGGGGCAGGACGTGGTCGGCTCGATGGTCGTCTTCGAGGACGGGCTGCCGCGCAAGGGTGAGTACCGCCGCTTCCAGATCAAGTCCTTCACCGGCCAGGACGACGTCCGCGCCATGCGGGAGGTCGTCGGGCGCCGCTTCCGCCGGTACCTCGCCGAGCGCCGGGAGACGGGGGAGTGGGCCGTCCCCGAGGACGGCGGGGCCGCCGGGACGGGCGACGACGGGGAGCCGCAGGAGAGCACCGGCCCGCTGAACGCCGAGGGCCGCCCCAAGCGCTTCGCCTACCCGCCGCAGCTCGTCGTGGTGGACGGCGGCCGCCCGCAGGTCGCCGCCGCCCGCGCCGCGCTGGACGAGCTGGGCATCGACGACGTCGCCGTCTGCGGCCTCGCCAAGCGCCTGGAGGAGGTCTGGCTGCCGCACGAGGAGGACCCGGTGGTGCTGCCGCGCAGCAGCGAGGGCCTGTACCTGCTCCAGCGGGTCCGTGACGAAGCCCACCGCTTCGCCATCCGCTACCAGCGCGGCAAGCGGGCCAGGGCGCTGCGGGCCGGGCCGCTGGACGCCGTGCCGGGGCTCGGGGAGAGCCGCAAGCAGGCCCTGGTCAAGCACTTCGGTTCGGTGAAGCGGCTGCGGGCCGCCACGGTCGAGCAGATCTGCGAGGTCCCCGGCATAGGCCGCAAGACGGCGGAGGCGGTCGCGGCGGCGCTCGCCGCCCCCGCCCGCCCCGGGTCCGGGGCCCCCGCCGTCAACACCGCGACGGGCGAGATCATCGAGGATGATGAGGGGTAGGCGCGGGTCAGGCCCCGCGCACCACACAGGACCGGGGGGAACACGCGATGGCTGACGACCGGCGCAGAACAGACGAGCAGCAGGACGACACGGGAGCGCAGCAGGTGGAAACGGGCACGGCGGCGGAGGGCAACGGGGCCGAGGGCACCATCCCCGAGCTGGTGATCATCTCCGGCATGTCCGGGGCGGGCCGCAGCACGGCGGCCAAGTGCCTGGAGGACCTGGGCTGGTTCGTGGTGGACAACCTGCCACCGGCCCTCATCCCCACCATGGTCGACCTCGGCGCCCGCTCCCAGGGCAACGTCGCCCGCATCGCCGTCGTCGTGGACGTGCGCGGGCGCCGCTTCTTCGACAACCTCAAGGAGTCGCTGGCCGACCTCGCGGCCAAGCACGTGCGGCGGCGCATCGTCTTCCTGGAGGCGTCCGACGACGCCCTCGTGCGCCGCTTCGAGTCCGTGCGCCGCCCGCACCCGCTCCAGGGCGACGGGCGCATCGTGGACGGCATCGAGGCCGAACGGGACCTCCTGCGCGAGCTGCGCGGCGACGCCGACCTGGTCATCGACACCTCCAGCCTCAACGTCCACGAGCTGCGTGCCAAGATGGACGCCCAGTTCGCCGGGGACGAGGAGCCCGAGCTGCGGGCCACCGTCATGTCCTTCGGCTACAAGTACGGCCTGCCCGTGGACGCCGACCTCGTCGCCGACTGCCGGTTCCTGCCCAACCCGCACTGGGTGCCCGAGCTGCGCCCCTACACCGGCACCAGCCCCGAGGTGGCCGACTACGTCTTCGACCAGCCCGGCGCCAAGGAGTTCCTCGACCGCTACGCCGAGCTGTTCCAGCTCGTCGCCGCGGGCTACCGCCGCGAGGGCAAGCGGTACGTCACCGTCGCCATCGGCTGCACCGGCGGCAAGCACCGCAGCGTCGCGATGAGCGAACGGTTCGGCCGCAGGCTGTCGGCCGAAGGCGTGGAGACCGTCGTCGTCCACCGGGACATGGGCCGCGAGTGAGCGCGGTCACCGGCCGCTCGCTGCGGCTGCGGCGGCGCAGATCCGCCCCCCGCGCCAAGGGGCAGCCCAAGGTCGTCGCCCTCGGCGGCGGCATGGGCCTGTCCGCCTCGCTCACCGCGCTGCGCCGCATCACCGGTGACCTCACCGCCGTCGTCACCGTCGCTGACGACGGCGGTTCCAGCGGGCGGCTGCGCGCCGAGCTGGGCGTGCTGCCCCCGGGCGACCTGCGCAAGGCGCTGGCCGCCCTGTGCGGGGACGACGAGTGGGGGCAGACGTGGGCCCGCGTCGTCCAGCACCGCTTCGCGGGCGGGGGCGAGCTGCACGGGCACGCCGTCGGCAACCTCCTGATCGCCGCGCTGTGGGAGCAGCTCGGCAACCACGTCGCCGCGCTCGACCTCGTCGGCAAGCTGCTCGGCGCGCACGGCCGGGTGCTGCCGATGTCCGCGGTGCCCCTGCTGCTCCAGGCGCAGGTGCGCGGGCACGACCCGCGCTTCCCCGACCGCGTCGGCACCGTCGCGGGCCAGGCCACGGTGGCGCTCACCCCCGGGGAGGTGCAGGAGGTGCGGCTCGTCCCGGCGGACCCGCCCGCCGTGCCCGAGGCGGTCGACGCCGTGCTGGACGCCGACTGGGTCGTCGTCGGGCCCGGCTCCTGGTTCTCCTCGGTGATCCCGCACCTGCTGGTGCCCGAACTGCTCCAGGCGCTCGCCGGGACCAAGGCGCGCAAGGTGCTCTCGCTCAACCTCGCCCCCCAGCCGGGCGAGACCGCCGGCTTCTCCCCGCAGCGTCATTTGGAGGTTTTGGCCCGACACGCCCCTAAACTCGCTTTCGACGTGGTGCTGGCTGATCAGGACGCCGTGCCCGACCAGGACAGCCTGCGCGAGGCCGCGCGGCGGCTGGGCGGAACGGTGGAGCTGGCGCGGGTCGCCGCGGCGGACGGTTCGCCGCGCCACGACCCGGAGAGGCTGGCCGCCGCGTACGACCGTATTTTCCGGATGCATGGAAGGATCGGCCCATGGCGATGACGGCAGCGGTGAAGGATGAGATCTCCCGGCTACCCGTCACCCGGACCTGCTGCCGCAAGTCGGAGGTCTCCTCGGTCCTTCGCTTCGCCGGCGGGCTCCACCTGGTGAGCGGACGCATCGTCATCGAGGCCGAGCTGGACACCGGCATCGCCGCGCGGCGGCTGCGCAAGGACATCCTGGAGATCTTCGGGCACGCCTCCGACCTGGTGGTGATGGCGCCGGGCGGGCTGCGGCGCGGCAGCCGCTACGTCGTGCGGGTGGTGGCCGGCGGGGACCAGCTCGCCCGGCAGACGGGCCTGGTCGACGGCCGGGGGCGCCCCATCCGCGGCCTGCCCCCGCAGGTCGTCTCCGGCGCCACCTGCGACGCGGAGGCCGCCTGGCGCGGCGCGTTCCTCGCCCACGGCTCCCTCACCGAGCCCGGCCGCTCGTCCTCGCTGGAGGTCACCTGCCCGGGTCCGGAGGCCGCCCTCGCCCTGGTCGGCGCCGCCCGGCGGCTCCAGATCGCCGCGAAGGCCCGCGAGGTGCGCGGCGTGGACCGCGTCGTCGTCCGGGACGGTGACGCCATCGGCGCGCTGCTGACCCGGCTCGGCGCGCACGAGTCGGTGCTGGCCTGGGAGGAGCGCCGGATGCGCCGCGAGGTGCGGGCCACGGCGAACCGGCTGGCGAACTTCGACGACGCCAACCTGCGGCGCTCGGCCCGCGCCGCGGTCGCCGCGGGGGCGCGCGTGCAGCGTGCGCTGGAGATCCTCGGCGAGGACGTCCCCGAGCACCTGGCCGCGGCCGGGCGGCTGCGCATGGAGCACAAGCAGGCGTCCCTGGAGGAGCTGGGCGCGCTCGCGGACCCGCCGCTGACGAAGGACGCCGTCGCCGGGCGCATCCGGCGGCTGCTGGCGATGGCCGACAAGCGCGCGAGCGACCTGGGCATCCCCGGCACGGAGGCGACCCTGACCGAGGAGATGGTCGGCTGACGGCGCGCGCCCCCGGGCCCGGCCCGGCAGCCCGCCGCTTCCCCCGCGCCCTCCCCGCCACCCGCCGCCGCACCCGGCCGCGCCGTGGCGGCGCGCACGCGGCCGATGTCACCCGCGTCACGTCGGCGCGGTAGGGTCGGACGTGGTCGGGGACATCCCAATACAGCTCGCCGGCGACCATCACCGGCGTACCAACGAGGAGATCGGTTCGTGACGATCCGCGTAGGCATCAACGGCTTCGGCCGTATCGGCCGTAACTACTTCCGTGCGCTGCTGGAGCAGGGTGCGGACATCGAGATCGTGGCTGTCAACGATCTGGGTGACACCGCGACCACCGCCCACCTCCTGAAGTACGACACCATCATGGGCCGCCTCAAGGGCGAGGTGTCGCACACCGCCGACACCATCACCGTCGACGGCAAGACCCTCAAGGTCCTGTCCGAGCGCAACCCGGCCGACATCCCGTGGGGCGAGCTGGGCGTCGACATCGTCGTCGAGTCCACCGGCATCTTCACCAAGCGGGAGGACGCCGCCAAGCACCTCGCGGGCGGCGCGAAGAAGGTCCTCATCTCGGCCCCGGCCAAGCAGGAGGACATCACCCTGGTGATGGGCGTCAACAACGACGCCTACCAGCCCGCCGAGCACCACGTCATCTCCAACGCCTCCTGCACCACCAACTGCGTGGCGCCGATGGCGAAGGTGCTGGACGAGAGCTTCGGCATCGTCAAGGGCATGATGACCACGGTCCACGCCTACACCAACGACCAGCGCATCCTGGACTTCCCGCACAGCGACCTGCGCCGGGCCCGCGCCGCCGCGCAGAACATCATCCCGACGTCCACGGGCGCCGCGAAGGCCACCGCCCTCGTGCTCCCGCAGCTCAAGGGCAAGCTGGACGGCATCGCGATGCGCGTGCCCGTGCCCACCGGCTCCGTCACCGACCTGGTCGTCGAGCTGGACCGCGAGGTCACCAGGGACGAGGTCAACGAGGCGTTCAAGAAGGCCGCCGAGGATCAGCTCAAGGGCGTCCTGGAGTACACGGCCGACCCGATCGTCTCCTCGGACATCGTGAACTGGCCGGCCTCCTGCACCTTCGACTCCTCGCTCACCATGGCGATGGGCAAGCAGGTCAAGATCGTCGGCTGGTACGACAACGAGTGGGGCTACTCCAACCGCCTGGTCGACCTCACCGTCTTCGTCGGCAACCAGCTCTGACCGCACCGCGGTCCGCAGGGCACCGAGAAGTGACCGGAACGAGGCCCGTGCGGCGCACCGGCGCGCCGCACGGGCCTCGCGCCCGTGTGCAGGGCCTGATCAGCCCGAACCAAGGAGCCACCCACCCATGAAGACGATTGACGAACTCCTCGCCGAGGGCGTCTCCGGCCGGCGGATCTTCGTGCGCGCCGACCTCAACGTCCCGCTCGACGGGGACACCATCACCGACGACGGCCGCATCCGCGCCGCCGTACCGACGATCAGCCGCCTCGCCGACGCGGGCGCCCGGGTCGTCGTCGCCTCGCACCTGGGCCGCCCCAAGGGGGCGCCCGACCCGCAGTTCTCGCTCGCCCCCGTCGCCCGGCGGCTCGGCGAACTCCTGGACAGGCCGGTCGCGTTCGCGTCCGACACCGTGGGGGACAGCGCGAAGGCCACCGTCGCCGGGCTCGGCGACGGCGGGGTCACGCTGCTGGAGAACCTCCGCTTCAACGCGGGCGAGACGAGCAAGGACGACGCCGAGCGGGGCGCGTTCGCCGACGAGCTGGCCGCCCTGGCCGACGGCTACGTCGGGGACGGCTTCGGCGCGGTGCACCGCAAGCACGCCTCCGTCTACGACCTCCCGGCCCGGCTCCCGCACGCCGCGGGCGGCCTGATCGCCACCGAGGTCGGCGTGCTGCGCAAGCTCACCGACGAGGCGGCCCGCCCCTACGCCGTCGTGCTCGGCGGCGCGAAGGTCTCCGACAAGCTCGGCGTCATCGACCACCTGCTGGAGCGGGCCGACCGCATCCTCATCGGCGGCGGCATGGTCTACACGTTCCTGGCGGCCCAGGGCCACGAGGTGGGCGGATCGCTGCTCCAGGAGGACGAGCTCCCGGCCGTGCGGGACTACCTGCGCAGGGCCGAGGAGCGCGGCGTGGAGTTCGTCCTGCCCGTGGACGTCACGGCCGCCGCCGCGTTCCCCGACCTCCGGACGAAGGCGCCCGCGAGTCCGGTGACCGTGGCGGCCGACGCCATCCCCGCCGACCTCATGGGCCTGGACATCGGCCCCGAGTCGCGGAAGCTGTACGCCGCGAAGCTCGCCGACGCGGCCACCGTGTTCTGGAACGGCCCGATGGGCGTCTTCGAACACCCCGACTTCGCCGAGGGCACCCGGGCCCTCGCGCAGGCACTCCTCGACAGCCCGGCCTTCACGGTCGTCGGCGGCGGTGACAGCGCCGCCGCCGTGCGCATCCTGGGCTTCGACGAGAACGCCTTCGGCCACATCTCGACCGGTGGCGGCGCCAGCCTCGAATACCTCGAAGGCAAGACGCTCCCCGGCCTCGCCGCACTGGAGGACTGACCCGATGAGCCCCCGCACGCCCATCATGGCGGGCAACTGGAAGATGAACCTCAACCACCTGGAGGCCATCGCCCACGTCCAGAAGCTCGCCTTCGCACTGTCGGACAAGGACTACGACGGCGTGGACGTCGCCGTCCTGCCGCCCTTCACCGACCTGCGCTCCGTGCAGACCCTGGTCGACGGCGACAAGCTGAAGATCCGCTACGGCGCCCAGGACATCTCGGCGCACGACGCCGGTGCCTACACCGGTGAGGTCGCCGGGCCGATGCTGGCCAAGCTGAACTGCACCTACGCCGTCGTCGGCCACTCCGAGCGCCGCCAGTACCACGGCGAGACCGACGAGCAGTGCAACGCCAAGGTCAAGGCCGCCTTCAAGCACGGGCTCACGCCGATCCTGTGCGTGGGCGAGGGCCTGGAGGTGCGCAAGGCGGGCACCCACGTCGCGCACACCCTGGCGCAGCTCGACGGCGCCCTCGACGGCGTCCCGGCCGCCGACGCCGAGACGATCGTGATCGCCTACGAGCCGGTGTGGGCCATCGGCACCGGCGAGGTCGCCACCCCCGAGGACGCCCAGGAGGTCTGCAAGGCCGTCCGGCGCCGTCTGGGTGAGCTGTACAGCCAGGAGCTGGCCGAGAAGGTCCGCATCCAGTACGGCGGTTCGGTCAAGTCCGGCAACGTCGCCGCGATCATGGCGCAGCCGGACGTGGACGGTGCCCTCGTCGGCGGCGCCGCCCTGGACGCGGACGAGTTCGTGAAGATCATCCGCTACCGCGACCAGTAGGCTGCCGGGCGGACTGGGCCGGCGGGCCGCTCCCGTCGTAGGCTGTCGGGGCCGGGCCGCTGGTCCGGCCCCCACGCACGTCCGCCGGGCGCCCGTCCGGCCCGCAACAATCCGTCCGTCTTCGATGTCCGAGAGTTGGTCCAGCCGTGGAATTGGGTCTGTCGATCGCCCTGCTCGTCTTCAGCGGTCTGCTGATGCTGCTGGTGCTGATGCACAAGGGGAAGGGCGGCGGCCTCTCCGACATGTTCGGTGGCGGCATGCAGTCGTCCGTCGGCGGTTCGTCCGTCGCCGAACGGAACCTGGACCGCATCACCGTGGTCGTCGGCGTCATCTGGTTCGCCATCATCGTGGCGCTCGGCATCATGATGAAGGCGTCCTGACGGACGTACTTGTCGCGCCGGACGGCTGACAGGCGCTCGCACTCCCTGCCTATCATGAGGATCGCGTTCCGTTCCGGGGGTAACTCCGGGCGGGGAACGCGCGTTGGGCCCTACGTACACTGGGGCGACTTCGCACCTTGAGGCAGGGAGTGACGACCGTGGCAGGTGGCAACGCGATCCGGGGCAGCCGGGTCGGCGCGGGGCCGATGGGAGAGGCCGAGCGGGGCGAGTCCGCTCCGCGGCTGCGGATCTCCTTCTGGTGCTCCAACGGGCACGAGACGCAGCCGAGCTTCGCCAGCGACGCACAGGTTCCCGAGACGTGGGACTGCCCACGGTGCGGTTTCCCGGCGGGCACGGACCGGGACAACCCGCCGGCCCCGCCGCGCACCGAACCGTACAAGACCCACCTCGCGTACGTCCGCGAGCGCCGCAGCGACGCCGACGGCGAGGCCATCCTCGCCGAGGCGCTGGCCAAGCTGCGTGGCGAGATCTGACGCCCTTCCCCTCCGCCCGCCTCATCCCGCCGTACGCCCTGCCGCTCCCGCCGTCCCGCCCCGCACCCATTAGGGTCGGACCCGGCGGGGAACGACGATCAAGAATGGGCTGACAGCGCAGATGAACGCAGCAGGGGAAACGCCCGGGGAACGGCTCGACCGGATGCCGGAGTGGACGGCTCTGGCGGAACACCGCAGGCAACTCGGCGAGGTACGGCTGCGGGAGCTTTTCGAGGCCGACCCGCGGCGGGGGGAGCGCTACCGGCTCCAGGTCGGCGACCTCACGCTCGACTACGGCAAGCACCTGGTCACCGACGAGACACTGGCCCTCCTGCGGGCACTGGCGGACGCGGCCGGGGTCGCGCCGCTGCGCGACGCCATGTTCCGCGGTGAGCGGATCAACGTCACCGAGGACCGGGCCGTCCTGCACACCGCGCTGCGGGCACCGCGCGACGCGGTCGTCGAGGCCGGGGGCGAGAACGTCGTACCGGCCGTGCACGCCGTGCTCGACAAGATGGCGGCGTTCGCGGAGCAGGTCCGCACCGGTGCCTGGAAGGGCCACACCGGGCGGCGCATCCGCACCGTCGTCAACATCGGCATCGGCGGGTCCGACCTCGGCCCCGCGATGGCGTACGAGGTGCTGCGCCCCTACACCGCGCGCGACCTGGACTTCCGCTTCGTCTCCAACGTGGACGGCGCCGACCTGCACGAGGCCGTGCGCGACTTGGACCCGGCCGAGACGCTGTTCATCGTCGCCTCCAAGACGTTCACCACCATCGAGACGATCACCAACGCCCGCTCCGCGCGCGACTGGCTGCTCGGCGGCCTGGGCGCGGGCTCCGAGGCGGTGGCCCGGCACTTCGCCGCCGTCTCGACGAACGCCGACGAGGTGGCGAAGTTCGGCATCGACACGGCCAACATGTTCGAGTTCTGGGACTGGGTCGGCGGCCGGTACTCCTATGACTCGGCCATCGGCCTCTCCCTGATGACGGCCATCGGGCCCGAGCACTTCCGCGCCATGCTCGACGGCTTCCACCTGATGGACGAGCACTTCCGCACCGCGCCGGCCGAGGAGAACGCGCCGCTGCTGCTCGGGCTGCTCGGCGTCTGGTACGGCGGGTTCTTCGACGCCCAGGCGCACGCCGTGCTGCCGTACTCGCACTACCTGGCGAAGTTCACCGCCTACCTCCAGCAGCTCGACATGGAGTCCAACGGCAAGTCCGTGGACCGCCAGGGCCGCCCGGTGGACTGGCAGACCGGCCCCGTCGTGTGGGGGACGCCCGGGACCAACGGGCAGCACGCCTACTTCCAGCTCCTGCACCAGGGCACCAGGCTCGTCCCCGCCGACCTGATCGGCTTCGCCGAGCCGGTGGCCGAGCTGGGTCCGCTGCGCGGCCAGCACGACCTGCTGATGGCCAACCTCTTCGCCCAGGGCCAGGCGCTGGCCTTCGGCAAGACGGCCGACGAGGTGCGCGCCGAGGGCGTGCCCGAGGAGCAGGTGCCGCACCGCACGTTCCGGGGCGACCGCCCGACGACGACGATCCTGGCCACCGGGCTGACCCCGTCCGTGCTGGGCCAGCTCGTGGCGCTCTACGAGCACAAGGTGTTCGTGCAGGGCGCGGTGTGGGACATCGACTCCTTCGACCAGTGGGGCGTGGAACTGGGCAAGGTGCTCGCCAAGCGCATCGAGCCCGCGCTCACCGAGGGGGCCGACGTCCCCGGCCTCGACAGCTCGACGGCCGCGCTGGTGGCCCGCTACCGGGAGCTGCGCGGACGCTGACGCACCCGCCCCGGGGCCACGGCGGGCTCCGGGGCCGCGGCGGGACGGGGACGGGCGCCACGCCGCCCCGCCCCGCCGTGGCACGGGTCACCACCCCCTCGTGAAATCCCGCACAAGCTCCCGCCTACCATGGAACCCGTGCCGAACCTGCTCGAAGTCGCGCGTAACCCCCTGGCGTACGTCGCCCGCCGCTGGACGCCCACCCAGGACGTCCTCCAGCGCGCCAGCCTGGCCGCCGTCCTCATGAGCGTCCTCATCATCGTCACCGGGGGCGCCGTCCGGCTCACCGGCTCGGGGCTCGGCTGCGACACCTGGCCCAAGTGCAGCGGCGACAGCCTGTTCGCCACGCCCGAGATGGGCCTGCACGGCGCCATCGAGTTCGGCAACCGCCTGCTCACCTACGTGCTGTGCGCCGCCGTCGGCTGGGCCATCGTCGCCGCCCGCAGCACGAAGCCGCGCCGCCGCGGGCTCGCCCGGCTGGCCTGGTGGCAGTTCTGGATCGTCATGGGAAACGCCGTGCTCGGCGGCGTCGCCGTCCTCACCGAGCTGAACCCGTACACCGTCGCCGCGCACTTCCTCCTGGCGACCGGGCTGCTCACCGTCACCGTCGTCACCTGGGAGCGGGCCCGCGAGGGTGACCTCCCGCCGCGTCCGCTGGCCGGGCCGCGGGTGCGGCAGCTCGGCGGCGCGCTCGTGGCGGCCACCGCCGCGCTGCTGGCCGTCGGCACCGTCGTCACCGGGGCGGGCCCGCACGCCGGTGACAGCAGCGACGTGCCGCGCATGCCGGTGGACTGGGAGACGGTCACCCGGGTGCACGCCGCGTTCGCCTGGACGGTCGTCGCGCTGGCCGTGGCGCTGTGGCTGGTGCTGCGCGTCGTGGACGCCCCGGCCCGGCCGCGGGCGCGGACGCGGGACCTGCTCGCCGTGCTGGCCTCGCAGGTCGTCGTCGGGTACGCCCAGTACCTCACCGACGTGCCGGAGATCCTCGTCGGCATCCACCTGTTCGGCTCCGCGCTGGTGTGGATCGCCGTGCTGCGCGTCGTCCTCGCGCTGCGGGAGCGGGGCGGGGCGCCCGGTGAGACCTCCGCCGAACCGCCTGCTGAGACGTCCGCTAAGACCTCCGCCGCCCGGCCCGAGCCCGCTCCGGCCGCGTAGTCCCCCAGGACGGCAGGACCGGCAGCACGTCAGCACCGGCACAGCACCACCGGGAGAGCGCCGCCGGCGCCGCCGTGGCGCAGTCCACGCGTCCCGGCGTGGCCGCCCGCCCTACCCGGCGGTAGCATCGCCGCATGGCAGACACCCACAGCGACGACACGACGCCGAACACCACGGGGACCGCCGAGCCGGAGGCCCCCGCCGCCGACGCCCGCGCCGCCCGGCAGGCGGCCAAGCTCGCGAAGTCCATCACCGCCTTCGCCCAGCGGCACGGCGGCAGCGCCGAGGGGCAGCTCGCCTACGTCGGGCAGCGCGGCGTGCGCATCTCCCTCGTCGCCGAGGACGGCACCTGGGGGGACCTGATGGCCCCGAGCCACGCCATCGCCGAGCGGGCCGTCGCCCGGGCGGGCATCACCGTGCGCGAGACCTTCGACGGCGAGATGGCGGCCCGGGTGCGTACGGGCCCCTACGAGTGGTCCCGGATGGCCGGCAGCCAGCTCGGCGGCCCCGCCAACCCCTGACCGCCCGGGCGCGGCACACCCGCCGGACACGACCGAGGGGCCGTGTGCCGCTCACCCCGTCGCGGGGGAGCGGCACACGGCCCCTCGGTGCCGGTGTCAGCGCAGGAAGGGGTCGATCGCGACGGCGACGAAGAGGATGGAGACGTAGGTGATCGACCAGTGGAACAGCCGCATCTCCTTCAGCTTCGCCCCGGTGGCGCCCGCCTTGGCCCGGGACTGGAGCGCGTGCGCCTCCCACAGCCACCAGCCGCCGGTCAGCAGGGCCACCACCGGGTAGAACCAGCCCACGTAGCCCAGCGGCCACAGGGCCAGCGAGACGGCCACCATCACCCAGCTGTAGAGCACGATCTGCCGGGCCACCACCCGGTTGGACGCCACGACCGGCAGCATCGGCACGCCGACCCGCTCGTAGTCGTCCTTGACCTTCATCGACAGCGGCCAGTAGTGCGGCGGCGTCCAGAAGAAGATGACCAGGAACAGCACGACGGCCGCCCAGCTGACCTCGTTCGTCACCGAGGACCAGCCGATCAGCACGGGCATGCAGCCCGCGATGCCGCCCCACACGATGTTCTGCGCGGTGCGCCGCTTGAGCAGCATCGTGTAGACGACGACGTAGAACAGCAGGGCGCCCAGCGACAGCGCGGCCGACAGCCAGTTGACGAGCAGTCCGAACCACAGCGTCGAGACGACGGCCAGCGACAGCCCGAAGACCAGCCCCTCGCGGGGCGAGACGACACCGGTGACCAGCGGGCGCTGGGCGGTGCGCGTCATCAGGGCGTCGATGTCCCGGTCGATGTACATGTTCAGCGCGTTCGCGCCGCCCGCCGACAGGTAGCCGCCGACGCAGGTGACCAGCACCAGGAGCAGGTCGGGCACGCCCTGGGCGGCGAGGAACATCACCGGGACCGTGGTGATCAGCAGCAGCTCGATGATGCGGGGCTTGGTCAGTGCCACGAAGGCCCTGATCCGCGCCCCGCGCGGCGGCGGGCTCCCGGCGGTTCCCCCACGCGCAGCGAGCACCCCCGCGGGACGGGATTCGACGGCCGTCACGAACACCCCTGAATGAGCGACATCCGCGGCTCGCACCGCGTGGGAACAAGCGAGGCCCGGGGTGAACGCCTCCCGGCACGGCTCGCACGTACCACGCCACTGTAGACGGCGGCCATACGCGCCCGGACTGCGGGGTGGGTCGTGTTGGGCGGTATGCGACGCCGCGCCGCGCCCGCGGCCGGGACCGGAATGCGCCGGAGACCGGGACGGTTCTCCAGGTGAGGAAGGAGCGGACGCGGGTACCTCGGTGATCGAGGAATGAACACAGCCGAGAACGGGCGTGCGGACGGCGGTAGGCTCGGCAGCGCCCGGTGAGGGACGGACAGGTCACCGGCATTTCGCATGCGGAGAGGAGCCCTGAGACAGGGTGAGCACCAAGCCGACCACCACAGATGCCGAGAGTGCCACGTCACCGTTCGAGTGGACGGAGCTGGACCAGCGGGCCGTCGACACGGTCCGGGTCCTGGCCATGGACGCCGTGCAGAAAGTCGGGAACGGCCACCCGGGTACGGCGATGAGCCTGGCCCCCGCCGCCTACGTCCTGTTCCAGAAGCTCATGCGGCACGATCCGGCCGACGCCCACTGGACGGGCCGGGACCGCTTCGTCCTGTCGGTGGGGCACTCCAGCCTCACCCTCTACATCCAGCTGTACCTGGCCGGGTACGGCCTGGAGCTGGACGACCTCAAGGCGTTCCGCACCTGGGGCAGCAAGACCCCCGGCCACCCCGAGTGGCACCACACCACCGGTGTGGAGACGACGACCGGCCCGCTGGGCCAGGGCATCGGCAACGCCGTGGGCATGGCGATGGCCGCCCGCTACGAGCGCGGCCTGTACGACCCGCAGACGCCCGCCGGGCAGTCGCCCTTCGACCACACCGTCTGGGTGCTGTGCGGTGACGGCGACCTCCAGGAGGGCGTGGCCGCCGAGGCGTCCTCGCTGGCCGGGCACCAGAAGCTCGGCAACCTGGTGATGCTCTGGGACGACAACCACATCTCCATCGAGGGCGACACCGAGACGGCCGTCTCCGAGGACACCCTCAAGCGGTACGAGGCGTACGGCTGGCACGTCCAGCGCGTCGAGCAGGCCCCCGACGGCGACCTGGACCCGAAGGCCCTGTACGAGGCGCTGCGGGCGGCCCAGGCCGAGACCTCGCGGCCCTCGCTCATCGCCGCCCGCTCCATCATCGCCTGGCCCGCGCCCAACGCGCAGAACACCGAGGCGGCCCACGGATCGGCGCTCGGCGCCGAGGAGGTCGCGGCCACCAAGCGCCTGCTCGGCTTCGACCCCGAGGCGCACTTCGCCGTCGAGGACGCCGTCCTCGCGCACACCCGCCGCGCCCTGGAGCGGGGCAGCCAGGCGAAGGCGGCCTGGGAGAAGGAGCTGTCCGCCTGGCGCGAAGCCAGCCCCGAGCGGGCTGCCACCTTCGACCGCGTCCGCGAGCGCCAGCTCCCCGAGGGTTGGCGCGAGGCGCTGCCCGTCTTCGAGGCGGGCAAGGACGTCGCCACCCGCAAGGCGTCCGGCGCGGTCCTCAAGGCGCTCGGCGCGGTGCTGCCCGAGCTGTGGGGCGGCTCGGCCGACCTCGCCGGCTCGAACAACACCACCATCGCCGAGACGTCGTTCCTCCCCGAGGGCAACAAGCTGCCCGGCGCGGACCCGTACGGCCGCACCGTGCACTACGGCATCCGCGAGCACGCCATGGGCGCCGTCATGAACGGCATCGCCCTGCACGGCAACACCCGCATCTACGGCGGCACCTTCCTGGTGTTCTCCGACTACATGCGCCCCGCCGTGCGGCTCGCGGCACTGATGAAGACGCCGGTCACCTACGTGTGGACGCACGACTCGATCGGCCTGGGCGAGGACGGCCCGACGCACCAGCCGGTCGAGCAGCTGTCCGCGCTGCGCGCCATCCCGGGCCTGAACGTGGTCCGCCCGGCCGACGCCAACGAGACGGCGACGGTGTGGGCGGAGATCCTCGAACGCCACGAGATCCACCCGGCCCCGCACGGGCTCGCCCTCACCCGGCAGAACGTGCCCACGTACGAGGCCGACCCGGACGCCGCCAAGGGCGGCTACGTCCTCTTCGAGGCCGAGGGCGGCGAACCGGAGGTCGTGCTCATCGGCACCGGCTCCGAGGTGCAGCTCGCCGTGGCCGCCCGTGAACTGCTCCAGGCCGAGGGCGTGCGCGCCCGCGTGGTCTCCATGCCCTGCGTGGAGTGGTTCGAGGAGCAGGACCAGGCGTGGAAGGACGCGGTGCTGCCGCCGTCCGTCCGGGCGCGCGTCGCCGTCGAGGCCGGCGTGGCGCAGTCCTGGCACCGCTACCTGGGCGACGCGGGCCGCGTCGTGTCCCTGGAGCACTTCGGCGCCTCCGCCGACTACCAGACGCTCTACCGCGAGTTCGGCCTGACCGGCGAGGCGGTCGCCGCCGCCGCCCGCGAGTCCCTCGAAGCCGCGCGCTGACGCCCGTACCCGACAAGCAGGAGATGCATTTCCCATGACAGACGCACTCAAGCGCCTCTCCGACGAGGGCGTGGCGATCTGGCTGGACGACCTGTCGCGCGAGCGCATCACGTCCGGCAACCTCGCCGAACTGCTCGACCAGTGGCACGTCGTCGGCGTCACCACCAACCCGTCGATCTTCCAGAAGGCCATCTCGGGCGGCGAGGGCTACGACCGGCAGCTCACCGACCTCGCCACCCGCCGCGTCTCCGTGGAGGAGGCGCTGCGCATGATCACCACCGCCGACGTCCGGGACGCCGCCGACATCCTGCGGCCCGTCTACGAGGCCACCGGCGGCCGGGACGGCCGGGTCTCCATCGAGGTCGACCCGCGCCTGGCGCACAACACCCGGGCCACCACCGCGGAGGCCCGGCAGCTCGCCTGGCTGGTGGACCGGCCCAACACCCTCATCAAGATCCCGGCCACCGAGGCCGGGCTGCCGGCGATCACCGAGACGATCGCGGCGGGCGTCAGCGTCAACGTCACGCTGATCTTCTCGCTGGACCGCTACCGCGCGGTCATGGACGCCTACCTCACCGGCCTGGAGCAGGCCGACGCCAAGGGCCTGGACGTCTCCACGATCCACTCGGTCGCCTCGTTCTTCGTCTCCCGGGTGGACAGCGAGGTCGACAAGCGGCTCGCGGCGCTCGGCACCGAGGAGGCCGCGGCCCTGCGCGGCAAGGCCGCCCTCGCCAACGCGCGGCTGGCCTACGAGGCGTACGAGGAGGTCTTCTCCTCCGACCGCTGGAAGGCGCTGGAGACCAAGAACGCCAACGCGCAGCGCCCGCTGTGGGCCTCCACCGGCGTGAAGGACCCGGCCTACCCGGACACCCTCTACGTCACCGAGCTGGTCGCCCCCGGCACCGTCAACACGATGCCGCAGGCCACGCTCGACGCCACGGCCGACCACGGCGAGATCACCGGGGACACCGTGCGCGGCACCTACGAGCAGGCCCGCGCCGACCTTGACGCGATCGCCCGGCTGGGCATCGCCTACGAGGAGGTCGTGCACCTGCTGGAGGTCGAGGGCATCGACAAGTTCGAGGACTCCTGGAACGACCTGCTCCGGTCCACGCAGGCCGAGCTCGAGCGCCTCGCCCCGAAGGAGGCGTAACGACGGTGAGCAGTTCCGCAGCCGGCCCCGACAACCCGCTGCGTGACGCACAGGACCGGCGGCTCCCGCGCATCGCGGGGCCGTCGGGCCTGGTCATCTTCGGCGTCACGGGTGACCTCTCCCGCAAGAAACTCATGCCCGCCGTCTACGACCTCGCCAACCGCGGGCTGCTGCCGCCGGGCTTCTCGCTCGTCGGCTTCGCCCGCCGCGAATGGGCCCACGAGGACTTCGCCGAGGTCGTGCACGCCTCCGTCAAGGAGTACGCCCGCACGCCCTTCCGCGAGGAGGTCTGGCAGCAGCTCGCCCAGGGCATGCGCTTCGTGCCCGGCGTCTTCGACGACGACGTCGCCTTCGAGACGCTGAAGGCGACCATGACCGAGCTCGACAAGGAGCGCGGCACCGGCGGCAACTTCGCCTTCTACCTCTCGGTGCCCCCGAAGTTCTTCCCCACCGTCGT
The DNA here is from genome assembly GCF_036323765.1 of Streptomyces solitudinis. Lineage (NCBI taxonomy): Bacteria > Bacillati > Actinomycetota > Actinomycetes > Kitasatosporales > Streptomycetaceae > Streptomyces > Streptomyces solitudinis. Next base: position 161,520 of record NZ_JAZDCW010000008.1, read on the forward strand.
GCAGCAGCTCAAGAAGCACGGCCTGTCGGACGCGCCGCGGGACTCGTGGCGGCGCGCGGTCGTCGAGAAGCCCTTCGGGCACGACCTGGCCAGCGCCCAGGAGCTGAACGAGGTCATCCACGGCGTCTTCCGCGCCGGCGAGGTCTTCCGCATCGACCACTACCTCGGCAAGGAGACCGTCCAGAACATCCTGGCCCTGCGGTTCGCCAACACCATGTTCGAGCCGCTGTGGAACCGCAGCTACGTGGACCACGTGCAGATCACCATGGCCGAGGACATCGGCATCGGCGGCCGCGCGGGGTACTACGACGGCATCGGCTCCGCCCGGGACGTCATCCAGAACCACCTGCTCCAGCTCCTGGCCCTCACCGCCATGGAGGAGCCCTCCTCCTTCGACGCGAAGGCGCTGGTCACCGAGAAGCTCAAGGTGCTCAACGCCGTGCGGCTGCCCGAGGACCTCGGCCAGCACACCGTGCGCGGCCAGTACGCGGCCGGGTGGCAGGGCGGCGAGAAGGTGCTCGGCTACCTGGAGGAGGAGGGCATCGACCCCCACTCCAAGACCGACACCTACGCCGCGCTCAAGCTGGAGATCGACAACCGGCGCTGGGCGGGGGTCCCGTTCTACCTGCGCACCGGCAAGCGCCTGGGCCGCCGCGTCACCGAGATCGCGGTCGTCTTCCAGCGCGCGCCCTACTCGCCCTTCAACGCCACCGACACGCAGGAACTGGGCCAGAACGCGCTGGTCATCCGGGTGCAGCCGGACGAGGGCGTGACGATCCGGTTCGGGTCGAAGGTGCCGGGCACCTCGATGGAGATCCGGGACGTGACGATGGACTTCGCCTACGGCGAGTCGTTCACGGAGTCCAGCCCCGAGGCGTACGAGCGGCTGATCCTGGACGTCCTCCTCGGCGACGCCAACCTCTTCCCGCGCCACCAGGAAGTGGAACGCTCCTGGGAGATCCTCGACCCCGTCGAGGACCACTGGGAGCGGCACGGCAGGCCCGAGCCGTACCCCGCCGGGACCTGGGGTCCGAAGGCGGCCGACGAGATGCTCGCACGCGACGGTAGGAGCTGGCGGCGGCCATGAACATCGACCTCACACAGACCACGTCGAGCCAGGTCAACGCGGCGCTGGTGAAGGCGCGGCGGGCGGCCGGCTTCCCGGCCGTCGGCATGGTGCTGACCCTGGTCATCGTCACCGACGAGGGCAACCACTACGACGCGCTGAAGGCCGCGAGCGACGCCTCGTGGGAACACCCCTCACGCATCCTGGTGGTCATCCGCCGCCCGGGGCGCTCCCCGCGCGACCGCTCCCAGGCCCGGCTGGACGCCGAGGTGCGCCTCGGCGGCGAGACCGGGACCGGCGAGACGGTGCTGCTGCGGCTGCACGGCGAGCTGGCCAGCCACACCTCCAGTGTGGTCCTGCCGCTGCTGCTGCCGGACGCGCCCGTCGTCGTCTGGTGGCCGGAGGACGCGCCCGAGCACCCGGCCGCCGACCTGCTGGGCGCCCTCGCGCAGCGCCGCATCACCGACAGCGCCGCCGCCGAGGACCCGGCCGCCATGCTCGGCCACCGGGCCGAGACGTACGCGCCCGGCGACACCGACCTGGCCTGGACCCGCGTCACCCCCTGGCGCAGCGTCCTGGCCGCGGCCCTCGACCAGAAGCCGACGCGCATCACCGGTGCCGTCGTGGAGGGCGAGGAGGACAACCCGAGCACCGAACTGCTGGCCCTGTGGCTCGCCGACCGGCTGGACGTACCGGTGGAACGCGTCGTCTCCGGCGGACCGGGGATCACGGCGGTGCGCCTGGCCACGCCGGACGGCGAGATCTGCCTGGACCGCCCCGACGGGCGGCTGGCCGCCCTCGCGGTGCCCGGCCAGCCCGACCGCAGCGTGGCGCTGCACCGCCGCTCCACGGCGGAGCTGATCGCCGAGGAGCTGCGCCGCCTGGACCCGGACGAGGCGTACCACCACGCCCTGTGCCACGGCCTCAACGCCCGGCCGGGGCCGGAGGGCTGCGCCACCCGGCAGCCGTCCGCGGCCCGGCGGGCGGCACGGACGCCGCAGGCCGGGGCGGCCGCGGACGCCGGTGACGCCCCGGGCGCCACCGGCGCCCCTCAGGGGGACGAGGGCGCTGCCGCGAAGGAGCCGGAGAAGGCGCCGGGGAAGCCGGCGAGGGCAGGGCGGGCCGCTCCGGGAAAGCCGGAGAAGACGGGCGGGAAGGCGGGCGGCCGGTGAGCGGGGAACCGCAGCTCTCCGTCCACCGCGACGCCGGGGAGATGGCCGGCGCCGCCGCGGACCGGCTCGTCACCACGCTGGCCGCCGCCCAGGCCGACCGGGGCGCCGCCTCCGTCGTCCTGACCGGCGGCCGGGGCGGCAACGCCCTGCTGCGGGCGCTCGCCGCCTCCCCGGCCCGCGACACCGTGGACTGGGCGCACCTGGACGTGTGGTGGGGCGACGAGCGCTTCCTGCCGGACGGCCATCCGGACCGCAACCACACCCAGGCCCGTGAGGCGCTGCTGGACAGCGTCCCGCTGGACCCGGCGCGGGTGCGTCCGATGGGGCCGTCCGGGGCCGCCTTCGGGGACGACGCCGACGCGGCGGCCGCCGGGTACGCCGCCGAGCTGGCCGCCGCCGCGCCGCCGGAAGCGGACGGCGCGGTGCCCGGGTTCGACGTGCTGCTCCTGGGGGTCGGCCCCGACACGCACGTGGCGTCCCTCTTCCCCGGGCTGCCCGGGGTGCGGGAGACGCGGCGGAGCGTCGTCGGCGTGCACGGCGCGCCCAAGCCGCCGCCCACCCGGGTGTCGCTGACGCTGCCCGCCATCCGGGCCGCCCGGGAGGTGTGGCTGCTGGCGGCGGGCGAGGACAAGGCCGAGGCCGTGGCGCTCGCGCTGTCCGGCGCGGGCCCGGAGCGGGCTCCGGCCGCCGGCGCCCGCGGGCGGGAGCGCACGCTGTGGCTGCTGGACGAGGCGGCGGCCTCCCGGCTCCCCGCGCTCTGACCGGCCGGGCGGGCCCGCCCGGCCGCCGGGCCCGCCCGCCGCGGCTGGGGGCGCCGCCACCGCAGCGCGCCGTGCGGGCAGCCTGCCGCGGGGTCAGGCTGCCGTCGGCACACCGGTGGACAGCAGCAGCACGACGTCGACCACCGCCACCGTCAGCACCGCGTGGAACGCCGCCCGCGATCCGGGGCGGCGGCCCAGGAGCCAGCCCGCGCCGATGATGAGCACCACGGCGGGCACGGCGGCCAGGCGCGCGCCGGACACCGCGCCGGACGGGCCGAGCACCAGCAGCACCGAGGTGACCAGCACCAGTGCGGCGGCCACCGCGCGGCTGCGGCCGGCGCCCAGCCGGTGCGGCAGCCCCCGTACGCCGACGGCCAGGTCGTCGGCGAGGTCGGGCAGGACGTTGACGAAGTGCGCCGCGCAGCCCAGCAGCGCGGCCGCGGCCATCAGCCACACCGGCGGCAGCGGCGCTCCGGGCAGGCCGAGCGACACGAACGCCGGCAGCAGCCCGAAGGACAGCGCGTAGGGCAGCACGGACAGCGCGCTCTTCTTCGCTCCGAGGTCGTAGGCCCACGCCGAGACCAGCGCGGCCAGATGGACCGCGGTCGCCGGAAGGCCGGACGGCAGCGACAGGGCCACCGCCGCCACCGCCGCGGCCAGCACCCCGGCGGCCACCGCAGGCCGGGAGAGCCGTCCGGCGGCCACCGGCTTGCCCGCACGGCCGGTCTCTGCGTCGCGCCGCGCGTCGACCAGATCGTTGAGCCAGCCGACCGACAGCTGGCCGGCCAGCACCGCCGCCACCACCGTCACCGTGCCGGCGGCGTGACGGCCGTAGCTCACCGCCAGCCCCGCGGCGACGGCCGTCACCGCCAGGACGGGCAGCGGGTGCGAGGCGCGGACCCACGCGGCCACCGTCCCCACAAGACGCCTCATGGGCCACGAGTGTGCCAGCCTGGCCCCATGTCGCGCGAAACGGCACGGAGGGGGCACCCGCCCGTGCGGCCCAACGATCCCGTCCTGTACGAGAGACTCGCCGACCAGTGGTGGCAGCCGCGGGGGTCCTTCGCCATGCTGCACTGGCTGGCCGCCGCCCGGGGCGCCCTCGTGCCGCCGGCCCCCCGCCCCGGCGCGGTCCTGGTGGACCTGGGCTGCGGCGCCGGACTGCTCGCGCCGCACCTGGCGGGCAAGGGCTACCGGCACGTCGGGGTGGACCTCTCGCACGCCGCGCTGCGCCAGGCGGGTGAGCACGGGGTGGAGGCGCTGCGGGCGGACGTGCTCGCTGTCCCGCTGCCCGACGGCTGCGCGGACGTCGTGGCCGCCGGGGAGATCCTCGAACACGTCGGCGACCTGCCGGGCGCGGTGGCGCAGGCGTGCCGGCTGCTGCGCCCCGGGGGCCTGCTGGTGCTGGACACGCTGGCGGCCACCGCGCTGTGCCGCTGGGTGGCCGTGGAGATCGCCGAGCGCCTGCCGGGGCTGGCGCCCCGGGGCGTGCACGACCCCGCCCTCCTGGTCGACCGGGCGGTCCTGACCGGCGAGTGCGCCCGGCACGGTGTACATCTGGAACTGCGGGGTATCCGGCCCTCTGTGACTGATCTGCTGCTGTGGACCGCCGGGCGCCGGGCCACGGTGCGCATGGTGCCGGTGCCCACCACGGCGGTGCTGTTCCAGGGCCGTGGCCGCAAGGAGGAATGAGTGCCGCTGTCCCAAGCCACCGCAGTCCCCGGCGCACCGTCGGGCCCGGACGACGCCCGGGCCCGCGCCCGTCGGCTCGCGCCGGGGCTGGCCGCCCGGGCCGGGTCCCACGACGCCTCGGGCACCTTCCCCGAGGCCGACTTCGACGAACTGCGCGCGAACGGGTTCATGGGCCTGATGACGCCCGTACGGCTCGGCGGGTGCGGGGCCTCCTTCGCCGACTACACGGCCGTCGCGACCGAGCTGGCAGCCGGCGCCGGCGCCACCGCGCTGGTGTTCAACATGCACGCCGCGGTCACCGGAGCGCTGGCGCACGCCCCCGAGGAGCTGGTCCGGCAGCTCGGCGCCCCCGAGACGTTCTCGGCCTCACGCGACCGGGTGCTGGCCCGCGCCGCCGAAGGCGCCCTGTACGCCGTCGCGATGAGCGAACGCGGCGCGGGCTCACGGCTGTCCCGCGTCACCACCGCGTACCGCAGGACCGACGGCGGTTTCCGCGTCACCGGAAGCAAGGCGTTCGTCTCCGGCGCGGGCCATGCCGACGCCTACCTCGTCGCCGCCCGGGACGCCGCGTCCGCCGAACCGAGGGTGTCCTACTTCCTGGTGCCGGCGGGCAGCGGCGTACGGGTGGAGCCCACCTGGGACTCGATGGGCATGCGCGCCACCGGCAGCCACGACGTCCACTTCGACGCCGAGGTTCCGCAGGACGCCCTGGTCGGCGGGGTCGAGGGGCTGGCGGTGCTGCTCGCCCAGGTCATGCCGCAGTGGCTGGTGGCCTCCTACGCCGCCGTCTACGTCGGTGTGGCCCGCGCGGCGCTGCGGGAGGGCACAGCGCACCTGCGGGAGCGCGGCCTGCACACGTTGCCGGCGGTGCGGGCCCGGATGGGGCGGGCGGACGCCGCGGTCGCCGCCGCAGCTCTCGTCGTCGCCGAGGCCGCCCGGCGGGTGACCGAGAGCCCCGGGGAGCCGGAGACCAACCACTGGGTGTGGCGGGCCAAGCTGACCGCGGGCGACACCGCCGCCGAGGTGGCGTCCTCAGTGCTCGAAGCCGCCGGCACCTCGGCCACGCGGCGCGGCCACCCCCTGGAGCGGATCTACCGGGACGCCCGCTGCGGGGCGCTCCAGCCGGCCACCTCGGACGTCTGCGCGGACTGGCTGGGCGTCGCCGCCCTCGGCGGCGACCCCGAACACGACACCCCGGTTCCCCGGTGGTGACCGCCGCGATCACCGGGCGGGGCACGGCCCTGCCCGGCGCCGTCGAGCAGCAGGCGCTGTGGGACGGGTTCTTCCACCGGCACTTCTCGGCGAGCCGCATCGCCGGGCGGGTCTTCGCCGGGGCGGGCGTGCGGCGGCGGCACACCGTGGCCAACCCCGTCGACGAGGACCTGTCCGGCTGGTCGACCGCGGCCCGGATGCGGCGCTACGCGCACGAGGCACAGCCCCTGGGGCACCGGGCCGTGGCGGCGGCCCTCGCCGACGCCCGCGTCGCACCCGACGCCGTCGGACTGCTCACGGTCGTCTCGTGCACCGGCTACGGCACACCCGGGGTGGACATCCAGCTCGCCGCGTCACTCGGACTGCGTCCGGACGCGCAACGGCTGCTCGTCGGGCACATGGGCTGCTACGCCGCCCTGCCCGCGCTGCGCAGCGTGGCCGACTACGTGGTCGCCCGCGGGCAGACCGCCGTCCTGCTGTGCCTCGAACTGACCTCGCTGCACGTGCAGCCGCCGACGAACGAGGCGCAGCAGGTGGTCTCCCACGCCCTGTTCGGCGACGCGGCCACGGCCCTCGTGCTCCAGCCGGGGCCCGCCCCGGCCCCGGCGGCGCCCCGGCCCGCGCTCGAACTGGTGGACGTGACCGCGCTGACCGACCCCACCACGGGCGATCACATGACCTGGGACGTCACCGACCTGGGCTTCCGCATGGGACTGTCGCCCCGGGTGCCGGACGTCCTGGCGCAGCACGTGCGGCCGGTGGTCAAGGACCTGCTGGCCCGGCACGGACTGGACCTGCCGGACGTCCGGGCGTGGGCCGTGCACCCGGGCGGCCCCCGCATCCTGGAGACCGTGGAACAGGGCCTCGACCTGCCCCCGCACGCCCTGGCGGCCTCGCGCACCGTCCTGGCCGAGCACGGCAACTGCTCGTCGGCGACCGTGCTGCTGGTACTCGACCGGCTGCTCACCGACGGCACGCTGGACGAGGGCGGGCCGGTGGTGGCCCTGGCCTTCGGCCCCGGGCTGACCCTCTACGCCGCCCTGCTGTCCGCGTCCCCCGCCCCCAGCGGCCCGGCCGGGACCTCCCGCCGCGCCGGAGCCGCCCCCGCGGACCTCCCCGCGGCACGGTGACGGGCCCGCGGACGCCTCCTTGGGTTCCCGGGGCCGTCCCGGGCCGGGTCCGCTACTCCCAGCGGAAGAAGCGCGCGGCGGCCGCCAGCGCGGCCACGGCCCAGACGGCGAGCACACCGAGGCTGCCCCAGGGCAGGCCCGCGCCGTGCTGGAGCACCTCCCGCAGACCCTCGGAGAGCGCGGCGACCGGCAGCAGGGCCAGCACCTCCTGCACCCCGCCGGGGAACTTCTCCAGCGGCACCACGACGCCGCCGCCGAGCAGCAGCAGGACGAAGACGAGGTTCGCCGCGGCCAGGGTGGCCTCGGCGCGCAGCGTCCCGGCCATGAGCAGGCCGAGACCGCTGAACGCCGCCGTCCCCACGACCAGCAGCAGCGCCACCACGGCCCAGTTCCCCCGCGGCGACCAGCCCAGCGCGAGGGCCACCGCGCCCAGCAGCGTCACCTGGAGCACCTCGACGCCCACCACGGCGGCCGTCTTCGCCGTCATCAGGCCCCAGCGCGGCAGCGGGGAGGCACCCAGGCGCTTGAGCACCCCGTAGCGGCGTTCGAAGCCGGTGGCGATGGCCTGCCCGGTGAACGCCGTGGACAGCACGGCGAGCGCGAGCACTCCGGGGGCGACGTAGTCCACCCGCCCGCCGCCGCCCTCGGGGACGTCCACCACGTCCACGGCGCTGAACAGCACCAGCAGCAGCGTGGGGATGACGACGGTGAGCAGGAGCTGCTCGCCGTGGCGCAGCGCCATCCGCAGTTCCAGCGCGGCCTGCGCGGCGATCATCCGCCCGCGCGGCGCGGCCCCGGGCGCGGGGGTGTGGGCTCCCGCCGCTCCCGCGGCGTCCGTGGTCGGCGTCGCGCTCATCCCCGCAGCTCCTTGCCGGTGAGTTCCAGGAAGACGTCCTCCAGGGTGTGCCGCTCCACCGCGATGCCGTCCGGCAGGACGCCCATCTGCGCGCACCAGGAGGTGACGGTGGCGATGAGCTGCGGGTCCACGGTGCCGCGCAGCCGGTAGACGCCGGGTGCCGCCTCGGCGGCCGCGGTGTCCGGCGGCAGCGCGGTGAGCAGGGAGCCCAGGTCGAGCCCGGGGCGGCCGGTGAAGCGCAGGGTGTTCTCGGCCCCGCCCCGGCACAGCTCGTCGGGGCTGCCGTGGGCGATGACGCGGCCCGCGTCGACGATGGCCACGGCGTCGGCCAGCTCCTCCGCCTCGTCCATGTGGTGCGTGGTCAGGACGCAGGTGACGCCGTCCGCGCGCAGCTCGCGCACCAGCTCCCAGGTGGCGCGGCGGGCCTGCGGGTCGAGCCCGGCCGTCGGCTCGTCCAGGAAGACCAGCTCCGGGCGGCCGACGACGGCGAGGGCGAGCGCGAGGCGCTGCTGCTGCCCGCCGGAGAGCCGCCGGTAGGGGGTGCGGCCGCAGGAGCCGAGCCCCAGGCGTTCGGCGAGCGCGCCGACGTCGAGCGGGTGGGCGTGCAGCCGCGCCACGTGGCGCAGCATCTCCCCGGCCCGCACCCCGGGGTAGACGCCGCCGCTCTGGAGCATCACGCCGAGGCGGGGCCGCAGCCGCGCGGCGTCGGCGACCGGGTCCAGGCCCAGGACGCGGACGGTGCCCGCGTCGGGGCGCCGGTAGCCCTCGCACGTCTCCACGGTGGTCGTCTTCCCGGCGCCGTTGGGGCCGAGCACCGCCGTGACGGTGCCGTACCCGACGGTGAGGTCCAGGCCGTCCACCGCCACCGTGCGGCCGTACCGTTTGACCAGCCCCGCGACCTCGACGGCCGCCTTCTCGCGCATACCGGCGAGTCTAGGCAGGCGGGCTCCGCGGCAGCGGCGCGGGGTCCGGCCGGGCAGGGCCCGGCGGGTAAGGCATGCCTTACGTGACGCAGCCCATTGCCGCAGGTCACAGTCCCCACTTGCCGCCCTCCGCCGAATTACGCAACAATGGCGTTGTGAAAAAGACGGGTGACGCTCACACGACGCGGGAGGCCACGGCGGCCCCCGCGGCGACGGGTGCGCACGCGGTGCTGGACGAGCAGCACGGCACCCGCAACCGGGTCGCGCGCTCGATCCTCGACCACGGCCCGTCCACGGCGGCGGAACTGGCCGAGCGCCTGGCGCTGACCCAGGCCGCCGTCCGCCGCCACCTGGACGCCCTCGTCGCCGAGAACGTCGTCGAGGCCCGCGCGCAGCGCGTCTACGGCGCCCGGGGCCGCGGCCGTCCCGCCAGGGTCTTCGCGCTGACCGACTGCGGCCGGGACGCCTTCGACCAGGCGTACGACGAACTCGCCGTCGACGCCCTGCGCTGGATCGCGCAGGCCGCGGGCGACGGGGAGCGGGGCCGGGCCGCGGTGGCGGCCTTCGCCCGTGCGCGGGTCGCCGCGCAGGCCGAGCGGTACCGCGAACGGCTGGAGCGGGCCGCCCCCGAGAACCGCACACAAGCGCTGGCCGAAGCCCTGTCGGAGGACGGGTACGCTGCTCTGGCACGCAGTGCGCCCGCCTCCGCCGGAGAGCAGCTCTGCCAGCACCACTGCCCGGTGGCGCACGCCGCCGAGCGGTTCCCGCAGCTGTGCGAGGCGGAGACGGAGGTCTTCTCCCGCCTGCTCGGCACCCACGTGCAGCGCCTGGCCACCATCGCGCACGGTGACGGGGTGTGCACCACCTTCATCCCGCGGGCCGTCGCCCCCGACGCGCCCGACACCCACGCATCCGCACCATCTTCTGCAAGCACCGCCGGGAGGAACCCCGCATGACGCTCCCCACGGAGACTGCCCACCCCGAGCTTGAGGGCCTGGGCAACTACGAGTACGGCTGGGCCGATTCCGACGCGGCCGGTGCCACGGCCAAGCGCGGCCTCTCCGAGGAGGTCGTCCGCGACATCTCCGGGAAGAAGTCCGAGCCGGAGTGGATGCTGAAGACCCGCCTCAAGGGCCTGAAGCTGTTCGAGAAGAAGCCCATGCCGAACTGGGGCTCGGACCTCTCGGGCATCGACTTCGACAACATCAAGTACTTCGTGCGGTCCACCGAGAAGCAGGCCCAGTCCTGGGAGGACCTGCCGGAGGACATCAAGAACACCTACGACCGCCTGGGCATCCCGGAGGCCGAGAAGCAGCGGCTGGTCGCCGGTGTCGCGGCCCAGTACGAGTCCGAGGTCGTCTACCACCAGATCCGCGAGGACCTGGAGAGCCAGGGCGTGCTGTTCCTGGACACCGACACCGCCCTGCGCGAGCACCCGGAGCTGTTCCAGGAGCACTTCGGCACGGTGATCCCGGCCGGCGACAACAAGTTCGCCGCGCTGAACACCGCCGTGTGGTCCGGCGGCTCGTTCATCTACGTGCCCCCGGGCGTGCACGTCGACATCCCGCTCCAGGCCTACTTCCGGATCAACACCGAGAACATGGGCCAGTTCGAGCGGACGCTGATCATCGTCGACGAGAACGCCTACGTGCACTACGTCGAGGGCTGCACCGCGCCGATCTACGACTCGGACTCGCTGCACTCGGCCGTCGTGGAGATCATCGTCAAGAAGGGCGGCCGCTGCCGCTACACGACGATCCAGAACTGGTCGAACAACGTCTACAACCTGGTGACCAAGCGCGCCGTGGCCTACGAGGGCGCGACGATGGAGTGGGTCGACGGCAACCTCGGCTCCAAGGTGACCATGAAGTACCCGGCCATCTACCTCATGGGCGAGCACGCCAAGGGCGAGACGCTGTCGGTGGCCTTCGCCGGCGAGGGCCAGCACCAGGACGCCGGCGCGAAGATGGTCCACATGGCGCCCAACACCTCCTCCAACATCGTCTCCAAGTCGGTGGCCAGGGGCGGCGGGCGCACCTCCTACCGCGGGCTCATCGAGATCGCCGAGGGCGCGGAGAACTCCAAGTCCAACGTGCTGTGCGACGCGCTGCTGGTGGACACCATCTCCCGCTCCGACACCTACCCCTACGTCGACGTCCGCGAGGACGACGTGACGATGGGCCACGAGGCGACCGTCTCCAAGGTCAGCGACGACCAGCTCTTCTACCTGATGAGCCGGGGCATGGCCGAGGACGAGGCCATGGCGATGATCGTGCGCGGCTTCGTCGAGCCGATCGCCAAGGAGCTGCCCATGGAGTACGCGCTGGAGCTGAACCGGCTGATCGAGCTCCAGATGGAAGGCGCGGTCGGCTGAGGCCCCGGCCCGCCGTCCCGCGTCCCGCGTCCTGACCCGAGAAAGAGAACCTGTAGTAGCCATGGCTGAGGCTCAGAACATCCCGGCGGGCGTCACCGCCTCCGGACCGATCGCGGTGGCCGCCGAGTCCACCGTCGCCACCCGGATGAGCGCGCCGCCGTCCTTCGACGTGGCGGACTTCCCCGTGCCGCACGGCCGCGAGGAGGAGTGGCGCTTCACGCCGCTCGACCGGCTGCGCGGCCTGCACGACGGCAGCGCCGAGGCGTCCGGCGGGCTCAAGGCCGAGATCTCCGCGCCCGAGGGCGTGAGCGTCGAGACCGTGGCCCGTGACGACGCCCGGCTCGGCCGGGCGGGCAAGCCGGTGGACCGGGTGGCCGCGCAGGCGTACAGCGCCTTCGAGAAGGCCACCGTCGTCACCGTGCCGAAGGAGGCCGTGCTGACGGAGCCGGTGAGGGTCGGCCTGCACGGCGAGGGCGGGGTCTCCTACGGGCACACGGTCTTCGAGCTGGGCGCCTTCGCCGAGGCCGTCATCGTGATCGACCACACCGGCGACGCCGTGCGCGCCGCCAACGTGGAGTTCGTCCTCGGCGAGGGGGCCAAGCTCACCGTCGTCTCGGTGCAGGACTGGGCCGACACCGCCGTGCACTGCTCCCAGCACAACGCCCTCATCGGCCGGGACGCGAGCTTCAAGTCCGTCGTCGTCACCTTCGGCGGGGACGTGGTGCGGCTGCACCCGCGCGTCACCTACGCGGGGCCCGGCGGTGAGGCCGAGCTGTACGGCCTGTACTTCACCGACAACGGGCAGCACCAGGAGCACCGCCTGTTCGTCGACCACGACGCCCCGCACTGCCGCAGCAACGTGGCCTACAAGGGCGCGCTCCAGGGCCAGGACGCGCACGCCGTGTGGATCGGCGACGTGCTGATCCGCAAGGCCGCCGAGGGCACCGACACCTACGAGCTGAACCGCAACCTCGTCCTCACCGACGGGGCGCGGGTCGACTCGGTGCCGAACCTGGAGATCGAGACGGGCGAGATCGCCGGCGCCGGGCACGCCTCGGCCACCGGCCGCTTCGAGGACGAGCAGCTGTTCTACCTCATGGCGCGCGGCATCCCCGCCGACGACGCGCGCCGGCTGGTCGTGCGCGGCTTCTTCGCCGAGCTCGTCCAGCAGATCGGCCTGCCCGACGTCCAGGAGCGCCTGCTCGCCAAGATCGACGCCGAGCTGGAGGCGTCCGTCGCATGAGCGTCTACGTCGCAGTGGCGAGCCTGGCGGAGCTGGAGGAGGACACCCCCAAGCGGGTGGACGTCGACGGCACGCCGGTCTCGCTCGTGCGCACCGGGGGGGAGGTGTTCGCGATCAACGACATCTGCTCGCACGCGAACGTCTCCCTCTCCGAGGGCGAGGTGGAGGACTGCGCCATCGAGTGCTGGCTGCACGGCTCCAGCTTCGACCTGCGCACCGGCCGGCCCTCGGGCCTGCCCGCCACCCGGCCCGTCCCCGTGTACCCCGTAAAGATCGAAGGAGACGGCCCGGACGCGGCCGTGCTCGTCTCCGTCACCCAGGAGTCCTGAAGCCCCATGGCCACCCTTGAGATCCACGACCTGCACGTCTCCGTTGAGACCGACAACGGGCCCGAAGAGATCCTGCGCGGGGTCGACCTGACCGTGAAGCAGGGCGAGACGCACGCCATCATGGGCCCGAACGGCTCCGGCAAGTCCACGCTCGCCTACTCGCTCGCGGGCCACCCGAAGTACACCGTGACCGGCGGCACCGTCACCCTCGACGGCGAGGACGTCCTGGCGATGTCCGTGGACGAGCGCGCCCGCGCCGGTGTCTTCCTCGCCATGCAGTACCCGGTCGAGGTGCCCGGCGTCTCCGTCTCCAACTTCCTGCGCACCGCCGCCACCGCCATGCGCGGCGAGGCCCCCAAGCTGCGCACCTGGGTGAAGGAGGTCAAGGAGGCCATGACCCGGCTCTCCATCGACCCCGCCTTCGCCGAGCGCAACGTCAACGAGGGCTTCTCCGGCGGCGAGAAGAAGCGCCACGAGATCCTCCAGCTCGAACTGCTGAAGCCGAAGATGGCGATCCTGGACGAGACCGACTCCGGGCTGGACGTCGACGCCCTGCGCGTCGTCTCCGAGGGCGTCAACCGGGTGCGCGAGTCCGGCGAGGTCGGCACGCTGCTGATCACCCACTACACGCGCATCCTGCGCTACATCAAGCCCGACCACGTCCACGTCTTCGCCAGGGGCCGCATCGCCGAGTCCGGCGGGCCGGAGCTGGCCGACAAGCTGGAGGCCGAGGGCTACGAGCAGTACGTGAAGGGCGGCGCCCCCTCGTGACACACCTGCCGGGCCTCCTCGACACCGAGGCGATTCGCAAGGACTTCCCCATCCTGGACCGCCTGGTCCACGACGGAAAGCGGGTCGTGTACCTGGACAACGCGGCGACCTCGCAGAAGCCGCGCCAGGTGCTCGACGCGCTGAACGCCTACTACGAACGGCACAACGCCAACGTCCACCGCGGCGTGCACGTGCTGGCCGAGGAGGCCACGGCACTGTACGAGGGCGCGCGGGACAAGGTGGCCGCCTTCATCAACGCGCCCAGCCGCAACGAGGTGATCTTCACGAAGAACGCCTCGGAGTCGCTGAACCTGGTGGCCAACATGCTGGGCTGGGCGGACGAGCCCTACCGCGTGGACGGCGACACCGAGATCGTCATCACGGAGATGGAGCACCACTCCAACATCGTCCCGTGGCAGCTGCTCGCGCAGCGCACCGGCGCGAAGCTGCGGTGGTTCGGCCTGACCGACGACGGCCGGCTCGACCTGTCGGACATCAGGCAGGTCATCACCGAGAAGACGAAGGTCGTCTCCTTCACGCTGGTGTCCAACATCATGGGCACGGTCAACCCGGTCGAGGAGATCGTCCGCCGGGCGCAGGAGGTCGGCGCGCTGGTCGTGGTGGACGCCTCGCAGGCCGCGCCGCACATGGTGCTGGACGTGCAGGCGCTCCAGGCGGACTTCGTCGCCTTCACCGGGCACAAGATGTGCGCTCCGACCGGCATCGGCGTGCTGTGGGGCCGACAGGAGCTGCTGGAGGACCTGCCGCCGTTCCTGGGCGGCGGGGAGATGATCGAGACGGTCTCGATGAACTCCTCCACCTACGCGCCCGCGCCGCACAAGTTCGAGGCGGGCACGCCGCCGATCGCGCAGGCCGTGGGGCTCGGCGCGGCGGTGGACTACCTCAGCGCCATCGGCATGGAACGGATCGCCGCCCACGAGCACGCCCTGACCGGGTACGCCGTCGAGCGGCTGCGCGAGGTGCCCGACCTGCGCATCATCGGCCCCACCACGGCCGAGGACCGGGGCGCGGCCATCTCCTTCGTGCTGGGGGACATCCACCCCCACGACGTGGGCCAGGTGCTGGACGAGCAGGGCATCGCCGTGCGCGTCGGCCACCACTGCGCCCGTCCCGTGTGCCTGCGGTACGGAATTCCTGCGACCACGCGGGCGTCGTTCTATCTGTACTCCACACCGGCCGAGGTGGACGCCCTGGTGGAGGGGCTGGAGTACGTACGGAACTTCTTCGGATGAGGGTGGCCTGACTCGTGAAGCTGGACTCCATGTACCAGGACGTGATCCTGGACCACTACAAGCACCCGCACGGACGCGGGCTGCGCGACGGCGACGCCGAGGTGCACCACGTCAACCCCACGTGCGGGGACGAGATCACGCTGCGGGTGCGCTACGACGGCGACACCGTCGCCGACGTCAGCTACGAGGGCCAGGGCTGCTCCATCAGCCAGGCCAGCGCCTCCGTGCTGAACGAGCTGCTGGTGGGCAAGGAACTGGGGGAGGCCCGGCGCGTCCAGGAGACGTTCCTCGAACTGATGCAGTCCAAGGGGCAGCTCACCCCGGACGACGCCATGGAAGACGTGCTGGAGGACGCGGTGGCTTTCGCCGGCGTCTCCAAGTACCCGGCGCGGGTCAAGTGCGCACTGCTGAGCTGGATGGCCTGGAAGGACGCCACGGCCCAGGCGCTGGGCGATTCCGCCGCGAAGGAGAGGACGGCATGACCGAGACGACCACCACCTCGCCGGCGAGCGAGGAAGAGGTCCACGAGGCGATGATGGACGTCGTCGACCCCGAGCTGGGGATCGACGTCGTGAACCTCGGCCTCGTCTACGGCGTCCACGTGGACGACGACAACACGGCCACCATCGACATGACGCTCACGTCGGCGGCGTGTCCGCTGACGGACGTCATCGAGGACCAGGCCAGGTCGGCCACCGAGGGCCTCGTGAAGGAACTCAAGATCAACTGGGTCTGGATGCCGCCGTGGGGTCCCGACAAGATCACCGACGACGGACGTGAGCAGCTCCGCGCGCTCGGCTTCAACGTCTGACGCCGCCGGTCTCCCCGGACCGCGCACCGCCGGCCGCCTCCGCCCCGACCAGGGGCCGGGGGCGGCCGTTCGCGTGCTCCGGCACGGTTGTGCGGCTCCGCCCCGGGGAGCCGTGTCCGGCTCATGTGTACGGTTGTACGTATCGGTGTGTACAGTTGTACGCATGGTGTACGCGACGCTCGGGGCCGCGATCCTCGCGGAAGTGCTGGCCACGACCTCCATGAAGTACAGCGACGGTTTCACACGGCTGTGGCCCTCGCTGGGCACCGCCGTCGGCTACCTCATCGCCTTCCTCCTGCTCGCCCAGGCGCTGAAGACGATGTCCGTGGGCACCGCCTACGCGATCTGGTCCGGGGCCGGCACGGCCGCCGTGGCGACGATCGGGATGGTGTTCATCGACGAACCGGTCACCGTGGCCCGGATCGCGGGCATCGTCCTCATCATCGCGGGCGTCGTCGTGCTCAACCTCGGGGCAGCGGCCCACTGATGCCCCGCCGCCACGACCCCCAGCGCCGGCAGCGCATCGTGGACGCCGCGATCCGGGTGGTGGGCACCCAGGGGCTGGCCGGGCTCAGCCACCGCGCGGTGGCCGCCGAGGCGGACGTGCCGCTCGGCTCGACCACGTACCACTTCGCCACCCTGGACGACCTCCTCGTCGCCGCTCTGCGGCAGGCGGGCGACGCCTGGCTGGCCGAGGCGGACGCGTGGGAGCGGGCGCTCCCGCGGGACGCCGCGCTGGACGAGGCCGTCCTGCGGCTCATGACGACGTGGCTGTGCGGGGACCGGCCCAAGCTGCTCCTGGAGTACGAGCTGTACCTCGCCGCCCTGCGCCACGAGCGGCTGCGTCCGCTGGCCTCGCACTGCCTGGACGGGCTCACGGCCGTCCTGCGCCGCCGCACGCCCGACGACGCCACCGCGCGGGCGCTCGCCGGGTACCTCGACGGCGCGCTGCTCCAGTGCCTGCTCACCGGCCGCGCGCTCGACGCCGCGGCGACGCGGGCGGCGCTGGCCCGGGTGGCCGGCCTGGCGGTCCCGGCTGCCCCGTCCGGCCCGTCCCGCCCGGCCGCCCCGTCCGGCCGGGAGTCTGAGCGCTGAGACCGGTTCGCGTCGGCGCCGGGCCTGCGGTTAGGTTTTCGGCATGACCGAAGCAGCCACCACCCGCACCACCGGCGCCGTCGGCGCCGGGCTCGCCACCGTCGCCGCCGACGGCACCGTCCTGGACACCTGGTTCCCCCACCCGCAGCTCACCGCCGAGCCCGGCCCGGCCGGCACCGAGCGGCTGAGCCCCGAGGCCGCCGCCGAGCTGCTCGGCGAGGCCGCGCCGCGCGCGCTGGGCCCCGACCCGCTGCGGGGCGTGGAGACCATCGCCGTGCGGACGGCCGTCGGGTCCCTGGACGCCAAGCCCGCCGACGCCCACGACGCCTACCTGCGGCTCCACCTGCTCAGCCACCGCCTCGTGCGGCCGCACGGGCTGAGCCTGGACGGCGTCTTCGGCCTGCTCGCCAACGTGGCGTGGACGAACCTCGGCCCGGTGCCCGTCTCCCGCCTGGAGGAGGTCCGGCTGGCCGCGCGCGCCGGGGGCCGCCACCTGGCGGTCACCAGTGTCGACAAGTTCCCCCGCATGACCGACTACGTCATGCCGGCGGGCGTGCGCATCGGCGACGCCGACCGGGTGCGGCTCGGTGCCCACCTGGCCGAGGGCACCACCGTCATGCACGAGGGCTTCGTCAACTTCAACGCGGGCACGCTCGGCACCTCCATGGTCGAGGGACGTATCAGCGCGGGCGTCGTCGTCGGCGACGGCTCCGACATCGGCGGCGGTGCCTCGATCATGGGCACCCTCTCCGGCGGCGGCAAGCAGACGATCTCCCTCGGCGAGCGCTGCCTGCTCGGTGCCGAGGCGGGCATCGGCATCTCGCTGGGCGACGACTGCATCGTGGAGGCCGGCCTCTACGTCACCGCGGGCACCCGCGTCGCGGTGCCCGACGGCCAGGTCGTCAAGGCGGCGGAGCTGTCCGGCGCGGACAACCTGCTGTTCCGCCGCAACTCCACCACCGGCGCCGTCGAGGCGCTGCCCCGCTCCGGTTCCTGGGGCGGCCTCAATGAGGCCCTGCACAGCCACAACTGACCGCCCGTGCGTCCCGGGGCGGCCGTGTGCGCGCCGCCCCGGGGCCCGGCTACCCTGGCGCGCATGAGTGATCTCGCGTCGGGAGCGCGCTACCTGGGCCGGGGGCTGCGCTGGGCGGGCGGGCACGGCCGGTGGTACGGGTTCGGACTGATCCCCGGGGCCATCGCGCTCGTCCTCTACGCCGCCGCCCTCGTCGTCCTCGCGCTGTACGCGGGCGACATCGCCGCCTGGGCCACCCCCTTCGCCGACGACTGGGCCGGGGCGTGGCGCACCTTCGTGCGGGTGTCCTTCGCCCTGCTGCTCTTCGCGGGCGGGCTGATGCTCGCCGTGCTGACCTTCACCGCCGTCACCCTCCTCATCGGCGACCCGTTCTACGAGGCGCTCTCGGAGAAGGTGGAGGAGTCCGAGGGCGGCGCCCCCGAGGGCCCCGACCGGCCGCTGTGGCAGGAGCTGTGGCGCTCCCTGTGCGACAGCCTCTACGTGCTGATGTGGGCGGTGGTCTGCGCGGTGCCGCTGTTCGTGCTCGGCTTCGTCCCCTTCGTCGGCCAGAGCGTCGTCCCCGCCGTGGGGCTGGCCGTCTCCGGGTTCTTCCTCACCGTCGAGCTGACCTCCGTCGCCCTCCAGCGCCGGGACGTGCCCGTGCGGGAGCGGATGCGCATGCTGCGGGCGCGCAAGGGGCTGGCGCTCGGGTTCGGGGTGCCGCTCGCGGTGTCGTTCCTCGTGCCGTTCGTGGCCGTCCTGCTCATGCCCGGCGCCGTCGCCGGGGCCACGCTGCTGGCCCGCGACCTCGCCGGGACGCCCGCGCCCCGGCAGCCCGGGCCCCACCCGGCGCAGCCGCGGGGAGGGGACGCCCCCGCCCGGTGACGCCGCGGGCCGGGTCCGGGGCGCCGGGAGCCGGACGCCGGGGAGCGGCCGGGCGGAGCCGGGGAGCACCCGGGCCCCGCCCGGCGTCCCGTCAGGGACGGAAGCGCAGCACCTGCGGGTCGTGGTCGCTGGCCTGGTCGGCGTACTCGGCGTTCACGTGCACGATGTCGTAGTCGTAGGAGCGGATGCCCGGCGAGACGAGCGTCTGGTCGAGGACCTGGGCGTTGCCCTGGAAGACGTACGTGTAGCGGTCCCAGAACGGCAGCGAGTACACCGCGCTGCGCAGCACGCCGCCGTCCGTCAGCGCCCGGGTGGTGCCGGAGAACTCGAAGTCGTTGATGTCGCCGAGCACCACGACGCGGGCCTTGCGCTCCACGGCCAGGACGTCCTTGACGAAGCCGTTCACCACCTCGGCCTGCCGGTGCCGCTGCGCCTCGGAGGAGCGGCTCGGCGGCTGGAACCGGGCGTGCAGCGCCTGGTCGCCGCCCTTGGACGCGAAGTGGTTGGCGATGACGATGACCGGCTTCCCGCGGAAGCGGAACTCGCCCGCCAGCGGCTTGCGGCTGTCCTCCCAGGCGGCGTCGCCCGGCGCGACGCGTCCGGGTGAGTGGGTCAGCGCCGCCCGGCCCCTGACCCTGGTCACGCCCGTCGGCGTGGTCGCGTCACCGCCCGCGCGGTCGGTGAAGGACACCCGGTCCGGGTCGAACAGGAAGACGTTGCGGATGTTGCCGCCGGGCTGGCCCCCGTCCTGCTTGTCCTGCGGGTCGATGCCGCGCCAGTCGTAGCGCGGGCCGCCCGCCGCGGCGATCGCGTCCGTGAGCCGCCGCAGCGTGGCACCGGCGGAGACGGTGCCGTCGTCGCGCGGCCCGGTGTCGTCCTGGATCTCCTCCAGGGCGACGATGTCGGGGGCGGCCAGGTCGCCGACGATGCCCCGGGCCAGCCGCTCGAACTTCGCGGCGTCGTCGGCGGGGGAGAGGTTCTCGACGTTGTAGGCGGCGACGGCCAGCTCGCTCCTGTGCTGCTTCCGCGTCGTCTCCGGGCGCGGCCCGCGCTCGCGCACCTCGCCCAGCTCCCGGGCGGCCAGCAGGTAGCCGCCGAACTGGTCGTAGTCCAGGGGGCCCTCGGTGGCACCGGCGAGGACGTCACCGGTGTCGGCCACCGGGAACGGCTCCTCGGCGGCGGGGGTCAGGGAGGTGATCTTCAGCCGCCCGGAGTTCTGCTCGTCGTAGCCGCCGTAGCGGGTGCCGCCGCGCGGCGTCGGGTTCTGCCACGGCTTCACCGTCACCCACAGGTCGTGGTAGGGCGACGTCGGGCCGACCACGCGTACGTCCGCCACGCGCACGTTCATGCCCTCCAGCGACTCGTAGCGGTCGAGGGCGTAGCGCTCCGGGCGCAGCGGCAGCCCGTCGATCGTGCCGTCCGCCGCGGCCGGGGGCGCGTATCGCTCGGGCACCGTGCGCGCGGTGAGCCGTACCGGCGCGGGCAGTTCGTGACCGGAGGAGACGACGGCCACGCGGTCGGCGGATATCTGGGTCACCGACTGGTTCCCGGAGGCCGTGCCGCCGTACACGTACTCGCCGACCCGCCCGCTGACCCGCACCAGGTCGCCGGGGGCGACGTCCGGCGCGGAGCCGGTGAAGACGAACACGCCCTCGCTGGTGGCCGGATCGCGGTCCGGGTCCGGGTCCTGGAGCCAGAACCCCCGCGAGCCGTAGGGGCGGACACCGGTGACGACGCCGGGCACGTCGGTGACCCGCAGCCCCGCCAGCGGCGAGGTGCGGGTGCTGCCCTGGACGTCGTGGACCCGGACGGCGGCCGAGCCCGGGTCCGCGCCCGGGGCCGGAGCCGCCGTGGCGGGCAGCGCCGCCGTCACCGCGGCGACGGTGCACGCGCCGAGCGCGGTGGCGGCCTGGGAGATGCGTCGAGTGGACAAGTGCGGTCCCTCCGAGGGGAGTGAGGACGGGGAAGGGGCGCGGAAGTGGTGCCGCGTGCGGTTCCCCACGTTGTTCTACGCGCGTAAAAATCGCCCAGCGCACCGGGGTTGTCAAGGCACGGCGGGTGGCCCGGGAGGGACGGCCGGGTGAACCCGGCGCGGTGCGGTGAAATCCGTCTACGCTGGGGCACGGCCCGTGATCCCCGTGCTGTCCCGCCCTGCCGAGGAGCCCCCTTCGATGACCGGTGACGACCGTCCCACCATGCCGCCCGTGCGGCTGCCCGCCGAGGCCGAACTGGCCCGGGACGCCCTCGCCGCCCCCCTGCTGAGCCGCGCCGCCGCCCTCGCCCGCTGGACCGGCGACGGGGTCGGCGTCACCGTCGCCGGGCGGCTCCCCGACGCGCGGCTCACCGAGGCCACCGCCCACCTCGGGCTCGGCGGCACGGAGGAGGGCCCCGAACTGACCGCCCTGGCCTGGGACGTGGCCGTCGAGACGGGCCTGGTCGAGCTTTCCGACGACGCCGACGCCCCGGGTGCCGCTCCCGGTGACGCCGACGCCCCCGACCCCGCGGCCGCCGGTCCCGGCGCCGGTGACACCGGCGACGCGGGACCGGACGAGCCGGGCGGGAGCGCCGGGCCCGGCGCCGTGCTGAAGCTGCTCACCTCGGGCGGACCGGCCGACGTGCTCGACCTGTGGCGCGACGTCTGGGAGGTGGCCATCGTGTTCGCCGCCGCCCCGGCCTTCGCCGACCTGCTCGCCGGAGCCGCCGGGCCCGACGGCGCGGAGGGACCCGACGGCGCGGAGCGGGCCGTCGGCGAGGACGGTCTCGTGGCGGAGCCGCGCACCATCGACCCGGACGCGCTGGACTGGGACGAGGAGGAGGCCGAGGACTTCCTCGACGCCGCCCTCGGCAACCTCTACCTGCTCACCGCGTCCGACCCCGCCGTCAGCGCGGGTGCCATGGTGCCGCTCCCCGTGCTGGCGGCCTCCATGGTCGTGCCCGACGAGTTCGACGGCGGCGAGCAGCCCACCGACGACGTGCTGGAGGAGGTCTCCGAGGTCATGATGCGCCTGGACGAGCAGCTCCGGCTGCTGGAGCCGTCCGGGGCGCTGGAGTACCGGCCGGTGGACGAGGCGCTGCTGGAGGAGGCCGACGACGCCCCCGCCGCCGTCCCGGCGGGCGAGGAGCTGCGGGACGAGGAGCTGACCCGGTACGGCATGCTCCGCTTCACCCCGCTCGGGCTGTTCGGCGAGCGGGCGCGCCTGCTCGACGCCGGCATCCCCGCGCCAGCCGTGGGAGATCTCGCCGACGCCGACGCGGGCGCCCTGCTCACCGCCGTCTCCGGATACCCCGAGGACCTGGCGCAGACGGAGCTGGAGCAGTGGCTGGCGGGCCGTCCGGCGTCCGAGGCCGCCCGCGCGCTGCTGGCGGCGGCCCGCGGCGCGGACCAGGACGCGCCGCGCCGCCGGCTGCTGTGCCAGCAGGGGCTGTCGGTGGTCGGCGCGGAGGCCGAACCGGCCCTGCGGGACGTGCTCGGCGATCCGGAGCTGGGCGGGCTCGCGCGGGTCTGGCTGGCCGAACGCGGCGCCGCCGACGTCCCCCCGCCGGGGGAGGACCTGATCTTCTGGCTGACGGTGGACACGCTCGCCGCGCAGCTCGACCCCGAGGACGCGACGGCCGCCTCCGCCGAACTGCGCGAGCTGATGACCGGGCTGGTGGCCCAGCACAGCGGCTTCTTCGACAAGGCGTGGCGCGTGGACCACCCGGCGACGGCCCGGGTGCTGGAGGCCATGGCACGGCTGCACCCGGACCGCGCGGTGGCCAAGGACGCCCGCAAGGCCGCGTACAAGGCCCGCACCCGCGCCGCCTGAGCCCCGGCCAGGTGCCGGGGCACGCGCCCGGGCGGAGCCGGGCCGCACCGGTGTCCGGTGCGGCCCGGCGCCTACAGCGCCTGGCCCGCGGGCTTGACCAGGCCGCGCACGGTGCGGGCGTCGAGGAACTGCCCGAGCGCCGTCATCTCCCACTCGCCGGAGAACTGCCGGACGAACTTGCACATGAGGACGGCCGTGCGCGGCTCGGCGTCGGTGAGGTCGAACCGCACCAGCTCCTGGCCGCGCTGGTCCAGCAGCCGGCAGTACGCCTTCGACACGTCGCTGAACTTCTGCCCGGTGAAGGAGTTGACGGTGAAGACCAGGCCGGTCACCTCCGGCGGCAGCCCGTCCAGGTGGACGGTGATCGTCTCGTCGTCCCCCGCGCCCTCGCCGGTGAGGTTGTCGCCCGAGTGCTGGATCGCCCCGCGCAGGATGTTCAGCTTGCCGAAGTAGCAGGCGTCGATCTTCTTGCGCTGCGCGTCGTAGGCGATGACGGAGGCGTCCAGGTCGATGCTCTTGCCCCGGTGGGCGGGCTCCCAGCCCAGGCCCATGACGAGGGAGGAGCGCAGCGGCTGGTTGTCCTTGACCAGCGAGACCGTCTGGTTCTTCTGGAGGTTCACCCGGCCCTTGTCCAGGTTGATCTTCCCGGCGCCCGGCGCGGCCGCCCCGGCGGGCACGGGCGGTGCGGCGGGCGCCGGGGGAGCGCCGGGCGCGCTGGCCTGGAGACCGGGCGGGGGCGCGGCGTGGGCGGCGGGCGCCGGCGGCACGGGCGGGGCCGGGGGCGCCGGGGGAGCCGACGGCGCGGCGGCGGGCGCCGGGGCCGGCTCCTCGACGCTGACGCCGAAGTCCGTGGCGATCCCCGCCAGGCCGTCGGCGTAGCCCTGGCCGACCGCGCGCACCTTCCACCCGCCGCCGCGCCGGTAGATCTCGACCAGCACCAGCGCCGTCTCCGGGCCCAGCTGCGGCGGCGTGAACGCGGCCAGCACCGCGCCGGACGCGGCGTCCCGGACCGTCCCCGTCGGCTCGGTGCCCGCGAAGGTCGCGCCGGGGCCGCCGGAGGCGTCCAGGCTGGCCGTCACGACGACCTTCTCGATCTCCGCGGGGACCGCCGCCGTGTCCACGGTGATCGTGTCGGTACCGCCGCTGCCGCTGTGGGTGACACCGGGCCCCGCGGGCTGGTTGTAGAAGACGAAGTCGTCGTCGGAGCGCACCTTTCCGTCGGCGCCGATCAGCAGGCCCGACACGTCCAGCCGTACCGGAGCGGCCACGTCCACGGCCACGCGGACGGCGGAGAGGGGAAGGTTCGAGCCAGGAGTCATAGCGGTCATGTCCGGGGTAACGACCGGCCGCGCCGCCCGGTTCCTCCCGCCACCGCCGCCCCGTGCACCCCGCGATTCCCGTGTGCCCCGTCCGTCCCGGAGTCGGGGCTCAGCCCGGCGGGTGCGCCGCCGCGGCCGGACGCGCCTCGGGCGTGACGGTGATGGCCGTCAGGTGCCCGTACACCACGACGTTGCCCAGGTAGCCGTCGGAGCGCGAATAACCGCCGCCGCACGTGATGAGCCGTATCTCCGCCCGGGAGGAGGGTCCGTAGACGCGGTCGTCGGGGAACGCGTCGCGGTCGTACACCTCTATGGCGTGCACCTCGAACTCCGCCGTCAGGCCGTCGGCCCGGTCCACGGCCACGGTGTTGCCCTTCTTCAGCGAGCCGAGGCCGTAGAACACGCTCGGGCCCGCCGCGCTGTCCACGTGCCCGGCGACGATCGCGGTGCCCCGGGTCCCGGGCGTCGCCCCCCCCTCGTACCAGCCGGTCAGGTTGGCGGCCTCCTGGGGCGGCACCTCCAGGCTGCCGTCCTCCTCCAGGCCCAGCGGCATCACCGCCGCGTCCACCTCTATGGCGGGGATGCGGACCCGCACCGGCTCGGAAGGCGGCAGCGGCACCATGGCCTGCGTGCCCGGGTCCGCGGTGGGGCCCTCCGAGGGCAGGGCGGCCTGCTCGGGGGACGGCTGCGGCGGCAGCTCCTCGCGGGGGCTGTGCTCGATGAGCCACACCCCGGCGCACAGCCCCATCGCGGTGAGGGTGGCCGCGATCGTCTCGCGGCGCCGCTGCGCTCGGTCCATCGCTTCCCTCCGGCTGCTCCTCGGCGGGTGCGTGCGGTGCGACCCGGGGGTCCGGGACGTTCGGGGCGGGCCGGTGGCCGCCCGTGGGCTGGTGGGCCGCCGGGGCCGGTCAGGACCGGTTCCGGCGCTGCTCGCGCTCGCGCCGGTGCAGCAGCCAGCTGCCGCCGGCCGCGGCGACGGCGAGCACCGCCGCGCCCGCGAGGAAGCGCACGGTCCCGGCGCCCGTGGTCCGCGCGTGCGCCGCCTCGGCGGGGTACGCGGCGAGGGCGAGGGCCGCGAGAGCGGCCACCGCCAGGGCGGCGGTGGTGAGGAGGCCGGCGTGCCGCATGCTGCCCCTCTCCCTCGCTTCGTCGCGGAGCGCGGTGTCCGCCGCGCCGTGGCACCACGAAACCCGGTCGCCCCGGCCCACGCGAGGTGACGGGGCCCGGCGTCCGCCCTCCGGCGGCGGGCCGCCGGGCATCGTCGCAGTTCAGCCCCGTCGCTGCGGCAACCGGGGGACCTGTGGCGAACGGGTGGTGCGCCGCGCGCCGCCCCGCCGCGCGGGCGGGCACCGGCACCCCCCGGGCCGGCACCGGGCCGCGCGGGGACGGCCCCGTCCGCGCGGCGGGGACGGCACCAGCCGTGCGGCGCCCGCGACACCGGTGCCGGGCGGCGCTGACCTGGCGCTATAAGCGCGCCTTCGGGTTCCGGGAAGAAGGGGGCCCATGGACAGCGGGGCGCATCCGTCGGAGAGTTAAGCCCATGCCGACTTCTCCGCCTGCCGCGTCGAGCGCCCGTCCGTCCTTCCCGCCCGCGCACCTCGGTGACGAGTTCACGCCGCGCACCACCTACCTGAACACCGCCTCCCACGGCCTGCTGCCCGCCCGTACCACGGCCGCGCTCGCGGCGGCCGTCGCGGAGATGGCCGAGGGCCGTGCCGACCTGGCCGTCTACGGGGAGCGGGCCGGGGAGGCCCGTGCGGCGTACGCGGGCGTCGTGGGGATACCCGCCGAGCGCGTCGCCCTCGGGTCCAGCGTGGCCGTGCACGTCGCGCTCGTCGCCCACGCGCTGCCCTCCGGCGCCGAGGTGCTGGCCGTGGACGGTGACTTCGCCTCCCTGGTCACCCCGTTCGCGGTGCGGCGCGACCTGAAGCTGCGCTCGGTGCCGCTGGAGGAGCTGGCCGGGGCCGTACGCCCCGGCACCGCGCTGGTGGCGGTCAGCGCGGCGCAGTCGGCCGACGGCCGCGTCGCGGACCTGGCGGCGGTCGGCGCGGCGGCGCGGGCCCACGGGGCGCGGCTCCTGGTGGACACCACCCAGTCCACCGGCTGGCTGCCCCTGGAACCGGACGTGGCGGACTACACGGTCTGCGGTGCCTACAAGTGGCTGCTGTGCCCGCGCGGCGTCTCCTTCCTCACGGTGCCCGGGGACGGCGGCGGCCTGGAGCCGCTGCACGCGGGGTGGGTCGCCGGCGAGGACCTGTGGAACAGCACCTACGGGCCGGTCACCGAGCTGGCCCGATCCGCGCGCCGCTTCGACGAGTCCCCGCCCCACCTGCCCTACCTGGGCGCCGCGGCCTCGCTCGGCCTGGTGGCCGGGCTGGGTGTGGAGGCGATCGGCCGGCACAACCGGGCGCTGGCCGCCCGCTTCCGCGCCGGGGTGGCCGGGCTGGGCCGCCCGGCGGTGCCCGCGGACTCCCCGATCGTCGCCGTGCCGGGCCTGGGGGCGGCCACCGGGGCGCTGGCGCGGGAGGGCATCCGCGTCGCCGACCGGGCGGGCCACCTGCGGGCCGCCTTCCACCTCTACAACACGGACGCCGACGTGGACCGGCTGCTGGAGGCGCTCGCCGCGCACGTCCGCTGACGCGGGTCCCGGGCCGGGGACGGACCGGGACGCGGCACGGCTCCGGGCCCGGTCACCGCCCCTGGCGAGGAGCAGTGGCCGGGCCCGGAGCCGTCCGGCGGCTGACCGGGCGGCCGCCACCGTCCGCGCGCTCACCCTCCGGCTGCGAGGCACCGGCAAGATGTCACACCGACGTGACGGTCACCGCGTCACCGCCCGTGCGGACCGTTCCGCCGCGACGTCAGTGCACCGGGGTGAAGTCCCGGGCGCCGATGAACTCCGGACGCCGCACCGGCGCCGCGAAGGGCTCGACGGCCGTGTTCTCGACGCTGTTGAAGACGATGAACACGTTGCTGCGCGGGTACGGCGTGATGTTGTCGGCCGAGCCGTGCATGCAGTTGCAGTCGAACCAGGTCGCCGATCCGGCCTGGCCGGTGAACAGCCGGATGCCGTGGGCGTCCGCGAACTTGGCGAGGGCCTCGTCCGAGGGCGTGCCCGCGTCCTGCATCTGGAGCGACTTCTTGTAGTTGTCCCGCGGCGTCTCCCCGGCGCAGCCGAGGAACGTCTTGTGCGACCCCGGCATGATCATCAGGCCGCCGTTGGTGGCGAAGTTCTCGGTGAGAGCGATCGACACCGACACGGTCCGCATGTTCGGCAGACCGTCCTCGGCGTGCCAGGTCTCGAAGTCCGAGTGCCAGTAGAACCCGCTGGCCCCGAACCCCGGCTTGACGTTGACCCGGGACTGGTGGACGTAGACGTCCGATCCGAGGATCTGCCGCGCCCGGCCCACGACCCGCGGGTCGCGGACCAGAGAGGCGAACACCTCGCTGATCCTGTGCACCTCGAACACGGACCGGATCTCCTGCGACTGCGGTTCGATGATCGAACGCTGGTCGGCGCGGATCGTCGGGTCCGAGATGAGCCTTTCCAGTTCCGCGCGGTAGCCCGTCACCTCGTCCGGGGTGATGAGCTGGTCGATGGCGAGGAACCCGTCCCGCTCGTAGTCCGCCAGGTCCCCGGCCGCGATGGGCCCGGGAGCGCCCGGGTCGGACCACACCACCGGGTCCTGCCGCGGGGTGGCCACCTCTGCGGCTCCCCGGGTCGGGTACAGGTCGGTGGTGCGCTCGGGTGCGGTGGTCATGGGAGTTTCCTTCCTCTCCTCTCGTACGGCCCTGTCTTTCTCGTTGGGATGTCGCCCGGCAGGTGCCCCTGTCGCGCAGTGTTCCCCGCGGGGGACGTTCCAAAGATGGGAAGTGCACCGCCGCGCCGTCCGGGCCCGGCGGTGCGCGGGTCAGTCGTCCTCGGTGAGCAGCGGGTAGACGCCGTTCTCGTCGTGGTCCTCACGGCCGGTCACCGGCGGGTTGAAGACGCACACCACGCGGAAGTCCGTCTTGGGGCGCAGCGTGTGCTTCTCGTGCCCGTTGAGCAGGTACATCGTCCCCGGGCTGATCCAGTGCTTCTCGCCGGTCTCGTCGTTGGTCAGCTCGGCTTCGCCCTCCACGCAGAGGACGGCCTCGATGTGGTTGGCGTACCACATGGAGGTCTCGGTACCCGCGTAGAGCACGGTCTCGTGCAGCGAGAAGCCGACCTTCTCCTTGGCCAGGACGAGCCGCTTGCTGCGCCATGTGCCGGAGGCCGACTTGATGTCGCGGTCGGTGTCCTCGATTTCCTGAAGGGAACGGACGATCACTGTTCGTGGTGCCTTTCTGCTCGTTCAGTTACGGGGCGGCCCGCCCCGGTACGGGGCGGGCCTGAGCGCGGTGCCGTGCGCGGTGGACGCGTCAGAGCGTCTCGCGGACGGCACGGGCGAGGATGCGCAGACCCTCGTCCAGCTCCTCCGGACTGATGGTGAGCGCGGGCAGCAGTTTGACGACCTCGCTCTCCGGTCCGGAAGTCTCCACCAGCAGGCCGAGCTCGAAGGCGCGGCGCGCGATGCGGGAGGCGGCGGCCTTGTCGGTCATCTCCATGCCCCACACCAGGCCCCGGCCGCGGTAGTCCGCCACGGCCTCGGGGTGCTCCCGGGCGATCTCGCTCATGGCCGACTCGACCTGCTCGCCGCGGGCCAGGGTCTGCTTCTCCATCTGGCCGTCGGCCCAGTACGTCTCCAGCGCCGCCGTGGCGGTGACGAAGGCGGGGTTGTTGCCGCGGAAGGTGCCGTTGTGCTCGCCCGGCTCCCAGATGTCCAGCTCCGGCTTGAAGAGGGTCAGCGACATGGGCAGGCCGTAACCGCTGATCGACTTGGAGACGGTGACGATGTCCGGGGTGATGCCGGCTTCCTCGAAGGAGAAGAAGGCACCGGTACGGCCGCAGCCCATCTGGATGTCGTCGACGATGAGCAGCATGTCGTGCCGCTCGCACAGCTCGGCGAGGGCGCGCAGCCACTCGGCGCGGGCGACGTTGATGCCGCCCTCGCCCTGCACCGTCTCCACGATCACGGCGGCGGGCTTGTTCAGGCCGGAGCCGGAGTCCTCCAGCAGCCGCTCGAACCAGATGAAGTCGGGCGTCTGGCCGTCGAGGTAGGCGTCGAACGGCATCGGCGTGCCGTGTACCAGCGGGATGCCCGCGCCGGCCCGCTTGAAGGCGTTGCCGGTGACGGCGAGCGAGCCCAGGGACATGCCGTGGAAGGCGTTGGTGAAGGACACGATGGACTCGCGGCCCTTGACCTTGCGCGCCAGCTTCAGCGCGGACTCGACGGCGTTGGTGCCGGTGGGGCCGGGGAACATGACCTTGTAGGGCAGGTCGCGCGGGCGCAGCACGACGTTCTGGAACGCCTCCAGGAACGCCCGCTTGGCGACCGTGGACATGTCCAGGCCGTGCGTGACGCCGTCGCGCTCGATGTAGTCGATCAGGGCGCGTTTGAGCACGGGGTTGTTGTGCCCGTAGTTCAGCGACCCCGCGCCGGCGAAGAAGTCGAGGTAGGTGTGACCGTCCTCGTCGTACATGTGGCTGCCCTGGGCGCGGTCGAAGATGGTGGGCCAGTTGCGGCAGTAGCCGCGCACCTCCGACTCCAGGGTCTCGAAGACGCTCAGGTCCGGCTGGGTGATGGTCACGGAAGGCTCCTGGGGAGTGAGTCGTGAAGAGTGAGGAAGTCTGGGGGCGGCGCGGCCTGTGCGGTGGCCGCGCGCGGGGCCCGTCGCCGGGCCGGTGGTGCGGCGGGCGCGGGTGTCAGCCCGGCGAGCCGACGAGGGTGCGGACCGGCCCGATCCGGTACAGCACCTCGGGCTCGTGGCCGTCGCCGGGGAACGCCTCGCCGTCGAACAGCACCTCGCGCTTCAGCTCGGCGCCGTGGCGCTCGGCGAAGGACGTGAAGAGGCGGTTGGAGGGGGCGTTGTCCGGGGTGACCGTCGTCTCGACGCGGTCGGCTCCGAGCTCCTCGGCGACCCGCGAGGCCAGCCCGTCCAGCATCGCGCCGGCCAGGCCGCGGCCCCGCTGGCCGTGGTCCACCGCCACCTGCCACACCAGCAGCGTCCGCGGCGCCTGCGGGCGGATGTAGCCGGTGATGAAGCCGACCGGCCCGCCGTCGCCGTCACGCGCCACCACGGACGTGGCGGCGAAGTCGCGGCACCACAGCAGGTAGCTGTAGGAGGAGTTGAGGTCGAGCACCTGGGAGTCGCGGGCGATCCGCCAGATCGCCGCACCGTCGTCCACCCGTGGCGTGTCGAGCTTGAGTCCCTCGGGCATTTCGATGAATTCGCTCTGGGCACGTGCATGGTCAGCTTGTGCGGGGGTCATGTCGATTCAATTTACCCAGGAAAAATTGAGATTGCATCGTGGAGAGGGGTTACGGACGCGAGGTGGCTGTGTTATCGCGCGCGGGCGCGCCTGTCGCCACCTGCTCCGGTAGAATGCCTGGTCATGTCGGTTATGCCGGGGCAAAACACCCCGGTTGTGGAGTGTGTCACAGGTGCATAACGACCGTGATGCCTGTCCGGAGCGAGGGGTTCCACCGCTCTCCAAGGTGGGGTGTTTAGGTTTAGCAAAAGCGGGAAGAAGAGTCACGGACGCCTAGGCTGAATATGAATTCTCAGCGTATTCGAAACCGTTGCTTCACGTAATCGCAGCCCTCCGGCAATTCGGCATCGGCCCGTCTCGCGGGCCCCGGAGCGGAGCCGCCCGTGTCCCGTCCGCGCTCCGGGTCCGGACCGGGACGGCCCAGCAGCCGCCCGAGTTCGGCCACGCTGCGTGACGTCTGGCTCTTGACGGTTCCCACCGAGACGCCGAGCGCGGACGCCGTGTCCCGCTCCGAGAGCCCGAACGCGTGGCGGAGCACGACGCAGGCGCGCCGGCCCCGCGGCAGCCGTGCGAGCGCCGCCCGGACGTCCAGCACGGAGGGCACGTCCGCGTCCTCGGCGTACTGCGGGCCCCCGGCCCAGAACAGGGCGACCCGCCGCCGTTCGCGCGCCCCGGCCCGGATGCGGGAGCGGGCCAGGTGCGCCACCACCCCGCGGGCGTAGGCCGCCGGGTGCCGGGCCGCACGCACCCGGTCCCACCGGTGCCACAGCGCGGCGAAGGCGTCGGCCGCCAGGTCCTCGCCCTCGCTCCCGTCGGCCAGGAGCCGGGCCGCCAGCCGGACCAGTTCCGCGTGGTGGCGCTCGTAGAAGGCGCGGAACTCGGCGTGCCGCTCCGCCTCGGCGCCGCTTCCGCCCGCGTCCGCCGGTGTGCCGTCCCCGTGTTCCCCGCGGCCGTCGTGCCCCACGCGACCTCCCCGACAATTTCCCGCTGCCGCTGCCGCTGCCGCTGCCGCTGCCGCTGCCGCCGCCGGGCGGCAGCGCCGCCGCGTTCCCGCGAGCCGGACATGCCCGCGCACGGCCACGGCTGTGCGCTTGTGTGCGAACGTAGGTATTCGCGCTTCGCAACCTGTGCGGAAACGTCGCAGTGGCGGGAGCCTAGCAGCGGCGGCGGGTTCCGGGGAGCGGCCTCGTACAGTGCTGGTATGAGGGAGAGCGCGGTGCTGCACATCACGGGACGGGTCCTGACCGGCCCCGAGGACGTCACCGGCGAACTGTGGGTGGTGGACGGCCGGGTCACGTTCGAGCGGCCCCCGGCCGCCACCCGCGTCACCACCGTGCGGGGCTGGGCGCTGCCCGGTCTCGTGGACGCCCACTGTCACGTCGGCCTCGACGCGCACGGCGCGGTGGACGAGGCCACCAGCGAGCGCCAGGCGCTCACCGACCGCGACGCGGGCACCCTGCTGATCCGCGACGCGGGCTCCGCCGCCGACACCCGCTGGATCGACGCCCGCGAGGACCTGCCGCGCGTCGTCCGGGCCGGCCGGCACATCGCCCGCACCCGCCGCTACATCCGCAACTACGCGCACGAGATCGAGCCCGAGGACCTGGTCGCGTACGTGCGGCGGGAGGCGCGCCGGAGCGACGGCTGGGTCAAGCTCGTCGGGGACTGGATCGACCGGGAGGCCGGGGACCTGGCCCCCTGCTGGCCGCGCGGTGCGGTGCGGGCCGCGATCGCGGCGGCCCACGAGGAGGGCGCCCGGGTCACCGCGCACTGCTTCGCCGAGGACTCCCTGCGCGATCTCGCCGAGGCGGGCATCGACTGCGTGGAGCACGCCACCGGGCTGACCGAGGAGACGATTCCGCTGTTTGCGGAGCGGAACATCGCCATCGTGCCCACCCTCGTCAACATCGCGACGTTCCCGCACCTCGCGGACGGGGGCGAGAAGAAGTTCCCGCGCTGGGCCGACCACATGCGGCGGCTGCACGCGCGGCGGTACGCGACGGTGCGGGCCGCCTACGACGCGGGCATCCCCGTCTTCGTCGGCACGGACGCCGGGGGCTCGCTCGCGCACGGCCTCGTCGCCGCCGAGGTCGCCGAGCTGGTGCGGGCGGGCATCCCGGCGCGGGACGCGCTCGCGGCGACGGCCTGGGGCGCGCGGGCGTGGCTGGGCCGCCCAGGACTGACCGAGGGCGCCCCCGCCGACCTGGTCGTCTACGACAGCGACCCGCGCGCCGACGTCTGTGTGCTCGCCGCCCCGCGGCGCGTGGTCCTGCGCGGGCGGATCGTGCGCTAGCGCCGCCGGAGGCGCCCCGCCCGCCGGGGCGGAACGCGCGGGCGGGCGGGGCCCCTCCGGCGGTCCGAGCGGGAGCGCGGAGTGCTCCCGTGGGGGTGAACCGGCCGCGGAACGGCGGCGGGCGACGCGGGCGGCGTCAACGATGGCGGAGCCCCCGTCGCCGGTGCGGGTGTGGTCCCCCCGGCTCCCACCGGTGGTGTCCCACCGCGTGTGGGAGTTCCCTACCGTGAAGAAGACGGTCCTCGGCCCGTACGTCCGGCACCGCCGGAGCCGACCGGTCTCCCGGGCCCGGCGGCAGGTCCGGGCCGTCCCGGGCACGCAGAAACGGACCCGGGGCGGTCCGGCGGCGGGCTCAGCGGACTCCGGCCGTCCGCAGGGCGTCGGCGAAGCGGTCCGTCGTCGCCCGGTCCCGCACGGCCAGCCGGAGCCAGCGCGGGCCGAGCCCGGGGAAGGTGTCGCCGCGCCGGACGGCGAAGCCCAGCTCCCGCAGCCGCACCCGCAGCCCCGCGGCCCGTTCGTGGCCGACCAGCACGAAGGGCCCGGCGGGGCCGGGCGTCGCGGCGTCCAGCGAGCCGAAGGCGGCGAGCCGGGCCAGCAGGTGCTCCCGGTCGGCGGCGCCGGTGCGCGCCGCCGCGTCCGCCTCGGCCAGCGCCCGCGGGGTGCAGCACGCCTCGGCGGCGGCCAGCGCCGGGGAACTGACCGGCCACAGCGGCTGGTGCCGGGCCAGCGCGGCGACGGTCGCGGGGTCGGACAGGACGTACCCGACGCGCAGCCCGGCCAGCCCCCACGTCTTGGTGAGGCTGCGCAGGACGACGATCCGCCCGCCCGCCGCCGTCAGGCGCGGAGCGAGCGACTCCGGCTCGCCCGGCACGGCGTCCATGAACGCCTCGTCCACGACCAGCGTGCGGCCGGGCCTGGCCAGCGCGGCCAGCGTCGCCGCCGGGTGCAGGACGGACGTCGGGTTGGTGGGGTTGCCGACGACCACCAGGTCAGCCTGCTCGGGCACCTGCCCCGCGTCGAGCCGGAAGCCGTCCGCCGCGCGCAGCAGCACCCGGTGCACGGTGTGCCCGGCCTCACGCAGCGCCGCCTCCGGCTCGGTGAACTGCGGGTGCACCACGACCGGGCAGCGGCTGCGCACCGCCCGCGCGAGCAGGACGAACGCCTCCGCCGCCCCGGCCGTCAGGAGCACGTGGTCCTCCGGCAGGCCGTGGCGTGCGGCCACCGCCCGGCGCGCCGCGCGCCCGTCGGGGTAGGCGGCCAGGGTGTCGAGGGACGCGGCGACGTGCTCCTTCAGCCAGGCGGGCGGCGTACCGGCGCGCACGTTGACGGCGAGGTCCGTCAGGTGCGCGCCGGCGTCGCGCACCTCGGCGTCGCCGTGGTGGCGCAGGTCCGTCGCGCCGCCCCCGCCGGGCGGGCCGTCCGGGGCGGCGGCCGCGGGGCGGGACCCGGCGGACCGGTCAGTGAGCGTGGACATGGCCGCCGTGCTGGTGCGCGTGATGCCCGTGGCCGTGGCCGTGCTCGTCGTCGTCCGGGTGGTAGTGCGGCTGCTGCGGCGCGCCCACCTTGTCCTCGAAGCCGGGCAGCGCGATCCGGTAGACGCAGGAGTCGCAGTTCATCCGGATGTCCCCGTCCACCGCCTCCTGGTAGCGCTGCCAGACCAGCGCCGCCAGCTCGTCCGTCGGGCCGATGACGTCCGCGACGTGCAGCTCCGTGTCCGGGTGGGCACCGGCCCAGTCGAGCGCCTGGCGGGTGACGCGCTCGGGGAGGATGCCGGTGAACAGGAAGTACGGCAGCACGACGACGCGCCGGGCGCCCAGCGCGCGGCACCGGTCCAGCCCGGCGGCCACGTCGGGCGCGGCCAGCGACACGAAGGCCGTCTCCACGCCCGCGTAGCCCCGGCCCTCCCACAGCAGCCGGGCCGCCTTGTGCACCTCGGCGTTCGCGTCCGGGTCGGTGGAACCGCGCCCGACGAGGAGCACGGTGACGTCCGACCGCCCCTGCGGGGTGCGCTCGGCCCCGGGCAGCGCCTCGTCGATCCGCCGCTCCAGGACGGAGAGCAGCGAGGGGTGCGGGCCCAGCGGACGCCCGTAGGCGTAGGTGGTGCCCGGGTGCCGCTCCTTCTCCCGGGCCAGTGCCGCCGGGATGTCGCCCTTGGCGTGGCCGGCGGACACGAGCATGAGCGGGACGGCCGCGAAGCGCCGCACGCCCCGTTCGGCCAGGCCGGTGACGGCGTCGGCCAGCGGCGGCGGGGACAGCTCGATGAACCCGCCGGCGACCGGGGTCTGCGGACGGGTGTCGCCGAGCTTGCGGACGAAGGAGCGGAACGCCTCGGCTCCGGCCTCGTCCCGGGTGCCGTGTCCGACGAGCAGCAGGGCAGGCGGGGTGGTCACGCGGTCTCCTCGGTGGGGGTGTGAAGCGGGGTGTAGAGCAGGGCGTTGAGCGCGGCGGCGGCCACGGCGGAGCCGCCCTTCTCGGAGATGTTGCTGACGGCGGGCAGGCCGCTCGCGCGCAGCGCCGCCTTGGACTCGGCCGCGCCGACGAAGCCCACCGGCAGGCCCACGACCAGCGCGGGCCGCACGTCCAGGGCGATCAGCTCGAAGAGCGCGGTGGGCGCGCAGCCCACCACCCACACCGCGCCGGGCCCGACCTCGGCGTAGGCGAGGCGGACCGCGTGCGCGGAGCGGGTCAGCCCGCCCGAGGCGGTGGCGTCGGCCAGGCGGCAGACCGTCTGGCGGCGGGTGATCCCGGCCGCGACCATCTCCACGTCGGTGACGACGGGCGCGTCCCGTTCGTGCAGCGCCGTGTGCGCCGCGCGCAGGGCGGCCTCGTCGGTGACGAGGTCGGTGGCGTACTCCAGGTCCGCGCTGGAGTGGATCACCCGCTCCACCACGGCCCGGGTCAGCGGCGGGAAGGGGGAGGTGTCCAGGCGGGCGCGCAGGATGCGGTAGGACTCCTGCTCGATGGGGTGCACGGTGCGGATCGTCACGCGCCCGCCTCCTGCCAGCGGTAGCCGCGCGGGGTGACCATGCGTCCGGCGACGGCGCGGGTGGCGGTGTTGCCGACGGTCACCACGGTCATCATGTCCACGGACGCCGGGTCGAGGGCCTCCAGGGTGGTGAGGGTGACCCGCTCGCCGGGCCGTGAGGCGTTGCGTACGACGCCGACCGGGGTGCCGGGAGCCCGGTGCTCCGCGAGGAGGCCCAGCGCCTTGGGCAGCTGCCAGTCCCGGCCCCGGGAGCGCGGGTTGTAGAACGTGACGACGAGGTCCGCCTCGGCGCAGGCCCGCACCCGGCGCTCGATCACCTCCCAGGGGGTGTGCAGGTCGGAGAGGCTGACCGAGACGTGGTCGTGCCCCAGCGGGGCGCCCAGCAGCGCGGCGGCGGCCAGCGCGGCGGTCACGCCGGGCACACCGACGACGTCGATGTCGGCGGACGCCTCCGCGAGCGCGGGCGAGGCCATCGCGTAGACGCCCGCGTCGCCGCTGCCGATCAGCGCCACGGCCCGCCCCTCGCGGGCCTCGGCCACCGCGGTGCGGGCCCGCTCCTCCTCCGCGCCGAGCCCGGAGGCCAGGACGCGGGTGCCCGGGCGCAGCAGGTCGCGGATCTGCTCCACGTACTGGTCCAGGCCGACGACGACGGAGGCCCGGCGCAGCTCGTCGCGCGCCCGCGGCGTCAGCAGGTCGCGGGCGCCGGGGCCCAGGCCCACCACGGCGAGCCGGCCGCGCGGGCGGCTGCGGGCGACGGCGCAGGTGGCCATGGCCGACTTCTGCTTCTGCACCACCAGCCGCGCGCCGTCCCCCGCGCCGTGCAGCGCCGCCGCCTCGGCCACGCTTGGGGTGCCCACGGCCGCCTGGGGCGCCGCCGACGGGTTGGGTACCGGCACGGCGGCCAGCACCGGCGCCGGGTGGGTGCGCAGGGGGACGCCGAGCCGTTCGGCCGCGGCCAGCAGGCCCGCCTCGCCGGCCTTGGCGTCCACCGTGGCCAGCGCCGCGACCGAGCGCGGGGAGAGTCCGGCCGCCGCCAGGGAGCGGCCGACGAGGTCCAGCACCTCCTGCGCGGACACCCCGCGGCTGGCGCCGACACCGACGGTGAGCGTCGGCGGGCGCAGCACGGCCTGCCGGGGGCCCGGCGCCACGGTCTCGTCGCTGACGAGCAGCGCCACTTCGCTTCCGGCGCTTCCGGCGTCCCCAAGGCTCTCGGCGTCCCCGCCGCCCCCGTCGGCGGTGGCGGTCACGTTGGGCGGCAGCGCCGGAAGGGGATGGACGGCGGGGGAGACCAGGCGGACGGGTTCACCGTCCAGCAGGGCCCGGGAGACGGCGGCGACGGCGCCCTCCACGGGCCAGCCGAGCGTGTCCAGGCCGGGCACGGACACGGCGTCGGTGGCGGTCGTGATGACCGGACGGCAGCCCGGCAGCGCGTCGGCCACCGCGTGCGCCAGCTCGTTCGCGCCGCCCGCGTGGCCGCCGAGCAGGCTCACCGCGTGCCGCTGCGCCTCGTCCACGCAGACGACGCCCGGATCGGCCGCCTTGCCGGTGAGGAGCGGGGCCACGATGCGGACGGTGGCGCCGGTGGCGAGGAAGCACACCAGCCGGTCGCACTCGGCGAACGCGCGCCGCACGGCGTCGGCGACGGTCGGCCCCTCGAAGACGCGGGCGCGGTCCGGCCAGGCGGCGGCCAGCCGGTCCCGGGCGGCGGCGCCCGCCGCGGTGGCGGAGATCAGGCCGATCACGGGGAGACTCCTTGCGTACGGGTCCTGCTGCCCCACAGGACGAAGACGGGGTTGACGGCGGCGAGCCGGGTGACGTCGCCGGGGAGCGGCGCGAGCCGGGCGGACTGGAGCTGGACGCCCTCGGGGGCGAGCCCCGCCCCGGCCAGGGCCGCCCGGACGGCGGGCACCCGGTCCAGCGCCGCGAGGGTGACGACGACGGTGCGCCGGGCCCGTGCCGCGCAGGCGCCGACGACGGCGGGCAGGTCCCGCCCGCCCCCGCCGACGAACACCGCGTCCGGATCGGGCAGGCCCGCGAGCGCCTGTGGGGCGGCGCCGTGCACGGTCTGCACGTCGACGCCGTGGGCGGCGGCGTTCGCCCGGCAGCGCTCCGCGCCGTCCGCGTCGCGCTCGACGGCGACGGCTGCCGCGCCCAGCCGGGCGCACTCCACGGCCACCGAGCCGGACCCGGCGCCCACGTCCCACACGAGGTCGCCGGGGCGCGGCCCGAGCCGGGCCAGCGCCAGCGCCCGCACCTCGTACTTGGTGATCATCGAGTCGCGGTGCGCGAAGGCGGACTCCGGCAGGGCCCAGCCCGCGTCCGCCTCCGTGCGCCACGGTCCGGCCAGGGTGCGCTGGA
This sequence comes from Streptomyces solitudinis, assembly GCF_036323765.1. Taxonomy (NCBI): domain Bacteria; kingdom Bacillati; phylum Actinomycetota; class Actinomycetes; order Kitasatosporales; family Streptomycetaceae; genus Streptomyces; species Streptomyces solitudinis. The sequence goes on from NZ_JAZDCW010000008.1 coordinate 199,216, forward strand.
CGTCCGCCACGCGGCGCTCGGGCGCCAGGCTCAGTACGACGCTGACGGGCTCGGGCCAGGCGCGGGCGGCGGCCTCGGCGGGCGCCAGCCACCGCACCGACTCGCGCGGCGTGCCGAGGGCCTGCGCCACCACGAGCGTGCGCGGGACACCGGCGCCGGCCAGGGCGGCGCCCAGCTCGGCCGGGCCTGCGCCGGGGCCGGTCAGCACGGCGGTCTTCGGGTGCGCGCGGCACACGTTCACCGCCCGGCGCAGGTCCCGTCCGTGGGCGCTCACCACGGCCGCGTCGTCCCACGGCAGTCCGGCGCGGGCGAACGCCGCCGCGACGGACGGCACCGAGGGACGCACGTCCAGCCGCCCGGGGCCCAGCCGCTCGGCGAGCGCCCGGACGATGCCGAAGAAGCCCGGGTCCCCGGAGGCGAGCACCACGACGCGCGGCGCGCCGGGCGCCGCCAGCTCCGCCTCGACGGCGTCCAGCGCCGGGGCGAGCGGGCCCAGCGTGATCCGGCGCGCGCCGGGCGGCAGCCCGGCCGCCTCCAGGTGGCGGCGGGCGCCGACGACGAGGGTCGCGTCCCCGCCGACGGCCGGGGCGTCCCCGGCCGCCGTCCCGGTGCCCAGCACGGTGACAACGCGCCCCGGCGCGTCCGGCCGGGGCCCGGCCGGCCCCGGCTCACCCACGGCCGTCCCCGGGCCGGGTCCTGAGCGCCCGCAGCGCCCGGCGCGCCTCGGGATCGGCGCGCCGGAAGCCGTGGAAGTGGCCCGGGTGGTACAGGTGCGAGCGGGTGCCGGACGCCGCGAGCGCCGGGCCCACCAGGAACAGCGTGTGCTTCCACAGCCGGTGCTCCTTGACGGTGTCCGCCAGGGTGCCCACCGTGCAGTGCAGCAGCAGCTCCTCCGGCCACGTCGCCTGGTAGGCGATCACCACCGGGGTGTCCTCGGTGTAGCCGCCCTCCAGCAGTTCGGCGGCGAGCTGCCCGGACCGGGCGGCCGACAGGAACAGCGCCATGGTGGTGCCGTGCCGGGCGAACTCCCGCACCTCCTCGCCCGGCGGCATCGGCGTCTTGCCGCCGCCGAGCCGGGTGAGGATCACCGACTGCGCCACCTCGGGGATCGTCAGTTCCCGCTGGGCGAGCGCGGCCACCGCCGAGAACGCCGAGACGCCGGGGACGATCTCCACCTCGATGCCCAGCTCGTGGCAGCGGTCCACCTGCTCCTGCGTGCCGCCCCACAGTGCCGGGTCGCCGGAGTGCACGCGGGCGACCCGCAGCCCGTCGCGCTGCGCCCGCGCGTAGACGGCGAGCACGTCCTCCAGCGAGAGGGCCGCCGAGTCCAGGATCTCCGCGCCGGGCGCGGCGTGCTCCAGCACGGCCTCCTGCACGAGGCTGGCCGCCCAGACGACGACGTCGGCCTCGGCGATCGCCCGCGCCGCACGGAAGGTGAGCAGGTCGGCGGCGCCCGGCCCCGCTCCCACGATGGTGACGTGACCGTGCTTGCCGCTCACAGCTTCCCTCCGCGGGCCGCGCGCCGCGCGGGCGCGATCAGCGTCGACAGGTACGGCAGGGGAGCGCCGTCCAGCGCGGCGGCCGGGTGGATCGCCTCGTCCGGCAGCCCGAGCGCCGAGCCCCACACCGCGTCCGCCTCGCGTCCGGTCTCGCGCAGCGCCCCGGCCACCTCGGCGGCCCGGCGCCCGAACTTGTAGGCGACGACGGTGCCCGGCCCCTCCAGCGCGTCCCTGAGCACCGCGGCACCGGCCGTGACCGGCACCAGGGTCAGCGGCTCGGTGCCCTCGGTGAGCACCGCGCCGCTGCGCGCGGCGAGGTCCTGCATGGCGGTGATGCCCGGCACGGTCTCGCAGACGGTGCCCGGCAGCAGCTCCCGGACGGTCTGGGCGAGGTAGCCGAACGTGGAGTACACGTTGGGGTCGCCGATCGTCGCGAAGGCCACCGTGCCGTGCTCCCGCAGCAGCGCGGTCACGCGCCGCCCGGCGGCGTCCCACGCGGCCTCGCGGCGCCGGCGGTCCTCCCGCTCGTTGAGCGCGAACACGATCCGCTCGATCCGCCCGGCGCCGACGTACGCCAGCACCGTGGCCTCGGCCCGGCCGCGTTCGCCGGTGTCCATCACCGGCACCACGACGACGTCCGCCGACCGCAGGGCGTTCACCCCCTTCACGGTCACCAGTTCCGGATCGCCGGGGCCGACCCCGACCCCGATCAGGCGCGGTTGCGCGCTCATGCGGCACACCTCTCGACGAAGCGCCGGGCCACGGACGGCTCGGCGGCCCAGTGCACATGCAGGTAGGAGGCATGCACGTGGTCCGTTGTGAATCCCTCGGTGCGGCGCACCGGGCGGGTGAGCCCCCAGGCGGGCGCCGCCCCGGCGCCCGGCGTGAGGGCGGTGCGGTGGAACTCGTGGCCGCGTACGCGCGTCCCGGCGGCGGCCAGCACGCTGTCGCCCACCGCGACGGCGTCCCGGTAGCCGAGCGTCAGCCGTTCCGTCATCCGCGCGGCGGCGTCCAGCACGCCGCACATGGGCGCCCCGTCCAGTTCCCGCGCGAGGTACAGCAGTCCGGCGCACTCGGCGGCGACGGGCCCGGTGAACGCGGCGACGGCCGCGCGCAGCGGCGCGTTCGCGGACAGCTCGGGGGCGTACACCTCGGGGAAGCCGCCGCCGACGACGAGCCCGGCGGTGCCGTCGGGCAGCCGCTCGTCCCGCAGCGGGTCGAAGGTGACGACCTCCGCGCCGGCCGCCGTCAGCAGTTCGGCGTGTTCGGCGTAGGCGAAGGTGAAGGCGGGGCCGCCGGCCACCGCGACCACCGGGCGCGGCCCGGCGGGGGCGGGCGCGGGCGCCTCGGGCGGCTCCCACGGCCGCCCGGGCAGCGGCGGAGCGCTGCGGGCGACGGCGAGCACGGCGTCCAGGTCCACCCCGGCCCGCACCCGGTCGGCCAGGGCCGCGACCGCCGCCACGGCCTCCGGCCGCCGCTCGGCGGCCGGCACCAGTCCCAGGTGCCGGGACGGCGCCGCCACCGCCTCGGCGCGGTGCAGGGCGCCCAGCACCGGCACTCCGCAGTGGTCCAGGGCCTCCCGCAGCAGCTCCTCGTGGCGCGCGGAGCCGACCTTGTTGAGGATCACGCCCGCGAGCCGCACGCCCGGGTCGAAGGAGGCGAAGCCGTGCACGAGGGCCGCGACCGAGCGGGACTGGGCGGAGGCGTCCACGACGAGGACGACCGGTGCCCGCAGCAGGGCCGCGACCTGCGCGGTGGAGCCCAGGTCACCGAGCCCGGCGGCGCCGTCGAACAGCCCCATCACGCCCTCCACGACGGCTAGGTCCGCCCCCCGAGCGCCGTGCAGGAACAGCGGCGCGACCCGTTCGGGGCCGCACAGGTAGGCGTCCAGGTTCCGGCCGGGGCGGCCGGTGGCGAGCCGGTGGTAGCCGGGGTCGATGTAGTCCGGCCCGACCTTGTGCCCGGACACGCCGAGCCCGGCCGCCGCGAAGGCGGCCATCAGGCCGGTGGCGACGGTGGTCTTGCCGCTGCCGGAGGCGGGCGCCGCGACCACCAGCCGGGGTACGTCCGTCATGCCCTCACCACTCGATGCCCCGCTGGCCCTTCTGGCCCGCGTCCATGGGGTGCTTGACCTTCCCCATCTCCGTCACCAGGTCCGCCGCGTCCAGCAGCGCCTGGGGGGCGTTGCGCCCGGTCACCACGACGTGCTGGGTACCGGGGCGGGCGCGCAGCACCTCCACGACCTCGGCGGTGTCCACCCAGCCCCAGTGCAGCGGGTAGGCGAACTCGTCCAGCACGTACAGCCGGTAGGTCTCGGCGGCCAGGTCCCGCCTGACCTGCTCCCAGCCCTCGCGGGCGGCCTCCTCGCTGGTGGCGATGTCGCGCTGCACCCACGACCAGCCCTCGCCCATCTTGTGCCAGGCGACGCTGCCGCCCTCGCCGGAGTCGCCCAGCACCCGCAGGGCCCGCTCCTCGCCGACCTTCCACTTGGCCGACTTGACGAACTGGAACACCCCGATCGGCCAGCCCTGGTTCCAGGCCCGCAGCGCCAGCCCGAAGGCGGCCGTCGACTTGCCCTTGCCGGTGCCGGTGTGCACCGCGACCAGCGGCCGGTTGCGCCGCTGCCGGGTCGTCAGCCCGTCGTCCGGCACGCTACTCGGCTTCCCCTGCGGCATTACGCGGCCCTCCGTACGTCCTTGACCAGCGCGGACACCGCGTCCGCGCGCAGTTCGCCGAGCGTCACCGCCGGGCCGCCCAGCTCGGCGGCCAGCGTGCCCGCCAGACCGAGCCGCACCGGCCCGGATTCGCAGTCCACGACGACCGACGCCGTGCCCTCGTCCGCGAGCAGCCGGGCCGCGCGCCCGGCCCGGGCCACCGGCTCCGGGCCGCCGGTGGCCCGTCCGTCGGTGACGGCGACGAGCAGCGGCCGCCGGGAGGGGTCCCGCAGCCGTTCCACCCGCAGCACCTCGCGGGCCTTCAGCAGTCCGGCCGCCAGCGGGGTGCGCCCGCCGGTCGGCAGCGCTTCCAGACGCGCCGCCGCCGCGTCCACCGAGGAGGTGGGCGGCAGCACGACCTCGGCGTCCGCGCCCCGGAAGGTGACCAGGCCCACCTTGTCCCGCCGCTGGTAGGCGTCCAGCAGCAGCGACAGCACCGCGCCCTTGACGGCGCTCATCCGCTGCCGCGCCGCCATGGACCCGGAGGCGTCCACGACGAACAGGACGAGGTTGGACTCCCGGCCCTCGCGCACCGCCTCGCGCAGGTCGTCCCGGCGCACGACCAGGCCGGGCCCCCGGCGGCCCCGCGCCCGCTGGTGCGGGGCCGCGGCCTGCACGGTGGCGGTCAGGTGCAGCCTGTGCAGGGCGCCCTGCGGACGGCGGGCGCCGGTGGTGCGGCCGGTCGCGGTGCGCCCCCGTGACCGGCGGCCCGCCGCGCCCTCCCCGACGCCGGGCACGGACAGCGTGCGGGCGTGGAACGGCTCGCCCGCGGGTGCGGCGGCCCGCTCCCCGGCGGCCCCGCTCCCCGGCTGGCGCTCCTCGTCCCGCGCGCCGTCCTCGTCCCGCTCCCGGCGGTCCTCGCCGCCGGGCCGCCGCGGCTGCGGGACGGGCTCCGCCCCGGCGGGCGCCTCCCCGCCGGACCCGGTGGCCTGCTCTCCCCCGCCGCCGCGCGGCGGCTCTCCGCCGGGCCCGCCGTCCGGCCCGCCGCCCGGACCGTCACCGTCCGGCCCGCCGTCCGGACCGTCGCCGTCGCCGTCCGGACCGTCGCCGTCCGGACCGTCGCCGTCCGCGTGCTGCTCCAGCGTCTCGTCGAGCTTGTCCTCGTCCAGGCCCGGCGCGTCGAACGGGTTGCGGCGCCTGCGGTGGGGGAGGGCCAGCAGCGCGGCCTGCCGCACGTCCTCGGCCAGCACCCCGGTGCGGCCCGCCCAGGCGGCCAGGGCCGAGGCGGTGCGCGCCATGACGATGTCCGCGCGCATCCCGTCCACCTCGAAGGCCGCGCAGGTGGCGGCGATCTGCCGCAGTGCGGCGTCCCCGAGCCGCACCTTCGGCAGCAGGGCGCGGGCGGCGGCGATCCGCTGCCTCAGCGCGCTCTCCTCGGCGGCCCACCGGGCGGCGAAGGCGGCCGGTCCGGCGTCGTAGGCCAGCCGCCGCCGCACCACCTCCACCCGTTCCTCGGTCTCCCGGGAGGCGGCCACCTCGACCGTCAGCCCGAACCGGTCCAGGAGCTGCGGCCGCAGCTCGCCCTCCTCCGGGTTCATCGTGCCGACGAGCAGGAACCGGGCGGCGTGCCGCACCGACACGCCCTCCCGCTCGACGTAGGACGCGCCCATGGCGGCGGCGTCCAGCAGCGAGTCGATCAGGTGGTCGTGCAGGAGGTTGACCTCGTCCACGTACAGCACGCCGCGGTGCGCGTCCGCGAGCAGGCCGGGCTGGTACGCCTTCACGCCGTCCGCGAGCGCCCGCTCGATGTCCAGCGCGCCCACCAGCCGGTCCTCGGAGGCGCCCACCGGCAGTTCCACCATGCGGGCCGGACGCGCCCGGCCCGTCCCGCGCTCGTGCGGCCCGTCCGGGCAGCCGGGGTCGGGGTCGGCCGGGTCGCAGGAGAACCGGCACCCGGGGACGACGTCCACCTCGGGCAGCAGCGCGGCCAGCGCCCGCACCGCGGTGGACTTGGCGGTGCCCTTCTCGCCCCGCACGAGGACGCCGCCGATGGCGGGCGAGACGGCGTTGAGCAGCAGCCCGAGACGCAGGTCGGCCATGCCCACGATCGCCGTGAACGGATACGGGATGCTCATGCGTCGTCCTCCAGGTCGCCTTCGAGTTCCAGGTAGGTCTGGCGCAGCCGGTCCAGCGTCCCGGCGTCCGGTTCCGCCCACAGGCCGCGCTCGGCGGCCTCCAGGAGGCGTTCGGTGATCCCGCGCAGCGCCCACGGGTTCGACCGCCGCATGAACTCCTGGTTCTCGGCGTCGAAGACGTACTCGGACGCCAGCTTCTCGTACATCCAGTCGTCCACCACCCCGGCCGTCGCGTCGTAGCCGAAGAGGTAGTCCACGGTGGCGGCCATCTCGAAGGCGCCCTTGTAACCGTGCCGCCGCATGGCCGCCATCCAGCGCGGGTTGACGACGCGGGCCCGGAAGACGCGGTGGGTCTCCTCGCCCAGGGTGCGGGTCCTGACCTGCTCGGGCACCGCGCTGTCCCCGACGTACGCCTCGGGGGAGGAGCCCGTCAGGTGGCGCACCATCGCCACCATGCCGCCGTGGTACTGGAAGTAGTCGTCCGCGTCCGCGATGTCGTGCTCACGGGTGTCCACGTTCTTCGCCGCCACCTGGATGCGGCGGAAGGCCGTCTCCATGTCCCCGCGCGCCGCCCGGCCGTCCAGGCCGCGCCCGTACGCGTAGCCGCCCCACACGGCGTACACCTCGGCGAGGTCGGCGTCGGAGCGCCAGTTGCGGGCGTCGATGAGCGGCAGCAGGCCCGCCCCGTACGCCCCCGGCTTGGAGCCGAAGACGCGCGCGGTGGCCCGGCGCCGGTCGCCGTGCCGGGCGGTGTCCTCGTCCGCGTGGGCGCGGACGTAGTTGGCGTCGGCGGGCTCGTCCAGTTCGGCCACCGCCCGCACGGCGTCGTCGATGAGCCCCACCACGTGCGGGAACGCGTCGCGGAAGAAGCCCGAGATGCGGACGGTGACGTCGATGCGCGGGCGGCCCAGTTCGGCCCGCGGCACCACCTCGAAGCCGGTGACGCGCCGGGAGGCGTCGTCCCACACCGGGCGGCAGCCCAGCAGCGCCAGGATCTCCGCGATGTCGTCGCCCTGGGTGCGCATGCACGAGGTGCCCCACACCGTGAGCCCCACCGACTTCGGGTAGGCCCCGTTGTCGGCGAGGTGGCGGGCCAGCAGCGAGTCGGCCAGCGCGCTGCCCACCTCCCAGGACAGCTTCGAGGGGATGGCCTTGGGGTCCACGGAGTAGAAGTTCCGCCCCGTCGGCAGCACGTTGACCAGGCCGCGGGTGGGCGAGCCGGACGGACCGGCCGGGACGTAGCCGCCGTCCAGCGCGTGCAGGACGTTGCCGATCTCGTCCGTCGTGCGGGCCAGCCGCGGCGCGACCTCCTCGGCCGCGAACTCCAGCACCCGTACCGCGTCCGGCACTTCGGCGCCCAGCACCTCCCGCACGGTGACCGCGGCCGCCTCCCGGGCCCAGCCGGCGGCCTCCATGGTCTCCGCCAGCCGCCGCGCCAGCCGCTCCAGCAGGTCGACGGCGTCCGACGCGGTACGGGCCGGGCCCTCGGCGAGCGCCGTCAGGGAGTCCGGCACCGCGAGCCGGGCACCCGGCTCGGCCAGCAGTTCCTGCTCCACGAGGCCGAAGTGCGCGGCCAGCGCCGCCCGCAGCCCCGGCAGCGCGCCGCCCACGCCGCCCCAGACCTGTGCCGAACGCAGCACGGCCAGCGCCAGGTTGACCCGCGGCTCGCCCTCGGGCGCACCGCCCAGTACGTGCAGCCCGTCGCGGATCTGCACGTCCTTGATCTCGCACAGCCAGCCGTCGATGTGCATGACGAACTCGTCGAACGCGTCCTCGTCCGGCTGCTCCTCCACGTGCAGGTCGTGGTGGAGTTCGGCGGCGCGCACCAGCGTCCAGATCTGGCTGCGCACCGCCGGGGCCTTGGCCGGGTCCAGGTCGCTCACGAGCGCGTACTCGTCCAGCAGCTGCTCCAGCTTGGCCAGGTCGCCGTAGGAGTCGGCGCGGGCCATCGGCGGCACCAGGTGGTCCACGACGGTGGCGTGGCCGCGCCGCTTGGCCTGGGTGCCCTCGCCGGGGTCGTTGACGATGAACGGGTACACCAGCGGCAGGTCGCCGAGGACGGCGTCGGGGGCGCAGCCGCCCGACAGCCCCAGGCCCTTGCCCGGCAGCCACTCCATCGTGCCGTGCTTGCCCATGTGCACGACGGCGTCCGCGCCCCAGCTCCGCTCCAGCCAGCGGTAGGCCGCCAGGTAGTGGTGCGAGGGCGGCATGTCCGGGTCGTGGTAGATGGCGATCGGGTTCTCGCCGAAGCCGCGCGGGGGCTGGATCATCACGACGACGTTCCCGAACTCCAGGGAGGCCAGCACGATGTCGTCGCCGTCCACGTAGAGCGAGCCCGGCGGCTCCCCCCAGTGCTCCAGCATGTCCGCGCGCAGCGCCGGGTCGAGGGTGGCGAACCACTCCCGGTAGTCGGCCAGCGGCACCCGCGCCGGGGCGGCGGCGAGCTGGTCCTCCGTCAGCCACTCCACGTCGTGTCCGCCCGCCTGGATGAGCCGGTGGATCAGCTCGTCGCCGTTGCCGGGGTAGTCCGTCACGCCGTACCCGGCCTCCCGCAGGGCGTCCAGCAGCCGCACGGCGGAGGCTGGGGTGTCCAGACCGACCGCGTTGCCGACCCGCGAGTGCTTCGTCGGGTAGGCGGTGAAGACGAGCGCGAGCCTCTTGTGCGCGTTCGGCTTGTGCCGCAGCGCCGCGTGCCGCACGGCGATGCCCGCCACCCGGCGGGCGCGCCCGGGGTCGGCCGCGTACAGCGGGATGCCGTCGGGGCCGTCCTCCTTGAAGGAGAACGGCACGGTGACGATGCGCCCGTCGAACTCGGGGATCGCCACCTGCATCGCGGCGTCCATGGGGGTGAGGGCCGCGTCGGACTCCTCCCACGCCGTGCGGGACGTCGTCAGGCACAGGCCCTGGAGCACCGGTACGTCCAGTTCGGCCAGCGCCCCGATGTCCCACGCCTCGTCGTCGCCGCCGGCGCTCGCGTCCGACGCCCGGCTCCCGCCGGCCGCGAGCACGGTGGTGACCAGCGCGTCCACACCGCCCAGCAGCGCGTAGAGGCCCGGATCGGCGTCCCGCAGCGAACCGCAGTACACCGGCAGCGCGTTGGCTCCCTGCTCCTCGACGGCGTCGCACAGGGTGTCCACGAAGGCGGTGTTGCCGGCGAGTTCGTGCGCCCGGTAGAAGAGCACGCCCACCGTGGGCCGCGCCGGGTCGCGGGGGCGGTCGCCGCGCACCCCGTAGGCGGGCATCGGCCGCGGTTCCGCGAAGCCCTCGCCGGTCAGCAGCACGGTGTCGGACAGGAAGCGGGCCAGTTCGGCCAGGTTCTCCGGGCCGCCCTCGACGAGGTAGCGCAGCGCCTCGGCCACCACCCCGGCCGGGACGCTGGACTCGGCCATCAGCTCGGCGTCCGGCACGGACTCCCCGCCGAGCAGCACGGTGGGCAGCCCGGACGCCCGCAGGGCGGCCAGCCCGTCCTCCCAGGCGCGCTTCCCGCCGAGCAGCCGGACGACGACCAGGTCGGTGCCGGCCAGCAGCCCCGGCAGCTCCTCGGCGACGTCCACGCGGGTGGGGTTGGCGATGCGGTAGGCGGCGCCCGAGGCGCGGGCGGCCAGCAGGTCCGTGTCGGCGGTGGACAGCAGGGTGACGGTGCTCATGAGGGTGCTCCCGGCGGTACGAACGGCAGGCCCGCGGGCGCGCCGTCCTCGATGAGCCGCAGCAGGGCCGCGGTGTCGGCGTGTTCTTCGATCAGGTCGCCCAGCCGGTCGAGCTGCTCCTCCCGCAGGGCGGCGAACGCGGTGTCCGGCGCGGGGACGAAGGCGCGCCCGGTGTCGGCGGCCACCCGGCGCAGGAAGGCGCGCCGGAAGGCGTCGCTCTCCAGCGAGCCGTGCCAGTGCGTGCCCCACACCGATCCGGCCCGGCAGCCGTCCAGGAACGGCTCGCCACCGAGCACGTCGGCGACGCCGTGGTGGATCTCGTACCCCTCGACGGCTTCGCCCAGCGCCGTCCCCGTCGGCCGGGCGAGGGTCTTCTCGCGGTGGAAGCGCACCCGCACCGGCAGCAGCCCGAGCCCCTCCACCACCCCGGCGCGGGACTCGACGTCGTCCTCGACGCGCTGCCCGAGGAGCTGGTAGCCGCCGCAGATCCCCAGCACCGGGCGGCCCTGCGCGGCGCGGCGGGCCAGCGCCGCCGCCAGCCCCCGGTCGCGCAGCCAGCGCAGCGCGCCCACGGTGCCCCGCGTGCCGGGCACCACCACGAGGTCGGCGTCGGCCAGCTCCTCGGGGCGGTCGCAGAACCGCACGACCACGCCCGGCTCGGCGGCCAGCGCGTCGACGTCGGTGAAGTTCGACATGAGCGGCACCGGCAGCACCGCGACGCGCAGCACGTCCCGGCCGTGCGGCGGCGCGGTCGCCGATTCGCGCACGGTGCCGCGCAGCGAGACGCGCAGCCCGTCCTCCTCGTCGATGCCCAGGCCGTGCCGGAACGGCAGCACCCCGAGGGTCGGCCGCCCGGTGAGCCGGTGCAGCATGTCCAGCCCCGGCTCCAGCAGCGAGACGTCACCGCGGAACTTGTTGACGAGGTACCCGGCGACCAGCGCCTGGTCCTCGGCGGACAGCAGCGCCGTCGTCCCGAAGAAGGACGCGAACACCCCGCCGCGGTCGATGTCGCCCACGACGACGACCGGCAGCCGGGCGGCGCGGGCCAGCGCCATGTTGACGATGTCGGTGCGGCGCAGGTTGATCTCGGCCGGACTGCCCGCGCCCTCGCAGATCACCGCGTCGTGCGTGCGGCGCAGCTCGGCCAGGCACTCCGTCACCGTGCCCAGCAGCCGCTGCGCGCGCCCGCCGTGGTAGCCGCGCGCGCTCAGCTCCCCGACGGCCCGGCCCAGCAGCACGACCTGGCTGGTGCGGTCGCCGCCCGGCTTGAGCAGCACCGGGTTCATCAGCGCGCTCGGCTCGGTGCGGGCGGCGGCGGCCTGCATGGCCTGCGCCCGCCCGATCTCCGCGCCGTCCCGGGTGACGAAGGAGTTGAGCGACATGTTCTGCGCCTTGAAGGGCGCCACCTTCAGCCCCTGGCGGGCCAGCCAGCGGCAGATGCCCGCCGTGACGACGCTCTTGCCCGCGTCGGACGTCGTGCCCGCCACCAGCAGGGCGCCGCCCGGTTCAGAGCCGGCCATGACGCCGCCCTCCGTGCCCGCCCGCGGCCCGTCCGGCAGCCGCCCGTCCGGCAGCCTGCCCGGCCGCCCGTCCGGTCAGCGCGACCGCCAGGGCCAGGGCGCCCACGCGGCGCGAGAGCCGCACCGCCCGCTCGATGTCGGCGACCGCCACGGCGCGCCCGGCGGCGTTCAGGACGGGACGGTGCTCGACGCGCCCGCCGTAGGAGAGCGTGCCGCCGAGCCGCACGCCCAGCGCTCCGGCGAACGCGGCCTCCACGGGCCCGGCGTTGGGCGAGGGGTGCCGCTGCGCGTCCGCGCGCCAGGCCCGCACGGCACCGGCCCGGTCCGGCCCGAGCACCGCGGCCAGGGCGGCGGTGAGCCGGGAGCCGGGCCACCCGGCGGCGTCGTCCAGGCGCGCCGCCGCCCAGCCGAAGCGCAGGTAGCGCGGCGAGCGGTGCCCCACCATGGCGTCCAGCGTGTTCACCGCGCGGAACGCCGCCATCCCCGGCACCCCGGCGAGCGCGCCCCACACCAGGGCGCCGACCACCGCGTCGGAGGTGTTCTCGGCGACGGACTCCACGACCGCGCGGGCGATGCCGTCCGCGTCGAGCGCCTGCGGATCGCGGCCGCACAGGTGCGGCAGCCGGGCGCGGGCGGCCCCGACGTTCCCGGCCGTCAGCGCGTCAGCGACGGCGCGGGCCTCCCGCGCCAGGGACGTGCCGCCCAGCACGGCCCAGGTGACGGCGGCGGTGAGGGCGGTGTCCGCGGCCCGCCGCCGGCCCGCGGCGCGGGCCAGCGCGGCGGTGGCGGCGGCGACGCCGCCCGCGCACAGCACCGTGTGCGCGGCCCCGGCCGCCCGGTGGTCGCGCCACAGGCGGCGCTCGGCCGCCGCGGCGGCCCGTCCGAACGCGGCGACGGGGTGGGCACGGCGCGGGTCACCGGCGAGCGCGTCGCAGAGGTGGCCCAGCACGGCGCCGGAAGGGGAGAAACCCATGGCGCCGTCAGCCCGCGCTCACTCCCGGAGGGGTCGCTGGGTCTGGGGGCAGGGGAATGCCGGGCATGGCGGTGTGTCCTCACTCAGGGTCCTCGCCCTGGCTCGACGTGACCGGCGGTGAGAGTCTCCTGGCTCCCGGATCTACAGCTCCCCCGGCCTTCCAGCCCTGCTCGCGGGCCGTGACGCTCGGTGGGGGAGTGCTCCCCGGTGACAGTGGCGGGACCGCGCCGGATTCGCACCGGCTTCCTCTCCTGCCGCCGTGTGGCAACGGGCCGAAGTCCACCACGGCCGCGCAGAGCCGTCAACTCCGCCCTGACCTGCGGTGACGGAGTGTGAGGTGGCACACGGCGCGGGCGTGCGCGGGCGCGCCGGTGAGGGGCACGGGCGCCGCCCGTGCCCCTCACCGGCTGCTGCGGGGTGCCGCGCTCAGGCGGCGATCGTGTAGATGCCGAAGGCGACGGCCGCGGCGCACGCCGCGTAGGCGGCGTAGGCGCCGGTGCGGGCGAGCACCGGGACGGTGCCGTCCGTCCTGCGGGCGGAGCCGCTGACGATGCCCAGGGTGAAGACGCCCACCAGGGCGACGGTCGCCAGCAGGCTGACGCCGAAGACCTGGCCGAGAGCTGCCCAGTCGATGTCCATCGGAAGTCACGTCCTCGGGTGTGCGGGGGGTCACGAGAAGGTCGGGGGTCTGCCGGGGCGGCCCGTGCGGGGGCCGTCCCGGCGGAGGTCAGGAGACGGCGGTGGGGGAGCGGTGCCCGGCGTCCCGCGCCTCGTCCTGTCCGGCCAGCGGGTCCCGTTCGTCGCGGGGGGCGCCGAGGGGCGGCGGGCTGACGGCCTGCACCGCGCTCGTCACCACGCCCGGGTCCTCCTGCGGCATGTCGTTCACGTTGTGGTGGCTGACGACCTCGCGCCGGGAGGCGGTCCAGATCGCGGCGCAGGCGGCCACGAAGAGGACGGCGACCACGGTGATGCCCCAGTCGCCCCGTTCGGCCAGCAGGGCGGCCAGCGCCGCCACCAGGCCCGCGGCCGGGAGCGTGAGCCCCCAGGCGGCGAACATGCGGTACGCGGTGTTCCAGCGCACCACACCGCCCTTGCGGCCGTACCCGGAGCCCATCACCGAGCCCGAGCAGACCTGGGTGGTGGACAGCGAGAAGCCGAGGTGCGAGGAGGCCAGGATGGTGACGGCCGAGCTGGTCTGTGCCGCGAAGCCCTGCGGCGCGTGGATGTCGGTGAGGCCCCGGCCCATGGTGCGGATGATGCGCCAGCCGCCCAGGTAGGTGCCCAGGGCGATCGCGATGCCGGCGGAGGCGATGACCCACATCGGCGGGTCGGCGTCGGCGCCGAGGACGCCGCCGGAGATCAGCGCGAGGGTCATCACGCCCATGGTCTTCTGCGCGTCGTTCGTACCGTGCGCGAGGGAGACCAGCGCGGCGGAGGTGATCTGCCCGGCGCGGTAGCCGTGCGAGGTCTTCTCCGGGTCCGCGCGGCGGGCCGCGCGGTAGGTGAGCCGGGTCGCCAGCATGGCGGCGACACCGGCGACGACCGGGGCGATGAACGCGGGGATCAGGACCTTGCTCAGCACGGCGTCCATGTGGACGGCCCCGATGCCGACGGAGGCGATCGTCGCCCCGATGAGACCGCCGAACAGCGCCATGGAGGAGCTGGAGGGCAGACCGGCGAGCCAGGTCAGCAGGTTCCACAGGATCGCGCCCACGAGACCCGCGAAGATCACTTCGGGCCTGATGCCGGACGTCTCGTCGATGATGCCCTTGGAGATGGTCGTGGCGACCTCGACGGACAGGAACGCCCCGACGAGGTTCAGGACCGCCGACATGGTCACCGCCGCCTTGGGCTTCATGGCCCCGGTGGAGATCGTGGTGGCCATCGCGTTGGCGGTGTCGTGGAAGCCGTTCGTAAAGTCGAACACCAGGGCCGTGACGATCACGATCCCGATCAGCAGCGTGAAGTGTTCCATTCACCCGGCAATCAGTTTGGCGGTCAGGTTGCGTCGTGAACCTAAGGATGTCGGGTAAACGGAAGGTGAACTGAGCAGGGCATCGGGGTGTCCCCCTGCGGGGAGCGCTGGGCGGCCCCCGTCCGCCCTGGTCGCAGTGGGGTGGAAGAAGCCCGGGAGACGCAGGTCACGGCGGAGGGGGACGGTCCGGCGCTAGGTTGACGCACCACGCACACGACGCCGCCGGGCAGGGCGGACTTTCCCGAACCGAGGCCGATCCGGAACCTTCGGCAGCGCCCGGTCCGGCTGCCTGGTCCGGCCGCCCGCGCCGCCCGGCGGGGCGGGCGGCACGCCCATCCGCGGCACGCCCATCCGGACGAAGGGACGGCACATGTCCGACGCGCAGCACCCCGGCCGGCACCCGGCACGGCCCGCGGACCCTCCGCCGGACGGGGACCGGCACACCGGGGCGGACGCGTCCCGCACTCCGGACGCGCCCCGCACTCCGGACCGGGGGACGGCCGCGGCCCTGCCGCCCGGCTGGGCCGAGACCTGGCGCGCCGTCGTCGCCACCGCCCGGCGCACCGTCGCCGACGGGCTGGTCACCGGTACCTCGGGCAACGTCTCGGCCCGCGTCGGCGACACCGTGCTGGTCACCCCGAGCGGCATCCCCTACGACCGGCTCGGCCCCGGCGACCTGTGCGCGGTCACCCTGGACGGCCGGCCCGCCGCCGGGCACCGGGTGCCCACCAGCGAACTCCCCCTGCACCTCGCGGTCTACCGGCACACCGACGCCGCCGCCGTCGTGCACACCCACGCCGTGCACGCCACCGCCGTCTCCACCCTGGTGGACGAACTGCCCGCCGTGCACTACATGGCCGCCGCGCTCGGCGGCCCGGTGCGGGTCGCCCCGTACGCCCGCTACGGCACCGCCGAGCTGGCCGGCCACGTGCTGGCGGCCCTGCGCGGACGCAGCGGCTGTCTGCTGCGCAACCACGGCACGGTCGTGTACGGCCGGGACCTGGAGCAGGCCCTGGACCGGACCGCGCAGCTGGAGTGGATGTGCCGCGTGTGGCTCGCCGCGGCCTCCGTGCCCGGTGGCCGTCCCGCGCTGCTTCCGCCCGGGGAACTGGACGCCGTCGCGGAACGGCTGCGCGGCTACGGACAGCCGCCGACGGCGTGAACCGGCCCCGTCACCCGTCCGGGGACGCCCACTGGCCGACTGCCGGGCGGTACCCGCACACTGGACGGGATGCGAACGGGAACCGCGGCGGCCGTAGCCGCCTCCACGACCGTGCTGGGTGCCGGGGCCGCCGTGGCGGTCGGCCGGTACGCGGCGGGAGCCGCCCTGAAGACCGGCCGGTCGGTGCCGCCCGGCTTCGACGGGCCGATGCTGACCGTGCACTCCACCGCCGCCGGCCAGATCACGCTGACGCGCTCGCTGGACTCCCTCCTGCCCGGGACCTACGGGCTGACGGGCTCGGGCTGCCACGCCGTCGTCGGCAACGTGCTGGAGGCCGGGTTCGAGCCCGGCGGGCCGCCGCCCGGCACCCCCCCGGGTTCGGCGGACACCGTCGTGCGGCGCCTGGTACGGGTCACCGAGGGCAGCCTGCGCCCCGGCACCCGGGTCCGGCTCACCCCGCAGATCCACACCGGCGCCCCCGACGAGGCGCTCGGCCTGGACTGCTCCGACATCCGGGTGCCCGGCGAGCTGGGTGCGCTGCCCTGCTGGTTCGTGCCCGGCGCCCGCGACACCTGGGTCATCGCCGTGCACGGCATGGGCACCACGCGCGAGCACCCCGTGGCCGCCATGCCGTTCCTGCACCGGATGCAGTTCCCCGTCCTGTCCCTCGGCTACCGGGGCGACGCGGGCGCGCCGCCCGCGCCCTGCGGCGTCGGGCACTTCGGCGACTCCGAGTGGCGGGACGTGGACGCGGCGCTGCGCCACGCCGTGCGGGAGGGTGCCGAACGCGTCGTGCTGTTCGGCTGGTCCACCGGCGCCACCATGGCCCTGTACACCGCCGCCCGCTCCGAGCTGCGCGGCCACATCGCCGGACTCGTCCTGGACTCGCCCGTCCTGGACTGGCGCGGCACCCTGCGCGCGCTGGCCGCCCGCCGCGCGCCCGGCCCGCTGCTCCCGCTGGCCGTGCGCGCCGCACAGGGCCGCGCCGGGCTGTGCCCCGAGCGGCTGGACGAGGCGGCCGACCCCGGGCTGCTCGCGGTGCCCACGCTGATCCTGCACGGCCCCGGCGACACGATCGCCTCCTACGACGCGTCCTGCACCTACGCCGCCGGGCGCCCGGACCTCGTCGGCGTGCGCGAGGTCCGGCACGGGCGGCACGCGGGCTCCTGGAACGCCGACCCCGTGGGCTGCGAGGAGGCCCTGCGCCGCTTCCTCACCCCGCTGGTGTGAGCGCCGCCGTCCCGCTGCACCGGGCGGGTCCGGAACCCGGTTCATCTGCACCGCGACGGCGGCGGTTTGGGCTTTTCGGGGCTCAGCAGGAAGACTGCACCCCGTGACGTCCCGTATCCCGCGAGACAAAAGGCTGAGCATCGTCCCCGGGCAGGCCCTGGCCACGGCCCGCCGTTCCGTCGCCGTCCGGCGCTCCCGCCCCGCGCCCCGGCCACCCGCCTCCCTGGCGCCCCGTGAGGAGCTGGCCCGCCAGGCGAGGGCCGCGCTGGGCGACGCCGTGCGCCTGGCGCGCTGGGCCGCCGCGAGCGGCCTCTCCCCGGCCGCCGAGACCGAACGGGCCGCCGCCGACACGCGGGTGCCCGCCGGGCAGCTGCTCGTCCACTGGGACCGGGCCCGGCTGGCGGGCCTCGTCGAGCTCCACGCGGGCACGGTCGGGGCCGGGTGGCGGCTGCGGGCCTGGGACAGGGACGACTCCGCCGTGCTGCGCGGCTGGGTCGCCCTCTTCGACGCCTGGTCGCTGGCCTGCCCCGCACCGCCGTCCACCGACGACGCCGGACTGATCGGCGACGTCGTCATCGCGGCGCCGCAGCTCCTGTCGGTGATGCACCTCTCCTCGGGGCCGGTCACCGAACCCGCCCTGCTGGAGCTGCTCGAACAGCGCATCGCCGAGCTGCGCGACGAACGGGCCGGGGCCGCCCCGGGCGACGACGCCAACGGCGCGGTCCCAGCCGGGGTACCGGCGCCCCGGGAGCTGGGCGAACTGCTCGGCTGGGCCCTGGACGGGCTCGCCGCCGTCGGCGCGCTGACCCGCTGTGCGGGCACCGGGCCCGGGGAGCCGCCGGGCCAGGCCGTCCTGACGCCGCTGGGCAACTGGGCGGTGTGGGTCAAACTGGAGCAGATCTGCGTGGCCGCGCTCAGCCCGGTCGGCAACATCGAGCAGCCGGCGGCCGACATGCTGCGCGGCTGCGCCCGGCTCTCCCCGGGACCCGCCCGTGACGAGTACCGCGCCTGGCTCGCCGCCCGGCCCACCGGTCCCGCCGTGACCGAACTGCTGGCGGCGGCCCGGGGCGAGGACGCCCTGATCCGGGCGCTCGCCTTCGAGGCGCTGCGCGTGGTGGGCACCCCGGCCGAGCCCGCCGTGCGCGCCGTCACCGGGGAGGCGGCGCTGCGGCCCTACGCGCTGCTGTGGCTCGCCGAGCAGGAGGGCGCCGACCCGGAGGACCTGGCGGGCGGGGCGCCCGGGGTCCTCACCCGCGCGGAGGCCGCCTGGCTGTGGGTGGACACCGCCGCCGCCGTCGCCGACCACGGCGAGAGCCAGCTCCTGGTGGACCACCTGGAGTCGGCCGTCCACGAGTCGGTGCCCCGGTTCCTGGAGGAGGTGCGTGCCACCGGGCACCCACGCACCGTCCAGGTGCTCGTTGCCCTGGCCGCCGCCCACCCGGACCCGGCCCTGGCCCGCGCGGTGCGCCGGGCCGCCTTCCAGGTGCACGCGGGCGGCGCCTGAACCGGCCGTGCCCCGCCCCCGCCGGTGCGGTGGCGGGGCCCCGCCACCGCGCGGACGGTCCGCCGCGGCGCGCCGGTAGACTGGCCCGCATGGCAACTCCTTACGTGCATTAGCAGTCGACGTACGTCCGCCGCCTGCCGCCCGTCCGCCGCGGACGCCCGGCACGCGCACCGCAGCCCGCCAGCCCGTACGTACGTCCTGTCCAGGAGTTCTCCGTGATCACCGTTTCCGGCCTAGAGCTGCGCGCCGGCGCCCGCGTCCTCATCGAGTCGGCCAGCTTCCGCATCGCCCGCGGCGACCGCATCGGCCTCGTCGGCCGCAACGGCGCGGGCAAGACGACGCTCACCAAGTGCCTCGCCGGGGAGGGCGTCCCCGCCGCCGGCCACATCACCCGCACCGGCGAGGTCGGCTACCTTCCGCAGGACCCGCGCACCGGCGACCTCGACACCCTCGCCCGCGACCGCATCCTCTCCGCCCGCGGCCTGGACACCGTCATCCGCCGGATGCGGGAGAACGAGGAGCGCATGGCGGGCGGCAAGGGCGCCACCCGCGAACGCGCGATGAAGAAGTACGAGCGGCTGGAGACGGAGTTCCTCACCAAGGGCGGCTACGCCGCCGAGGCGGAGGCCGCCACCATCGCCGCGAGCCTCGGACTGCCCGACCGGGTGCTCGGCCAGCCGCTGCACACCCTCTCCGGCGGCCAGCGCCGCCGCGTCGAGCTGGCGCGCATCCTGTTCTCGGACGCCGACATCCTGCTGCTGGACGAGCCGACCAACCACCTCGACGCCGACTCCGTGGTCTGGCTGCGCGACTTCCTGAAGACCTACCGCGGCGGCCTCGTGGTCATCTCCCACGACATCAACCTGGTGGAGACGGTCGTCAACAAGGTCTTCTACCTGGACGCCAACCGGTCGCAGATCGACCAGTACAACATGGGCTGGAAGCAGTACCTCACCCAGCGCGAGGCCGACGAGAAGCGCCGCAAGCGGGAGCGCGCGAACGCCGAGAAGAAGGCCGCCGCCCTCAACACCCAGGCCGACAAGATGCGCGCCAAGGCCACCAAGGCCGTCGCCGCGCAGAACATGGCGCGCCGCGCCGAGAAACTCCTCGCGGGCCTGGAGGAGGAGCGCCAGTCGGACAAGGTCGCCAAGCTGCGCTTCCCCGACCCCGCGCCCTGCGGCAGGACGCCGCTGACCGCCGAGGGCCTGTCCAAGTCCTACGGCTCGCTGGAGATCTTCACCGACGTGGACCTGGCGGTCGACCGCGGCTCCCGCGTGGTCATCCTCGGCCTCAACGGCGCCGGGAAGACGACGCTCCTGCGGCTCCTGGCGGGCATCGAGGAGCCGGACACCGGCGCGGTCGTCCCCGGGCACGGTCTCAAGCTCGGCTACTACGCGCAGGAGCACGAGACGCTTGACCCCGGGCGCACGGTGCTGGAGAACATGCGCTCGGCGGCGCCCGACATGGACCTGGTGCAGATCCGCAAGGTCCTGGGCTCCTTCCTCTTCTCCGGTGACGACGTGGACAAGCCCGCCGGGGTCCTCTCCGGCGGGGAGAAGACCCGGCTCGCGCTGGCGACGCTCGTCGTCTCCTCCGCCAACGTCCTGCTGCTGGACGAGCCCACGAACAACCTCGACCCGGCCAGCCGCGAGGAGATCCTCGGCGCCCTGCGCACCTTCTCCGGCGCGGTGGTGCTGGTGACGCACGACGAGGGGGCCGTGGACGCGCTCCAGCCCGAACGCATCATCCTGCTCCCCGACGGCGTCGAGGACCTGTGGGGCGCCGACTACGCGGACCTGGTCGCCCTCGCCTGACGGACGGCGGGTGTTCGCCGTCCGTTCCCGCAGCCGTCACCCGGGGCCTTCCGGGGGCCGTCCGGCGGAGCGGCGTGGACGCAAGATCCTTCATCTGAGTGAGGGCGGCTCGTACCGCGGCCCCCGCACCGCCCGGGCCCGGGCGGTGCGCCGGAGTGCGGGCACGTCCCGCCGCCCCGCCCGCCGCCCCGCCCGAAGCCCCCGCTGACCTGCCCGTTCTCACCCGCTTCCGGGGGAGCGCACGCCCCGGAAGCGCCCGCCCCGCCGCCCCCGTCACCCCGCGCCCGCGACGACGGCCGCGCGAAGCGGTCGCACTGACCTTGCCGAATGGGTGGCCAGAAGGACCGGAAGGGGTGATCATGAGAACTCAGAGCGCACTTCCCATGAGGAGGCACGGGTGACCGAGACTCTGAAGAAGGGCAGCCGGGTGACCGGCGCCGCGCGCGAGGAACTCGCGGCGGACCTCAAGAAGAAATACGACTCAGGTGCGAGCATCCGGGCGCTGGCCGAGGAGACCGGCCGTTCCTACGGGTTCGTGCACCGCATGCTCAGCGAGGCCGGCGTGACCCTGCGCGGGCGCGGCGGGGCGACGCGGGGCAAGAAGGCCGGCTAGGGACGTCTCCCGGGCCGGGCCGCGGCGTCCGCCACGCCGTTCGCCGCGGCCCTCTCCGGCACGCTCCGGCCGCCGCGCCGCGCCGGAGGCGGGCTTCGCGGCGCGGTGCGCCCCGGGGCCCGCGCCACCCGGCCGCTCCGCCCTCGCAGCCGGTGGTTACCCTGCAGTCACTTCACTGCGGTCAAGCCACCGGAGGGCCTCATGACTCTGCTCGACCAGGACGGTGTGCGGCTCACCGTCGACGACGCCGTGGCCACGGTCACCCTCGCCAACCCGGACAAGCGCAACGCCCAGTCCCCGGCGATGTGGCGGGCGGTCACCGAGGCGGGCCGCCTGGTGCCCGGCAGCGTCCGGGTGGTGGTGCTGCGCGGCGAGGGGCCGTCCTTCTCCGCGGGGCTGGACCGGCGGGCGTTCACCCCCGAGGGCTTCGACGGGGAGCCCACCTTCCTCGACATGGCCCGGGGCCCGGCCGAGGAGCTGGACGCGACGATCGCCGGGTACCAGGAGGCGTTCACCTGGTGGCGGCGGACCGACCTCATCTCCGTCGCCGCCGTGCAGGGGCACGCCATCGGCGCGGGGTTCCAGCTCGCCCTCGCCTGCGACCTGCGCGTCTGCGCGGACGACGTGCAGTTCGCCATGCGCGAGACGAGCCTCGGGCTCGTGCCCGACCTCACCGGCACCCATCCGCTGGTGCACCTGGTCGGCTACGCCCGCGCGCTGGAGATCTGCGCGACCGGCCGCTTCGTGCACGCCGCCGAGGCCGAACGCACGGGAATCGCGAACCTGGTGGTGCCGCGCGCCGAGCTGGAGGCGGCGACCGCCGACCTGGCGGCGGCCCTGCTGGCGGCGCCCCGGGACGCCGTCATCGAGACGAAGGCCCTGCTGCGCGGCGCCGTCGCCCGCGACTACGAGGAGCAGCGCGCGGCCGAGCGGGCCGGGCAGGCCCGGCGGCTGCGCGACCTCGCGGGGCTCGGCGAGTAGCCCGCCGGCGCCCCGGCGGCCTCCCACCGGCCCGGACGGATGCCCCTTCCCCCGTTCAGCGGCGCATCAGGCGGGTACGCGGTCATTCCAGCCTTAGGGTGAACGCGGAGCGGGGGAGGCCCGTCCGCCTCCCCGGGCTCTTTCCGAAAGGGGTGAAGGCCATGACCGAGACCACGTCCTCCGCAGGCAGCACGGTGAGCCAGCCCGGCCAGGGTGCCGGCAAGACGCTCGGCAGCCGCGGTGCCTCGGGCGATCCGGCGTCCCGGGGCAAGACCACCATCGCCGACGGGGTGGTGGCCAAGATCGCCGGGATGGCGGCCCGGGAGGTGGAAGGCGTCCACGCGATGGGCGGCGGACTCTCCCGCACGTTCGGCGCGGTGCGCGACCGGGTGCCCGGCGGCAGCAAGTCCGTCACGCGCGGGGTGAAGGCCGAGGTCGGCGAGGTGCAGGCCGCGCTCGACCTGGAGATCGTCGTCGAGTACGGCGTGCCGATCGCGGACGTGGCGGGCGAGGTGCGCGCGAGCGTGATCGAATCCGTCGAGCGGATGACGGGGCTGGAGGTCGTCGAGGTCAACATCGCCGTCAGCGACGTCAAACTGCCCGACGAGCCGGACGAGGACGAGGAGGAGCCGGAGCAGCCGAGGCTGCGGTGACGGTCCTCCCGGCTCGTCCCGGCCTTCCCGGCGCCCCCGGGCCTGCCGGGCGGGCCCGGCCCCTCCGGATACGACCTCTCCGGTTTCCCCGTGTGCAGTGAGCGACTGAGGAGCACAGGATGAGTATGGCTGTCGTCGGCTTGATCGCCGGAATGGCGCTGGGCTTCGCCGGGTACTTCGGCGGCTTCGGTGCCTTCCTCCTGGTGGCCGCGCTGGGCGCGGTGGGCTTCGTCGTCGGCCGGTTCGCCGACGGCGACCTGGAACCGGGAGAGTTCTTCCACACCCGGGGCCGCAGCGACCGGCGGCGGTGAGCGGTGGAGCTCGAAGCCGTTCCCGCCGCCGAACGCGGTGCCACCCACGTCACCGACCGGGTGATCGCCAAGATCGCCGCCCAGGCCGCCCACGAGGCGCTGCACCCCGCCGGCGCCCCGGCGGGCACCGGCGGCGGACGGGCGCAGCACGCCACGGTCGCCCGCCGCACCGGGCCCGGACCCGGCGGTGAGCCGGGCGAGGCCCGGCTGCGGGTCTCCGTGGAGCTGCCCTACCCGAGCGACATCGGTGCCCAGTGCGGGGCCGTGCGCCGCCGGGTGACGGGCCGCGTCCAGGAACTGGCCGGTTTCACCGTGCCGGAAGTGGCCGTGGACGTCGAGCGGCTCACCTCGCCGCACCTGGCGAGGGACACCGGCGGGAGGGTCAGGTGAGCCAGGAGTCCGCCCGCCACGTACCCACCCTGGACACCGGAGAGCCCGCCACCCGGCCGGGAGCCACCGCGGACCCCGCCGCCGAAGGCACCGGGTTCGCGCCCGGCCCCAAGGCCTCGGGCGCGGACGCGGGCCGGACCGGGCGCTTCTGGTCGGCGCGGCGCGTGCCCGCCGCCCTGGTGGCCCTCCTCGGCCTCGCCGCCGCCGGCCTGCTGCTCTACGAACTGGCCGCCACCCGCGTCGGCGGGTCCGCCGCGCGGTGGCGCCGCGAGGTGGCCGACGACCTGGCCACCCGGCAGCTCGACGACGCCTGGGTGATCGCCGGTGCCGTGCTGGCCGCCCTGCTCGGGCTGTGGCTGCTGCTGCTCGCCCTCACACCGGGCCTGCGCCACCTGCTGACGATGCGCGGCGCGCCGGGGCTGCGGGCCGGTCTCGACCGCCGGGCCGCGGCCCTCGTGCTGCGCGACGAGGCCACCCGGGTCCCCGGCGTGCGGCACGCCCGGGTGAAGGTGCGCCGCCGCAAGGCGAAGGTGCGCGCGACGGCGCACTTCCGCGACGTCGACGACGTCCGCGACGATCTCGTCGGCGTGCTCGCCGACACCGTCGCCGACCTCGGGCTCGCCCGGCAGCCGAAGCTGTCGGTGCGGGTCGACCGTCCGGACAAGGGCTGAGGTGATCGCTGTGCTGAGGACCGTCAACCGGGTGCTGCTCGCGCTGACCGGGCTGGCCCTGCTGGGGCTCGGCCTCGCCGCGCTCGCCGCGGCCTTCGACCTGTACGGACGCGTCGGCGTCACCCCGCCGGACGGCTACGCCTGGCGCAGCCCCGACGAGGTGCTGCTCACCGCGGCCGACCGCACGCAGTGGCGCGCGGAGGACTGGTGGTGGCCGGTCGTCTTCGCCGTGCTCGGACTGCTCGTCCTCCTCGCCCTGTGGTGGCTGGTCGCCCAGCTCCGCTCCCGGCGCCTGGGCACGGTCCGGGTGGACACCGGGGACGGCGCCGGGGCCCGGGTGCGCGGCGCCGCGCTGGAGGACGCGATGGCCGCCGAGGCGGAGGACCAGCACGGCGTCGGCCGGGCCCGGGTCACGCTGACCGGCCGGCGCGGCTCCCCGCGGGCCCGCGTCGGCCTGCTGCTGGAGCCGGAGGCGCGGCCGGCCCGGGTCGTCAGGGAGCTGCGCGCGCGGGCGCTGGAGCACGCCAGGACGTCGGCGGGGCTGGCCGCGCTGCCCGCGCAGGTGCGGCTGCGGGCGTCCCGGCACCGCGCCGAACGCCTGGACTGACCCGGGCCCACCGCACCCGGCCGGAACCGGCCCGCGCACCCGGCGGCCCCAGCGGCCGCCGGGTGCGTGCCGTCAGAAGCGGTGCTGGGCCCCGCCGTCCACCGGCAGCATCGTGCCGGTGAGGTAGGATGCGGCGGGCGACAGCAGGAACGCCGCCGCCCGGCCGAACTCCTCGGGCGTGCCGTAGCGGCCCAGCGGGATGGCCGCGCACTGGCGTTCCCGCGCCGCGTCGGCGTCCCCCGACAGCGCGTCCAGCTCCCGCACCCGGTCGGTGTCCACGCGCGACGGCAGCAGCCCGACCACGCGGATGCCGCGCGGCCCCAGCTCCAGCGACAGCGATTTGGCGAAGCCGGCCAGGCCCGGACGCAGCCCGTTGGAGACCGTGAGCCCCGGGATCGGCTCGGCCACCGAACCGGAGAGCACGAATCCGATCACGCCGCCCTCGCCGAGCCGGGAGGCCGCCGTGCGGGCCAGCCGCACCGCTCCGAGGAACACCGAGTCGAACGCCCGCTGCCACTGCTCGTCGGTGACCGACTCCGTCGTCCCCGCGGGCGGGCCGCCCACGCTGACCAGCACGCCGTCGAAGCGGCCGAAGTGCGTCACGGCCGCGTCCACGAGCCGTCCGGGGGTGTCCGGGTCCGCGTTGTCGGCGGCCACGCCCACGGCGCCCGCGCCCAGCTCCGCCGCCGCGGCCGCGACGCTCTCGCCGTCGCGTCCGGTCACGATCACCCGTGCGCCGTCGTTCACCAGTTCCCGCGCGGTGGCGAGCCCGAGCCCGCGGGTGCCGCCGGTGACGAGGTACGCCCTGTCCTTGAGCCCAAGATCCATGGGGGTCAGTCTGCCGTGCCGGGGGCCCCCGCCGCGAGGGCCGGGGCCCTTCCCGCGGTCCCGGCCGACGGCCCGTCCCCGTCCCGCGCGGCGCGGGCCCGGTCGCGCAGCTCCCGGCGCACCAGGACCACCCAGCCGACGGGCACGGCCGCGGTGAACAGCCACCACTGGACGGCGTAGGCCAGGTGCGCACCGACGCCGCTGTGGTCGGGCTCGGGGATCTGCTGGGCGAGCCGGCCGGCGGGCGGCTGCGGACGGGTGCCGGTGAGTTCCAGGTAGCCGTGCAGCACCGGGCGGCCGATCTCCCGCGCCCGCTGCTCGCTGTTGATGAGCATGACCTGCCGGTCGGGCAGGCCGCCGCGGACCTTGATGCCGGTGGAGGCGGTCGTCTCGTCGGGCAGCAGCCGTCCGGTCACCGTCACCGTGCCGCCGGGCGCCTTCGGCACCTCGGGGTAGGTCGTCTGGTCGCCGGGGGCCGGTACCCAGCCCCGGTTCACCAGGACGGCGGAACCGTCCTCGCGGACGAGGGGGGTCAGCACGAAGTAGCCGATCTCCCGGCCGTCGGCGGCCGTGCGGCGGCGCACGACGACCTCGTGTGCGCTGTCGTAGGTGCCGGTGGCGGTGACCGGGCGGTACCGGTCCTCGTCGGCGGGCGGGCGGGCGGTGCCGGTCAGCTCGGCGACCGGTACGGGGTCGGCCGCCAGGCTCGCGGCGGTCGCCTCGTTGTGCGCGACCCGCGCCTGGTGCCGGTGCAGCTGCCAGAAACCCAGCTCGGTCATCACCGGGACGAGCGCGAGGGCGAGGAGGGTGAGGATCACCCACTGCCGGGACAACAGGAAGCGGTACACGCCTGTCGACGGTACCCGCCCCGGCCGCGCCGGGTGCCGGTGGGGCACCCGCCGGGGAGCGCCCGGCCGGCGCGGCTCAGCCGCCGGGGGCGGGCGTGACGTCCTGGAGGAGCTGGGTGAAGGCGGCCTCGTCGATCACCGGGGTGCCGTAGGCGTGGGCGCGGGCGAGCTTGGAGGTGGCCGACTCCGGGTCGTTGGTCACGACGAGGCTGGTGAGCCGCGAGACGCTGGTGGCGATGTGCAGGCCCGCCTCGACGGCGCGGTCCTCCAGCAGCTCGCGCTCGGTGAAGGTGTCCCCGGAGATCGCCACCCGCATGCCCTGCACCAGCGTGCCGCCCGGCTCATAGCGGCCCGGGTTGGGGTAGGGGCAGGCGGGGCGCCGGCGGGACGGGCGCCACCCGGCCGGTCCGTGTCCCCCGGCCCCGCCGCTGCGCGCCGGGCTGCCGCCGAAGGACGTCTGGGTCCACTCGGTCAGCGGGCGGCAGGCCAGCAGCGGCAGCCGGAGGCCGTCCTGCGCCGCCCGGTGCAGGCTGGGCCGGAACGTCTCGGCGAGCACCCGGGCGTCGTCGAGCGCGTGGTGCGCCCGCTCCTGCACGACGCCGTAGTGCGCGGCCAGCGACTCCAGTTTGTGGTTGGGCAGCGGCAGCGCCAGCTCCTTGGCGAGCGCTATGGTGCACAGCCGCTGCCGCACCGGCGGGGTGCGGCGCACCCGCGCGTACTCGCGGGCGATCATCATCCAGTCGAAGACGGCGTTGTGCGCGACCAGCACCCGCCCGTCCAGCCGGGCCGCGAACTCCTCGGCGATGTCCGCGAAGAGCGGGGCGCCGGCGAGCATGTCGCTGGTCAGCCCGTGGATCCAGGTGGGTCCCGGATCGCGCTGCGGGTTGACGGGGGAGTACCAGTGGTCCTCCACCTCGCCGCGGGCGTCGAGGCGGTAGACCGCGGCCGAGACGACGCGGTCGTCCCGGGCCAGGCCCGTCGTCTCCACGTCCACCACGGCGTAGCCGTCCGGGTAGCCGGACGGCCAGGAGAACTCGGCGGCGTGCTGCTGCGCGGGGATCTGCGGGGCGGCCGCCACCCGGTCGTGTGCCGTCTGGTCTTCGAGCATGGTCACAGAGGATACGGGCCATGACTGACAGCACCGCCCGCCGGCCGCCGGGCAAGGACCGCTGCGCGGCGGGCGGCTGACGCCCGTTTACCTCACGCTCGCCGCTTTGGTCCCGCTTGTCCGTCCGGGGGCGCGTTCCCGGCGCTGGGGCGTGCGCGCTCCGGCCCCGTCCGGCCGCGCGCCGGGCAGGTCCCGGGCACGCGGAAGGGGGCCGGACGGACTGCCCGGCCCCCTTCCGCCGCATGGGCCGCCGCCGCGCGCGGTGGCGGTGTCACGCGTGGGCGTGCGTCACTTCACGGCCGCGAGGGCGTCCACGATGCCGTAGCCGTAGAAGCTGTTGATGTGCTGCGTACCGGTGCACTCGGCCGCGTACCGGCCGTCGCCGCTCGGGTCGAACTCGCCCTCGGGGCACGGGGTGCTGACGGCCTGTGCCTTCAGGCGCCAGGCCAGTTCCTGCGGCGTCACGTACGGGTCCTGGCTCTTGATGAGCGCGGCCACGCCCGCCACGTAGGGACCGGCCATCGAGGTGCCCTGGAGGAAGGCGTACTCCCCGTCGGGCATCGTGGACAGCACGCCGCCGTTCTTGGCCGGGGCCTCGGGGATCTGGTAGCGCGAGTCGCCGCCGGGGGCCGCGACGTCGATCTGCCCGAGACCGTGGTTGGAGAAGTACGACTTGACGCCGTGCGAGCCCGTGGAGGCGACGGAGGTCACGCCGCTGAGCTGCGTGGGCATGTCGGGGCACACGCTGGGGTCGATGGTCCGCTCCACGGGCGTGGAGTCGTTCGGGCTGGAGTCGTCGGTGATCTCGTTGGCGAGGTCGTAGTTGGAGTTGCCCGCCGAGGTGATGTGGGCGACGCCCTGGCGCTGGGAGTACGTGATGGCCCGCGAGACGGCGTCCACGAGAGCGCCCTGGTCGGCGTCGTCCCGGCAGGCGAACATCCACGGGTCGATGTAGTAGCTGTTGTTGGTGATCTCCACGCCGTTCTCGGCGGCGAACATGAAGGCGCAGACGACGGCCTCGGTGTAGAAGAGGCTCGTGCCCGGCTCACTCACCTTGATGGAGGAGACCTGCACCCCGGGGGCCGCGCCGGCGACGCCGATGCCGTTGCGCGGGGCCGCCACGATGCCCGCGACGTGGGTGCCGTGGTAGCTGCCGTCGGGGTAGGGGCGCCAGGCTCCGGGGGAGGTGTCGGCGACGCCGCCCACGCAGTTGGCCGACTGCCCGGCGGAGAAGTTGGGCGCGAGGTCGGGGTGGGTGTCGTCCACACCGGTGTCGATGACGGCGACGGTGACGTTCCGGCTGCCCTCGGTGATCTTGTGCGCCTCGTCGGCCTTGATCTGCGGCAGCGGCCACTGGAGTGACTCCAGCGGCTCGTTCGTCACACCGGCGGCCTGGGCGCTCTTGAAGAGCTGCCGCGGTTCCTTGACGTACGTCGGCTCGCCGACGTCGGTGGTGGCCGCGGACTCCAGCGGCGCGGTGCGGGTGGCGCCGGCCGAGTCGATGCCGCGGGCCGCGCGGACCTCCGCGCCGAAGTCCGGGTTCGTGGAGTGCGCGACGATGACGCCGATCTCCTCGTAGGCGGTGACGACGGTGCCGTCCGCCTTCTTGATGGCCTTCTTGGCCTTCTTGACGGCCTTCTTGGAGGCGTCGGTGTTCACCACGTAGGACAGCCGCGGGCCGTCCTCGGCGGCCGGCTTCCCCTTAGCGAGCGCCGTGCTCGCACCGGGCATCAGCCCGAGTGAGACGGTCAGGGCCACTCCGGCGGGTACCGCGAGCAGACGCCGCCGTCTGGACAGGGGGCTCAGTGCCATGGGGTCTCCATGTTCGTTCGTCAACGGTCGGGCGGGGAACCACCGTCCGGTAAACGGTCCTGGCCGTTCGGGGGCCGGTTCGGTGGGAAGCTATCGCCGTCGGACACCGGGCGGCAATGATTCTGTAGGACCAGCATCAGAACTTAACTCCCCGTGTGCGACCCGTAACATCAACGATCTGTTGAATGACGGGGGGCTCACGTACGCTGCGAGCAAGGGCACAACCGTCGGAGGGCTTGACGCGCATGCTGATCGACACATACGACCGGGTGGCCACCGACCTGCGGGTCTCCCTGACCGACCGGTGCAACCTCCGCTGCACCTACTGCATGCCCGAGGAGGGCCTGCAGTGGCTCGCCAAGCCCGAGCTGCTCACGGACGACGAGATCGTCCGCCTGGTCCGCATCGCCGTCACCGAGCTGGGCGTCACCGACGTCCGCTTCACCGGCGGTGAGCCGCTGCTGCGCCCCGGCCTCGTCTCCGTCGTCGCACGCTGCGCCGCCCTCACCCCGCGCCCCCGGCTCTCCCTGACCACCAACGGCATCGGACTGGAACGCACCGCCGCGGCGCTGGCCGAGGCCGGGCTCGACCGCGTCAACGTCTCCCTGGACACCCTCGACGCCGAGGTCTTCCAGCGGATGACGCGCCGCAAGCGCCACGGCGACGTCCTGCGCGGCCTCGCCGCGGCCCAGGCGGCCGGGCTCGCCCCCGTCAAGGTCAACGCCGTCCTCATGCCCGGCCTCAACGACACCGAGGCCCCCGGTCTCCTCGCCTGGGCCCTGGAACACGACTACGAACTGCGGTTCATCGAGCAGATGCCGCTGGACGCCCAGCACGGCTGGACGCGCGAGGGCATGATCACCGCCGGGGACATCCTCGCCGCCCTGCGCACCCGCTTCACGCTCACCCCCGAGGGCGAGGAGCGCCGAGGCTCGGCGCCCGCCGAACGGTGGCTCGTCGACGGCGGCCCCCAGCGCGTCGGGGTCATCGCCTCCGTCACCCGCCCCTTCTGCCGGGCCTGCGACCGCACCCGGCTCACCGCCGACGGCCAGGTGCGCACCTGCCTGTTCGCCACCGAGGAGTCCGACCTGCGCGGCGCGCTGCGCTCGGGCGCCGACGACGCGACGGTCGCCGGACTGTGGCGCACGGCGATGTGGGGCAAGAAGGCCGGAGCCGGGATCGACGACCCCTCCTTCATCCAGCCCGACCGCCCGATGTCAGCGATCGGCGGCTGACCCCGTGGGCCCGGCCGCGTCCGGGCCGCCCTCCCACCGCGCCAGCGTCACCACGTCCTTGAGGAAACCGCGCACCCCGAGGAACTGCGACAGGTGCTCGCGGTGCTCGTCGCAGGCCAGCCACGTCTTGCGGCGGTCGGGGGTGTGCAGCTTGGGGTTGTTCCAGGCCAGCACCCACACGGCGGGCGCCCGGCACCCCTTGGCGGAACAGATCGGCGCGTCCTCGGTCACCCGGCCATCCAAACACGGGCCCGCCGCGCGTGACGACGCCGGGCAGCCACGGGGGGAGCTGCCCGGCGTCGATCGCTCGCTCCGACGGGGGATACGGAGCGAGCGATACGAAGTATGGCACGCAAGGGCTTCGCTGGTGACCCGAACGCCATGATTGATCTGAGCTTTTCGCGGGCTTGACAGCCCCCTTGCGCAAACGCCCCTCCGGCCCGCCGGTCAGCCCCGGTCCGCGTGCCCGGGGCCGGGCCGCGCGGCCGCCGGAGCCTCGCGGCCCACCGCCGGACCGGGCGCGGAACCGAGCGCGGGACGCGGCGGGGCGGGCAGCGCCGTGGACGGCAGGCCGGGCGCGTTCTCCCGGCCCGCGTTGGCGATGACCACCGCGACGTAGGGCAGGAGCGCGCCGAGCACCAGCGTCACCACGGCCAGCGGGCGCTGCACGTCCCACAGCACCACCGTCAGCAGGACGGACAGGGTGCGCACCAGCATGGAGATCACGTAGCGCCGCTGCCGGGCCCGCACATCATCGGTCAGCCCCTGCCGGGCCCCGGTGATCCGGAACACCTCGGAGCCGTGCTGCCGCCTACGCCACATGCCGCACCACCTGATCACGCCGCCCGCGGCCGCACTCCGGCGCGCCCGCTTCCACCTGCCCCCGTCCCTCCACGGTACGCCCCGCCGCACCGGGCCGGCGGACGGGGCGCGGCCCGCCGCCGTCACCCGTTCGGCCGCGCACCGGGTGAGCCCGCGGCCCGGACGTGCGCACCCTGGAAGCGACCGTCCACAGCGCCGCACTAGGAGGCGACATGAGTTGGTTGTGGGCAATCATCATCGGCCTGATTCTGGGTGTGCTGGCCCGCGCGATCCTTCCCGGCAAGCAGGACATCCCCATCTGGCTGACGATCATCCTCGGTATCCTCGGCAGCCTCCTCGGCAACGCCGTGGCGGGCTGGATCGGAGTGGACAACACCGACGGCATCGACTGGATCAGGCACCTGCTGCAACTGGCGGGCGCCGTTCTCCTCGTGGCCATCGGCGCCCCGCTGTGGGCGTCGATCAAACGCGGCAGCCGATCACACTAGCGGTGGCGGCCGCAGCGAGGCGGTGCGGGCCGGGAGCCACACTCCCGGCCCGCACCGCGCCGCCGTGCCGTGGGCCGCCGCGCGCCCGGCCCGCGCGCGGGTCACACGCCCCGGCTGACGGAACTCATGTTGAAGTCCGGCACGCGCAGCGGCGGCATCGCGGCACGGGTGAACCAGTCCGACCACTCGCGCGGCAGCGTCCGCTCGGTGCGCCCGGCCTCCGTCGCCCGGGACAGCAGGCCGACGGGGGACTCGTTGAAGCGGAAGTTGTTCACCGCCCCCGTCACCTCGCCCTTCTCCACGAGGTACACCCCGTCCCGGGTGAGCCCCGTGAGCAGCAGTGTGGCCGGGTCCACCTCGCGGATGTACCACAGGCAGGTCAGCAGCAGCGCGGGCCCGTCGTGCCCGGAGGCGGCCACCATCTCCGGGAGCGATCGGTCCCCGCCGCCGTCCAGGACGAGGTTGTCCACGGGAGGCGTCAGCGGCAGCCCGGTCAGCCGCGCCGAGTGCCGGGTGGTGAGCAGGTGCTCCAGCCTGCCCTCGCGCACCCAGTCGGTCGCCGCCAGCGGCAGACCGTTGTCGAAGACGGAGGCGTCGTCCCCCGAGGAGTGCGCGATGACGAACGGCGCGGCCTGGAGGCCGGGGGCGTGCGGGTCGCTGCGCAGGGTCAGCGGCAGCTCCGTCAGCCGCTCGCCGACGCGGGTGCCGCCGCCCGGTGCGCTGAACACCGTGCGGCCGTCGGCGGCGTCCCGGGCGGCGGAGGACCACATCTGGTAGATGAGCAGGTCCGCGACGGCCGTGGACGGCAGCAGCGTCTCGTACCGCCCGGCCGGCAGCTCCACCCGCCGCCGCGACCAGTCCAGCCGCCGGGCCAGCTCGGCGTCGAGCACGGCCGGGTCCACGTCCCCGAAGTCCCGCGTGGCCCGCCCGGCCCAGGCCGATCCGGTGCCGTCGGCGGTCTTCGCGTTCAGCTCCAGCGTCCCCGTGGGCTGGTCGTGCCGCAGCCGCAGGCCCGTGGAGGTGCCCAGGTACGTCGAGACGACCGTGTGGTGCGCGAAGCCGTACAGGCCGCGCCCGTCCGCGCGGGCCGCGGCGAAGCACTCGCCCAGCGCCGGGGCGAACGTGCCGAACACCTCGGCGGAGGTCTCGGCGGCCGGTGCCGTGAAGTCCGCCGACTCCGGCCGGCCGGTCACCAGCGGCTGGGCGTCCTCGGCCGGTCCCGCCGTGCGGGCCGCCGCCTCGGCCGCCCGCACCAGCGGCTCCAGCTCCCCGCCGGTCACCCCGGAGCGCGAGACCACCCCGGACGCGGTGCCGCGCGCCCCGTCCACCGTGGCGACGACGGTGAGGGCGCGGCCGCGGGTGACGCCGTTGGTGGTCAGCGCGTTCCCCGCCCAGCGCAGGTTGGCCGACGACGTCTCCTCGGCGATGACGACGCAGCCGTCGGCCCGGGACAGCGCGAGGGCCCGCTCGACGATCTCGTGCGGTGCGGTGGGCTTGCTCATCGGCCGGCCTCCTGGGCGGTGTTGAGGATGGTGACGCCGCGGAACAGCGCCGAGGGGCAGCCGTGGGAGACGGCCGCGACCTGGCCCGGCTGGGCCTTGCCGCAGTTGAAGGCGCCGCCGAGCACGTACGTGCCGGGCCCGCCGACCGCCGTCATGGACCCCCAGAAGTCCGTGGTCGTCGCCTGGTAGGCGACGTCGCGCAGCTGGCCCGCCAGGCGGCCGTCCCGGATGCGGTAGAACCGCTGCCCGGTGAACTGGAAGTTGCGGCGCTGCATGTCGATGGACCACGAGCGGTCCCCGACGACGTAGATCCCGCGCTCGACGCCGCCGATCAGCTCCCGCGTGGACGGCCCGTCCGGCGCGGGCCGCAGCGAGACGTTCGCCATGCGCTGCACCGGCACGTGCGCGGGGGAGTCGGCGTACGCGCAGCCGTTGGAGCGGCCCAGCCCGGTCAGGCGGGCGATGCGGCGGTCGAGCTGGTACCCGACCAGCACCCCGTCCCGCACCAGGTCCCAGGACTGGGCCGCCACGCCCTCGTCGTCGTACCCGACGGTGGCCAGTCCGTGCTCGGCCGTGCGGTCCCCGGTGACGTTCATCAGCCCGGAGCCGTAGCGCAGGGTGCCCAGCTGGTCGAACGTGGCGAAGGAGGTGCCCGCGTACGCCGCCTCGTACCCCAGGGCCCGGTCCAGCTCGGTGGCGTGCCCCACGGACTCGTGGATGGTCAGCCACAGGTTCGACGGGTCCACGACGAGGTCGTAGGCGCCCGGCTCGACCGCGGGCGCCGCCATCTTCTCCGCCAGGTGCTCCGGCAGGGCGGCCAGCTCCGCGTCCCAGTCCCAGCCGGTGCCCGTCAGGTACTCCCAGCCCCGGCCCACCGGCGGGGCGAGCGTGCGCACCGAGTCGAACGCGCCGGAGTCCGCGACCGCCACGGCCGTGAGCTGCGGGTGCACCCGCACCCGCTGCTGAGTGGTGACGGTCCCCGCCGTGTCGGCGTAGAACTTGTTCTCCTGCACCGCCATCAGCGACGCGTCCACGTGGGCCACGCCCGCGGCGGCCAGCAGCCGCTCGCTCCACGCGGTGAGCAGCGCCGTCTTCTCGCCGTCCGGCACCGCGAACGGGTTGACGTCGTAGGCCGACACCCACGTGCGTTCGCCGTGCGAGGGCTCCGGCGCCAGCTCCACCCGCTCCCGGGAGCCGGCCGCAGCGATCACCCGGGCCGACAGCTTCGCCATGGCGACGGCCTGCCCGGCCACGCGCGCCGCGGCGTCCGCCGTCAGGTCCACCCCGGAGGCGAAGCCCCAGGCCCCGCCGTGCACCACGCGCACCGCGTACCCGGAGTCGGTGGTGTCCGAGGTGCCCGACACCCGCGCGTCCCGCAGCCGCCACGAGGCGCTGCGCACCCGCTCGCAGCGGAAGTCGGCGTGCTCGGCGCCCAGCGCCCTGGCCCGCGCGAGCGCCGCGTCGGCCAGGTGCCGCAGGGGCAGCGCGGTGAAGCTCTCGTCGACAAAGCCGTTCGTCCGTGGCAAGGCAGCCTCCCGAGGTCGGCAACCGATCATGCCGTCTCGTGGCGGCTTTTCCCACCCGGCCGGGGCCGCGTCACTCTGTAGGAATCCCACAGGGGGCCGTCGGGGGCCCTGTGGGCGTCCGAGTCCGCCCGGCGGGGCGGGGACCGATAGTTTGCATGGTGCACCGCTGTTCGCAGCACGAACGCAGCACGACACACTAAGAAGGTGGTCCTTTGAGCCGCTCGGTTCTCGTCACCGGAGGAAACCGCGGCATCGGCCTCGCCATCGCCCGGGCGCTCGCCGAGGCGGGTGACAAGGTCGCCGTCACCTACCGCTCCGGGGAGCCGCCGGCGGGCTTCCTCGCCGTGAAGTGCGACATCACCGAACCCGAGCAGGTGGAGCAGGCGTACAAGGAGATCGAGGAGAAGCAGGGACCGGTCCGGGTTCTGGTCGCCAACGCCGGGGTGACCCGGGACCAGCTTCTGCTGCGCATGTCCGAGGAGGACTTCGCCGCGGTGCTCGACACCAACCTCACCGGCACGTTCCGGGTCGTGAAGCGCGCGGCGCGCGGGATGCTCCGGGCCCGGGCGGGACGCATCGTCCTGATCTCCTCGGTCGTCGGGCTGCTGGGCTCGGCCGGACAGGCCAACTACGCGGCGTCCAAGGCGGGGCTCGTCGGCTTCGGCCGCTCCCTCGCCCGCGAGCTGGGCTCCCGTGGCATCACCTGCAACGTCGTCGCGCCGGGCTTCGTCGACACCGACATGACCCGGGCGCTGAGCGACGAGCAGCGCGAGGCCATCACCGGGCAGGTGCCGCTGGGCCGCTACGCCGAGCCGGACGAGATCGCCGCCGCGGTGCGCTTCCTGGCCTCCGAGGAGGCCGCGTACATCACTGGAGCCGTCATTCCCGTTGACGGCGGATTGGGCATGGGGCACTGAACGCTATGAGTGGACTTCTCGCCGGCAAGCGCATCGTCGTCACCGGGGTGCTCACCGACGCCTCGATCGCCTTCCACGTCGCCCGGCTCGCCCAGGAGGAGGGCGCCGAGGTGGTGCTCACCGGTTTCGGGCGCCTCACCCTGGTGCAGCGGATCGCCCGGCGGCTGCCGAAGGAGGCGCCCGTCATCGAGCTGGACGTGCAGAACCAGGAGCACCTGGACACCCTCGCCGCCCGGGTCACCGAGCACCTGGGGGCCGGGGTGGGCCTGGACGGCGTCGTGCACTCCATCGGCTTCGCGCCGCAGGACGCCCTCGGCGGCAACTTCCTCAACACCGGCTGGGAGTCGGTCGCCACCGCCGTCGAGGTGTCCGCCTACTCGCTCAAGTCGCTCACGATGGCGCTGCTGCCGCTGCTGTCGCAGCGCGGCGGCTCGGTCGTCGGCATGGACTTCGACGCGCAGGTGGCCTGGCCGAAGTACGACTGGATGGGCGTGGCCAAGGCCGCGCTGGAGTCCACCTCGCGCTACCTGGCCCGCGACCTCGGCCCGAAGAACGTCCGCTGCAACCTCGTCTCCGCCGGGCCGATCAAGTCGATGGCCGCCAAGTCGATCCCCGGCTTCGAGGAGCTGGCGGACGTGTGGAACACCCGCGCCCCGATCGGCTGGGACCTCGCCGACCCGGAGCCGGCCGCGCGCGGCGTCGTCGCCCTGCTGTCGGACTGGTTCCCGAAGACGACCGGCGAGATCGTGCACGTCGACGGCGGCGTGCACATGATGGGCGCCTGACCGCCCGGCACGTCCCGGCGTGCGGGGCGGGCGCGCCCCGCACGCCGCCGCGGGGCGCGCCCGCGTCGGCCCGACGGCGCGTCGGCCCGACCGCGCGTCGGCCCGGCACGGCGCGGGCCGCCACGGTGCGGACGCGCCGGTTCAGCGGGCCGCGGTGTGGCAGTGGGCGGTGTACGACGCCGCCTCCCGGGCCGCCGCCTCCCCGTCCCCGGCCTCGATCGCGTCGATCATCCGCGCGTGGTCCAGGTGGTTCTCCGGGCGCAGCTCCCCGCCCACGTCCGAGCGCAGGTACGCGCGCAGGACGGCGCCGAGGTCGGAGTAGAGCGCGGTCAGCACCTCGTTGTGCGAGGCCGCCACCACCGCCAGGTGCAGCGTCGCGTCGGCCTGGACGAACCGCTCCACCTCGCCGGACGCCCACGCCGCCTCGCGCCGCTCCAGCAGGCCGCGCAACTGCGCCACGTCCTGCGCCGTGCGCCGCGTGGCCGCCAGCCGCGCCCCCTCCGCCTCCAGCGTCCCGCGCACCTCCGCGACGTGCCGGGGGTCGGCCTGCGCGAAGCGCCGGTGCATGACGCCGGCCAGCTCGCTGGTGGCCACCACGTACGTGCCCGAGCCCTGCCGGATGTCCAGCAGCCCGTTGTGCGCCAGCGCCCGGATCGCCTCGCGCACGGTGTTGCGGGCCACGCCGAGCTGCGCGACGAGTTCGGGCTCGGTCGGGATGCGCGAGCCCACTGGCCACTCGCCGGTGGTGATCTGGCCGCGCAGGGCGTCGATCACCTGGTCGGCGAGCGCGGAGCGGCGGGGGGAGTTCAGCGGCATGGCTCTCCTGGCGGACCGGTCGGGGGCGGACCGGCGGAACGGTCGAGGACATTCATCCGATGATTCTATGATGGGCGGCATGGCTCAGGAAGACCGGCTCGCCCTCGACGCGCCCGCACCGCCCCAAGGCCCCGCCCGCCCCGGCCACCGCGCGGTGGCGGCCTCGCCCTGGACGCTCCGCCTGGTCGCCGCCGGGCTCGTGCTCGCCGCCCTCAACCTGCGCCCCGCCGTCTCCGGACTCGGCCCCCTGCTGGAGGAGGTCCGCACCGCCCTCCACATGAGCGGAACCGTCGCCGGGCTGCTCACCTCCGTGCCGTCGCTGTGCTTCGCCGTCTTCGGCGGCCTCGCCCCGCGGCTGGCCCGCCGCTTCGGACCGGCCGCCGTCGTCCTGGCGGGCATGGCCGCCGTCACCGCCGGACTGGCCCTGCGCCCCCTGGCGGGCGGCACCGCCGTCTTCCTGCTCACCACCGCGCTGGCCCTCGGCGGCATAGCGGTCAGCAACGTCCTCATGCCGGTCATCGTCAAGCGCTGGTTCCCGGGCCGCGTCGGCACCATGACCGGCCTCTACTCCATGGCGCTCTCCCTGGGCACCGCGGCCGCCGCAGCCCTCACGGTCCCCGCCCTGCGGGCGCTGAACGGGGACTGGCGCACCGGGCTCGGCCTGTGGGCCGCCCTGGCCGCGCTCGCCGTCGTCCCCTGGGCCGCCGTACTGCTGCGGGACCGCGCCGGCCGGCACGCCCGGCCGGGCGGACCCGCCGAGCGGGCCGCGGCCCGCCCCGGCGTCCCGGTCCGCGTCACCCGCTCCACGACCGCCTGGGCGCTCGGCTGCTTCTTCGGCCTCCAGGCCACCGCCGCCTACGTCATCCTCGGCTGGCTGCCGCAGATCTTCCGCGACGCGGGCCTGCCCGCGTCCACGGCCGGGGTACTGCTCGCCGTCACCATGGGCCTCGGCGTCCCGCTGTCCTTCGTGCTGCCCCGCGTCGCCGCCCGGCTCAGCCACCAGGGGCCGCTGGTCGTCCTCCTCGGGCTCTGCGGCCTCGGCGGCTACGCCGGGCTCTGGATCGCCCCCGCCGCGGGCGCCTGGGCCTGGGCCGTCCTGCTCGGCGTCTCCAACTGCGCCTTCCCGCTGGTCCTCACCATGATCGGGATGCGCTCGCGCACCAGCACGGGCGTCGGCCAGCTCTCCGCGTTCGTGCAGGGCACCGGCTACCTCATCTCCATCCCCGGACCGCTGCTGGTGGGCGTCCTGCACGAGCGGAGCGACGGCTGGCACGCCCCGCTCGCCCTGATGGCCGCCCTCATGGCCGTCCAGCTCGGCGTCGGGCTCCTCGCCGGGCGGAACCGGTACGTCGAGGACGACGCCGGAGTGGGACACTGAGGGCATGCCCGTGCTCGAACCCAACCCCGGCAACGGTCAGCGCAAGCTGCTCCTCGTCTTCGGCGCGATGATCGGCGTCTGCGTCGTCATCGGCGTGATCGCCTCCATCGCCGCCCCCTGACCCCGCCCCCTGACCTGCCGCGCCCCGAGCCGCCCCGGGGCCGGGGTGGGGTTGTCCCCACCTCCCCTAGGGGGCGCGGTTCAGGGGCGGGTGGGTGGCTTCCCGGGTAGGCCCCGCCCCGCGTCGTCCGTAGCGTCGGGCCCACGATGCCGACGCCACGGACGAAAGGCGAGCCGATGACCGCCGCCCGCGCCCACGCCCGCACCCGATCCCGGCGCTCCGCGGCCGGTGAGACGGGCCCGCGCCTGCGCTGGTGGGCGCTGCCCCTGCCCGTCACCGTCTTCGCCGCGCTCCTGACCCTGCTGCTGTTCGGCGGCGGTGAGGCCAGTGCGGGAACGGCCGGGCAACTCGGCCCCGCCGTCGCCGCCCTGTGGGAGGAACTCCGGCACCTGCTGGGCGCCTGAGCGCGGCCAACGCCCCGCGCCCTACGGCGCGTTTCGTGGGAAGCTGAAGCCATGAGCGTCGATCAGCCCCGCAGGATGGTCCTACTCCGACACGCAAAAGCCGACTGGCCCGAGGTGGCCGACCACGAGCGTCCGCTCGCGGAGCGAGGCCGCAAGGACGCCCCGGCCGCCGGTGACTGGCTGGCCGCCCAGGGCATCAGTCCCGACCTCACCCTGTGCTCCACCGCCACCCGCGCCCGCGAGACCTGGAAGCTCGCCGTCCCGCAGCTCCCCAGGCGGCCGAGGACGGTCTACGAGGAGCGCCTCTACGACGCCTCGCCCGGCGAGCTGATCGCCGTGGTCAACGAGGTGCCCGACGACGTCCGCGAACTGCTGCTCGTCGCCCACAACCCCGGCATGCAGGGGCTGGCCGAGGTGCTGGCCGGGTCGGCGGACGAGGAGGTGGGGCGGCGGATGGCCGAGCGCGGCTTCCCCACCTCCGCGATGGCCGTCCTGACCGTGCCGGGACCGTGGAAGTCGGTGGAGCCCGGCGCCGCCCGGCTGACGGATTTCTGGGCGCCGCACGCCTGAGCCCAAGGGCGCCGGACGGGCGCGGGCGCACGGCCCCGCCCGTCCTGGCGCACGCGTGGCGGCCGCCGTACCGGCGGTCTAGAGGGTGTCCGCCGCCTCGACCTCTTCGCGGGTGATCCCCAGCAGGTACAGCACGGTGTCGAGGAACGGCACGTTGACCGCCGTGTGCGCGGCCTCCCGCACCAGCGGCTTCGCGTTGAAGGCCACCCCGAGCCCGGCGGCGTTCAGCATGTCCAGGTCGTTCGCGCCGTCGCCGATGGCGACCGTCTGCGCCAGCGGCACCCCGGCCTGTTCGGCGAACCGGCGCAGCAGCCGTGCCTTGCCCGCCCGGTCGACGATCTCGCCGGTCACCCGGCCGGTCAGCCTGCCGTCCACGATCTCCAGCGTGTTGGCCGAGGCGAAGTCCAGGCCCAGCCGCTCCCGGAGGTCGTCGGTCACCTGCGTGAACCCCCCCGAGACCACGCCCACCTGGTAGCCCAGGCGCTTGAGCGTGCGCACCAGCGTGCGGGCGCCGGGGGTCAGCCGCACCTGTGCGCGGACCTTCTCCACCACCGAGGCGTCCAGCCCGGCCAGCAGCGCCACCCGCGCGTGCAGGGACTCCGCGAAGTCCAGCTCGCCGCGCATCGCCGCCTCGGTCACCTCGGCGACCTTGTCCTCGCAGCCCGCGTGTCCGGCGAAGAGTTCGATCACCTCGTCCTGGATCAGCGTGGAGTCCACGTCCATGACGACGAGCCGCTGGGCGCGCCGCTGGAGGCCCGAGGCGACGACGGCCACGTCCACGCCCCGGACCTTCGACTCCGTCGCCAGCGCGGTGCGCAGCGGCGCCGTCTGCGCCCCCGACACCTCGAACTCCACCGCCGTGACGGGGTACTTGGCGAGCCGGAAGACGCGGTCGATGTTGCCGCCGGTACCGGTGATGCAGGCGGCGATGGCCGCCGTCGCCTCGGCGGTGAGCGGCTGCCCCAGCACCGTCACGTGCGAACGTCCGGTGCCGCGCGGACGGTTGTCGCCACGCCCGGAGATGATCTCGGCCTCCAGCTTCAGCGACTCCGCCCAGCTGTGCACGGTGGCCCGCAGCCCGCCCTCCGTCGCCCCGGAGCCCTCCCCGCCGGGCACCGTGACCAGGGCGCAGAGCGTTATCCGGCCCCGCGTGACCACCTGCTCGATGTCGATCACGGTCAGGGAGTAGGCGGCGAGGGTGTCGAAAAGGCCCGCGGTGATCCCGGGACGGTCCTTGCCGAAGATCTTCACCAGCAGGGTCGGGGTGTCCTCGCCGGGGGAGCCCGGGGAGCCGGGGGCGTCGGCGGGCGGAGGGGGAGTCTGCGTCGCGCTCATGGTGCTCCCACCGTATCGGCAGCCGTCCGCCCCTCGTACGGCCGTCCGCTTCCCGGACGGCCGGTCGCGCACCCGCGTGCGGCCCGGTTTCCGGCTGGCCGGGCTGGCCTGGAATAGTTCCCCACGATGACCGCCATCCCTAGGCCCTCCGCTCGGAGGGATTGCTCGGGGGACAAGTCTGTGGGGCATGGAGTGCCGGAACTCGTACTGGAAGTGAACGGACG
Source organism: Streptomyces solitudinis (assembly GCF_036323765.1). Classification (NCBI taxonomy): domain Bacteria; kingdom Bacillati; phylum Actinomycetota; class Actinomycetes; order Kitasatosporales; family Streptomycetaceae; genus Streptomyces; species Streptomyces solitudinis. The sequence continues at coordinate 240,274 of NZ_JAZDCW010000008.1, forward strand.
GACCTGGACGCTCGATCCGTCCAGGTCGTACGCCGTGGGCCGCGACCCCCAAGGGGACGTCGTGCTGGACGACGCCCGCGTCTCGTGGCGGCACGCGACGCTGCGCTGGGCGGGCCGGAGCTGGGTCCTCAGCGACCCGGGCAGCACCAACGGCACCTACGCGCGGGGCCGCCGCGTCCAGGAGCTGGAGATCGAACCGGGCGCGGTACTCCGTCTGGGTAACGCGACGGACGGGCCGCGCCTGGACTTCACCGGGACGTCCGCGATGACCCGCCCGCAGGCCCCGCAGGCGGCCGTCCCGCAGGCGGCACCCGCCGCGCCCGCCCAGGCCGCGCAGCAGCCCCCGCAGGGCGCGCCGCGGCAGGACGCCCCCGCGGGCTGGCAGCAGGCGCCGCACCAGCAGGTGCCCGTCCGGCCGGACGGGCACCTGGACGCCGCCTGGCCGGCGCACGCCGCGGAGCCGTACGCGGCGGTGCCCGCGCAGACCGGCGGCCCCGGGCCCCAGCCGCCCGCCGCCGGCGTGGGCGACCGCAGCCCGACCACCTTCCACCAGCTCTCCCTGGGCCGCGTCATGCGCATCGGCCGCGCCCTGGAGAACGAGCTGGTCGTCTCCGACCTCCAGGTCTCCCGGCTCCACGCCGAGTTCCTGGCCGGGCCAGACGGGCTGTTCGAGATCCACGACCTCGGCAGCCACAACGGCACCTACGTCAACGGGGAACAGCTCCCGAAGAACGGCCGCGCGCGGATCGGCCCGCACGACATCGTCGGCGTGGGCCACTCCACGTTCCGGCTGGTCGGCGACCGGCTGGAGGAGTTCGTCGACACCGGCGAGGTCTCCTTCGCCGCCCGCCACCTCACCGTCCGGGTCGACGGCGGCAAGACGATCCTCAACGACGTCTCCTTCGGCGTGCCGGAGAAGTCCGTCATCGCGGTCATCGGCCCGTCGGGCTCCGGCAAGTCCACCCTGCTCAAGGCGCTCACCGGCTACCGGCCCGCCAACCAGGGCGAGGTGCTCTACGACAACCGCAACCTCTACACGCACTTCGCCGAGCTGCGGCACCGCATCGGCCTCGTCCCGCAGGACGACATCCTGCACACCGCCCTGCCGGTGCGCACGGCCCTGCGCTACGCGGCCAAGCTGCGCTTCCCCGGCGACGTGGCGGAGGCCGAGCGCAACGCCCGCGTGGAGGAGGTGCTCGCCGAGCTGAAGCTCGACGTCCACGCGGACAAGAAGATCACCTCGCTCTCCGGCGGCCAGCGCAAGCGCGTCTCGGTCGCCCTGGAGCTGCTGACCAAGCCGTCGCTGATCTTCCTGGACGAACCCACCTCGGGACTGGACCCGGGCATGGACCGCGACGTCATGCAGCTCCTGCGCGGACTGGCAGACGACGGCCGCACCGTCCTGGTCGTCACCCACTCGGTGGCCGAGCTCCAGCTGTGCGACAAGCTGCTCGTCATGGCGCCGGGCGGCGGCGTCGCCTACTTCGGCCCGCCCGAGGAGGCGCTCAACTTCTTCGGCTACGACTCCTGGGCGGACGTCTTCTCCGCCTTCGAGAACTACCGCGACTACGACTGGATGGCCCGCTGGCGCGGTTCCCAGCACTACCAGCTCTACGCGGCCGACATCGACGCCGTCGCCCCGCAGCCGGTGGACTGGCAGCGCCGGCCGGCCAAGCTCCAGAAGCCGCAGAGCTGGGCGTCCCAGCTGTGGACGCTGATGCGGCGCTACTCCTCGGTCATCGCCTCCGACCGCGGCTTCATGGGGCTGATGCTGGTCCTGCCCGCGGTCCTCGGCGTGGTCAGCGTCGTCATCCCCTCCGACTTCGGTCTCGGCTTCGGGCCGCAGCGCACCAACTTCACCAACCGCGACGCCAGCACCATCATGCTGATCATCGTGGTCGGCATGTGCTTCTCGGCGGCGGCCAACTCCGTCCGGGAACTGATCAAGGAACGGGTCATCTACGAACGGGAACGGGCCACCGGCCTGTCCCGTTCGGCGTACCTGATGTCGAAGGTGATCGTCCTCGGCCTCATCACCGCCCTGCAAGGCGTGATCATCTGCGTCATCGGCTTCCTGCCGCGCACCATGCCCGCCGAGGGCGTCCTGCTGGCGAACTCGCCGGGCATCGAGATGACCCTCGTCGTCATCGCCCTCGGACTCGCCTCGATGATGTTCGGCCTGATCATCTCCTCGCTGGTCAAGACCGCCGAGAAGACCATGCCGCTGCTGGTCATGTTCGCCATCGTGCAGGTCGTGTTCACCGGAGTCCTCTTCCAGATCCACGACAAGGCGGGCATCGAGCAGCTCGCCTGGCTCATGCCCTCGCGCTGGGCCGTCGCGGGCATGGGCAACACCGCGCAGCTCAACGTGCTGCTGCCCTGGGACACCGCCAACCCCGACCCCCTGTGGGACCACGAGCTGGGCCAGTGGCTGGTCAGCATGGGCGTGCTGCTGGGCATGGCCGCCCTGTGCGGCGTCGTCGTGGCGCGCCTCCTGCGCCGCCACGAACCCGAGGTCATGCGCAAGTAGCGACGCGGGCGAAAGACGCCCGCACACCGACGGCGGCGGCGCCCCGGGAACCACCGGGACGCCGCCGCCGTCGAACCGTGCCGTGCGAGGGGCCGTCGCGCGGGGGCGGGACCCCTCGCGGGCACGCGGGTCTCAGTGCCGGTGGCTCAGTACCAGTGGTTCTGCTGCCAGAAGGCCCAGGCACCGCACGGGCTGCCGTAGCGCTCCTCCATGTACTCCACGCCCCACTCGATCTGCGTGGCCGGGTTGGTCTGCCAGTCGGCGCCGGCCGAGGCCATCTTGCCGCCCGGCAGGGCCTGGACGAGGCCGTAGGCACCGCTGCCGGGGTTCTGCGCGGTGTGGTCCCAGCCGGACTCGCGCTCCACGATCTCGGAGAAGCACCGGAACTGCGCGTCGTCGCCGATCAGGTCCTGGGCGATCTGCCGCGCACCCTCGGGCTGGGCCTGCGGCTGCGCCGCGTGGGCCGTGCCGGTCAGCGCCGACAGCGCCAGCGTCGTCGTGCCGAGCACCGTGGCGGCGAGCGCCAGGGGGCGACGGGTCCGGGTGGTGCGGCGGGGGGTGGAAGCGGTGGTGGCGCGCATGAAGCGGTGAGACCTTCCGGTGGACTGCGGCGCAGACCTCCTGCGCCGGTCAACAGCGTGCGCGAACGGAACATCCGGGGGCAAAGAGGGAACATACGAACGCGCATCGTGGAATACCGCCGCCCGGCCCCGCCACCGCGCCGGGGGCGCGAGCGCGCCGACTAACCGCCTTCGTACGTGACGTGGGTCTCGTGCCCGGCCTCACAGCGGCGGCCTGCCGTCCTCACCCGCGGTGCGGCGGACGTGCGCGCAGCGTCGGGCGGGACGCGTCCCCCGCGAGGCGACGCGAACGGGCGGGCCGCTCCCCGGGGAGCGGCCCGCCCGTCGGCGTCCCGGCGGGACCGTGATCAGCCCGCCGTGCAGGCGTTCCCGTTCAGCGTGAACGCCGCCGGGGCGGCGCCCGCGCCGTCGCCCTGGGCGACGAAGCCCAGCGTGACCGAACCGGCGGGCGCGATACCGGCGGTGTACGACGCGGCCGCCACGCTCACCGAGGCCCCCGACTGGGTGGCGGTGCCGCCCCACAGGTTGGCGACGCGCTGCTGGCCGGGGAAGTCCCACGCGAGCGTCCAGCCGTCGATGGCGGTGGTGCCGGTGTTGCGGATGACGACCTCGCCCTGGAAGCCGTCCTGCCACTGGCCGACGACGCGGAACGACACCGCGCAGGCCGCGTCACCGTCGTCACCGCCCCCGTCGTCACCGCCGCCGTCATCGCCGCCGTAGACCGCGGCCTCCTCGGCGGTCTCGGCGATGCCGTTCGGGCCGTGGATCAGCCGCTCACCCCACGGGGAGAGGGCGTTCGGGTCGAACCCGTTCACCAGGTCCAGGTACTCGACACCGCCGCCGTTGCCGCTCCACGACCAGCCCAGGTAGCCCAGCCCCAGTTCCTCGGCGGTGGCCAGGATGGTGTCCTCGTCCGGGTTGCCGTCGGAGTGGTCGAAGCCGAACTCCCCGACGAGGATCGGCAGACCGGCGTCCACGAAGTGCGTGAGGTAGGAGCGGATCTCGGCCGCCGTGTCGTACACGCCGTACATGTGGACCGAGAAGACGGTGTTGCGGTCCGGGTCGGCGGCGAAGACGGACGCCGCGTTGTCGCGCATCGTGTGGGACCAGTCCTGGCCCCAGTTGGGGGCGTCCACCATGATCGTGTGGTCGAAGCCCGCCGCGCGCAGCTTCTGGATCGCGCCGCGGGTGTCGGCCGTCCAGCGCTCGTAGCCGGTGTTGCCGATCGGCTCGTTGCCGATGTTGAGGATGACGTAGTCCTCCTGGCCGGCCAGCGCGCTGCGCACACTGATCCAGTAGTCGGCCGCCTGGTCGAGGGTCGCGGCGGCGGCCGCCTCCCCGTATCCGGTGGTGTCGTGCACCTCCAGCACGCAGATGAGCCGGTTCTCCTTGCACAGCGAGATGACGTTCGCGACGTCGGCCGTGTCGCTGCGGGTCCACTGGTGGCCGCTGCTGAGGACGACGCGGACGGTGTTGGCGCCTGTCGCCTTGATGTCGGCGAACGAGCCGGTCTGGTGCGTGTACCAGGCGTGCGGGTGGTTCACGCCCCGCATGACGAAGTCGTTCCCGTCGCGCTCCAGCAGCCGTCCGTCACTGACCCGGAATCCGGTGGCCAGCGCGGAGGGCGACTCACCGGCCCGGGCGGAGTGGCCCAGGCCGAGGAGGGCGAGCAGCATGCCGAGCAGGGTGACGGCGGCCGTCGGCAGGGCGAGGCGGCGGCGGACGGTGCCGCCGCGCCCCGGGACCGGCGGCGCGGGAGGTGGTGCGGTACTCATCTGCGGCTCCGAGTGGTGAGTGGGGGAGTGCGGACCGTGCTGCCCGGACCTGGCAGTTTTGGACAGCGCCGACAGCGCATGGGCAGGCGGCACCGGCAGTGCTGGCAGCGCTGACCGTCGTGCCAGCGCTGACAACGTTGTCCGCTTCGCGGCGCGGGAGTCCCTTCATCGGCTGGTCCGGTGGGCCGGTGAGCGCGTCGGCGCGTGCGGCCGGGTGGCGGGACACGATTGGGAGCGCTCCCATACCGAGCCCCGCCAGGTGCCCCGGTACGGCCAATATCAAGCCATCGTCAGCATGACCGCGTCAAGACGTCGGACACGGTTCCGTGTCCGTGCGTGACCGGGCGGACGCGACGCGCACGGCCTACGTCCCCCGGCCCGGTCCGCTCGGCCGTCCGCCCGATCCCCGGTCCGCCCCGCCCGCAGTAGCGTGGGGCCATGGTGATCAGAACCGGGCTGGCCGCAGTCAGCGCTGCCCTCCTCGCCATGAACCGGCAGCTCGAAGTGCGCGACGTCCTCCAGACGATCGTCCGCTCGGCCCGGGAACTGGTGGACGCCGAGTACGCCGCCCTCGGCGTGCCGGACGACCGCGGCGGCTTCGCCCAGTTCGTCGTCGACGGCGTCAGCGACGCCCAGTGGAAGGCCATCGGGCCGCTGCCCCGGCAGCACGGCATCCTGGCGGCGATGCTCCACGACGCCGCCCCGCAGCGCCTCGACGACGTCCGCCGCGACCCCCGCTTCGAGGGCTGGCCCGACGCCCACCCCGAGCTGTCCGACTTCCTCGGCATGCCCGTGGCCGACGGCGACGAGGTCCTCGGCGCCCTCTTCCTGGCCAACAAGCGCTGCCCCGGCCCGCGCCCCGGCTGCGCCTTCACCCAGGAGGACGAGGACCTGCTGCGCCTCCTCGCCGAGCACGCGGCCCTCGCTCTCACCAACGCCCGCCTGCACGAACGCGCCCGGGAGGTGACCATCGCGGGGGAGCGCACCCGCATCGCGCACGAGCTGCACGACGCCGTCTCCCAGAAGCTGTTCTCGCTGCGGCTCACCGCCCAGGCCGCCACCGCGCTCGTCACCCGCGACCCGGAGCGGGCCAGGGACGAACTGCGCCAGATCACCCGGCTCGCCGCCGACGCCGCCGACGAACTGCGCGCCGCCGTCGTGGAGCTGCGTCCGGCCGCGCTGGAGGAGGACGGACTCGTCGCCACCCTGCGCACCCAGGTGCGGGTGCTCGACCGGGCGCACGCCGCCGCCGTCACCTTCGAGGCCCACGACGTCCGCGCGCTGCCCGCCGCGCAGGAGGAGGCGGTGCTGCGCGTGGCGCAGGAGGCCCTGCACAACGCGCTGCGGCACTCCGGGGCCGCCCGTGTGACCGTGGCGCTCAGCCGCGAGGACGGCGGCGCGCTCCTGCGGGTCGCCGACGACGGCCGGGGCTTCGACCCGTCCGCCGTCCGCCGCGCGGGCCGCCACCTGGGGCTGGTGTCCATGCGCGACCGCGCCGCCTCCGTGGGCGGACGGCTCGACGTGCGCTCCGCGCCCGGCAAGGGCACGGAGATCGAGATGGAGGTGCCCGGTGGGTGACCCGATCCGCGTGCTGCTCGTCGACGACCACCAGGTCGTGCGCCGCGGGCTGCGTACCTTCCTGGAGGTCCAGGACGACATCGAGGTGGTCGGTGAGGCGGGCGACGGCGCCACCGGCGTCGAGCGCGCCCAGGAGCTGGCGCCGGAGGTGATCCTGCTCGACGTCAAGATGCCCGGGACCGACGGCGTCGAGGCGCTGCGGCGGCTGCGCGCACTCGACCATCCTGCGCGGGTGCTCGTCGTCACCAGCTTCACCGAGCAGCGCACCGCCGTCCCGGCCCTGCGCGCGGGCGCCGCCGGCTACCTCTACAAGGACATCGACCCCGACGCGCTGGCCGCGGCGATCCGCTCCGTCCACGCGGGGCACGTGCTGCTGGAGTCCGAGGTGGCGGCGGCGCTGCTGACCCAGGAGACGGCTCCGGCGGGCCCGCAGCGCGAGGGCGGCCTCACCGAGCGGGAGCGCGAGGTGCTCGGGCTCATCGCCGACGGCCGGTCCAACCGGGAGATCGCCCGCGCGCTGGTCCTCTCGGAGAAGACCGTCAAGACGCACGTCTCCAACATCCTCATGAAGCTGGACCTCGCCGACCGCACGCAGGCCGCGCTGTGGGCCGTCCGCCACGGCGTCGCCACCTGACCGGACGCCTGCCGGGGCGGCCCGCCCGCCGGCCCGCCCGCCGGACCGCCCCGCCGGTCCGGCCCCGCCCGCAGCGGCGGGGCGGTGGCGCGCCGTACCCGGGACGCGCGACGCCCCGCGCCCGGTTCTCTTCCTATCGGAGATTCATACCGTCGTGTGATGAACACCCGAACGGCGCAACCCGAGGAGCCCCCGGACGTTCTCCATGGCGGCTGCGGCGCATGGCCGCGGCGATACCAAGGAGATAGTGGACATGAACCAGTTCAAGAAGCTCACCGCCGTCACGATGCTGGCCGGCGGCATCCTCGCCGCGGGCGCCGGTGCCGCCTCCGCCAGCGCGGGCGCGAACGGCGCCGCCGTCAACTCGCCCGGCGTCGCCTCCGGCAACGTGGTCCAGGTCCCCGTGCACATCCCGGTCAACGCCTGCGGCAACACCGTCAACGTCGTCGGTCTGCTGAACCCCGCCTTCGGCAACGTCTGCGTCAACGCCTGAGGCACGGCGGCGACCGCCGCACCCCTCACCCGGCCCCCAGGAGACTTCCTGGGGGCCGGTCCTGTCCCGGGGGCGCGCGGCAGGGCCGCGCTGCTCCGAATGGGGGGTGCGCGCGGGGGGCCCGTGTCGTCGTCCGCCGCCCGCCGTTGCTCAGCGTGCGGCCCGACCGGGCCGCCTTGCAGGCACATCCGACCAGTCCAGGAGGACACTCCCCATGAACGCAGCCAAGAAGGCCGCCGTCGCCCTCGCCGCCGCAGGTGCCGCCGCGGGCGGCGCGGCCGGCAGCGCCGCCGCCGACGCCCACGGCGAGGCCGCCGCGGTCGGCTCGCCGGGCGTGCTCTCCGGCAACATCCTCCAGATCCCGGTGCACATCCCGGTCAACCTCTGCGGCAACACCGTCAACATCATCGGTCTGCTGAACCCGGCCATGGGCAACGTCTGTGTGAACGACTGACGCGGCAGCCACCCGCGTCACCGGCTGCCCCAGGCCCCCGCGGTCTGGGGCACGTCGCCCGTTCCGGGCCCGCCCCGGCCGCTACGCGCGGCGGCTCTCCCGCTCCTCCACGTACGCGTTGTACGCCGCCACCTGCGCCCGCCGCGCCATCCGCTCCACCGGACGCAGCAGCTCGTCACGCGCCGCCATCTGGCCAGCGCTGACCGCCGCCCCCGGCTCGGCCCCTTCCGCGATGGCCACCAGCGCCCCCACCCGCTGCGCCAGCTCCAGCACCCGCACCGCCCGCGGCGGATACCCGGGCGCGAGCACCTGCCGCCCCGCCTCCATCCGCGCCTGGTACGCGGCGAGGGCCGCCCGCGCGACCGGTCCGGAACCGGCCACGTCCAGCCGCGTCAGCGCCTCCGTCGCCTCGCGCAGCGCCTGCGCCAGCTCCCGTTCCGCCTCGCCCAGCGACGGCACGTCCGCGGGCGGCGCCTCACGCACCGGCAGGCAGCGCCACACCACCTCCACGTGCACGTCCCCGGCGGGGCCGGCCTCCCGCACCTCCGGCACCAGCCCGAGCGCCACACCGGCGACGGCCACCGCCTCCCCGGCCTCCAGCGCCGTGGCGTTGAACTCCGGCGGACCACTCAGCCCCAGCGGGTGCCCCGGCACCGGCAGCGCCACCCGCAGCCCGGCCGCGCCGAGCGTCCGCAGCCGCCCCAGCGCGAGCGTCAGCCCCACGGGCCCGTCCTCCCCGGGCACGCCGGCCACCCGGTGCCCGGCGTCCTGCGCGACGATCCGCGCCACCGCGTCGTCCGGCGACACCATCCCGGCGAGCAGGGCGTTCCCCCAGGCGGTCAGCCGCCCCGAACGAGGTTCCTCCAGCATCCCCCCAGGCTAAACGGACGCCCGCGCGCGACGGCCCGTCCGCCGCCGACCCGGCAGCCTGAAGGCCCCGCCGTCGGCACGGTGGCGTAGGTTTTCCCTGGGGACTGTGCCCACCGGCACAGGCGAAGGCGACTGCAATGGGAGACGACGCGCTCATGAGCGATGTACTGGAGCTGGTGGACGTATCCGTGGTCCGCGACGGTCGGGCTCTGGTGGACGACGTCTCCTGGTCGGTCAAGGAGGGTGAGCGCTGGATCATCCTCGGCCCCAACGGCGCGGGCAAGACGACCCTGCTCAACCTCGCCTCCAGCTACCTCTTCCCCTCCACCGGCACGGCCGCGGTCCTCGGCGAGCGCCTCGGCGCGGTGGACGTCTTTGAGCTGCGTCCCCGCATCGGCGTCTCCAGCAGCGCGCTCATCGACAAGCTGCCCCGCCAGCAGACGGTGCTCCAGACCGTCCTCACCGCCGCCTACGGCATGACCGCGAGCTGGCGGGAGAACTACGACACCGTGGACGAGGACCGCGCCCGCGCCTTCCTCGACCGGCTCGGCATGAGCGCCTACCTCGACCGCCGGTTCGGGACGCTGTCGGAGGGCGAACGCAAGCGCACCCAGATCGCCCGCTCCATGATGGCCGACCCCGAGCTGCTGCTGCTGGACGAGCCCGCGGCCGGGCTCGACCTCGGCGGCCGCGAGGACCTGGTCCGCCGCCTCGGCCGGCTCGCCCGCGACCCCTACGCGCCGTCCATGATCATGGTCACCCACCACGTCGAGGAGATCCCGCCCGGGTTCACCCACGTCCTCATGATCCGCCAGGGCAAGGTCCTCACGGCGGGCCCGCTGGAGACGGAGATGACCTCCGCGAACCTGTCGCGCTGCTTCGGCCTGCCCCTGGTCGTCGAGCGCGTCGGCGAGCGCTGGACGGCCAACGGCCTGCCGCTGGCTTGATCCCGACGCCCGTACGGCCTGTGCGGGCAGGCCCCCGGCGCCTATGATGATCCTCGTGGACGCATGGCTGTGGTGGCTGATCGCCGCCGTGGGGCTCGGCATCCCCCTCGTGCTCACCGCGATGCCCGAACTGGGCATGCTCGCGGTCGGCGCCGGGGCGGGTGCCCTCGTCGCCGCGCTCGGCGGCGGTGTCGTCGCGCAGGTCGCCGTCTTCGCGGTCGTCTCGACCGCGCTCATCCTCGTCGTCCGGCCGGTGGCACGCCGCATGCGCGCCCAGCGCCCGGAACTGGCCAGCGGAGTGGACGCCCTCAAGGGCCGCCCGGCCATGGTGGTGGAACGGGTCGACGGCAACGGAGGCCGGGTCAAGATCGGCGGCGAGGTGTGGTCGGCCCGAGCGCTGGACGCGGGAGACGCCTACGAACCCGGCCGGACGGTCGACGTGGTGGAGATCGACGGGGCCACCGCCGTCGTGATGTGATGGCACAAGGACGATCAGGCCGTCACGATCCGTCAGCACCGCACGTCATCCACGCCAGCCAGTTCGCTCCGCTCAGCCACGTCAGTCACGAGTCCAGGGGGACGCGATGGACGCCGTCATCATCGTCCTGATCATCCTGGTGGTGCTGGTCTTCATCGCACTCATCAAGACGATCCAGGTCATTCCGCAGGCGAGCGCCGCCATCGTCGAGCGCTTCGGCCGCTACACCCGTACCCTCAACGCGGGCCTCAACATCGTCGTGCCGTTCATCGACACGATCCGCAACCGCATCGACCTGCGCGAACAGGTCGTGCCCTTCCCGCCGCAGCCGGTGATCACCCAGGACAACCTGGTCGTCAACATCGACACCGTCATCTACTACCAGGTCACCGACGCCCGCGCCGCGACCTACGAGGTCGCCAGCTACATCCAGGCCATCGAACAGCTCACCGTCACCACGCTGCGGAACATCATCGGCGGCATGGACCTGGAGCGGACGCTCACCTCCCGCGAGGAGATCAACGCCGCCCTGCGCGGTGTCCTGGACGAGGCCACCGGCAAGTGGGGCATCCGCGTCAACCGCGTCGAACTCAAGGCCATCGAGCCGCCCACCTCCATCCAGGACTCGATGGAGAAGCAGATGCGCGCCGACCGCGACAAGCGCGCGGCCATCCTCCAGGCCGAAGGTGTGCGGCAGTCGGAGATCCTCCAGGCCGAGGGCCACAAGCAGTCGGAGATCCTGCGCGCCGAAGGTGACGCCAAGGCCGCCGCCCTGCGCGCCGAGGGTGAGGCCCAGGCCATCCGCACCGTCTTCGAGTCCATCCACGCCGGGGACCCGGACCAGAAGCTGCTCTCCTACCAGTACCTCCAGATGCTGCCGAAGATCGCGGAGGGCGACGCCAACAAGCTCTGGATCGTGCCGAGCGAGATCGGCGATGCCCTCAAGGGCCTCGGCGGCGCGCTGGACGGCTTCAAGAACCCGGGCGGCGGCGGAGCGGCCATGACGAAGCGCCCGCCCGAGCGGCCGCCCATCGACTGACCGCCCCTCCGTCACGGCAAAGGCGTCGGCCCCGGTGCGCACCGCACCGGGGCCGACGCCATGTCGTACGAAGGCAGGACGACCGGAGAGGTCAGGCCGGAGCCCGGAGCCCCGCCCAGACCGGCCGCGCCCCGCCGTCCCGCAGCCCCAGAGCGAGCAGCAGGGTGTCGGCGGGCGTCGGCTCGAACGGCTGGGACAGCAGCCGCATCCCCGCCTGCGCCGGGGTCCTGGCCGCCTTGCGGTGGTTGTCCTCCGCGCAGGCGGCGACGGTATTCAGCCACGTGTCACCGCCACCGTGCGACCGCGGGACGACGTGGTCCACCGTGGTCGCACGCCGCCCGCAGTACGCGCACCGGTGCCGGTCCCGCACGAGGACACCGCGCCGCGACCACGGCGCCCGTTGTCGGAACGGGACCCGCACGTACCGGCTGAGTCTGATCACCTGCGGCACCGGCAGCTCCACGTGGGCCGCCCGTACCCGAAGCCCCGGATGCGCCTGCTCCACGACGGCCTTCTCCTGCATGACCAGCACCACGGCCCGCCGCAGCGACACCGTCGACAACGGTTCGAAGCTCGCGTTGAGCACCAGTGTCTCCCGCATCCCGACCACCTCCCCGTCCGCCCCCGCCCCTCGGCGGGTGGCACCACTGTGCCGCTGCCCGTACCGGGGAACAACGCAATTTCCCCCCGGTGTACGGCGGATGACCGCCGCCCGGCCCACGGCTCACGACGCGGCCACATCACGGGGGCAAGGGGAGAGGCACGGGGAAGGGCGCCAGGCAGCGGGCGCGGAGAGGAGGGAAGAGAACCGGGGGAGAGGCGGGAGACGGTGACGAGGAGCTGGCCAGGGCGGCGCGGGACGCAGGGCGAGGCGGGCAGCCGGCGCGGTCGTCCCGCCTCACGGCCGGACTCCGGCAGACGCCGTGCGCGTGTGCGCCCCGCCGTCCCCGCGAAGCGGTGCCGACTGCCCGGCACCACTGTGCGGCTCCCGACGGGCGGGGCGCAACGCGTTTTCCCCGCGGCCGCCACCGGCGTCCGCACGGGGATCAGGAGCCTGCGGGCACCTCGTACTCGCCGACGAGCTGCGCCCGTCCGATCGCCTTGAAGCGCAGGTTGAAGCCCACGACGGCCGGGGTGGCGTCCGCGTCGGCCCCGAGGGTCTCCTCGCCCACGGCGTACACCGTGAAGACGTACCGGTGCGGGCCGTCACCCGGCGGCGGCGCGGCCCCGGCGAAGCCCCGGTCGCCGTAGTCGTTGCGGACGTGCACCGCGCCCTCGGGGAGCCCGGTGAAGTCCCCCGAACCGGCCCCGGCGGGCAGCTCGGTCACCGAGGCGGGCAGGTCGAAGACGCTCCAGTGCCAGAACCCGCTGCCCGTCGGCGCGTCCGGGTCGAAGCAGGTGACCGCGAAGCTCCTCGTCTCCGGCGGGAACCCCTCCCAGCGCAGGTGCGGCGAAGTGTTCCCGCCGGCCTGCACCTGGTCCGGCTTCAGGCGCGCGCCCTCCGACACGTCGTCACTGACCACCGTGAAGGACGCCACCGGGGGATGGAAGGCGTGGGGGAGCGGGGGGCGCTGCTTCTGCTCGGTCACGTCAGAACCTCCAAGTCGTCGGCATCAGTGGCACCACTGACATGCCCGGCCAGCCTAACCAGCGACGGCCGTCCCGCCTGGGACCATGGCCGGGCACTCCCCGCCACCCGTTTCCCGCGGTGGCTGAGGCATCATCACCGCCACAGCGGGGAGCCGTACCCACAGCAGTGCCGACGACCCCTACCGCGATGGTGAGACCATGAACGGCCCCGACAGCACGCGTTCCTTCCCGCAGGCCGACCTCTCCGGCGTGCTCGACGGCTCCCTGCCGCCGGGTGTCTACCGCTGGCAGCCCGACGCGGGCGACCCGGGACCGGCCATCGGCCCGGAGGAGGCCGGGTGGCACAGCACCCCCGTCGACCTGCACGGCGTCCGCGACGGGAACGGCTTCCTCAGCCGGTGCGCCACCGGCTTCGGCTTCCCCGACCCCGCCGGCCGGGGCTGGGACGCCCTCGCCGACTCCCTCACCGACCTCGGCTGGACGGACGCCCCGCAGCGGGGCCGCCTCGTCCTGGTCCGCGGCTGGGACGTCTTCGCCCAGGCCGCGCCCGAGGACGCGGCGGCCGCCGCGGACGTCCTCACCACGGCGACCGCCTTCTGGGCGCGCCGCGCGGCCCCCATGACGGTGCTGCTCAGCTGAGCAGTGCCCCGGGGGCCGGGCTCCCTCAGAACCAGTTGCGCCGGCTGCCGACCTCGGCCAGCCACTGGTTGAGGTAGCCCGTCCAGTCCGTCTGCCGGAAGTTCTCCAGGTCCATCGGGAAGCAGCGGAAGGAGTCGCTGCCTCCGGAGAACAGTCCCGGCTTCTTGTCCATCTCCAGGACGACGTCCATGGCCTGCCCGTCCGCGACGAAGGTCAGCTCCACCTCGCTCAGGCCCCGGTACTGCGGCGGCGCGTAGAACTCGATCTCCTGGTAGAACGGCAGCCGCTGCCGGGTTCCGTGGACGCGTCCCTGCTCCAGGTCCGCGCCCTTGAAGCGGAACCCGAGCCCGCCGAAGGCGTCCAGGATCGCCTGCTGGGCGGGCAGCGGGTGGACGTGCACGGGGTCGAGGTCGGTGGAGTCGACGGCCCGCGCGATGTCCAGCCGTGTCGACACCCCGACGTGCATGCCCGGGAGGTGGTGTCCCATGAAGACGGTGACGGGCGTCTCCCAGGGGATCTCCAGCGCGAACGGCACGACGTGCGTCGCGCCCGGTGCCAGGTCGAAGGCCCCGCCGAGCTGCTGGCGGTGGAACTCGACGTCCCGCACCGTCTCCTGGTCCTGGCTCTCCACCTCGACCTTGCCCTGGAGCCCCACCGACAGCCCCTGGACCCGTTGTTCCACCGAGCCGCCCTCGATGCGCACCTCACCGTGCACGACACCGCCCGGCAGCACGTTCGGCTCCGAGAGCACCGTCTCGACCGAACCCCCGCCGAATCCCACACTCGCCAACAGCTTCTTGAACGCCATCTCGTCCTTCCCCGCCACTCGACTACCCTCGACTGGCATGTTCGTCGCCCGTGACCGTACCGCCCTGCCCCGAGCCTTCTTCGACCGTCCCGTCCTTGAGGTGGCCCAGGACCTCCTGGGACGCGTCCTGGTCCGCACGACGCCGGAGGGGCCGATCGAGGTGCGGCTGACCGAGGTGGAGGCGTACGAGGGCGAACGCGATCCCGGTTCCCACGCCTACCGGGGACGCACCGCGCGCAACGCCTCCATGTTCGGACCGCCCGGGCACGCCTACGTCTACTTCACCTACGGCATGTGGCACTGCCTGAACCTCGTCTGCGAGGCCGACGGGACGGCCGCCGGGGTCCTCCTGCGGGCGGGGGAGGTGCTGACGGGCGCCGACATTGCCCGTTCCCGCCGCCCCACCGCCCGCCGGGACGACGAGCTGGCCAAGGGACCGGCCCGGCTCGCCACGGCGCTGGACGTGGACCGCGGACTGAACGGCACCGACCTGTGCGGCGGTTCGCGGGAGGCACCGCTGCGGCTCCTGGCGGGCGACCCGCCCAGTCGCGGCCTCGTCCGGACCGGACCGCGCACCGGTGTCGGCGGTGAGGGAGCCGGGCACCCGTACCGCTTCTGGATCGACGGCGACCCGACCGTCAGCCCGTACCGGCCGCACCAGCCGCGCCGTCGCAAGACGTGACTTGACTCCGGGCGACGCGATGCGTAATGTAGTCCGAGTCGCTGAACGCAGGCAGAGCTTTCACAAGGATCAATCGCAGATGGATCTGGTGGACGCGCCGCACACAGTGGCCAACCACTACTCTCGAATCCCGGAGCGGGATGTCTTTCGGCACGCCGAAAACATTCCGGACAGCCCGATTAGGAACTGGGCGGGACCTTCGCTAAAGTAGTGGACACACCGAAGGGAAGCGCCCGGAGGGAAGCCTGAAAGGGTCTTCCGAAGGAAGCGTCCGTTTCT